>NZ_JBHXVJ010000007.1:0-258305 GCF_042672355.1 Agromyces binzhouensis | reverse complement strand
CGACGGAGGGGCCGACGTATGCTGAGGTCGGCCGCGCCCGGGCGCGGCCGACCGATGCCGCGCCCCGCGCGGCCGCACCCGCCGGGAGGTCCCGCATGCCGACCACGATCGCCGTCACCGGGCGCGCCGAGGAGCGCGTCGAACCGGAACTCGGCGCGGTCTCGCTCACCGTGTCGTCCAGCAGCGCCGACCGCGACCGCGTGCTCACGGCGGTCGACGTTGCGCATGAGCGCCTGCTCGCGAAGATCCGCGAACTCGAGGGCGCGGGCGTGCTCGAGTCGTGGTCGGCGGCGCAGCTGCGCGTCTGGTCGCATCGCCCGTGGAACGACCAGGGCCGGCAGCTGCCCCTCGTGCACCAGGCCTCCGCCGACCTCGAGGTCGTCTTCCGCGACCTGGAGGCGCTCGGCGACTGGGTCGGCACCGTCTCCTCGACGTCCGAGGTGACGGTGCAGGGCGTCGACTGGCGATTGACGGATGCCACGCGCTCGCGCGTGCAGGAGGCGGCGCAGCGGGCGGCGGTCGCCGATGCGGTGCGCAAGGCCGCGGTCTACGCCGAGGCGCTCGGGCTCGGCTCCCCGACACCGGTCGAGCTCGCCGATCACGGCCTGCTGGAGGCCCAGCCGATCCCCCGGGCGCACAAGGCGGTCGCGATGCGTGCGATGGCGATGGACGTCGCGGACTCCGGGCCCGCACCGGAGCTCGCGCCGGCGAGGCTCGTGGTCGAGGCATCCGTCGACGCGCGGTTCGCAGCCGGCTGACACGCCGGCGGCCTCGCCCCCCGAGCTCAGTCGCGGGCGATGAGCCACGCCTCGAGCGCGGCGAGCTCGTCGTGGGCGAGCCCCGAGGCGAGGAGGTACTCGCGGACCGTCCCGTGGCTGCGCTCCACCTCCTCGAGGGCGGACTCGAGCGCCTCGCGCGGGCTTCCGCCCATGAGGACGCGCAGTTCGGGAGTGTCGGGCACGCCGTAGTCGCCGATGAGCGCGACCATCTCCTCCAGCCACTCCCCGGCGAGGTGTCCCTCGGTGAGGGCGTAGTCGGCGATCACGGCCTCGCGGTCGACGCCGGCCGCGAGGAGGGCGAGCGCGACGACGACGCCGGTGCGGTCCTTGCCGGCGGTGCAGTGCACGACGACGGCGCGGTCGCCGGCGCTCGAGATCTCGCGCAGCGCCTCGACCACGACGGCCGAGTGCGTGGTGACGATGCGCTGGTAGAGCGCCTCGAGCGAGATGCCCCGCCCGCCCTGCGACGCACCCGACCCCTCGAAGACCGGCAGCCGCAGCACCTCGACGTCGAGCCCGTCGAGGTCGTCGGGCATGGCCCGCGCCTCGTTCTCGTCGCGCAGGTCGACGATCACGCCGACCTCCAGCCGGCGCAGCGCCGCCCGTCCGTCGTGGCCGAGCCGGTGGAGTCCGTCGGAGCGGAAGAGTCGACCGGACCGGACCGTTCCGTCGCGCGCGGGCAGCCCGCCGACGTCACGGAAGTTGTACGTACCCGGCACCGGGATGCGCGTCGAGATCTCCACGCGGCGGAGTCTAGCCCGCCGCGCCGTCAGCACGCCGTGAGGGGGTGCGGCCCTCCGCTCGATTCAGCGAAAGTACTTTCCATACGCGCAAGTACTTGCTATGCTCACGCCATGTCCACGAACGACTCCTCCGCCGCCGACCTCCCCGAGCCCGCCGACGCGGCCGCCTTCGTGCGCGAGGCCGAGACGGCGGTGCGGCGGGTCGCCGTCCAGGGCTCCGCATCCGCCTCCGCGTGGCTGACGGGCCTCGCCGCCGCCTCGGCGATCTACCTGTTCGCGCTCGGCTGGTACGACCGCAGCGACGAGACGCAGATCCTCGCGCTGTCGATCGCGTTCGCCGCTGTGCTCGGCGTCCTCTCGGTCGTGCACCTGCGACGCATGGGCGCCGCGAGCCTCGGCTTCTCACGACGCTTCGGCTTCGCCGTGGGCGGCTGGGGCGCGGCCTTCGGCATCTCGCTGACGCTCGGCCTGCTCCTCTTCCCCGGCGTCCCCGCCTACTTCGCCGTCGCCGCCGTCGCGACGGCGGCACCGCCCATGTGGGGATCGGTGCGCGAACTGGTCGTGGTCCGTGGTTGAGCCGGAGGATTCCGGGCATCCGCGGCACCGGCTCGACCCGCTCCTGCAACGGCCCGTTCCGTTCTCGATCGCGGCGCTGCTCGCAGCAGCCGACGAGGCCGAGTTCAGGTTCGTCCGCGACGCCGTCGAGCTCAGCGACTCGGCGCTCAGCAAGCAGGCGTCGGCGCTCGAGGCGGCCGGCTACGTCGCCGTCCGCAAGGGCTTCGTCGGCAAGTTCCCGCGCACGTGGCTCGCGATGACCCCGCAGGGCCGTGCGGCGTTCGCCGCTCACATGGACGCGCTCCGCGAGATCGCAGGCTGAGCCGCCCGACGGGGGCTAGTCCCCCAGGTTCCGGCGGCTCGCCATGGCGCGCTCGGCCTCGCGCTTGTCCTGCCGCTCGCGGAGCGCCTGCCGCTTGTCGTACTCGCGCTTGCCCTTGGCGACCGCGAGCTCCACCTTCGCGCGACCGTCCTTGAAGTACAGCGACAGCGGGATGAGCGTGTAGCCGCCCTCCTTCGTCTTGTGGCTGATCTTCACGATCTCCTGCTTGTGCATCAGCAGCTTGCGCTTGCGCCGCGGAGCGTGGTTGTTCCACGTGCCCTCGGTGTACTCGGGGATGTGCACCGCGTCGAGCCAGATCTCGCCGCCGTCGATGAAGGCGTACCCGTCGACGAGCGACGCCCGCCCCTGTCGGAGCGACTTCACCTCGGTCCCCGAGAGCACGATGCCGGCCTCGTAGGTGTCCTCGATCAGGTAGTCGTGGCGCGCCTTGCGGTTGGTCGCCACGACCTTCTCACCGCGTTCCCTGGGCACGGTCCACTCCTCGCTTCGATGACGGATGCCGCCGGCGATCGCCGGCAAGCCCTTCAGTCTACCGGCGGTCGCGGCATCCGTCGCCCGCGGCCCGGTGCCGCGCGTGGGTCAGACCCGCAGGTACCGCCGGATCGCGATCGCCGCCGAGACCGCCGCCAGGAGGACCCCGACGGCGACGAGCAGCGGCACGACGAGCAGCGCGTCATCGAGCCCGACGAACGTGAACGAGAGCGACTCGGCGAGGTAGCCCTGCACGAAGAAGGTCACGATCGCGACGACCGCGCCGCCCGCGAGGAGCGAGCCGAGCAGCCCCGCGAAGATGCCCTCGAGCACGAAGGGGGTCTGGATGAAACGGTTGGAGGCGCCCACGAGCCGCATGATGCCGAGCTCCTTGCGGCGCGAGAACGCCGAGAGCCGGATCGTCGTGGCGATGAGCAGCGCCGCCGCCACGAGCATGACCGCGGCGACCGCGATCGCCGTGTAGCTCGCCGCGTTCAGCACGTCGAAGATCTGGTCGAGGTACCGGCGTTGGTCGACGACCTGCTCGACGCCCGACAGGCCGGCCAGGCTCTCGACCAGCACCGCCGACTGCGACGGGTCGGTGAGGTTCACCCAGAACGTCTCGTTGAGCACGTCGGGCGTGACGTAGTCGGCCGCGGGCGTGCCGGCGAACTGCTCCTGGAAGTTCGCGTACGCCTGGTCGCGGTCCTCGAAGTAGTACTCGTCGATGAACGGCGCCAGCGTGTCGCCGCGCAGCTGCGCCTCGACCGCCTCCTTCTGCTCCGGAGTCGCCTCGCCGTCGATGCAGCCCTCGGTGGTCGAGACGGCCGTGCAGAGGTACACGGCCACCTGGGCGCGGTCGTACCAGTAGCCGCGCATCTGGGCGATCTGCAGCTGCAGCAGGGCCGCGGTGCCGACGAACGTGAGCGAGACGAACGTGACGAGCACGACCGAGATGACCATGGTGGCGTTGCGGCGCAGGCCGTTCGCCGCCTCCGCGAGCACGAGACCGACCCTCACTTCACCGGCCCCACTTCCTGGTCGTCGTCGCCGGCGCGCGGTCCGGCGGGGCTCCGCAGGCCGAGGCGCTCGGCGAGCGTGAGGTGCGCGGACTTCGTGCTCACCGGAGCGGCCGGCCTGCCGGGCGGACGATCGCGGGCGTCGTCGTCGTCGTCGGAGTCGCCCGCGCCCGTGGGCGGCAACGGCTCGATCGGCATGGTCGCGGCGGCCGTGATCTCCGCGGCCTCGTCGGTGACGGCGTCGCGCTCCTCGGGCTCCACGTAGAGCGGCGGCGCGTCCTGCATGACCTTGCGGGTGACCTTGGGTGCGGCGACGCCGACGGTGCCGGTGTCCATCGGGGTGTCGACGGAGGCCTCGTCCGCGGGCTGCTCGACCGCCTCCGCCTTCGCCTCCGCCTTCGCCTTCGCCGCGGGGCGCTTCTTCTTCGCCGCGGGTCGCTTCGACGGGGCCGGCTCGGGTTCGGCGTCGGACGCCGCGGCATCCGCGTCGGCCTCGATCGCGTGCAGCGCCTCCTCGGCCCGGACGGAGGCGACGAGCGCGTCGGCCGCCGCGCCGTCCGCCGTCGAGGTCGACGGTGCGGCGCTCGCCGGGACCGGCACGACCTCGACGTCCGCTGCGGAACCGGTCGCCTCGGCGGACTCCGTGCCCACCGCGGCGAGTGCTGCGGCCGCGAGGTCCGACGGAACCGCGTCGCCCGGGATCGCGCCGACGACCGACGTGGTCGGGGCGAGCACGACGCCGACCGCGTAGCCCGCGCTGCGCTCGTCGCGCACGACCTCGCCGGAGCTCAGTTCGATCACGCGTCGCTGCATCTGGTCGACGATGCCCGCCTCGTGCGTGGCCATGACCACGGTCGTGCCGCTCGCGTTGATGCGCTCCAGGAGCGTCATGATCCCGGCGCTGGTGACCGGGTCGAGGTTTCCCGTGGGCTCGTCGGCGAGCAGGATCTGCGGCTTGTTGACGATGGCGCGCGCGATCGCGACGCGCTGCTGTTCGCCGCCGGAGAGCTCATGGGGCATCCGCTTGCCTTTGCCGTCGAGGCCCACCAGCTTCAACGTCTCGGGCACCGCGGACTGCACGTACCCGCGCGACTTGCCGATGACGCGCAGGGCGAAGGCGACGTTCTCGAAGACGTTCTTGTTCGACAGCAGGCGGAAGTCCTGGAAGACGACGCCCAGGCTGCGCCGGAAGTACGGGACCTTGCGCGTCGAGATGGACCGCAGGTCCTGGCCGAGCACGTGGATCCGGCCGGCCGTCGGCCGGTCCTCCTTGAGGATCAGTCGCAGGAAGCTGGACTTGCCCGATCCCGACGCCCCGACGAGGAACACGAACTCCCCGCGCAGGATCTCGACCGTGATCCCGTCGAGGGCGGGTCGGGTCTGCCCGGGGTAGGACTTGGTGACGGAGTCGAAGCGGATCATCGGGTTCGAGCGTAGGCGGCATCCGCTCGAAACGGGGCAGCGACACCGGAAAACGCCGGGCCGCCGACCCGCTCGGTCAGGCGGGGAGCGCGGCGAGTTCGGACGCGACCTTGCCCGCCCACGCGTCGATCGCGTCCCAGTCGCGGAAGTCACCCGCGGGCAGCGCGTCGTTCTCGGGCATCCAGCTCACGATGCGGTCGCGCCCCTTGAGGTGCTCCGTGTCGAGCGCCCCGAAGAACACCATCGTGCCGCGCGGGTGGATGAGCTCCTCGAACTCGGCGAACTCCTTCGGGGCGGCCCCGGCGAGCACGTCGTTGCCGTCCTTGTCGACGCGCTCGGTCCCGAGCGGTCCGCTGGAGAACAGCCAGACCGGCCGGGTGGCGAGCAGCTTGTGGTTGTGCCGCACGAAGCGCCGAGCCTCCTTGCGCCACTTGCCCAGGTACGTGGCGCTGCCGATGACGAAGGCGTCGAACCCCTCGGGGAACTCGACGTCGTCGCAGTGCTCGATGTCGACCTCGTGGTCGGCGTCGCGCAGGCGATCGGCGATCCGGTCGGCGATGCCCCGCGTCGCGCCGTACTTGCTCGAGTACGCGACCAGCACGCGCATGATGCCCACTCCCCCCGCGGGACGCTCGTGGTCCCACTGGGGTGAGGGTAGGCCGCGCGATCACGGGCGGCCGGTGCCGAAGGTCCCGTGCGATCGCATCGCGCGACGGCCCGGATGCCGCGTCGGCGGCTCAGTCGTCCTTCTGCTTGCGCCAGCGGATGCCGGCCGCGATGAGCCCGTCGATGTCGCCGTCGAACACGGTCGCCGGGTTGCCGACCTCGTAGCCGGTGCGCAGGTCCTTCACGAGCTGCTGGCCGTAGAGGAAGTAGGAGCGCATCTGGTCACCCCAGCTCGCCGTGATGGTGCCGGCGAGCTCCTTCTTCTTCGCCGCCTCCTCCTCGCGCTTGAGCAGCAGCAGGCGGGTCTGGAGGACGCGCATCGCCGCGGCGCGGTTTTGGATCTGCGACTTCTCGTTCTGCATCGAGACGACGATGCCGGTCGGGATGTGCGTGAGGCGCACGGCCGAGTCCGTCGTGTTGACCGACTGCCCGCCGGGGCCCGACGAGCGGAACACGTCGACGCGGATGTCGTTCTCGGGGACGTCGACCTCGACGGCCTCCTCCATCACCGGGATGACCTCGACCGCGGCGAAGCTCGTCTGCCGCTTGTCGGCCGAGCCGAACGGGCTGATGCGGGCGAGGCGGTGCGTGCCGGCCTCGACCGAGAGGGTGCCGTAGGCGTAGGGCACGTCGATCTCGAACGTCGCGGACTTGATGCCGGCGCCTTCCGCGTAGGACGTGTCCATGACCTTGACCGGGTACTTGTGCCGCTCAGCCCAGCGCAGGTACATGCGCATGAGCATCTCGGCGAAGTCGGTGGCGTCGTCGCCGCCGGCGCCCGAGCGGATCGTGACGACCGCACCGCGCGGATCGTACTCACCGTCGAGCAGCGTCTGCACCTCGAGCTGACTGACGGTCTCCTCGAGCGCCGAGAGTTCCTTGCGGGCCTCGACGGCGGAGTCCTCGTCCTCCATCTCGTTCGCGAGCTCGACGAGCACCTCGAGGTCGTCGATGCGGCGCTCGAGCTCGGTGACGCGCTTGAGCTCGGTCTGGCGGTGGCTGAGCGCGCTGGTGATCTTCTGCGCGTTCGCGGGGTCGTCCCAGAGGGACGGCGCGCCGGCCTCCTCGGAGAGCCGGGCGATGTCGGCCTTGAGGGCGTCGACGTCGACGACGGCGCGGATGTCGCTGAAGGTGCTGCGCAGGGAGGCGATCTCCTGCGTGAGGTCAAGATCCAACATGTCCCGTCCAGCCTAGTGGCCCCACCCGTGAGCGACCTGCGCGGGTCTCGGGTCGGACGTCCCGCCCGGCTTGGGCGGGACGGGGCAGACTCGACGCGATCGACGACGGGGGTGGCGGGCGATGGATGTCACGGCATGGCTGCTCGACGCCGACCCCGCGATCCGGTGGCAGGTCATGCGCGACCTGACGAACGCGCCCGACGACGCCGTCGCCGCCGAGCGCGCGCGCGTCGCACGCGCGGGGTGGGGAGCGCGGCTGCTCGCGCTCCAGGGCGAGGACGGCCGATGGGGCGGCGGGACCTACTCGCCGAAGTGGGTGTCGACGACCTACACCCTCCTGCTGCTCCGGCTGCTCGGGCTGGACCCGGGATCCCCCGAGGCCGCCCGCGCCCTCGAACGGGTCCGCGAGGGCGTGACCTGGGACGGGCGGGGCGGCGCGCCGTTCTTCGGCGGCGAATGGGAGACCTGCGTGAACAGCATGGTGCTCGTGCTCGGTGCCTACTTCCGAGAGACGGGGCCGCTCGTGGACGGCCTGCTCGACCGGCTGCTCGGCGAGCAGCTCGAGGACGGCGGATGGAACTGCCAGGCGCCACGACGCTCGCACCGGTCGTCGTTCAACACGACGATCCTCGCGCTCGAGGCCCTGCTCGAGTTCGAGAGATCGATCGCGCCCGACCCCTCGGTCGCCGCCGCGCGGGCGCGCGGCGAGGAGTACCTCCTGGAGCGCCGGCTGTTCCGCTCGCGCTCGACGGGTGAGGTGATCCGGGAGTCGTGGACCCGGTTCTCGTTCCCTCCGCAATGGCACTACGACGTGCTGCGCGCCCTCGACCACCTCCGCTCGACCGGCCGCGCTCCCGATGCCCGGTGCGGCGAGGCGATCGAGCTCGTACGACGACGACGCCGCGCGGACGGACGCTGGCCGCTCCAGCACACCCACCCCGGGCTCCGGCACTTCGAGATGGAGGACGGCGACGGGAAGCCGAGCCGCTGGAACACCCTGCGGGCGCTCCGTGTGCTCGCCTGGTACGACGGCGGCTCGGGCCTAGCATCGGGAGGATGACCGATACCGCCGCGCCCTTCTCGTGGCGGTCGATCGTGCTCCCCGCGTACCTGCCCACGCTGCTGTTCTCGCTCGGCGAGGGCGCGCTGGTGCCGGTCATCCCGGTCGTCGCGGTCGACCGCGGGGCGTCGCTCGCGCTCGCGGGCCTCATCGCGGCGATGCTGATGGTCGGCGGGCTCGTCGGCGACCTGCCGGCCGGCTGGCTCGTCGCCCGCACCGGCGAACGCCCCGCGATGATCGGCGCGTCGGCGCTGGCCTCGGCGGGCACGCTGCTCGCCCTCCTCGTCCCGACCACGTGGGCGCTTGCGGTCGGCGTGTTCCTGCTCGGGCTCGCGACGGCCGTGTTCGGGCTCGCCCGGCACGCGTTCCTCACGAGCTACGTCCCGGCGCGCGTGCGCGCCCGCGCGCTGTCCACGCTCGCGGGCGTGTTCCGCGGCGGCTGGGCGATCGGGCCGTTCTCCGCGGCCGCGATCATCGCGTGGACGGGTTCGGCGACGGCGGTGTTCTGGGTCCTCGTCGTCTCGTGCGCGGCGGTCGTCGCGGTGCTCCTGGTCCTGCCCGACCCGGAACGCGTGTTCGGCGCCGCGGCGGCCGTGCGCGCGGCATCCGTCGGGAACGGGGCCGGCGGCGCGACCGACGAGCAGGGGCGAGCGGATGCCGCAGGCGGGATCCGTCACGCCGTCGTCGCCCATCGCGGGGTGCTCGCGCGGATCGGCAGCGGGATCGGGCTGCTGGCCGCGCTCCGAGCCAGCCGCATCGTCATCCTTCCGCTCTGGGCGGTCTCGCTCGGCATGCGTCCGGATGCCGCGGCGCTCGTCATCGGCATCGCCGCGACGATCGACTTCACGCTGTTCTACGTGAGCGGTCACGTGATGGACCGGCACGGGCGCCTCTGGAGCGCCATCCCGGGCCTCGTGGGGCTCGCCGCCGGGCACCTCGTGCTGTCCGTCACGCACGACCTGCCCGGCGCGGTCGCGTGGTTCACGGGCGCGGCGATGCTGCTCGGCGTGGCGAACGGCCTCTCGTCGGGCGTCATCCTGACCCTCGGGGCCGACCTCGCTCCCGCCTCGAACCCGGCGCCCTTCCTCGGCGCGTTCCGCACGATCGCCGACGCCGGCGGCGCCGCCGCGCCGCTCGCGATCTCGGCGATCACGTCCGCGGTCTCGATCATGGCGGCGGCCGCGGCGATGGGGGTGCTCGGCCTCGTCGGCGCGGGCCTGCTGTGGCGGTGGATCCCGCGGTACCTGCCGCGTGCGCCGCGGCACCCGTCACCCGGACCGCCCGAGCCGGACGAGGCGTGGACACCTGCGGCCGACACGTGATGCGTCCGAGCGCCGGCCTGCGATATCGGACGTACCGGCCGACACGTCGCCGCCCCTGCAACACTCCGCTATGATCCGCGCATGACGGTCGGGGGGCCAGTCGAACTCGAGGACGCACTCGCACGAGTGGCGTCTCGGGAAGAGTTCGGCGCCTACGGCGAACTCGATGCCGACATCCGCGCGAAGGTGGTCGCGGAGGACCTGCCCGCCATCCGACGCGAGATGGAAGCGAAGGTCGTCGACCTCCAGCGAGCGGAGCGGATCATCGACGGCGAGATCCGCACGCGTGTCATCCTCTCGGTGATCGCCCTCATCCTCCTCATCGGGTTCGGGCTGCTGTTCGCGATCATGCTCCTCGGAGCGATCTCCTTGGCCGTGACCGAGAGATCCCTGGAGACGTTCGGGATCGTCACCGTGCTGGTTCTGAGCGCACCGGTCGTCGGAGCTTTGGCATGGTGGCGCGGACTGCGACGATCGATCGCGCGACGGCGTCGCGACCGGCAGTCGCTCGTGGACATCGAGCTGCGCAGCTGGGTGGAGGCTGCGGTGAGCCGCGCGTACACGCGAGCGGCGGGGTCGCTCGTCGAGGCCGGTGCCGCCCCCTTCCCGAGTTCCGCGCCCCGCCTGATCGAGATCGACGTCGACAACGTCGTGCCGTCGTCGTCCATCGACCGCGTGTTCCGGTTCATCACGGACCACGACACCTCGGCGATCGGCATCACTGGCCCCCGAGGGGTCGGCAAGTCCACGCTCCTTCGGGCGGTGTGCGAACGCACGCGCGACGCATCGGGGAAGGCTGTCCTGATCCCGGCGCCGGTCGAGCACGACACGGTCGACCTGCTTCGCTCGCTCGTGTACGAACTCCATGCGAGCATTCGTGGCCCTCGCTCGTCTCGTCTGGACCGGGCGGGCGGCGCACGGCGGCGATCAGTCCGCCGTGGTCTGATCGCGGTGGCCGCCGGGTCGCTCGCGATCGCGGCGATCATGCTCATCGTGCTCACGATCCTGCCGTCCATCGACGTCCTCGAGACGATCGCGACTCAGTGGCCGGTCGCTCTCGGAGTGGGGCTGCTCATCGCCGCTGCGGCGCTGCTGCTGCTCGGCCCCGTCCCCGACCGGGTCGCGCGATCGCTCGGGCGCGCCGGAGCAGGCACGGGCGGCGCGATCCTCGACCAGCTCGTCGAGGAGCTCCGATTCGAGCTCTCCGAGTCCGACTCGGTCGGTGCCCGCGTCGGCGGACCGGCGGACCTCTCCGCCGAACGGTCGAGGAGCAGGACGACGCGTGACCTCAGCCGCGCGCGGATCGTCGACGGACTCCGGGACGCGCTCCGAGCCCTCGGTGCTGAGTCGGGTGACGGGCCGTTC
This sequence comes from Agromyces binzhouensis, assembly GCF_042672355.1. Lineage (NCBI taxonomy): Bacteria > Bacillati > Actinomycetota > Actinomycetes > Micrococcales > Microbacteriaceae > Agromyces > Agromyces binzhouensis. Next base: position 247,382 of record NZ_JBHXVJ010000007.1, on the reverse strand, counting down.
CTCATCGCGATCGACGAGCTCGACAAGCTTCCCACCCGGGACGCACTGCTCGGCACGGTCAACGGTATGAAGGACCTCCTGCACATCCCCAACGTCCATGTCGCGGTGACGCTCTCCGACGAAGCGCTTCGGGCATTCGACCTGCGCGAGACCGGTGAGCGCGATGCGTTCGATTCCACGTTCGACACCATCGTCGAAGTCCAGCGGCTCGACGCCGCGGGCGCGGCGGCGATCCTCGAGGCTCGTGTCGTGGGGTTCCCCCGCGAGCTCGCCGGCGTCTGCTATGTCTGGTCTGCGGGGCTCCCGCGCGACCTGCTCCGACACGCGCGGTCGTGCATCGAATACACCCGCGGGCGAGACCCCGTTCCACGCTGGGATGTAATCGCGCTCGCCGTCACCCACGCCGAGATGGCGCAGAAGATCACGGGCACCATCTTCTCGGGCGCCTCGGCCGAGGAGGTAGAGGCGGCGTCGGAGTTGAACGACCGATGGGCGGCACGCGCACCGCGAGCGGACGAGCTCGCGAACCTCGAGGCGATCGGAGAACTGACCCGCCGGCTCTGCGCGTACGGCGCGATGCGGTACGCCGCGATCTGGACCGTGGCGGAACACGGGATCGCGAACCGCGCGATCCCAGCCGAACTCGACCGACTGCGAGACGGAGCCGTCGCAGCTTCCACGGCTGCCGGCGTCACCGTCGCCGAGCACGCGCTCCGCGACCTGGAGGCCGTCCCCCGAGGCTAGGGAGCGGGGGCTGCGTCGCGCCGCACGGGCCGGATGGCCCGCGACGGGGCGCGCGGCCGGAGTAGCGTCGGCACCGGGCGGTGGGTTCGCCACGGCCGGAGCGGAGACGAGGTGCGGGCTGCGGTCATCGGTGCCGGGATCGCGGGACTCGCGAGCGCGCGACAATTGGCGCTCGCCGGATGGGAGGTCGACGTGGTCGAGCGGGCCGACGGCCCGCGTGCCGACGGCTACATGATGGACTTCTTCGGCCTGGGCTTCGACGCCGCGGAGCGCATCGGGATCCTGCCGCGGCTCCGCGAGGCCTCGTACCGCATCGGCTCCGTCGAGTACGTCGACGCCCGCTCGGGTCGGCGGACGGCGAGCATCGACTACGACGCGTTCGCGTCGGCGTTGGGCGGCCGGCTGCTCAGCCTCATGCGACCGGACCTCGAGCTCGTGCTGCTCGACGCGATCGGCGACGCGCCCGACGGCTCGGTGCGCGTGCACTACGGGGTGCCGTACCGCGCGTCGGAGGCTGCGGACTCCGGCACGGAACTCGGCGCACGGCTCGCAGGCGCCGACCTCGTGATCGGCGCCGACGGCGTGCACTCTGGCGTGCGGGAGGCCCTGTTCGGCGACGAGACGCAGTTCGTGCGGCCGCTCGGGCTGCGTGCCGCGGCGTACGTGATCGACGGCGCGCCCGACCTGCACGCCGAGTTCGACGGGCGGTTCGTGCTCACCGACACGGTCGACCGCCAGGCCGGCATCTACGGGCTGCGCGACGGACGGGTCGCCGCGTTCCTCGCCTACCGAGAGGACGCGCAGGAGGGCGTCGACCCCGACGAGGACGCGCCGACGAGGCTGCGCCGCGTGTTCGGCGGGCTGTGGAGCCCGATCGACCGCCTGCTGGAACGCTGCCCGGCGCATCCCTACGACGACGTGGTGGCGCAGGTCGTGCTCCCCAGCTGGCACCGCGGCAGCACCGTGCTCGCGGGCGACGGATGCCAGGCCGTCTCGCTCCTCGCCGGGCAGGGCGCGTCGATGGCGATCGCCGGCGCCGAGCTGCTCACCGATCTCGTCGGGCCGTGCCGTGACGCCGCGTCCATCGAGGCAGCGCTCGGCGAGTACGAGCGCCGGTGGCGTCCGGTCGTCGAGGAGAAGCAGGCCGCCGGACGGCGCGCGGCGAACACGTTCCTGCCCCCCGACCGGTTCCGGCTGCTGCTCCGGCGGTGGGCGCTGCGCGCCTCGGCGCTGCCGGTGATCGACGCGCTCGTGATGCGCTCGATCGCGGGCGGCACCGGGTTGAAGGGCAGGACCGGGGTGTGAGCGTCCATGGCGTGCTGCTCGACCTCGACGGGGTGTTCTACGTCGGGGACGAGCCGGTGCGCGGGGGCGCGGCGACGGTCGCGTGGCTCGTCGAGCGCGGCATCCCCCACCGGTTCGTGACCAACACGACGTCGCGCCCGCGGCGCGAGATCGTCGCGAAGCTGGCAGGCATGGGAATCGAGGTCGATGCGGCCGACGTGCTCACGCCGGTCGTCGCGGCCGCGGCCTGGCTCGAGGCCGAGGGGTGCCGTCGTCCCGCGCTGTTCGTGCCCGACGCGACCGCATCGGAGTTCGCCGAGCTCGGCGTGGCCGGTGCGGAACCCTCCGAGCCGGCGGATGCCGTCGTGGTCGGCGATCTCGGGAGCGGATGGGACTTCGCGACCATGAATCGGGCGTTCCGACTGCTCGCGGAGGATCCCGGCATCCCCCTGGTCGCCCTCGGCCTCACCCGCTACTGGCGCGCCGAGGACGGACTGCGACTCGACGTCGGCGCGTTCGTGCGCGGCCTCGAGTACGCCTCGGGGCGGGACGCGGTGGTGCTCGGCAAGCCGGCCGCCGCCTTCTACCGCGCCGCGGTCGACTCGCTCGCGGAGGCGCCCGACGAGGCCGTCATGGTGGGCGACGACATCCGATCCGACGTCGACGGCGCGCAGCGGGCGGGGTTGACCGGCGTGCTCGTCCGAACCGGGAAGTTCGATCCGGCCGACCTCGGCGGAGCGATCCGGCCCGACGCCGTGCTCGATTCCATCGCGGGACTGCCCGAATGGTGGCGGAATCGAGCGATCGACGGCGGAATCGACGAAACCTCGGCCGATGTCTTGACAGCGCACGACGGGTCGCAGGAAGGTGGCCCGTAGGGTCCGCACAGCGCCAGACGCGTGGCGATCTCAAGACGAACAACGTCGTCGTCACCGATCCCCCTGGCCGTAGACGGACCGGAGGGGTCGTCATGACTGGAAACCGTTCCACCCGAACACGGATCGCCCTCGGAACCGCCGCCGCGGCCCTCGCCGCGGCAATGCTGAGTCCCATCGGCGCGAACGCCGCCGAGGACGACGTGGGTGAGCTCGACATGTACACCGCGGAGGTCACCGCGGAGCAGGCGGCCGACATGGCAGCGTCCGGGCTCGACATCGCCGCGAGCAAGGCATCCGGACGCGGAGTCGAGATGCAGCTCATCCTCTCCGAGGACGAGGCGAAGGGCCTCGCCGAGCGCGGCATCGACGTGAAGGTGACCAAGGGCAAGAACGGCAAGTCCGCCAAGCAGATGGCGGCGGAGCAGGCGGCCTCGGGCTACGACGTCTGGCGTTCGTACGACGAACCCGGCGGCTTCCGCGACCAGATGTACCAGCTCGCGAAGGACAACCCGCAGCTGGTGAAGCTCGTCGTGCTCGGGGAGACCTACGAGGGCCGCGAGATCATCGCGCTGAAGGTGACGCAGGGCGCGAAGGGCCAGAAGGACGGCTCCCGTCCCGCCGTGCTCTACAGCTCGGCGCAGCACGCGCGCGAGTGGATCTCGGCGGAGACCAACCGGCGCCTGCTCAACTGGTACATCGACGAGTGGAAGTCGAACGACACGGAGGTCAAGAACCTCCTGAAGTCCACCGAACTCTGGTTCGTCCTCGTCGCCAACCCCGACGGGTACCAGTACACGTTCGACACCGAGCGGCTGTGGCGGAAGAACCTCCGCGACAACGACGGCAACGGCGAGATCACGCGCGGCGACGGCGTCGACCCGAACCGCAACTACCCGGAGCACTTCGCGTACGACGAGGAGGGCTCGTCGTCTCAGACCTCGAGCGAGACGTACCGCGGCCCGTCGCCGGCGTCCGAGCCTGAGACGCAGGCGATGATGGCGCTGTTCGACCGGGCGAACCCCGAGTTCCAGGTCAACTACCACTCCTTCGGGGAGTGGCTGCTGTACCCGGAGGGCTGGCAGATCGCCACGCCGAGCGGGGATGACCCGATCTACTACGCGCTCTCGGGCAACCTGGACAACCCGTCCATCGAGAACTTCGAGCCGGGCCTGTCCTCCGACGTGCTGTACGTGACGAACGGCGAGACCACCGACTTCGCGCACGTGTCGCACGGCACGCTCGCCTGGACGCCGGAGCTCAGCGACGGCGGCAGCGGCGGCGGGTTCGTCTTCCCCGACGACGAGGCGCTCGTGCAGGCGGAGTTCGAGCGGATCCTTCCGTTCTCGACGGATGTCGCGATGTCGGCCGTCGACCCGGCGAACCCGGTGTCGCACCTCGGCATCACGACGAAGCCGTTCTACCTGCAGAGCGACGACGACTACAAGGTCGGCCTCCCGCAGGCGAACTTCACGTTCGACTACTCCTACGGCGACCCGCAGGAGGTCCGCGTCCTCGCGAAGCGCAGCCTCGGCGACGTCACCGTGAAGTACTCGATCAACGGCGGCGCCGCGCAGAGCGCGCCGACCTCGGAGTGGGACGGCGGCGATCGCTACGGCGGCGCGACGGACGTCTACTACCGCGTGATGAGCGGCATGGTCACGGGAACGGATCCCGGCGACAGCGTCGAGGTCTGGTTCGAGGGCGGCGGTGAGACGAGCGACTCGTTCACCTACGAGGCCGTCTCGGAGTCGGATGCCGACGTGCTGGTGCTCGCGGCAGAGGACTACACGGGCGCCTCGCCGGGCATCGGCGGGACCGACCCGGCCTACCTCGAGTACTACACGGACGCGCTCGACGCGAACGGCACGAGCTACGACGTCTACGACGTCGACGCCCGTGGCCGCATCGCGGCGGACTCGCTCGGCGTGCTCTCGCACTTCGACGCCGTCGTCTGGTACACCGGCGACGACATCGTGACCCGTGAGCCCGGCTGGGGCGGCGGCAACGCCTCGCGCCTGGCGATGGACGAGCTCCTGAACGTCCGCGACTTCATGAACGAGGGCGGCCAGGTGCTGTACACGGGCGACTGGGCCGGCAGCCAGTACACGCCGAACCTCGGCACGCAGTTCTTCGACCCGACCTCGGCGAATGAGCAGTGCCGCGCCGATCCGGCCGTGCTCGCCCGATGCAAGGCACTCTTCGGCTCGGGCGACGCGACGAACGACGTGCTGCAGTACTGGCTCGGCGCCTACGTGGCCGTCGACTCGGCCGGCTTGGACGACGAGGGCGACGTGCTCGACGCGCTCGGCGTGGACGTGCCGCTCGAGGGCCTCGGCTGGGGCTTCAACGGCGGCGACAGCGCGCAGAACCAGTTCCACACGAACTCGTTCATCACGACGAGCGGCGTGCTGCCTCCGGCGGACTACCCGCAGTTCGACAGCTGGGTCTCGGCCCGCTGGGACCGCGCGGGCGGACCGTTCGAGCCGCACACGGGCGACTACTACGTGTACTCGCAGCTGGGCGACGTCTCGTACAAGCAGCTCATGCGCACGATCGACGTTCCGGCCGGCGGCGCCACGCTGACGTTCTGGACGTCGTACGACACCGAGGCGGACTGGGACTACACGTTCGTCGAGGCGCACACGCCGGGCCAGGACGACTGGACGACCCTGCCCGACAGCAACGGGCACACGACGCAGGACACCGGCCTGAGCTGCCCGGCTGGTTGGAACGAACTGCACCCGCAGCTCGATTACTACCAGACGTTCGTCGACGAGAACACCTGCGACCCGAACGGGTCGAACGGCGGTGCGTGGAACGCCGCCTCGGGCAACTCGGGCGGCTGGCAGCAGTGGTCGGTCGACCTCTCCGCCTACGCGGGCGGCCAGGTCGAGGTCGCGCTGTCGTACGCCAGCGACTGGGCGACGCAGGGCCTCGGCGTGTTCTTCGACGACATCGAGGTCTCCACGGGCGAGGGCACGACCTCGTTCGAGGCCGACCTCGGCGGCTGGGAGATCACGGGGCCGCCTCCGGGCAGCTCGCCGAACCCGAACAACTTCATCCGCACCACGGCGGGCGGGTTCCCGGAGGCCGCGGTCGTGGCCACGCCGGGCTCGCTCTACGCGGGCTTCGGGTTCGAGGGCATCACGGATGCCGCGACCCGGGCCGAGTGGATGGGCCGCGCGCTGGACCACCTGCTGGACTGACGCGCACTCCCGTTCGGGACACCGAGACGGGGCGGGCGGGGGCCGGGGGGGGGGCCGGCGACCTTCGGGTCGCCGGCCGCTCCGGTCTCTGCATGACGAGGGCTCTAGCTGCCGACGGGCTCCCAGGCCGTGGCATCCGCGTTCAGCCGGTGGCCGTTCACGATGTCGCCCGGTCGGTATCGACCCACGGGTTCCCAGGCCGTGGCATCCGCGTTCAGCCGATGGCCGTTCACGATCTCGCCGGGTCGGTATCGCGATGCGGGCCCGGCGGGCACGGGCGGCACGGCAGGCGCAGGGTCGGGCTCCGACGGCGCCACCACGCGAGGCGCGCCGCTGAACCCGAGGAGGCCCGGGAGGTCGAAGGACCCGGTGCGTTCCGCGAGCTTCACCCCTTCGCACTCGACCTTCGCACGCACCTCGACCGTGCCCGTGCGCACATCGGCGACCTCCCCCCGCCGGAACGCGATCACCGCACCCTTCACCGTCGTGTCGAGCGCGACCGCGAGCGCGATGCTCGTGATCGGGACCTCGTCGACCTTCACCTCGACACTCGGCTCGTAGCTCCACTTCACCGTGTGCGTGACGAGCGGCACGACCATCTCGCCGTCGGGGTTCTTCGCGGACCACTCCTTCGCCTCGCCGATGGCCCGGTGACGATCCCACGAGTGCGCGATCACGTCGGTCACGTCGAGGTCGAGCAGGCTGTCGGCCACCTCGCCGACCTCGCCCGCGAGGTAGTCCTTCCCGGCCGTCGCCAGGCGGGCCACGACCTTCGCGACCTCGCCCCCGACGTCGCGGTCCGCGGCGATCCTCGCGACCTCGGAGCTCACCGATACATGACCCGGCTCGAGCACGAGGTCTCGGACGGCCAGTTGCGCGTTATCCACGATCCTCTCCCTCCACCATGCGGGCCTCCCAGTGACCCGGTCGCACCTCGAGGCGCACCGACCGGGTCGGCGCCTCGTCGTCCGCGTCCAGGCTCGGCGACCAGGCGACACCGCGTCCCGCGGCGGCCGACACCCGGACCCGGTGCGCGACCAGGCGTCGCTGGTTCCACGGCGAGGTCGGCCTCGCAGCCGCCCACACCGCGATGCCGACCCCGACGGCCGCGGCGATGAGCAACCCCGCCGGCGGCCCGCCGCCGCCCCCGCTCGCCTCGCCGAGTGCGGCGACGAGCGACTCCTCGTCGTCGGCGTCGAAGTAGCGACCGCCCGTGGCCTCTGCGATGCACGTGAGTTCGCTCGGCGGTTCACCGTCGAACGCGTAGCCGACGGTGTTGATCCGGATGTCGAACCCCTGTTCCATCAGCGCCGCCGCCGCCACGCACGGCGGCGGGTCGCACTCGGCGATCCCATCGCTGACGAGGACGATCGTGCCGGACCCCCGTGGAAGGTCCCTCGCGGCTGCCAGCAACGAGGGTCCGGTCGGGGTGCCGCCGGAGACGAAGAGCCCGTCTACCGCCCGTCGGAGCTCTGCCCGATTCCCCACTGCGGGATCGACGAGCGTCGCCGGTGGGTCGTCGCACCCGCCGGCGAACGTGCGGAGCCCCACCGCAAGATCATCCGGGACGACATCCAGTGAACGCACGAGTGCACGTTGAGCCTGCACCAGCGGCGCCCCCTCCATCGATGCCGACGTGTCGACCAGGAACACGACCGCCTCGGGCGGTTCGCCCGCCTGGGCCGCGTGCCCGATCCCGATGACCGCGAGTGCGCCGAGGGCGACTCCGACCGCGGTGCTTCGGACGATGGACATCTCGATCACCACCTTGAGGATTACTCATCTACGATCCCCCATCGATGCCGCTGACGCGCCCGGGTGAACCCTGAGATCGGGGAGGTCCGCCAGTGCAGGCGACTCGGCTCGGGCGACCGCCATCACGCGCGCTGGCGCATCTCCTCGCGCAATTCGCGGATCTCCGCGGTGAGCGTATCGATGTGCGCCTTGGTGGCGACCTGCTCGGCCTCGTTCGTCTCGCTCACCCGCTCGACGATCCATGACGCGAGCGTGCCGGTGACGACGCCGATCAGTGCGATGCCGCCGACCATGACGCCGACGGCGACGAGCTGACCGGTCGGCGTCACCGGGAAGAAGTCGCCGTAGCCCACGGTCGTGATGGTCACGAACGCCCACCACAGGCCCTCTCCGAAGGTCTCGATCGACCCGCCGTTGCCGCGCTCCGCGTCGAGCACGGCGAGCGCGGCGACGTACACGAGCAGCACCGACGCGCCCGCTGCGTAGAGGATCACCTTGCCGCGCAGCATCGCCCCGGCGGTCCGGCCGATCACGGTGAGGATCGTCACCACCCGGAGCAGCCGCAGCGGACGGAGCACCGGCAGCACCACGACGGCGAGGTCGAGCAGGTGCCGCACGAACCAGCGCGGGCGATCCTCGGCGAGGGCGAGGTTCACGACGTAGTCGAGCGCGAACAGCGCCCACGTGCCCCAGATGACGGATTCGGCGAACACCGCCTCCGGTCCGTGCAGGTCGCCGATCACCTCCCACGAGTACGCCGCGAGGAACAGGACGGCCGCGATGAAGAGCGGCCACTCGACGAGCTTCTGCCAGGACTGCTGGGACATCCGTCCACCGTAGGAAGCGCAGGTCACGGTTCGGTCACGCGAACCGGGGCGACGGATGCCGCGGCGCACGCGTCGCGGCGCGAGCTCCGGCATCCGTCGATCCCGGTCTGTTCGCTCCGCCCGCACCGTGCCACCATGGGAGTACGGGGACCCGATGGTGGGAGTTGGTTCACGTGGGCGACGCACTCGGACACGCCTGGCACGCCGGGTATGCGCACCCGCGGTCGGGTCCGAGAGCCCGGGGACGCCATGACCGCGGCGCCTGACACGTGGTCACCCTCGGTGAGCCGTGCCCTGCAGTGGGCCGGCGGGCTCGCGACCCTCGGCGGACGCGATGGCACCATCTCTCCCGACGATCTGTTCCTCGGCCTCCTGCTCGCGCATCCGGACGACGAAGGCGAGGTGTGGTGCTTCCTCGCGCACTTCGACCTCACCGCTCGCGACCTGCTGCCCGACGACTACCCGGCGATCGACCACAAGGCGCTGCAGGTCGCGGCCGCCGCGGCGCCGAGCACGCCCGACCCCGAACGGTGGAATGTCGAGATCTCGAGCGTGCTCGCCGAAGCCGGAACGCGAACGGGCTCGGCGCGGGTCGCGAACGTCCTGGCATCGATCCTCGCCCTGACGTCGTGGATCGATCGGCTCGGGACCGCGATCAGCCGGTCCGGCGTGAGCGCAGGCCAGCTGGTGCCCCACTTCCGCGATGAGTGCGTTCCCGAGCTGAAGTTCGAGGGGCCCCGCCGGGCCGGCCTCCAGATCCGCGACTGGCTCGCCGAGCGGTACCCGCGCCGTCGCGCGACGATGCCGTCGTTCTCGAACGATCGCCCCGACCCGAGCGCCGACTTCATCGGCGTCGGCGAGGAGGCCGACGCCTTCGCGTACCTCATCGCGTCGAAGGCACTCGTCCCCCCGCTCGCGGTCGGCATGTTCGGCAGCTGGGGCAGCGGCAAGAGCTTCCTGATGGCCAGGATCCGGCAGCGGGTGGAGCAGCTCTCCGCGCTGGCGGCGGCAGCGGATGCCGCGGGCGGCGCGACCGCGGGCACGAGCGCGCCGGACGGGGCTGCCTCCGGCTCGACCCAGGTGTGGCCGAACGTGGTCTCCGTCGAGTTCAATGCGTGGCAGTACGTCGAGACGGACCTCTGGGCGGCGCTGCTCGCGCGGATCTTCGAGCAGCTGTCGCCGGAGGCGCGACGGCGACTCTCCGAGTTCAGTCGGGTGAGGGAACGCGCGGAGGCGGACCGCGAGGCGGCGCTCGAGGCGGCTCGGCAGGCGGAGCAGGTCGTCGCAGAGCGCGATGCAGCGGCGCGGACCGCGCTCGCGAAGGCCGAGGCAACCAAGCAGGAGGAGTCCCAGGTCGCGCACGACGCAGAACAGGTGCGAGCCCGCGCCGTGGAGGCGGCACTCGACGCCCACGCCCGCACAGCCGCGGGCACCGCCGTGGTCGATGCCGTCGCTGGAGCGATGGGGTCCGACGTCGCCGACGCGGTCGGCGAGGTGCGCAGGCTGCGGACGCAGTCCGCCGACGCCCCGTGGCGGCAGGGCCGGTTCTGGAGCCGCCGACGGGTCGTCTGGGCGACCATCGCCGCGCTCGTCGTGCCACTCGTCACCGTGCTGCTCGCCGTGTTGGACCTCGGCCTGCCGGTCGCCGTAACCGCCGCAATCACGACCGGCGCGGCGGTCCTGACGCCGATGCTCCGTTCCGCCGCGAACTACCGGGACGAGCAGCGCTCCAAGGTCGATGAAGCGCTGCAGAAGGTCGAGACGAAGCTCGCGCAGCACGAGCAGAAGGCTCGCCAGGCGAGGGTCGACGCGGAGAAGGCGGCCGATGAGGCATCCGACGCGCTCCGCACGGCGACCGAGGAGGCCGAGGCGGCGCGGGCCATCGGCATCGACGTCGAGCGGATCGCCGCCGGCCTCACCCCGGCCGGCGTGCTGGCCGACCGGCTCGCGGAACGACGGGCGAGCGACGACTACCGCAAACGGCTCGGCATCGTGTCGACCGTCGCCGACGACCTCGAGAAGCTGTCGAGCCTCATCGCCGACTACAACGCGAGCGTGTTCGCGGGCGAGCACCCGCCGGGCGAGCGACCCGGCGACGTGCCGCCGAACCGGATCGTGCTCTACATCGACGATCTCGACCGCTGCCCGCCGCAGCGCGTCGTCGAGGTGCTCGAGGCGGTGAACCTGCTGCTCGCGTTCCCGCTGTTCGTGGTCGTCGTCGCCGTCGACACGAGGTGGCTCACGAGCGCCCTCGCCAAGGCGATGCCGACGCTCAAGACCGATGGCGGTCCGCTCGGCCACGCGCCCACGCCGACCGACTACGTCGAGAAGATCTTCCAGATCCCGTTCTGGATCGACCCGCTCGACGAGACCGGACGCCATCGCCTGCTTCGGGGTCTGCTCGTGCCGTCGGTCCGACCGGCTGAAGGCGGCGCCCCGCCACCGCAGCAGGAGGCGCTGCGCGCCGGCGAGGGCGAGTTCGACACCGTCGACCGGATGGTCGCGGTTCGCGGTGCCGGCCTCGACCTCGACGCGCGCGACCTGACGATCACGCCGGACGAGTTCTCGTTCATCGAGGGACTGAACTCGCTCCTCACCGGCACACCCCGCGAGGTCAAGCGCTTCGTCAACGTCTGCAAGCTGCTCCTGGCGATGTCGCCCCCGCTCGAGGGCGGTACCGAGCCCACCACGGAGCGGAAGGCGGCCTGCTTCCTGGCGGCGCTCAGCCAGGCGCGGCCGACCTTCGCGGCGCGGCTGGCGGCGGCCGCGACCGCGGCACCGAGCGCCGACCTCGACACGCTCGTCTCGAACGTGGCGGGCGCCGGTGCCGACGAGGACGCGACCGCGCTTCGGTCCTGGCTCGCGGCCCAGCCGGTGCCGGCACCTCCGGCGCAGCCCGTCGGCTCGATGTCGGCGTCAGCGCTGCTGAAGCGGTGGGAGATGATCCGACGGCTCCGATTCACGGCCGAACCGGCCTGAGCACCGCGCTCGCCGAGCCCCGGGCCGGAGGTCCGACGGTCTGGGCAATCGTGCCGCCTACTGCGCGTGGAACCCGCCCGGGACGTGCTCGACGATCACGGGAACGCCCTCGATCGCGCGCGGCACGGACGTCGCGGCCGCCGGGTCGCTGATCCACACGATGATGGCGTCCTCGCCCTCGTCCGTCCGACCGTGTCCGACGCCGTCCACGCCCGACAGGCCGAGGAGTCGGTCCTGCTCGGCCGCGATCAGCTCGTCGACGGGATCCGGTTCCGGACCCGGCGGCGGTTGTCCCGCCGGGAGGGCGGCGTCCTCGCCGTCGACGGGGACGCTCGCCCGCGATCCCGCGATCAGGGCGAGGGCGGTCAGCGCGATGAGGTGGATACCGACCATCGCGGACCCCTCTCGTCCGATCGAACGGGCCCCGACGAACCGGGCACTCAGGTGTACAGGTTGATGTCGAGGAAGTACGTGACCCAGGGCATCGGGCTGGCGATAGTGTATCCGCCGCCGCCCGCGAAGAGCAGGCCGACCGGTGGGAGCCCTGCCTGCCACTTCCAGATGACCGACCCGGAGTCACCACCCGCGGAGAACGTGGAGCTGCCCGTGCTCTGCACGACGAACTGACCCTTGAAGTACGCCTGCCCCGGTGCGCCGTAGTTGACGTAACCGGCCCAGTTCGTCGCGACCACGCGGCCCTGCGTGAGTTCCGTCGTACGACCGGACTTCCCGACGATGGCACCGAGCGTCGGATACTGGGGCGAGCTTCCGATCCGGTAGTAGCCGAATCCGCTGCCCACGCGATACAGCTCTTCTCGACGGACCAGCGAGGGCCACGCCCATGCGGTCGCGCAGTCGACGTAGTTCGTCGCCCCGCCGTACTTCAGCGGGACGAACCGCTCGAGGATCGCGATCCGGTCGGCCGGGGAGGTCCCGCCGTCGTACCTGCCGGGCTGGATCACGGAGTCACCGTAGACGGCGTTGTTGGAGTTGGCGAGGACGTGGTTGTTCGACAGCACCAGGAGTCGGTTGTTGCGCGGAGCGTTCCGACCGATGGCGAGGCTGCCGAGCGTGCCCGCCGTGACCTTCACGTGTCCGACCGAGATGCCGCCGGGCGCGGGTCGCGCCTTGAAGTTGAACTGCTGCGCCTCGAACGCACCGGACTTCCGCACCGTGATCGGCACGTCGCCGGCGGCCTGGATGCCGAGACCGTCGACGACCGCCTCGCGCGCCACGCTCGACGGCACCGTGGTGCCGACGAAGACGTTCAAGGTCGGTTCGCCCGGCACACCGTCGCCCGGCTCGCCGAGCCCGATCGCGACCGCCTCGATGTTCCCGATGCCCTCCGTCGACGTGTCGAGCGACACGGCTCGCGCACCCGAGGGATGGGCCTGCTCCTTGAGCGCCCCCGCGAGCGCCTCGTGCGCGTCCATGAGCGAGGACGGGTAGGCATCGGATTCGCCCGACGCCTCCGGGACGAAGGCGGCCTGCTCGTCGCCTGAGCCCTCGGTCGGCGGCTCCTCGAACTGGGTGTTCGAGGCGGTCTCCTCAGCTTCGGTCACCTCGTCGCCCGTCGGCTCCTCGAAACCCTGCTTGCGAGCCATGATCGGATCCTTTCCCTCGCGGGTCGCGGATCGCGCCCCGTCGTCACGATCGTCCGCCCGACCTCGCGACCGCCGCGCGACGGCGGCGCCACCGCGGCGCTACGGCAGCGCTACCGCGGCGTGACCGCCGCGCTACGGCAGCGCTACCGCGGCGCTACCGCGGCGCTACCGCGGCGTGACCGCCGCGTGGTCCGATCAGCGACCGCCCCGTCCGATCGTCGTGGCGGAGGATGCTCGCTCAGGAACTCGACCGGGCGACCCTGTCGCGAACGGCGCCGACCTCGACGAGCCTGCGGATCCGGGATGACGGCTGGACGCCGAGTTCGGTTTCGACCAGCGCCTCGAACCGGTTGAGCTGCCGCGCCGCACCCGCATGGTTCCCCGAGGAGATCTGGGCCTCGATGAGCAGGGACTGCGACGATTCGTCGAGCGGATCCGCGAGCACGGCCACCTGCGCGGCCTCGAGTGCCCGGGAGCTCTCGCCGAGCGTGAGGAGCGCACGGATCAGGGCATGCAGCGAACGCATCCGCTGCTGCCGGAATCGCTCCTGCTCGATGCAGATCCAGTCGTCGTACCACCCGGGCAGCAGTTCGACGGTTCGGAGCGTGTCGAGCAGGCCGGCGTCGAAGGACCAGCCGGGCGTCCCGATGCGGTCGACGCGTTCCCGATAGGCCGTGACGTCGGTGCGAATGCGCGACGACAGCGCCAAGGGCTCGTCGCCGGGCTCGAGGAGCCCCGGCAGCTCGTGCCGGATGCGACAGAGGGCCGCCCTGAGGTTGCCGGACGCGTGCCGTTCGGAGCTGTCCGGCCAGAGCGTGCCGGCGAGCGCGACGCGCGGTCGTGGGGGGAGCAGCGCGAGCGCGGCGATCAGCCGCTGCTGCCGAGACGCGACGTGCACGCGCCGCTCATCGCGGGACAACTCCCACATGCCCAGGAGGTTCAGGCGCCAGCACTCTCCTGCTTCGTACGTCACGCCCACCCCCGCGTCGAAGGAGACTCGGTGAGCGCGCTGAGCGACCGCATGTCGATCGAGAGCCGGATCGGAGGATGGCCCGGCGAACCCCCACCCCCGGGCGCGGCCCTGATCTCCGCGACCTGCCGAACGGCGACCTGCACCGATCGTCATCCATGTTCGGGAAACCAACCTGCTCCCCTTCCTACTCGCATTCCGGAGTTCCGAGTAGTCCTCATTTCCGCCGACCATGGCGTCCGGACCACCGCATCCGGCGACTCGTCCGCGGTATTCGACGCGGAATGCGACGACCGGATCCTCGGTCGGCCTCGAATGGGATCAGTGGAACACCGACCGTGCGTCGGCCGATACCTCGATCGGCACGGTGATGGGCAGAAGGTCGGTCGAGATCGGTGCGTGCCACATCGCTCGGAGGGTCACGCTCGCACTGCGGCCATCGCTCGAGTCGGCCCGCACGAGCTCGAGTGCGCGGAGCGAGTGCTCCGCGTCGTCCAGGTAGTCGGCTGCGGCGGCAGCGACGGATGCCTCGTCGAGGTCGAACACGAGCGCGTCGCCCTCCACGCGGACCTCGTCGAGCCGCCACGACTCGGCGGCGTCGAGCGCCGCCCCGTCGGCGAGGGTGAACAGTCGCTTGCGTTCGAGGTACAGCGACGTCGCCGACGTCACCACGAGCACGAGTGCAAGGGCCAGCACGCCGGAGAAGATCGTGAGCAGCAGTGTCGAACCGGACTCGTCATCACGCAGTGCGTCGGGCGACCGGACATTCACGGCGCACCCGCGAACCGCGACACCGTCTGGGTCGCCTCCGCCTCGAGCCGCACCGTGCCGATGCCGCTCGAGGCGATCACCTGGGGCACGAGCGGGAGCGCGACCGCGGCAGCCACGGCGACGGACACCCGCGTGCCCGACGCCGTGCACGGCCCGCTGCACTCGACCATGACGGATGCCGTGCCGGCATCGACCCCATAGTCGCCGAGGACGACGCGCACGGTTCGCTCGACGGATGCCGAGGGCTCACCGGCATCCGTCCTGAGCACGGCGACCCTCGCCGCCTGCCGCGCCGCGCCCTCCACGCCGAGTGCCGCCGCCTGGATGGACGCCATCGCGAGCACGAGGTAGACGAGCGGGACGAGAAGGATCATGCCGACCGTGAGGAACTCGAGCGACGCGGAGCCCGCCTCGGCGGCGATGTCGAGGCGCCGGGGGTCAGTCGAGCGCCTCGACCGCGGCATGACCGGTCACCTCCAGTCCGCCCCCGGGGCCGAGCAGGCCGATGACCGGAAGCGACGTCCGAACGGTCACGGCGATCGCCGGCACTCCGCCGACGGTGGTCGTCGCGGCCGACACATCCGCTGCGTACTCGGCCGCGATCGCCGCGTCGATCAGCTGGCGCGTTCGCTCGATGCCCGCCGCGGGCGAGGAACCGGCGAGCGCCGCGTAGCGGGCGCCCTCGGCGGCAGCGTCGAGCACGGTGTTCCGCACGTGGAGGGCGAGGGCGAGCTGCACGACCGCGAGGAGGAGCGCCGTGAGCAGCACGCTCACGAGAGCGAACTCCGCGACCGCGGACCCCCGGTCGTCGGCGAGCCGCCTCAGAAGCCGACGACGCGATCGATGGCCTGGTCGAACACGCCCGAGAGTGCCGGACCGGCGAGGCCCCAGAGCACGATCACCAGCCCGGCCGTCATCAGGGTGATGAGCACCCATCCGGGCACGTCGCCCCGGTCGTCGGCGAGGCGTCGAGCGATCCAGCAGTGCATGCGAGGTCCTTTCATCGGGTTGCGGGGTGCGACGGCGCATCAGAATCCCGCCTGGAGCACGAGGTAGCCGGGGAACAGGGCGAAGGCGACGGTGACCGGGAGGATGAGGAAGATCAGTGGCACCAGCATCGCGATCTCCTTGCGGCCCGCGAGTTCGATGATGGTGCGCTTTGCCTGAGCTCGGGCGTCGCCTGCTTGAGCCCTCAGGACGTCGGCGAGCGGGGTGCCGCGGTCGAGGGCGCCGAGCACCTGGTCGACTGCTCGCGACAGCTCCGGATGATCGAGCCCGTCGCGCACGTCGGCGAGCGCGGTGCCGATCGGGACGCCCGCGCCGACCGCCGCGACCACGCCGGAGAATTCCCGGGCGAGCTCACCGGAGCCCGTCCGGGCCACGCGGCGGAGCGCATCGAGCATGCTCTCGCTCGCGGTGAGGCTGAGTGTGAGGAACTCGAGCACCGTGGGCAGCTCGCTCGTGATGCGCGCGAGGCGGCGCCGCGCGGCGCGCTGCAGCATCCAGTCGGCCGCGACCGCGCCGGCCGCCGCTCCGAACGGCGGGATCGCCCAGCGCAGCACCGCGGGCGCCGTCTCCATCGTCGGGGCGAGGAGCGCGATCAGCCCGGCCGAGGCGAAGCCCGCCGCCGCCCAGACGAGTTGCCGTCCGCGGAACCGCTCGACCGTCGCACCCGCCCCGGCCTGCCGGAGCCGGCGCGCGACCGTGTCGTTGCCGCCGAGGATCGACGACAGGATGCCACGTGCTCGCCGCGCGGCGGGCAGCACGAGCATCCCGATGACCGAGCCCGGGTCGGATTGCGGCCTGGCGCGCATGGCACGCGCCTCGTCGGAGACATCGGTGATGTACGGCGCGACGCGGTCGACCAGTCGGGCCCGGCCGATGCGAGGAACGGATGCCGCGATGAGCCACAGGCCGAGCCCGAGCATCGCGCCGAGCGCGACCGCGACGATCGGCGTCGCGGTCAGCTGGACCATCGGCGCTCCTCGGGGAGTCGGCCGAGGCCGAGCATCAGCCGATACGCGACGATCGTGACGGCGACACCGCAGAGGATCAGCATGGTGCCCGCCGGCGAGTCGTACGAGGCGAGTGTCTCGGGCCTGGTCGCGAGCACGCACAGGAGCAGCCACGGTGCGGCGACGCCGAGGCGCGCGGCGTTGCGGATCCAACCCTGGCGGGCGACGACCTCGGCCCGCAGCGCGGCATCCTCGCGGAGGTAGCTCGCGAGCCCGCGGAGCACCGCGGTCAGGTCGGTTCCACCGACCTCGCGCGCCATCCGCAGTGTCTCGAGGATGCGATCCGCGACAGGGTCGGCGAGACGCGCCTTCAGCGTGTCGACGGCCCAGCCGAAGTCGCCGGTGCGGCGGAAGTCGCGGTCGAAGCCCGCGAATGCGCTTCGAGTCGCCGCGGGGCCGAGGTCGGCGAGCGCGGCGACGGCGTCGGGGAGGTTCATTCCCGCCCGCACGCTCGAGACGAGGTGGTCGACGACATCGGGCCAGATCGCTCGGTTCACGGCGCGACGGCGGTTCGCACGTGACCTGATCACGATCGGGATGGCTCCGGCGGCGAGCAGTGCCGCGATGAACGCGAGCAACGGCACGCCGAACACGGCCTGCGCGATCGCCGCGGCGAGCACCGCCAGCACGACACCGACGATGACGACGATCGCGATCGGCACCCCGGGCAGGCCGGCGAGCGCGAGCTCGTCGCGGACGGCGGCGAGCGCGCCGCGCCCCGCGCCGACATCGTCCGACGTGCCGAGCGGCCATCGTCGCGCAGGCCAGAGCCACGGCGACAGCACGAGGACGATGCCGGCGCCGAGCGTCGCACCGAGGATGAGGCTCACGCGGCCGCACCCAGGACGATCGCCGGATCGAGCCCCGCCGCTGCGAACTTCTCGAGCCGAGCCGGGTGCGCTCCCGTGCAGGCGAGCTCATCGGCCGATCGGTCGAGGCGGAAGATCGCCTCGACCTCGATGCGTGCACCGTCGGTCGCGCCGGTCGTCGCCGCGATCTCGACGACGCGGCGCCGTCCGTCACGGTCGATGCCGAGGTGGACGGCGAGGTCGATGCAGGATGCGACGGTCGGCACCACGAAGGCGGAGTCGATGTTCCGGCCGGCCAGGAGCGGCAGCGTGCAGAGCTTCGCGAGCGCGTCCGGCGCGGAGTTCGCGTGGATCGTGCACATGCCGGGCACGCCGGAGTTCAGGGCGATGAGCAGGTCGAGGCTCTCCGCCTCCCGCACCTCGCCGACGACGAGCCGGTCGGGACGCATCCGCAGCGCCTCCTTCACGAGTCGACGGAGCGTGATCTCGCCGCTGCCCTCGAGGTTGGGCTGGCGGCACTGCATGGCGACGAGGTCGCGCACGTCGAGGTCGAGCTCGAACGTCTCCTCGACGGTGACGACCCGCTCGCCGATGCGCGTCGCCGCGAGCAGGGCGTTCAGCATGGTCGTCTTGCCCGTGTGCGTCGCGCCCGACACGAGGATGTTGGCGCCCGCGAGCACGCTCATCCGGAGGAACTCGGCCGCGGGTCGGGTGATCGAGCCGAGCTCGACGAGCCGCTGCAGCGAGCGGATGCGCTGCTGGAACTTCCGGATGTTCACCGCCCAGTGGGCTCGCGTGACATCGGGGATCGCGACGTGCAGCCGAGATCCGTCGGGCAGCGACGCGTCGACGAACGGCGACGAGAGGTCGACCCTGCGGCCCGAGTGCTGGAGCATCCGCTCGACCAGGTCGCGCACCTCGCGATCGGACAGCACGACCGTGGTGAGCTCGGCCACGCCGCTGCGCGCAACGAACACGCGGGTCGGCGAGTTGATCCAGATCTCCTCGACGGCCGGGTCGTCGAAGAACGGCTGCAGCGGGCCGTACCCGGTGATGGATGCCACGACCTCGCGCGCCGCGCCCTGCTCGTCGACGAGCGGCGCGTGCGCGCCGGCGAGCGCGCGCTCGGAGTACCGACGCACCTCTTCGGCGGCGAACCGCGCGGCCATCGCCTCGTCGCGCGCGAGGTCGACGCCCTCGCGGAGCACCCGACCGCGCACGCGCTCGGCGATGGTGCGCACGGGGTCGGACATGGCCACCATCTTGGAGAAACGGAGCGGATCGCCCGCTCAGTTATCCACACCATGGACGGAGCGGGAGCAGGGGCCGTCGTCAGGTGCCCGGGATCGGCGGAACGCCCGGACCGTCGGGTGAGCGTTCCTTCCCACAGCGGGCGCACTCGTAGTATCGGTCGCCGGTCTCCGGCTCGTGCTGCAGCACCCACTTGTGGATGCCGATCCGGCATTCCCAAGTCTTCTCGGCCATTGCCCGCTCCCGTCGCCGGGTCAGGGGGGAACCATGGCTCACGGTACTCGGATCGACGTCGCGCCGCGCCTCGGGGTCGGCTCAACGGTCGAGCGCGGCCTGCGCCTCATCGCGAGCACGTGCCGACCTCGCCGCCTCGGCGTTGGCCGACTCCCGGGCGCGCGTCGCGATGCGCACCTCCCGCTCGGCGGGGCGGAGCTCGTCGCGCACCTGCGACAGGCGCAGTTCGAGTTCGTCTCGCTCTGCCTCGAGGTCGTCGAACCTTCGCTCCGCGCGTTCGAGGCGAGCGGATGCCTCGGCGAGCGCGTGCTCGTCATCGTCGGCGCGCTCGCGCGCCTGTCGCGCGGCCTCCTCGAGTCGCTCGCGTTCCCGGCGCGCCGCCTCGGCGGCCCGATCGGCGCGATCCGTGCGCGAGGTGTCGCGGGAGGCGGCATCCGCTCGCCCTTCGGCCCGCTCGGACGGACGCCGCCCGAGCCGGCGCGGCGGGCCGGGCTCGCCACCGCCGACCGCACCCGCGACGTCGACGTCCACGCCCACCGCGCGCAGCGCGCGCACGAGCCGGCCGCTCGCAACGGCGGCGCCCGCCTCGGCGGAGACGCTCGCGGCGACCAGGGTCTGCTCCACCTCGTCGAGCACGGCGCGCGACGGCGAGCGGTCCGCGGCATCCGTCAGTGACACTGCGAGCCGCATGAGGTCGCCGATGAGCTCGCGCCGCTCGGCGACCAGGGCGCCGAGCGCCCGCCCGTCGCCGGCGGCCTGCGCGTCGGCGAGTTCGCCGCCGAGGCCGACGAGGTCGCCCAGGCGATCGGGCTCGTCGCGCGCCAGGCGGTTCACGATCCACGCCGAGGGCGAGGGGCGGCGGAGCGCGCCGATCGCCTTCGCCAGCGCGGGCTCGCCCGCGCTGCGCGCATCCGCCGCGCGGGCGTTGCGCGCCGCGGTGAACTCCTCGGGCACGAGCGCGTAGAGCGCGTCGGCCGCCTCCGCCACCGGGTCGGTCGCCATGCGACCATCATGGCGCGATCGCCGCCCAGGTGGCGGAGTACGCAGGATGAGCCGCGACATCCGCTCGCCCACGAGGGTGAACCGCACGTCATCCTGCGAACCCGGCCGCCGCGCGAGCGATGCCTCGCGTCGCGCGACGGCGAGCGCTCCGAGTACGCAGGATGAGCCGCGTCATGCCCGGCGATGGAGTCGCGTGCTCCACGTCATCCTGCGAACCCACAGTCCTCAGCCGACCTCGAGCCGGGGCGGGGACGCCGCCGCCCCGCCTCAGACCGTCTCGAGGTACTTGTGCACGAGGCTCACCGCGACCGAGCCCTGCCCGACGGCCGAGGCGACGCGTCGCATCACGTCGTGCCGCACGTCGCCGGCGGCGAAGATGCCCGGCACGCTCGCCTCCTGCAGGAACGGGTCGCGCTGGGGCGTCCACCCTCGCGGGCGTCGGCCGTCGCGCACGAGGTCCTGCCCGGTCAGGACGAAGCCGTGGTCGTCGAGCTCGACGAGACCGCGCACGAGTCCTGTGCCGGGCACCGCCCCGATGAACACGAACATCGCGTCGGCGGGCAGCTCCTCCTCGCCGCCGGTCCCCATGTCGCTGACCGTGACCGACTCCAGGCGCTCCTCGCCGGACAGCGCGACGACGCGCGAGTGCGGCCGCACCGTGATGTTCGGCGTCGCCTCGATCTGGTCGATGAGATAGCGCGACATCGACGACTCGAGCCCGTCGCCGCGGACCAGGATGGTGACCTCGGCCGCGTACCGCGACAGGAACATCGCGCCCTGCCCGGCCGAGTTCGCGCCGCCGACGACGGTGACGCGGCATCCGCTGTACGCCACCGCCTCGGAGGCGGCGGCGCCGTAGTAGACGGATGCCCCGAGCAGCCGCTCCTCGCCGGGCACGTCGAGCGTGCGCGCCGACACCCCGGTCGCGAGCACGAGCGCGCGGCAGCGCAGCTCGCTGCCGTCGTCGAGCGTGACGATCTTGTACGAGTCCTCGAGTCGGATGCCGGTGACCGACTGCGGACTCAGGATCTCGGCGCCGAGCCGCTTCGCCTGCGTCACCGCACGCCGCGCGAGGTCCGCGCCGCTGATGCCGTTCGGGAAGCCGAGGTAGTTCTCGATCCGCGAGCTCGTGCCGGCCTGGCCGCCCGGCACCTCGCGCTCGACGACCGCGGTCCGCAGCCCCTCCGAGGCGCCGTAGACCGCGGCGGCGAGCCCGGCGGGTCCGGCGCCCACGACCACGAGGTCGTAGAACGGCTGCTGCGCGGGCGCCCGCAGGCCGATGCGCTCGGCCAGCTCGTGCAGGTCGGGGCAGAACAGCGTCGTGCCGTCGGGCAGGAAGACGACGGGCAGCTTGCGCGTGCCGCTCGTCGACGCCTCGACCAGCTCGCGCGCACCCTCGTTCTTCTCGATGTCGAGCCACTGGTACGGGATCTGGCTGCGCGCGAGGAAGTCCTTCACGGCGTGCGTCGTGGGCGACCACAGTGCCCCGGCGACGCGGATGCCCTCGTACACCGGGGGCGCGCTCGCGCGCCAGTCGTCGAGCAGGTCGTCGATCACCGGGTACAGCCGCTCCTCGGGCGGATCCCACGGCTTCAGGAGGTAGTAGTCGAGGTCGAGCGCGTTGATCGACGTGATCGCCGCGTTCGTGTCGGCGTAGGCGGTGAGCAGCACGCGCTTGGCGTCGGGGACGAGCTTCAGCGCCTGCTCCAGGAACTCGGTGCCGGTCATGCCCGGCATCCGCTGGTCCACGATGAAGAGCGCCACGGGCGTGCCGCGCTTGAGGTACTCCCCCACGGCGTCGAGCCCCTCCTGCCCCGATGACGCCTTCACGATGCGGAAGTCGGAGCGGTAGCGCGCCTGCAGGTCGCGGGCGATCGCGTTGAGCACCTGCGGCTCGTCGTCGACCGTCATGATCACCGGCTTGGCCACGGTTCAGCCCTCTCCGTCGTCGCCTGGCGTGGAATCGATCGGCAGGCGCACCGTGAAGCACGTCCGGCCCGGGACCGACTCGACCGTCATGTCGCCGTGGTGCTTCTTCACCACGATGTTCCGCGAGATCGGCAGGCCGAGCCCCGTGCCCTCGCCCACCGGCTTGGTGGTGAAGAACGGGTCGAAGAGCACGACCATGTTCTCGGGCGGGATGCCGGGGCCGTCGTCCTCGATCTGCACCTCGACCACGTCGCCATCGCGCCGGGCGCGGACCGTCAGCGTGCCGACGCCGTGCATGGCGTCGATGGCGTTGTCGATGAGGTTCGTCCACACCTGGTTGAGCTCGCTCGCATACGCCTGGATCGCCGGGAGGTCGTCGTCGTACCGGCGGACGACGTGCACGCCGCCCTTGAGCTTGTTGTGCAGGATGATCAGCGTGTTGTCGAGGCCGCGGCGCACGTCGACGTCCTGCACGGGCGTCTGGTCCATGTACGTATAGGTCTTCAGCGCCTTCACCAGGTCGACGATCCGCGTCGTGCCGACCGCGACCTCCGAGAGCAGCGTGTAGATGAGGAACTTCAGTCCGAGCCACTCGACGACGACCGAGGCCTCCTCGCCGACGAAGGTCGCCGCGAGGCCGTCGAGGTCGTCGACGTCGAGTCCGAGGCTCACGAGCGCAGGCGCGAGCTCCCCGCCGTCGTCGACGTCGTGCTCGTCGAGCCAGTCCTCGACCTCCGCCTCCCGGTCGCTGCGCTCGAGCGCGCCGAGCTCGATCGGCTGGTCGGCGCGCTCGACGGCCATCCGGTCGAGCTCACGGAGGTGCTCCATCTTGGAGCCGTACAGCCCGAGTCGCCCGAGCTGGAGCTGCGCCTCCTGCAGCTTGGCGAAGACGGCCATCGCCTGCGATGCGCCCCGCTGGGCAGCTGATGCCGGGTTGTTCAGCTCGTGCGCCATGCCGGCGCTCAGCTTGCCGAGCGAGGCCATCTTCTCCTGCAGGATCAGCTGGTCCTGCATCTGGCCGATCTGCGCGAGGGTCTCCTCGAGCACCGAGTTCTTGCCGCGCAGCTCGTCGGTCCGCTCGCGGAGCTGCTGCGCGCTCTGGCGGAGCGCCTCCTCGGCGGCCTTGCGCTCGCCGATGTCGCGGATGATGCCCGTGTAGTAGCGGTCCTCGTGCACGGTCCACGTCGACAGCGACAGCTCGATCGGGATCTGCTCGCCGGACTTCGTGATCGCCGAGAGCTCGACCGTCGTGCCGATGACGTGGGCCTCGCCGGTCTCGGTGTAGCGCTTCATGCCCGCCCGGTGCAGCTCCTGGAACTCGGGCGGGATGACGAGTTCGAGCTGCTGCCCGACCGCCTCGTCCTCGTCGTAGCCCAGGATGCGGGTCGCGGCCGAGTTCCACGACATGATGCGGCCGGTGTGGTCGGCCGAGATGATCGCGTCGATCGCCGACTCGGTCACCGACCGGAACTTCTGCTCCGCCTGCTTGCGCTCGCTGATGTCGCGGATGATGCCCGTGTAGTAGCGGTCCTCGTCGAGGAACCAGGTCGCGAGCGAGAGCTCGATCGGGAACTCCGACCCGTCGTTGCGGATGGCGGCGAGCTCGACGGTCGAACCGATGACGTGCGTCTCACCGCCCGTGCTGACGCGGTGGATGCCCGTGCGGTGCAGTTCGCGGAACCGCTCGGGGATCACGAGCTCGAGCGGCCGGCCGATCGCCTCGGCCTCGGTGTGGCCGAACAGGGCGGTGGCCGCGCTGTTCCAGCTGCGGATGACACCTGCCGCGTCGGCGGAGATGATCGCGTCGATCGCCGACTCCATGACGGAGCGGAACTTCGCCTCGGACTCGCGCAGCGCCATCCGCACCTTCGACACCGTGACCTGGCGCTCGATGCGCGCCAGCACCTCGCGGGCGTCGAACGGGATCCCGATGAGGTCGTCGCCCGCCTCGAGCCCGCGCACGCGGGTCTCGACGTCGGCGTCGGCGGCCATGAAGATCACCGGCAGGTCGTGGGTCTCGTCGGCGCCGTGCAACTCGGCGGCGAGCGCGAACGGGTCGGCGCGCCGGAGACCTGCATCGAGCACGATCAGGTCGGGTCCGTGCGCGAGGGCGGCGTGCGCGTGAGCCGGATCCCCCTCGGCCGTGAGGACGGTGTAGCGGTCCTCCTCGAGGATGCCGCTGAGGTCGGCGATCGCCCGGGCGTCGTCGGAGATCACGAGAATCGAGCCGAGCTGGGCCACGGAGCCTCCTCCCGTCGTCCGCTTCGTCGTCGCTGGTCGTGTCTCGCCACCCTATCGACGCGGTCGCGCGTCGGACTGTCCCCCGTACGGGGCGTCGTCGGCTCAGACCGGCGTCGACACGAGGGCGGTGACGAGGATGGCGATCTGCCCGAGGAGCACGAACGCTCCGAGGATGATCGCCGTGAGCGACAGCCATCCCGGCCCGGTGATCGGGTCGGCGCGGAACTGCCGGCGCCCGACCACGCCGAGCACGATCGCGATCGCCGCGACGGGCAGCGCCCACCACGAGGGCAGGAGGAACGCGAACACGGCGAGCGCGATGCCGATGATCGCGGCCATCGACGGCCGCCGCGTCGGCTCCCCGTCGCCCGGGACACCCCGACCGGGCCCGAATCCGCGGCCGACACCCCCGCTCACGTCGAGCCCGCCCGTCGTCCACGCTGCCGATGCGCCATGGCTCCAGTCAACCGCACTCCGGGCGCAGCGTGGGCCGATGCCGCGGCCCGGCGCGCGGCGGACCCCCGCGTTCGGGTGCCACCGCACCGACACGCCCGCGCGTCGCCGCGCGCCGGGGTGCACCGCCTGACTACTCTCGGCCGAGAGACACGGTCGCGGGGGGCGACGAGAACGGAGCGAACGCGATGACCGGACCCGAACCCGCACGCACCCCGGAGGTCGGCGCCGCGCCCACCGGCGACGACGACGCATACCGGAGCGAGGCCGTCGACGACCTCGTCGCGCGCATCGTCGCCGAGGAGGTCGCGGAGCTCCGGCGCGGCTTCGCCTCGGGCGCCGAATACGCCGTGACCCGTGGCGGCTCGGCGCGCGAGCAGATGCTGCACCGCCTCGAATGCGCCTCGATCGAGTCGCACCTGGATCGTCCGTCGAGGTGGACCGAACCGCACCGGAGGCGTCTCGCCTCTGACCCGGACTACCGGCTCCCGCTGCCGAACCTGATCACGCGGCAGGCCGCACGCGACCTCCCCGGAGTGCGCTCGTGCAGGGTGTGCTGGCCGAACCCGACGGGCGGCGAGCCCCGACCGCTCCGTCGGTTGTCGGCCAGGAGTCTCGGGCCCCAGCACGTCGGCCACGTCCTCGCCAGGCCGGACGGCGAGCCGATCGGGACGATCGTCCGCTGGGGCGCCCGCACGGGCGCCGACCTGTTCGGGATCGAACACGACGAGATCGAGATCGTGACGTCGACGGGCGTCGAGACGGTCGGGCCCGACGACCACGTCACGATCTGGGACCTGCCGACCGACGAGCAGGCGATCCGCCGCAAGGCGCAGCTCGTCCAGCGGTTCGCGGGCGACGACCGCGCGGCGGGCTGAGGTCGGCTGCGGGTCGGAGTCGGCGGCCGGTCGGCGTCACCCGTCGAGCCAGGGCTCGCGCCATCCGCCCCGCCCTTCGACGAGTGCGTCGGCGGCCGACGGCCCCCACGTACCCGGCTCGTACGGATGCACCTCGGGCGGCGCATCGAGCAGGGGCTGGATGACGCGCCACTCGGCGTCGATCGTCCCCTGGCTGGCGAACCGCATCCCGCCGCCGGCGAGCGCCGCCTCGAACAGCACCTCGTACGGGGTCGGCGCCTCGCCGGGCGCCGCGGCGAACCCGACGTCGAGCTCCGCGAGCTCGGGGTCGGCGGCATCCACTCGTTGCGCCACGAGCGCGACGCGGACGCCGAAGGTCGGACCGAGCCGCACGACGAGCTCGTTCGACGGCGGGTGGTCGCCGCGCAACCCGAACCCCAGCGACGGAGCCTCGCGGAAGACGATGCGCACCTCGGCCTCGGTGACGTGGAGCCGCTTCCCGGTGCGGATGAAGAACGGCACGCCCGCCCATCGCGGGTTGTCGATCCGGAGCTCGAGCGCGGCGAACGTCTCGGTCGTCGAGTCGGCGGCGACGCCGTCGACGTCGCGGTAGCCGTCGTACTGCCCGCGGACGTACCGCGCCGGGTCCGCCGGCACGATCTCGCGCAGCAGCTCGGTCCGCCGTCGACCGATCGACGAGCGGTCGCCCGGGTCGGGCGCCTCCATCGCGACGGCGACGACGACCTGCAGCAGGTGGTTCACGACGACGTCGCGGAGCGCGCCGACGGGATCGTAGAAGTGCCCGCGATCGTCGACCCCGAACGCCTCGGTCATCGAGATCTGCACGTGGTCGACGTGGTCTCGGTTCCACGCGGGGGCGAGCATCGTGTTCGCGAAGCGCAGGAACGGGATCTCCTCGAGCCCGACCTTGCCGAGGTAGTGGTCGACGCGCAGCAGCTGCGACTCGTCGACGACGGAGTGCAGCTCGTCGGCGAGCGCCTTCGCGGAGGCGAGGTCGTGCCCGAACGGCTTCTCGATCACGAACCGCGCGTTCGTCGCGAGCCCCGCGCCCGCGACGCCCTTCACGACGGTCGCGAACAGGTTCGGCGGCACCTCGAGGTAGAAGAGCGGATGCTCCGCCCCGCCCATCGCCTTCCCCACGCCCTCGTACGTCTCGGGCCTGCCGAAGTCGCCGTGCGCGTACGACATGCGATCCATCAGCCGGCCGAGGACGGCGTCGTCGACCTCGCCCTCCGTCGCCGCGATGCTCTCTCTCGCACGCTCGGCGAGCTGGTCCTTCGTCCAGTCCTCGAACGCGACCCCGACGATCGGGCAGTCGAGGAGACCCCGCCGCTCGAGCCGGTACAGCGATCGGAAGGTCATCACGCGGGCGAGGTCGCCGGTGATGCCGAAGATCACCAGGACGTCGCGGCGCGCGGTCGTGTCATCCGTTGCCCCCATGGGCGGCAGTCTGGCCGAGATGCGGCGACGCCGACAAGGGGCGGATGCCTCGGCGATGCCGGGCCCCTGCCGGGCCGGCGCCTCATCGCCGCCTAGACTGAACGGGCACTCGCGGGAGTGGTGAAATCGGCAGACACGCAGGATTTAGGTTCCTGTGCCTTCGGGCGTGTGGGTTCAAGTCCCACCTTCCGCACTCGGAGATCAGAGGCCCCGACTTCCCAGCAATCACGCGGGAGTCGGGGCCTCGCTCATGCCCCCGAGGCGGCGCGTGCCCACACTCTGCCCACACCAGCACGCGCAGCGCCGTCGTCCAGACGGGTCGCGGCGCCGTCCAGATCGTCGTCGAACAGGTCGGCGTAGACGTCCAGCGTCATCGCCGCCGAGGCGTGCCCGAGCATGCGCTGCACCGCCTGGACGTGCGCCCCCGAGGCCACCGCGAGCGCGGCCGCGGTGTGCCTCAAGTCATGGATCGGTTCCATCTCGACTCGGGGAAGAAGGGCGACGGCGCATGGAACGAGTCCCCCCGGCGAGTGGAACGCACGGGGGTCTCGTCACGTCGCACCGAGGGACACGCGGCCAGTCGTAGGCGGTGACGCTTCCGCTGGCGCGCTAATTTGACGCCTGTGGACGAAGACTCTTATCGGATGGCGACCTTCTGGACCGTCGCACTCGATATTGCGCTGCTGTTTGGCGCGTTCGTGATCGTCGCGTTCGGCCAAGCGGGCTTTGGGAAAAGGCGCGATCTATGCGACCCGCTGCTCGGTTGCGGCGCGGACGATTTCGCTATTGCCAGCGGCTCCAACGTGATGTTCTTGGGAGTCATCGCACTCTTTCTCGTCGCGGTCTACCTCGGAATCAGACTCCTCAAGACCAGACGGGGGAAGCCGTACTACATGGTCGCTGTGATTCCCCTCGCGGCCTTCGCAGCGATGTTCGTCCCGCTTTTCGGCGGACTCGCCATCGCGGGCTGGGTTTAGGTTGATTGGTGGTCGCATCGCCTCGACCGATCGCGAGGCTGGCGCGACCTGCGCCGTCATCAGGCCGGCGGCCTCGCGCCCTTGCTCTGGATCGACTCAAGCGCGCTCGATGGCCTCCAGCCGTGCGTGGTCGGCCACGAGCGACGCCTGACCGCACATCTGCCCACACCCTGTGGGCACTGAACAGCATCGAACGCGATCGAAGGGAATCGAGGATTGGACGCCTGATCAGGCGATCGAGTCAACTCCCCCGTGATCGCTGGAGGGTCGAGGAGATTTCAAGTCCCACCTTCCGCGCTCGGCTCGATTCGGTCTCGACCGGCGCCACGCGAACGCCCGCCGGCGGACGCGTCGGGGTGGACGTCCAGGCTCCGTACGATGTCCCCATGCCGCACGTGCCCGAACCGCCCGCCGTCTCCCCCGGCACCTACGAGCACGTCAAGGGCGGCCGCTACGAGGTCCTCACGCTCGCCCGGCACAGCGAGACCGAGGAGTGGGTCGTCGTCTACCGACAGCTGTACGGCGATCGGGGCGTCTGGGTGCGGCCGGCCCACATGTTCGCCGAGCAGGTCGAGGTCGACGGGGCGCTCATCCCCCGCTTCCGCCGCGTCGACGAGCGGTGAACGGATGCCTCGGCCCGGCCTCCGACGTGCGCGTCCTGCTCACGGCGGATTCGGGGGCTGCCCCGATCGCCGCGAGGCATCCGCTCGCTAGACTGCTCGAACACCCCAGCCGACCGGGACCGGCCGCGGCCGAGTCCGACGACAGGAGCACCACGCCGTGATCCACACCGCGCTCATCCCGTGGCTCGACCCGGAGACGATCATCCAGGGCGCAGGGCCGTGGGCACTGCTCGTGGTCTGCTTCATCGTCTTCGCCGAGACCGGCCTGCTCGTCGGGTTCCTGCTGCCGGGCGACACGCTGCTCGTCATCTCGGGCCTGCTCTCGAACTCCGAGCTCGTGCCGCCGGCCGGCGTGTTCGGCGTCACGGTCTGGATCGTGGCGCTGCTCATCGGCGTCTCGGCGTTCGTCGGCGGCGAGGTCGGCTACGAGATCGGCCATCGCGGCGGCCCCAGGGTGTTCGAACGCAAGGAGAGCGGGCTCTTCAGCGTCAAGAACGTCGAGCGCACGAACGCGTTCTTCGAGCGCTTCGGCGGGCTGACGATCATCCTCGCGCGCTTCGTGCCGATCGTGCGCACCTTCGCGCCGGTCGCCGCGGGCGTCGGCCACATGAACCGCGCGCGCTACACGCTCTACAACTTCATCGGCGCGGTGCTCTGGGGCTTCGGACTGACGATGTTCGGCTACGCCGTCAGCTTCATCCCCCCGATCGCCTTCCTCGTGCGCGAGTACATCGACCTGATCCTGCTCGTGGCCGTCGGCGGCACCGCGCTCGTCACCGCGTGGCACTACTTCAGCGAGCGCCGCAAGGCGAAGAAGGCCGAGGCCGCCGGAGAGGACGTGGTGACCGACGAGGAGGAGGCCGAGGAGCTCGTGCTCGACCCCGACGTGTTCGACCGCCCGCCGCACCTCGACGGCGACCACCCGCACCACGGCGACGCGCACGGCGAGGATCGCCCGCCGCACGACTGATCCGCCGGCGAACCACCCCGTCGCGCCCACGGTCTCGCCCTCACGCGCGCACGATCCTCGGTATGTATCGCATTGCGATATAACGCTGGGCGTCATACACTGCGACAAGACCCGAGACGCGGCATCAGCCCGCAGTGGAGGTGGTCGGGATGGACGAACGCAACGGACGCACATGGTGGATCGCCGGCGCGGTCGCCGCTCTCGCGGTCGGCACCCTGTCGTGGGTGCAGTCGATCGGCTACTGGGTGCAGCGCGGGACCGGCGCCGCCGAGCCGGCGTTCATGTTCATCGACCACGACGGGCCGAGCGTGACCGGGGCGCTGCTCGGCACCGTGTTCCTGGCGATCGGCGCGCTCTGCGCGGCCATGGCGGGGCGCCGCTCGCGGCGCCGAGCCTGAACCGGCGGCCGGGTCACGCAGGGTGGGGTTCGCGCCCTCGCGCCCGAGCTCCGGACGGGGCAGGCGTGAGCGCGAGCCCGGCGCCGAGGAGGACCGACGTCACGGGCACGAGCCACACCGCGATCGCCATCGCGGGTCCGCGGAGGAACACCTCCATCGGTACGCCGCTCGCGAATCCGAGGAGCGCGACGCCCAGCAGCAGCCCGAGGCTGCCCACGACCGCGAGGGGCGTGAAGCTGAGGGCACCGAGGGCACGCGTGCGGACCGAGATGACGCCGGCGACGATGAGGACGCCGAGGATCGCGAGGAACCCCGCACCGAGCAGGATGCTGCCGACGAGGTCGAACGCGCCACGCCACGGCGAGGCCGTCGGCAGCGCGTAGCTGAGCATCGAGACGCCCCCGAGGCCGACCATCGCGCTGCCGACCACTGCCACGACGCGGAGCGTCGACAGGGTCGCCGCCGCGGCGGCGGAGAGGCGATGCACGAGCGCGAGGAGGCCGATCGCGGTCAGCACGGCCCCGACGAGCACGATCGTCGGATGGACGGCGACGTCGGCCGAATCGAATCCGACCACTGCGCCGGTCTGGCGGACGAGCCCCCAGAATCCGTAGCTCGAATAGCTCGCCACGATCATGGGCAGGCCGATCGCGGTCGCGATGCCGGCTCCGAGGCCGGCGAGGTTGACGTGCATGACGGACTCCTTCCGTGCGTGTTCGCGCATCGCCGCCAGCACCAGGTCGACGACGATCCGCACCCGCGCCGATCGCGCGGAGCGGGCGCCCTGCGACTGCGCCTCGCGGACGGTGTCGCGGGCCAGCACCCGGATCTCCTCGCCGTACTCGGAGCGGAACTCACCGGGCAGCATCAGCATCGCGGCGCCGAAGAGACGCCCCTCGATGCCGGGCGTGGACATCAGACCTCACCCCACCCCGTGAGCAATCGCTTGAGCACCGCCTGCCGGGCGAGGGCCGCGACGCGGGCGGCCTCGGCCGCGGCGACGCGTTCACCGAGACCGGTGATCCGGTAGTACTTGCGCCGCTCGTCGTCGAGCTCGGGGTCGACCCGCGCGGCCGCCTCCTCGATCAGCCCCAGCGCACGGAGCCGCTTGATCGCTCCGTAGAGCGTCCCGGGTGCGAGCACGATCGATCCCTCGGTCCGATCGCGCACCTCGCGCATGATGCCGTACCCGTGCCGCTCCTCGTCGGCGAGCGAGAGCAGGATGTGGAAGACCGGCTCGCTGAGCGGAAGCAGGTCCTTCGGCTGGGTCTCGGCGCTCATCGTCCCTCGATCGTCGAATGTATCGAACTGCGGTATATCGCGTCACGATACATCTGGTGCGCGCAGACGTCAAGGCTGCGCCCACGGGCTCAGGCGTGCGTCGCCGACTCGCGGCGCCCGCGGCCCGACGGCTCGAGCTGGAAGGTCGAGTGCTCGACGTCGAAGTGCTCGTCGAGGCATCCGCCCAGTTCATCGAGCAGTGCACCGACCCGCCCCTCCGCGAACACGGCGGGCTCGACCTCGACATGGGCGCTGAACACGTGCGCACCGGTCGTGATCGCCCACACGTGCACGTCGTGCACGGCGACCACGCCGTCGGTGTCGAGGATGTGATCGCGGATCTCCGCGACATCCGTCTCGGCGGGCACCGACTGGCTGAGCACGCGCATCACGTCGCGCAGCAGCACGACCGCGCGCGGCACGATGAGCCCCGCGATGAGGAGCGACGCGATCGGGTCGGCCGCGTCCCAGCCCGTGACGAGGATCACGATCGCCGCCGCGATGACGAGCACCGAGCCGATCGTGTCGCCGAGCACCTCGAGGTACGCGCCACGCAGGTTGATCGACTGCGACACCCCGCCGCGGAGCACGAGCAGCGCGGCGACGTTGGCCAGCAGGCCGACGATCGCGATGACGAGCATGGGACCGCCGGCGACCTCATGGGCCTCGCCCGACGCGCCGGAGGCGAGCCGGCCGATCGCACTCGCGGTCACCGCGACCGCGACGACGACGAGCAGCACGCCGTTGAAGAGGGCGCCGAACACCTCGAACCGGCGGAAGCCGTAGGTCTGCCGGTCGTTCGCTGGCCTGGCGGCGACGATCGCGGCGCCGAGCGCGACCACGAGGCCGAGCAGGTCGCTCGTCATGTGGCCGGCGTCCGCGAGCAGCGCGAGCGAGCCCGTCAGGACGCCGCCGACGACCTGCACGACGACGAACGACGCGATGATCGCGATCGCGATCGCGAGGCGTCGGCGGCCGGCGGCGTGCGCGTCGGCGGCGTGGTCGTGCGAGTGTCCCATCCCCTCCAGCGTAGGCACGGATGCCGCCGCTCGCCGGTGATGGGAATGAGTCCCGTTCTCGCGGCCCGGGTTCAGCCGAACCGTGCCACGCGTTCCAGCTCGGGCAGCAGCGCCCGGAACGCGCGCGCCCGGTGGCTGTGGGCGTTCTTCACGTCGGGCGCGAGCTCCGCGGCCGAGACGTCGAAGCCGTCGGGCAGGAAGATCGGGTCGTAGCCGAAGCCGTTGACGCCGGCACGCTCGGTCGCGATGCGCCCGGGCCACGCGCCGACCGCGGCGAACTCGTGCGGCTCGCCGCCCGAGGCATCCGGCACCACCAGGGCGATCGTGCAGTGGAAGTGCGCGGTGCGATGCGGGTCGCGGATGTCGCCGAGCTGCGCGAGCAGCAGCTCGAGGTTCGCCTCGGCGCCGCGCCCGGGCCCCGCCCAGCGCGCCGAGAAGATGCCCGGTGAGCCGCCCATCACGTCGACCGCGATCCCGGAATCGTCGGCGAGCGCGATGCGACCCGTGTGGGATGCCGCGGCACGCGCCTTGATGAACGCGTTCTCGTCGAACGACGTGCCGTCCTCGACAGGCTCGGGCCCGTCGTACGGCAGCACCGTGATGCCCGGGAACTCGGCCCCGAGGATCTGCTGGAACTCGGCGACCTTGTGGGCGTTGTGCGTGGCGAGGACGACCTCGAGCGACTGCGGCATCCGTCGGCCCCCGATCAGCCCGCGGCGCTCGCGTCCGCGCCCGCGAGCGGCGCCTCGAGCGCCGCCCGCTGGATCGCGGTGAGCTCGGTCGTGCCGGCGAGCGCGAGGTCGAGCAGCTGGTCGAGCTCGCGACGGTCGAACGGCGCGCCCTCGGCGGTTCCCTGCACCTCGACGAAGAGGCCCCGGCCCGTCGCGACCACGTTCATGTCGGTCTCGGCGCGGACGTCCTCGACGTAGGCGAGGTCGAGCATCGGGGTGCCGTCGATGATGCCGACCGACACCGCCGAGACGGTGTCGATGAGCGGCGTCGCCTTCTGCGCGATGAACCGCTTGCCGCGCGCCCACTCGATCGCGTCGGCGAGCGCGACGTACGCGCCCGTGATGGCCGCGGTTCGCGTGCCGCCGTCGGCCTGCAGTACGTCGCAGTCGATCTGGATGGTGTTCTCGCCGAGCGACTTCATGTCGACCACGGCGCGGAGGCTCCGGCCGATGAGCCGGCTGATCTCGTGCGTGCGGCCGCCGATGCGGCCCTTGACCGACTCGCGGTCGTTGCGCGTGTTCGTGGAGCGCGGCAGCATCGCGTACTCGGCGGTCACCCAGCCCTTGCCCTTGCCGGTCATCCAGCGCGGCACGCCGTTGGTGAAGCTCGCG
This sequence comes from Agromyces binzhouensis, assembly GCF_042672355.1. NCBI lineage: Bacteria > Bacillati > Actinomycetota > Actinomycetes > Micrococcales > Microbacteriaceae > Agromyces > Agromyces binzhouensis. The sequence goes on along the minus strand of NZ_JBHXVJ010000007.1, from coordinate 213,501 downwards.
GTGCAGAGCACCTTCGTGTTCCCGAACGAGATGAGCGCGCTGCCCTCCGCGTGCGCGCTCCATCCGCGCTCGATGACGACGTCGCGCAGCGCGTCGGGGGTGCGGCCGTCGGCACGCACGAGGTCGGGGGTCTCGGTCACTGGGTTCTCCTGTCGGTGACGGATGCCGCGGGCGCGGCGGTTCCGGATGAGGTGGTGGGCGCGGCCGGCGATGCGACGGGGAGCGTGAGCACGCCCGTCTGCACGAGCTCGACCTGCGAGATCTCCGGGCCGATGAGGCGGTGCGCGAGGTCGAGGAACGCCGCGCTCGATCCGCCCGTCGCCTCGAAGCGGTGCACGGGCGGTTCGGGCGAGCGTCGCTCGAGGCCCTGGGAGACGAGCACGCGGTAGACGTCGTTCGCCGTCTCGACGTCGCTCGAGACGAGGCTCACGCCCTCCCCCATGACGTACGAGATCGCGCCCGTGAGGAAGGGGTAGTGCGTGCAGCCGAGCACGAGCGTGTCGACGCCGCCGTCCCGGAGCGGCGCGAGGTACTCCTCGGCGACGGCGAGCACCTCGGGGCCCGTGGTGACGCCGGACTCGACGAACTCCACGAAGCGCGGGCAGGCCGCCGACGAGAGGTCGAGGTGCGGCGCGGCGGCGAAGGCGTCGTCGTACGCGCGCGACTGCACGGTGCCGGCGGTGCCGATCACGCCGACGCGGCCGGTGCGGGTCGTTGCGACCGCGCGCCGCACCGCCGGCTGGATGACCTCGACGACCGGCACGTCGTAGCGCTCGCGCGCATCGCGCAGCATCGCCGACGACGCGGTGTTGCACGCGATCACGAGCATCTTCACGCCCTGCGCGACGAGGTCGTCGAGCACGGCGAGCGCATAGCGGCGCACGTCGGCGATCGGCTTCGGCCCGTAGGGCGAGTGCTCGAGGTCGCCCACGTAGAGGATCGACTCGTTCGGGAGCTGGTCGCGCACCGCGCGGGCGACGGTGAGGCCGCCCACGCCGGAGTCGAAGATCCCGATCGGTGCATCACTCACGAGCCACCAGCCTAGATCAGCCGTGCGCGGCGCCGGCCTCGTCGGCGGCCGCCGACGTGTACGCCGCGCGCACGGCGCGCGCGATGCGCCCGGTCGACGGATGCCGGTGGTTCCGGTGCCAGGCGATGCGCACCTCCATCGGCGGAGCGTCGTCGATCGGCACGAACACCACCCCCGGCCGCGGGAGGTGGTGCGCGGTCGCCTCGGAGGTGACGCCGATCGCGTCGCCTGCGGCGATGAGGTCGAGCCACTCCTCCACGTCGCCGCTCGACGTGAGGCGCGGCGACGCGATCCCCCGCGACTCCCAGAGCTCGGCCGTCGTCGTGCCGGCCCGCAGGTCGACCGCGACCTCCCACGGCGTCAGGTCGGCGAGGGAGACGGTGTCGCGGTCGGCGAGCGGATGGTCGACGGGCAGCGCGGCGACCCGCTGCTCGCGGCCCACGACCTCGGATCGCAGGTCGGGCGGCAGCACCGGGTGCCGCACGACGGCGAGGTCGACGTGCCCGTCGAGGAGCCCCGCGTCGCGCGAGTTGATGCGCACGAGTCGGATCGGGTCCTCGGGATGCGCGCGGTTCCAGGCGCGGAGCACCGACGTGGTGTGCGCGCCGAGCGCCGCCCAGGCGTACCCGATCCGGATCACGGCGCGCTCGCCGCGCAGGGACGCGACCGCCCGATCGAGCTCGGCGAGGACGCGGCGCGCGGTGCCGGCGAGCGCGGTGCCGGGTTCGGTCGGTTCCACGCGCCGGGTCGTCCGGTGCATCAGCGTCGCCCCGACCGTGCGCTCGAGTGCGGCGAGCGACCGGGAGACGGCGGCCTGCGACATCCCGAGCCGGTCGGCCGCGGCCGTGAACGATCGCTCGTCGTCGACGGCGACGAGGACGCGAAGGTGCCGCAGCTCCATTTCCATGCGTTCAGCGTATCAATGTGCGTGCATTGCATTTCTCGGCGCGTCAATACCGACGTAGCGTGAATCGCATGGCGCGAATGAGCGGAGACGGGATCGGCGGCGGGGTCGCGGTCGTCGGCGGCGCGACGTCCGTGCAGGTCGGCGCAGCGATCGGCGCGACGATCTTCCCCCTCGTCGGCCCTGCGGGCGCCGTCGCGCTCCGCCAGCTCGTCGCCGCCGTGGCACTGCTCGCCATCGCCCGCCCGCGCCGACGCGACCTCACCTGGCCGGCGGTGCGACCCGCGATGCTCCTCGGCGGCGTGCTCGTCGTCATGAACCTCACGCTCTACGCCGCGATCGAGCGCATCGGCCTCGGTCCGGCGGTCACGATCGAGTTCCTCGGGCCGCTCGCCCTCGCCCTCCTCGGCTCGCGCCGCCGGCTCGACCTCGTCGCCGCGATCCTCGCGGCCGCGGGGGTCGTCCTCCTCACCGGCACCGTGCCGGGGATCGACCTGCTCGGCGTCGTGTTCGCGCTCACGGCGGGCGCCGCGTGGGCCGCGTACATCCTGCTCAGCCAGCGCGCCGGGCGGTCGCTGCCGGGCGTGCAGGCGACGGCGATCGCGACCGCCGTCGCGGCGATCCTCACCGCGCCGCTCCTCGTCGTGGTGCTCCTCGGCCTCGAACCCGGCGCGATCGCGCTGGTCCTCGGCGTCGGCACGATCGCGGGGCTGCTCTCGTCCGCACTCCCCTACTCGATCGACCTCGTGGTGCTGCGACGGATGCCGCGGCAGCGGTTCGCCGTCCTGCAGAGCGTGCACCCGGCCTCCGCCGCCCTCGCCGGACTCGTGATCCTCGGCCAGGCGATCGCGCCGTGGCAGCTCGCTGGCCTCGCCCTCGTCACCGCTGCGAACGTGCTCGCGGTCGGATTCCGCGCCCGCACCCCCGCTCGCACGAGGACGCGCGCCCGTCGGCCCGCCGCCCCGCCGAGCGCCGCCGCCCCGCCGAGCGCCGCCGCCGCGACATCCTGACCCCGCGCACTAGGCTGGCCGGGTGACCGGGTCTGCTGCGCTGTTCACCGACCGCTACGAGCTCACCATGGTGGATGCCGCGCTCCTCGACGGCACCGCCCACCGCGAGAGCCTGTTCGAGGCCTTCGCCCGGCGCCTGCCCGACGGGCGACGGTACGGCATCGTCGCGGGCACCGGGCGCATGCTCGACCTGATCGAGCGCTTCCGATTCGAGGACGCCGAACTGGAGTTCCTCCGCGAGCAGCGCGTCGTGCGCGACGAGACGATCGACTGGCTCGCCGACTACCGCTTCCATGGCGACGTCTGGGGCTACCGCGAGGGCGAGGCCTACTTCCCGGGCTCGCCGCTCGTGACGATCCAGGCGCCGTTCGCCGAGGCGGTCATGCTCGAGACCCTCGTGCTCTCGGTGCTGAACTACGACTCGTCGGTCGCGAGCGCCGCCGCACGCATGGTGTCGGTCGCGCTCGGCCGGCCGATCGCCGAGATGGGCTCGCGCCGCACGAACGAGGGCTCCGCCGTCGCCGCCGCACGCGCGGCCTACATCGCCGGGTTCGACGCAACGAGCAACCTCGAGGCCGGTCGCACGTGGGGCATCCCGACCATGGGCACCGCCGCGCACGCGTTCACGCTGCTGCACGACAGCGAGGAGGACGCCTTCCGCGCGCAGGTGAACGCCATGGGCCCCGGGACCACGCTCCTCATCGACACGTACGACATCCCCACCGGCGTCGAGACCGCGGTCCGCGTCGCCGGCACCGGACTCGGCGCGGTCCGCATCGACTCGGGCGACCTCCCGACCGTCGTCGCCGCCGTGCGCGAACAGCTCGACGGACTCGGCGCGGTGAACACGCGGATCACGGTGACGAGCGACCTCGACGAGTTCACGCTCGCGGCGCTCTCCGGTGCGCCGGTCGACGCCTACGGCGTGGGCACGTCCGTCGTGACCGGCTCGGGCTTCCCCGCCGCCGGCATGGTGTACAAGCTCGTCGCACGGCGCGGCGGCGACGGCGAGTGGGTCAACGTCGCCAAGGCGTCCACGAAGAAGACCAGCATCGGCGGCCGCAAGAACGCGGCCCGCCGCATCGACTCCACGCGCACCGCACGCGAGGAACTCGTCTTCGTCGGCGACGGCCCCGACGGCGAGGACGAGTTCGCGGCCGACGACCAGCTGCGGCCGCTCATGGTGCGGCTCATGCACGAGGGCCGAGCAGATGCCTCGTACACGGGTCACGCGGGCGTCGAGGCCGCTCGCGCGCACCGCGCCGAGGTCATGCAGGAACTGCCGATCGAGGCGTTCCGCCTCGGCCGCGGCGAGCCGGTGATCCCGACGACGTACCGTTGAGCGGTCCGTCGCAGCGGGGGCGTCAGCCCTTCTTCATCCGCTCGTAGATCTCCTTGCACGCCGGGCAGACCGGGAACTTCTCCGGGTCGCGGCCGGGCGTCCACTTCTTGCCGCACAGCGCGCGGACCGGCTTGCCGGTCATCGCCGACTCGAGGATCTGCTCCTTCTTGACGTAGTGCGAGAACCGCTCGTGGTCGCCGGGCTCGATGTGCTCCTCTTCGAGCAGCTTCTCGAGTTCGCGGTCGAGGACCGAGGTGCCGCCGCCGGGCGCGTCGGGGTCGGCGATGCTCGCCTGCGCGGGTCGGATCATGCCGAGAAGTCTACGCCGCCGTCAGGCCCGGACGGCCGCCGCGACGATCTCGGGAGCCCGACGCTCGAAGACGCGCCCGCCGCCGAACACGCCGATGACGAGCACGAGCACGCCGAGCCCGGCGCCCGCCGCGAGGGAGACCATGTGCCACGACGGATCGTCGAAGATGCCGAGTGCGGCGAACCAGATCGCGGGCGCGGCGATGAGCAGCGCGGCGAACATCGCGAGCGACTGCACCAGCGCGGTGATGCCGCCGGTCGACTGCGGCTGCTGGAACGGGCTGTCCCCGGGCTTGACCACGGGGTAGGGCATCGCCGCCGACGTGATCGACCCGACGCCGAGCCCGGCGAGCAGCAGCGCGGTGCTCACGCCGAGCAGCGACGGCAGGAGGCGCCAGTCGTCGAGCACGAACACGGTGACGGCGCTGCCGAGTCCGATCACGAGGATGCCCGCGACGAGGACGGGCACGAGGCGACCGAAGCGGTCGGCCGCGCCGCGCACGCCCGAGGCGACGTGCAGCCAGATCGCGGTGTTGTCGTAGGCGGTGTCGTTGTGGAGGCTCCAGCCGAGCAGGAGACACACGAGCGGCACGGGGATGAGCCCCAGGTACATGGACGGCACGCCGGCGATGCCGAGCGGAAGCATGACCAGGACCGGCGCGATGGGCACCATCAGCAGCGACACCCAGTAGCGCGAGTCGCGGAACCAGTACGTGGTGCTGCGCGCCGCGATCGCCCCGGTCGGGCCGCTCGTCGTGCGGCCGAACCAGCCGAGGCCGTGGTAGCTGCGCACGCTCGCCTCCCGGCCCGGCGTCACGAGCATCTTCGCGACGAGCGCCTTCCAGGCGAGCCAGCCGAGCCACACGCTCGCTCCGGCGATCAGGAGCTTCACGAGCGCGACTCCCCACGCGCCCGATGCGGCCTCGCCCGGCACGGCGAACGCGGCGCCGAGGGGGGTCCACGACAGCGGACCCGCGATCGCGCCGATCGCGAGCCGACCCGATGCCGCCCAGTCGACCGTGGTCAGTGCCACGGCAAGGGGCGCGATCATGACCACGAACAGCACGCCGAGCACGGTGCCGACGTCTCGCGCCCGCCGGGTCTCGAGGAGGAGCCCGGCGATGCCGGCCGTGAGCCTGGCCGCGAGGAGGCACGTCGCGAACGCGAGCAGCGCGCCGAGGACCGCGAACACCGTCGAGCCGAACCCGCGCGACCAGGTCACGACGGTGCCCGTGAGCACGATCGCGAGCGCGACCGCGGGCACGCCGATCATGGCCGACAGGGCGAGCCCGAGCGCGATCGTCCGGTCGGGGATGCCGAACAGCGCGAAGCGCCGAGGGTCCATGGTGTCGTCGACGCCGAACACGAGCGGCACCACGAGGAATCCGACCACGGTCGCCGCACCGCAGACCACGAGCACGTCGCGCACCAGCGCGACGTCGTCGACCGAGCGGAGGCCCACGAGGATCAGGAGGAGCAGCGCGGAGATGCCGAGCCCGTAGACGATCGCGACGGAGAGGCCGACGACCTGCCATGCACTCCGCTTGAAGATGTTCCCGAGCAGCCGCAGCTTCAGTCGGAGAAGCTGTGCAACCATTCCATGCCCTCCGCTGCCTTGCGTCCGCCCGCGAGCTCGACGAACCGGTCCTCGAGCGTGTCGCCGCGGCGAACCTCGTCGAGCGTGCCGGATGCCAGGACCCGCCCGCCCACGATGATCGCCGCCGAGTCGCAGACGCGTTCGATGAGGTCCATGCTGTGGCTCGAGAGCAGGACGGTGCCGCCGCCGGCGACGTAGCGCTCGAGGATGTCGGTGAGGTTCGCCGCCGAGACGGGGTCGACCGACTCGAACGGCTCGTCGAGCACGAGCATGCGCGGCGAGTGGATCATGGCGCAGGCGAGGGCGATCTTCTTCGTCATGCCTGCCGAGTAGTCGGCGACGAGCCGGTCGAGGGCGTCCTCGAGGCCGAACGCGTCGGCGAGGTCGGCGCTGCGATCGAGCACGGTGCGATGGTCGAGTCCGCGCAGGGATCCGGCGTAGTAGAGCATCTCGGCGCCCGTGAGCCGGTCGAACAGGCGCAGCCGGTCGGGCAGGACGCCCGTGATGCGCTTGGCCGCCCGCGGCTCCTTCCAGACGTCGATGCCGTTGACGTGCACCGACCCGCCGTCGGGTCGGAGGAGCCCGGTGATCATGGAGAGCGTCGTGGTCTTGCCCGCGCCATTCGGTCCGACGATGCCGTAGAACGAGCCGGCGCGGATGCCGAGGCTGATCGCGTCGACCGCCGTGGTGTCGCCGAACCGCTTGACGAGTCCCTCGATCGAGAGGACGACCGGCACGTCGGACGCGGGTGCCTCGCGAGCCACGCGGATCGTCCGCTGCTTCCGGGCGGCCGGGGTCGTGATGGCGGCGACACCCCCGAGCGGGATGACCGCGACCCCGCGCTCGCCCTCGTGGTCGTCGCCGCCGGGCGCCGGCTCGGGCGCGTCGGCGAGTTCGGCGAGCTCTGCGTCCGTGGGCTCGGCGAGCTCTGCGTCCGTGGCGGGCTCGGCGGCCTCGGCAGGCCCTTCGGCCGCGGTGGTGGAGTCGTCACCGACCAGCAGGATGGCGTCGCCGGTCAGGTCCGTGCCGACGACGGCGGCGTCGGCGTCGGCGTCGACCGCCGGGTCCGCCTCGAGGTCACCGGCGTCGTCGGTAACCACCTCGACGGAGGAGTCCGCGTCGCCGGGTTCGTCGGTCGCCGCCGGAGTCTCGTCGGGTCCGCCCGGATGCCAGGTCCGGGTCACCTCGGCCGCACGCACGACGTCCGCCGACTCGTCTGCGGTCGTGGCGACGACGTCGTCGCGCTCGGCCGGCGCCTCGACGGGCGCCGACTCCGCGGGGGACTCCGCAGGGGCCTCGTCGGCGATCGGCTCAGCGGCGACGTCCGTCGGGGCGGCGGGTTCCGGGGTCGAGCGTCGCTGCCTGGGCTCGGCCTCGGTCGTCTCCGTCGTGACCGAGGCGGCCACCCGCTCACGAGCCGATGCCGCGGCCTTGCGTGCCTCGGCCGCGCGAGACCGTGCGGCTGCCGCCGACGCGGCGCGCGCCGACTTGGCGGACTTGCCTCGCGCTGCGGACGTGGTGGCCGACTCGCCACGTGCGGCGGCCGCCCGCTTCGGAGCGGAGCCGGAGGCCTCGGCCCCGCCGTCTCCGGAATCGGACGCACGCGCGTCGGCGGATGCCTTGGCCGACGCGCGCTTCGCAGCGGCCGCGGATGCGGGGCGCTTGGCGGCGCCTGAGGATGCGGCCGGCTTCCGCGCGCCCGACGAGCGCTTGGCAGCGGGCTTGACCGGTTCGGCCGCCGTCGTGTCCGTCGCATCGTCGGCGGCGGTCGTGGCGCGGGCGGCGGACGCCCGCTTGGCGGCGGTCGAGCGCGTCGCAGCGGACTTGGCCGCGGTGGACTTCGTCGACGACTTGGTGGCCGCCGACTTGGATGCCGCGACCTTCGCGGCGCTCGAGCGCGCGGCGGCGGACTTGGCCGCGGTGGTCCGGCCCGCGGACTTCCCGCCCGCGCTGGCGGATCCGTCACGCCCCTGTTCGGACGCGACGGATTCCCCCCGACGATCAGACACCCCCGTGCCCGTGCCTTCGGGAGTCTCGTCGTCAGGATCTGATCGCGAAACGGAAGTCACCACGACAACCTACCAACCCCCTCGCCCGCAGCCGTGGACCTCTCACAGCGAATTCACGTCGGAGCGGGCGGAACCGTCCGAACGGGGCGTGTTCCCCTCGTCGCATCACAATCGCACTACGGCTCGAGCGCAACCCCCAGCAGGGACTCCGGCCGTCCGGTATCCTGTGACTCGGCATAACGGCGTGTCCAGAAGTGAACTTGCGGATGAATCCCCGGTGAACTCGAACAGAATCGAGTGCTCCGGCATCCGATCGACGAAGGAGATGTCATGACCACGCAGATCGTGATCCTCGCAGCCGGCATGGGGAGCCGGCTCGGGCGTTCCCTCCCCAAACCGCTCACCGAGCTCAGCGACGGACGCACGATCATGCGCCAGCAGTTCGACAACATCGAGCACGCGTTCGGCCGCAACGCCGTCGTGACGATCGTCGTCGGCTACAAGCTCGAGCACATCATCGAGGCGTTCCCGCAGGCGTCCTTCGTCTACAACGAGGAGTACGACCAGACGAACACCTCGAAGTCGCTCATGCGCGCGCTCCAGGCGTCGCAGCAGGGCGGCGTGCTCTGGATGAACGGCGACGTGGTCTTCGATCCGGCGATCCTCGACCGCGCGCTCGCCTTCATCGCCCGCGACCAGTCGTTCGTGACCGTCAACACCGCGAAGGTGTCCGACGAAGAGGTGAAGTACACGACGACGGCCGAGGGCTACATCAAGGAGCTCTCCAAGACCGTCAAGGGCGGTCTCGGCGAGGCGGTCGGCATCAACTACATCTCCGGCCGCGACAAGGCCACGTTCCTCGCGCACCTCCAGCGCGTCGGCGACCAGGACTACTTCGAGCGCGGCCTCGAGCTCGCGATCGAGAAGAACGGCCTGCTGGTCGAGCCCATGGACGTCTCCGACCTGTACGCGGTCGAGATCGACTTCGCGGAGGACCTGGAGCGCGCGAACCACTTCGTGTGACCTGCGCACCACCCACAGCGTGAGAAGCGGATGCCGGTCGCGGCATCCGCTTCTCGCATCTGCGGTCGATGCCCGCCGCGACGCGGCCCTGCACCCGGTTCGGAGGGTCGCCTCCGGGCATCTACGATGAGACCGTGATGAGCTACGCCGACTCGCATCCGTTCACGCGGACGCCATGGGACGGCTACCGGCATTCGCTGTGGCTGCTCACCACGCGCGACCTCAAGGTCCGGTACTCGACGTCGGCGCTCGGCTACCTCTGGTCGGTGCTCGACCCGCTCGTCATGGCGGGCATCTACTGGTTCGTCTTCACGCAGGTCTTCCAGCGGCCGGTCGGCACCGAACCGTACATCGTCTTCCTGCTCGCCGGGCTGCTGCCCTGGATGTGGTTCAACGGCGCGGTCTCCGACTCGACCCGAGCGTTCCTGAAGGACGCCAAGCTCGTCCGATCCACGAAGCTGCCACGGACCATCTGGGTCAACCGGATCGTGCTCTCGAAGGGCATCGAGTTCCTGCTCTCGATCCCGGTGCTGCTCCTGTTCGTGCTGCTCGCCGCCTGGTTCGGCGAGGACATCCGCATCGGCTGGGAGGTGGTCCTGTTCCCGCTCGCCATCATCCTGCAGGCGATCCTGACCGCCGGCCTCGGGCTCATCGTCGCGCCGCTCGTGGTCTTCTTCCGCGACCTCGAGCGCGCGACCAAGCTCATCCTGCGCTTCCTCTTCTACGCCTCGCCCATCGTCTACGGAACGACCAACCTGCCCGAGTCGCTGCAGTTCTGGGCCGCCTTCAATCCGCTCACCGGGATCTTCGGCCTGTACCGTTCCGCGATCTTCCCGGGCGAGCTCGACTGGTTCGCCGTCGGCGTCGCCGCCGCCATGTCGCTCGCGTTCCTCGGCCTCGGCCTCTGGGTGTTCCGGAGCTCCGAGCGCCAGGTGCTGAAGGAGATCTGATGCCAGAGGCAGCCATCCGCGCGAACGACCTCGGCGTGCGATTCCGGCGCAATCGCCGCGGTCGCAAGTCGTTCAAGGACCTCCTCTCCCGACGGCGGCGCCGGATCCGGCCCGACGAGTTCTGGGCCCTCCGCAACGTGTCGATCGACGTGCGCCCGGGCGAGGCGATCGGCGTGGTCGGGCGCAACGGGCAGGGGAAGTCGACCCTGCTGAAGCTCGTCGCCGGGGTCATGCTGCCCGACGAGGGAGCGGTGATCGTCGAAGGCGGCGTCGCGCCGCTCATCGAGATCACCGGCGGGTTCGTCGACGACCTCACCGTCCGCGACAACGTGTACCTCACGGCAGGCCTGCACGGCATGACACGTGCGCAGATCGACGACAAGTTCGACGAGATCATCGAGTTCGCCGAGATCGGCGACTTCCTCGACACGCCGTACAAGCACCTCTCGAGCGGCATGAAGGTGCGCATCGCGTTCGCGGTGATCTCGCAGCTCGAGGAGCCGATCCTGCTCGTCGACGAGGTGCTGGCGGTCGGCGACAAGGCGTTCCGCGAGAAGTGCTATCGCCGCATCGAGGAACTCCTCGAGGGCGGGCGCACGCTCTTCTTCGTCTCCCACAACGAGCGCGACCTGCGCCGGTTCTGCACGCGCGGCCTCTACCTCGACAAGGGCGCGCTCGTCCTCGACGCGGGGATCGACGAGGTGCTCGACCGCTACAACGCCGACTACGGCACGCGCTGACGCATCGTCAAGCCCCCTGCCCCGAAGGGCGGGTTCCCGCGACGTTCCCATCCGCGCCGCCTAGGATCGTCGCCATGTCCGAACGCGTGCACCGGATCACGACACTGGGCCGCGGTGCGCCCGAGGAGGCTCCGCCGGCCGGGCCCGACGTGTCGGGCGACGCCGACGCGCCGGGCGGCAGGAACGCATCCGCCGACCCGAACGCATCAGGCCGCCCCGAGCACGGCCCCGCCGGCGCGCAGACCGATCCCGCCGACCGGGCCGTCGGCCTCGAGCGGGGGTTCGACCGGCTGCTGTCCATCCAGCGACCGATCGTGCTCGCGCACCTCCGCGCCATCCGCCGGAACCACCCCACGGCGAGCCCAGAGGAGCTCGTCCGCGTGCTCGAGCGCCGGTACCTGACCGCCGTCACGACCGGCGGCGCCGCCGTCGGCGCGACCGCCGTCGTCCCCGGCATCTCGACCGGCATCACGCTCGCACTCTCGGGTGTCGAGACCGCGGGCTTCCTCGAGGCGACCGCGCTCTTCGCGCAGTCGGTCGCCGAGGTGCACGGCCTGCACGTCGAGAACCCCGATCGCGCACGCGCACTCGTGATGACGCTCATGATGGGTCGCGAGGGCGCCGACCTCGTCCGGCACTTCGCCGCGCAGGCGACCGGGAAGGGCGTGCCGCAGAACGCCTACTTCGGCGAGATCATCACGAGCACGCTCCCCCGCGCCGTCATGGGCTCGGTCGTCGACCGGCTGCGGCACGTGTTCGTCAAGCAGTTCGCCGTCCGGGGCGGCGCCGGCATCATCGGGCGGGCCATCCCGTTCGGGATCGGCGCCGCGATCGGCGGCATCGGCAACCACATGCTCGGGCGCCGGGTCCTGCAGCAGTCCCGCCTGGCCTTCGGTCCCGCGCCGTACGCGCTCCCCGTCGAACTTGAGCCGCGCGGCGACGAGACGGCGATCACCTCGGCCGGACGGCGTCTCGCTCGAGCGGTGACGACCGCAGGGCGCGTCGCGAGCCGGCCGTTCGGACGACTGACCGCCGGAGGGTCGAAGGGCGATCGCGCGGATGCCTCGGACGAGGACGTCGCCCCGGGCGGCGATGACGCGACGAACGGGCCCATCGGCCGCGGTGAACCCGGTGGACCCGGTGGACCCGACGAGCCCGGCGCGGAACGGCGCGCCGACCCGGCCGGGACCGCCTGAGGCCGCCTACGCGATCGGCTCGTACCCGAGCAGCTCGCGCAGTTGGCTGGACTCGGCGTCGAGCACGTCCTCCGGCTTGCCCGCGTCCCGCCGCACCCGGAACCGCCCGCTCAGCGCGATCAGTCGATCGGCGACGTCGTGCTCGGGATCGCGCTCGATGAGGCGCAGGGTGATCACGAACCACCGTTCCGCGAGCTCGAGCTCGTCGGCGAACTCGAACGACTCGGCGACGTGGAGGTGGCGCCACCACTGCCCGCTCCCCGACCCGCGCAGCGCGTCGGCCGTGTGCAGCGCCGCATCGCGCTCGCCGAGCGCGAGCAGGATCGCGACGAGCCGGCCGGTCGCCTCATGGGGCTCGGCGTCGGATGCCTCGGCGGCGCGCCTCGCCACGGCCAGCGCCCGGTCCAGCTCGCCGGCCATCTCGAAGTGCTCCGCCGCGACGAGGAGGAGGTGCGCACGCCGCACGCCCGCAGCCAGCTCGAACGCCGCGTCGTCCGTCGCCCACCGCTCGAGCAGGTCGGCCCGCGCGACGTGCCCGCGACCATCCGCGACGCGGAGCTCCAGCTCGTCGAGATCGTCCTCGGTGATCAGCTGCGCCATGGCCCGAGCATACGTTCCGGGCAGGCGGATCGCATCGGGTCGCGCGCGGTCTCAGTCGACTTCGATCTCGTCGGACTGCTCGGCCGCCTCGCCCTCCGCATCGTGGTCGTCGACCTCGGGATCGGTCGCGTGCAGCGCCGCGAACCGCTCCCACTCCACCATGAGGTGGTCGACCGCGTCGTGGAAGCGACGGGTCGTGACGCCCGGCGTCGTGTCGCCGAAGTAGCGCTCGACCCAGTAGCCGAGCCGCTCGAGCGCCTGCGCGTCGTGCGCGACGTCGTCGACCCGCTCGAGCATCGTCGCGCCGTCGGCCCGGTCGAGCCACTCGCACGCGGAGAGGTAGCCGCCCGTGTCGACATGCGCATCGGGGTTCGCCGGACGCGTCACCAGCAGCGGCTTGCCGGCTGCGAGGCGGTCGTAGACCATCGCCGAGATGTCGACGATCGCGACGTCGGCGGCGGCGAGCTGCCAGCCGAGGTCCTTGCCCTCGTCGACGACGTGATGCGCGGACGGGTCCGCCGCGTTCGCCTGGTCGAGCAGGCGCTTGATCTCCTGGTTCGCGGTGCCGTACTCGTGGTCGACGACGCCCGAGCGCGGATGCGGGCGGTAGATCACGCGGTGCCGGCCGCTCGCGATGAACGCGCGGACGAGGTCGACGCCGTGCGAGGCGATCGAGCCGTACGCGGCCGCACCGCGATCCCCCTCCCACGTCGGTGCGTAGAGCACCACCTCACGGCCGTCGTCCGGGTACGGCAGCACACTGCCGTCGAGGTAGTGGTCGGCCTGCGGGCGCCCGATGGGGATGGCGCGCTTGTCGAAGTCGTAGTCCCAGAGCACCTTCTCCAGTCGCGCCCTCGCCGCATCGCCGGCGATGAACGCGTAGTCGTACGCCTTGAACTGGTTGGTGGTCATGTACATCTTGTCGGACTCGCCGTGGTTGATGAACACGTGCCAGCGGCGACCGTAGCGCATCATCTGGAAGTTCTTGGCGTTCTGGTTGACGTAGAAGATGACGTGCAGGTCCTGCTCGTGGATCACGTGCTCGAGATCCGCCACCCGGCGGACGTACGCCACGGGCACCGGTGACTCGTCGAGGAGCGCGAGCGCCGCGCCCGACGCGCGACTGAGCACCAGCACCGGGTGCCGCTCGGCGAGCCGCGCGAGCGGCCGGTACCACTGGCGCAGCTGGTAGAGGTTGACCTTGCCGTCGGCGAAGTAGACGCCCACCCGGAACCGGTGCGGCTCGAGCGTGCCCTGCTCGGCGAGCTTGTCGACCAGCTGCCGCTGCGCACGTCGCGAGCGGATGACGTTCTGCACGAGCTTCACGGCGCGGCGCGCGTCTCTCCTCAGTTCCACCGTCCAAGGGTAGCCGCCGTCGCGCGTCGCTCATGACGTGCGTCAGACGACGGGGGGCCGCCCGGCGAGGGTCATCCGCCACACGGTGCGCCACCGCATCGGGCGTCGCTCCCCCGCGTCCTCGCGCCAGCCGGCGCGCCACCCCGCGAACCACGCGCGGAGCGCCACGGGCTGCCGGAACCACCGCAGCACCTGGATCGCCGTCCAGGACCCGACGTAGCACGGGACGAGGAGCGCCGGCAGGTTGCGGCGCGCGAGCCAGACCCGGTTCCGGGCGTTCAGTCGGTAGTAGTACTCGTGGCGCGCCGGGTCGATCACCGGATGCGCCGCCTCGAGCTCGCCCGCGTACCAGGCGCGGTAGCCGGCATCCCAGACCCGCCAGGCCAGTTCGATGCCCTCGTGCGCGTAGAAGAACGGGTCGGCCCAGCCGCCGGAGGCATCGAACACGTGCCTCGGCATGAGCACCGCGCCCTCCCAGCAGGAGAACACCGGGCCCGAGTGCGCCGGATCGCCCTTGCGGATGCGCGGGATCCAGCGCCGAGGCGAGGCGAGCCCGGTCGGGTCGACCACGCGAGGCTGGACGAGCCCGACGTCGGGCTGAGAGGCGAGCATGCGGCATCCGTCGGCCAGGAACGACGGACTCGGCAGGTAGGCGTCGTCGTCGAGGAAGAACAGCACGTCGCCCGCCACCTCGGGGACGCCCCGGTTTCGACCGGCCGGGATGCCGAGGTTCTCCGGCAGGTGCAGCGTGCGCACCTCCGGCGGGAGCGGCGGGTCGGCGGTCGCCGGGTCCCAGCCGTTGCCGACGCAGGCGATGTCGACGTCGACGTCCACCTGGTCGAGGATGCTCCGGATGCCGCGCGCGAGCTCGACGGGACGTCGGCCCATCGTCAGGACCACGACCCCGACGCGGGGCCGCCCGGTCGTCGACGTCGGATCAGGCACGGACACGGCGAGAGGCCATGATCGCGATGAAGTGGCCGAAGAGCGCGAGCACCGCGAGGGGCAGCAGCGCGGCGACCACGACACGATCCACCAGCGGTTGGCCGACGAAGAGGCCCACGACCGCCGCGGCGAACGCGATGAGCGTCAGTTCGACTGAGTGGTAGAGGCGGTGGAACGGCACGAAGCGCGCCGCCTTGCGCAGCGTCGCGACGAGGCCCCCGCGCGGCGCGGTCTCGCCGTGCGTGTCGGCCAGCTTCGGCAGGCCCGCGTTGGCCCGGGCGACGTGCACCATGTCGTTGAGCGCCTTGTTCAGCACGATGACGAGCGCCAGCAGGGCCGCGATCGTCGTCCACAGGAAGTCGGCGGGGAACTCCAGCGGGTAGGCGGCGGCGCGGATGCCGAGGGCGATCGGGATCAGCGCCTCGGTCGAGTAGTGGCCGACCTTGTCGAGGAACACGCCGGCCGGGCTCGACGTGCGGCGCCAGCGCGCGACCTCGCCGTCGCAGCAGTCGACGAGCATCTGCAACTGGCCGAGCACCACCGCGAGCAGCGCGCCCCAGATGCCGGGGATCAGCAGCGCCGCGGCGGTCGACCAGCCGACCAGGATCATGAGCCCCGTGACGCCGTTCGCCGAGATCCGCGTGTGCAGCAGCAGCCACGTCAGGTAGGGCGAGAGGTCGCGCAGGTACAGCGAGGCCGTCCAGTGCTCCGCGTTCCGGCGGCCGCGGACCTCGGGAGGCTGGGTCACCGCGCGCTGCTCGGCGAGGCTCGACGGGATCCCCCGGTCCGGCATGGGCTCCGACATGCTCACCTTCCCGTGTGCGTGGCGATGTTGGTCGTGAGCGAGAGGTACCCGAGCACGAAGCCCGCACCCCACGCGACGTGGATGCAGGGCAGGACGGCGAGGAACCACGCGGCCGTGGCGGCGCCGCGGCGGCGCGCGTACGCGATCGTCGCCACGACCACGAAGAGCACGTAGACGAGCGGGACGACGAAGCCCACGAGCAGCCACGGCGCCTGGCCCGTCATCGCCTGCAGGATGCCGACGACGCCGAGGATGAGGCCGAGCAGCACGCCGACGACCATGGCGGGCGGGACGAAGTACCGGAGGCCGTTCGCCGCGGGGAACCGGCGGGCGAGCTCCCCCCGCCACAGCCCGGTGGAGAACATCTGGCGTGCCAGTCGCTCCAGGCTCGAGCGCGGGCGATAGGTCACCGCGAGCTCGGGCGTGAACCAGACCGTCCCGCCCGTCTGGCGCAGTCGGCGGTTCAGCTCCCAGTCCTGGCCGCGCTTGATCGTCTCGTCGAAGAGGCCGACGCGCTCGAGCGCGCTCCTGCGGAACACCCCGAGGTAGACCGTCTCGACCGGCCCCTCGTGGCCGCCGACGTGGAACGCCGAGCCGCCGAGGCCGACGGGGGTCGTGTAGGCGAGCGCCACCGCGCGCTCGAACGGCGTCTCGCCGCGAGCGTCCATGATGCCGCCCACGTTGTCGGCACCGGTGCGCACGAGCGTCTCGACGGCGAGGCGCGTGTAGTCCACCGGCAGCATCGAGTGGGAGTCGACCCGGACGATGACGGGGTGCACGGCCGCGCGGATGCCGATGTTGAGGCCCGCGGGCGTGGACCCCACGTCGTTCTCGAGCACGTGGACGCGCGCATCGCGCGACGCGAGGTCGGCGACCAGTTCGTTCGTGCCGTCGATCGAGGGACCGAGTGCGATCAGCACCTCGACCGGGCCGTCGTACTCCTGCGCGAGGATCGACTCGACCGCGGCGCGCACGTGCGACGCATCGTTCAACACGGGCATGACATACGAGACGCCGATCGGCGGCGACAGGTCCGCCGGATGGGGCTGGTCGGGCATGGTCCTCACTCGTGCACTGGGTCGATCGAGCCTAGCAGCAGGGACCCCCGCGACCGCGGTGCCGACGCGGGGGTTGCGCGCACGAGGAACGGGGGCCGGACCAGCGGTCCGGCCCCCGTCTGAGCGATCGCCCGGGATCAGCCTTCGAACGTGCCGAGGGTCACGGTCACGGTGTTCGACTCGCCGTCGCGCGTGTAGGTCAGCTCGGCCTGGGCACCGCCCGCGAGGGCGCGCACCTGCGCGGTCAGGTCGGTCTGGTCGGTGATCGGGATGCCGTTCAGCGCCGTCACGACGTCGCCGGACTGCAGGCCCGCCGCCTCGGCGGCGCCGCCCGCGCTCACCTCGGAGATGAGCGCGCCGACCGTCGAGCTCTCGCCGCTCGCCTGCGCCGAGGTCACCGTCGCGCCGAGCAGGCCGTGCGTCGCCGAGCCGTTCTCGATGATCTCGCCCGCGATGCGCTCGGCGAGGTTCGAGGGCACCGCGAAGCCGACGCCGATGTTGCCGGCCTCGCCCGAGCTGCCGCCGGCGGAGAGGATCGCGACGTTCACGCCGATGAGCTTCCCCTCGCCGTCGAGCAGCGCGCCGCCCGAGTTGCCCGGGTTGATCGCGGCGTCCGTCTGGATCACCGGGATGGAGATGAGGCCGCCGCCGCCCGACGAGCCGTTGCGCTCCTGGCCGTCGAAGTTCCAGAAGTCGAACGGGCTGTCGCCCGACCCGCCCTGGTCGCCCTCGCCGCTGTCGGGCGCGGTCTCGGGCGCGGCCGAGGACTCCACGTCGATGCTGCGGTTCAGGGCACTGACGATGCCGTTCGTGACGGTGCCGGAGAGGCCGAGCGGTGCGCCGATGGCGATCGCGGTGTCGCCGACGTTGAGCTCGCTCGAGTCGGCGAACTCGATCGGCGTGAGGCCCGAGGCACCCGCCAGCTTGATGACCGCGAGGTCGCTCAGCGGATCGGTGCCGATGAGCTCTGCCGAGTAGAGCGAGCCGTCGTCGGCCTTGACCTGGATCGACGGGTCGCCGGTCGCGCCGTCGAGCGTGACGACGTGCGTGTTCGTGAGCACGTACCCGTCCTCGGAGAGGATGATGCCCGAGCCCGTTCCGCCCGACTGGCCGCCGCTCACCTCGATGGTGACGACGCTGGGGCTCGCGGCCGCGGCGACGGCAGCGACCTGGTTCACGGAGCCGTCGTCGTTCACGACGATGCGCTGCGTGCCCGACGAGGTCTGCTCGACGGCGCTGTCGCCGTCGTTCGTCATGAGCGCCGTGATGCCGGCGCCCGACGCGCCGCCGATGAGGGCGGCGGCGACGATCGCGGCGGCGACGCCGAAACCGACGCGGCGCTGCTTCGGCGCGGGCTCCTGGGCCACGGTCGGGGCGCCGCCGAAGGCGGGCGGGACCGTTCCCGAGCCGTCGGGCCGAGGGGTGCCCGGCGCGGCGTATGCCGCCGGCGCGCCGGCGACGGGCGCGGTCGGCTGCGTCTGGCCCGGGGCCGGTGCTGCCGGGTCGTGGCGGTACTGGCCCGCGATGTACGGCTGCGGGGCCTGGCCGGGCGCGTAGACGGTGCCGGTCGGGCGCGGTGCGGGCTCGGCGGCCGGCGCAACCGCGGCGGCCGGGGCGGCCGTGGGAGTTTCAGCGGGCGCCGTGGGCGCGGCCGGCGCGTGGGCGCGCGGGGTCTCGACCTGGGCGGCGGCCTCCGCGGCGTCCGCACCCTCCGCCGTCGGCGCGGGGTGGTTCTCCGGGATCTGCGCGTTCCCGCCGGTGTTGGTCTCGGTCATCTTCGCTCCTTCCAGCGGATGCCAGCATCCCGCTCCAAGCTGTGCGGCGAGTCGGCGGTCCCTATGTCGAAGCTATGTCGCCCCCGTGAACCGCCCGAGCGCCGCAGTCAGCGTAGCCGCCGCACCGTGGCATACGGTGTGAGCGTGGATGCCATGCCCGAACGACCGCTCGCACCGTGGCAGCGGACCGCAGCCGGAGCGGGGCTGCTCGCCCCCGACGGCGGCGTCGCGCCGACCGTCTTCGCCGAGATGAGCGCGCTCGCCGTCTCGACGGGCGCCATCAACCTGGGGCAGGGCTTCCCCGACGAGGACGGCCCCCGCGAGGTGCTCGACGCCGCCCGCGAGGCGATCGCGACCGGCGTGAACCAGTACCCGCCCGGCCCGGGGATGCCCGTGCTCCGAGAGGCGATCGCCCGCCACCAGCACCGCTGGTACGGACTGACCGTCGATCCGGCGCGCGAGGTGCTCGTCACCGCGGGCGCGACCGAGGCACTCGCCGCGACGCTGCTCGCGTTCGTCGACGACGGCGACGAGGTCGTCACGTTCGAGCCGTCGTACGACGCGTACGGGGCGATCATCGCGCGCGCCGGAGGCATCCACCGCACCGTGCCCCTGCGATTCCCCGACTGGCGGCCCGACCACGACGAGCTGCGCGCAGCGGTGACCGACCGCACGCGCGTCATCCTCGTCAACTCGCCGCACAACCCGACCGGCATGCTGCTCGACGAGGCGACGCTCGACCTGGTCGTCGAGCTCGCGCACCGGCACGACGCCCTCATCGTCACCGACGAGGTGTACGAGCACCTCGTGTTCGACGGGCAGCACGTGCCGATCGCGACGCGCCCCGGCGGTTGGGACCGCACGATCTCGATCTCGTCGGGCGGCAAGACCTTCAACACGACCGGCTGGAAGATCGGCTGGCTGACCGCTCCCGCGCATCTCGTGACGGCCGTGCTCGCCGTCAAGCAGTACCTGACGTTCGTCAACGGCGCGCCGTTCCAGCCCGCGATCGCGACCGGGCTCGACCTGCCCGACCGGTTCTTCGCAGATGCCGCGGCCGAGCTCGCCGCACGCCGCGACCTGCTCGTCGCAGGCCTGCGCAGTGCCGGCTTCGCGCCGTCGGTCCCGGCGTCGGGCTACTTCGTGGTGGCGGATGCCGCGCCGCTCGGCGCGCGCGACGGCGACGCGTTCTGCCGCGAGCTCCCCCACCGCGCCGGGGTCGTCGGCGTGCCCGTCACGGCGTTCGTGCACCCGGAGCGCCGTGACGACGTGCGGAGCCTCGTGCGGTTCGCGTTCTGCAAGCGACGCGAGGTGCTGGAGACCGCGGCGGAGCGGCTCGCGGCGATGGGCTGATCCTCGCGAGGGCTCAGCGCGTCTCGCGCTCGACGACCGCGAAGCGGCGGAGCGCGAGCGCCGGGTTCCGCGTCCGCACCTCGGCGATGCGGTCCGCCGACAGCCACGCGAGCGCGACATCCGTCTGCTCGCCGATCGTGGCGACCTCGACGCCCATCGGGTCGACGATCATGCTGTTGCCCGCGCCGACGGGCGGGGCGTGGTCGGCGGCGAGCACGTAGGCGGTGTTCTCGATCGCGCGCGCGGTCGTGAGCGTGCGCCAGTGCGCCTCCTTGAGCGGCCCGCGCACCCACTCGGCCGGCATGCAGATGACGTCGGCGCCCGCGTCGACGATGCGGCGCGAGACCTCGGGGAAGCGCGCGTCGTAGCAGGTCTGCAGGCCGAAGCGGATGCCGCCGACCGCGAACGTCTCGGGATCGCCGATCACGCCGGGGGCGACCCACTCGCTCTCGCGCTGGCCGAACGCGTCGTAGAGGTGCAGCTTGCGGTACGCGGCGACGACGCCCTCGCCCGGCGCGATCGCGACGACCGTGTTGGCCACGCGGCGCTCCTCGCCGGCGGGGCGCTCGATCATGCCGGCGACGAGGTGCACGTCGAGCCGATCGGCGAGCGCCGCCAGCGCGGTCGTGAACGGCCCGTCGATGGGTTGCGCCGCCTCGACCCAGGCCGGGCCCGGCTCGGGCGTGAAGAAGCTCGAGTACTCGGGGAAGACGACGAGTCGCGCGCCGCGCGCGACCGCCGTGCCTGCGAGGCGTTCGACCTCCGCGAGGTTGGCGTCGGGGTCGTCGCCGGGCGCGAACTGCGCAACCGCGACGGCGAGGGGCGCGGCATCCGTCTGCATGCAGCCAGCCTAGGCCGCCCGACCGTGCTCACACGGGGAGCTCGCGGCCGACGATGAGCGTCCGGCGCGCTGGCAGCTCCGCGAGGTCGACCGGGGAGCCCTGAGCCCGCTCGAGGCCGATGAACAGCCGTTGCTGCCACCTCGGGAGCCTCGAGTCGGCGTCTGCCACGGGCGAGTCCGACGAGACCACGTACGTCGCATCCTCGAGTTGCTCAGCCGTGAAGCCGGAGTCCGCGCGCGTGGCCGCGCGCGCGAGCGCATCCGCCACCCGCAGCCGTTGGCGGTAGCCGAAGCCGGCATCGATCACGGTCACGCCCGGCGCCAGGGAGCGGGTCTCGACGTCGAGGCCGAACGGCGAGGTGGTCGTCCGCATGGCCAGCACGATCACGTGCTCGGACAGCACCCCGTACCGTTCCAGGAGCGTGGTGAGCGCGACCGGGGCGGTGTCGCTGCTGCGAGCCAGGTACACCGTGGTCCCGGGAACGCGAGGGGCGGCGTGGATCCGGTCGGTCATGGCCGAGAGCAGCGGTTCGTCCCTCCTTCGGGAGATGGTCATCCGGAAGGACCCGCGCCACCAGGTCCACATGGACACGAGCAGGGCCACGCCGACCCCGAGTGGCACCCATCCGCCGCTCACGACCTTGGTCAGGTTCGCGGCCAGGAAGGCGAGCAGCACCACCAGGATCGCGGCGATCCCGACGGCTCGCAGCACCGACAGCCCGCCGCGGACTCGCAGCAGCAGGAGGAGGAGCGTCGTCGTCGAGCTGAGGGTCACGGTGACCGCGATGCCGTACGCCGACGCGAGCGCCGACGAGCTCTGGAACGCCACGACGAGCCCGATCACGGCTGCGGCGAGCAGCAGGTTGACCGCGGGGAGGTAGAGCTGTCCGCGATGCGTCGCCGAGGTGTGGATGGCGCGGACGGACGGGATCAGGTCCAACCGCCCCGCCTGGTGCACCGCGCTGAACGCGCCGGAGATCACCGCCTGCGACGCGATCACGGTCGCCATCGTGGCGAGGATCACGACCGGGACGGTCGCCCAGCCCGGCACCAGGAGGAAGAAGGAGTTGGGTCCGGCCGCACCGGCCGCCAGCACCGCGGCCGCCTGGCCGAGGTAGGCGAGCAGTAGGCACGGGAAGACGACCGCGAGCCACGCGATCGTGACCGGGCGACGGCCGAAGTGCCCCATGTCGGCGAACAGCGCCTCGGCGCCCGTGATCGCGAGCACCACGCCGCCGAGGGCGAGGAAGGCCGTCCACGGGTGCGCGGCGACGAGCAGCACGATCCAGTGCGGCGAGAGCGCCACCAGCACCTCGGGACCCCGGGCGACGGCGAACGCGCCGAGCACGGCGAGCAGCAGGAACCACACGAGCATGATCGGGCCGAAGACCCGTCCGATGCGCGCCGTCCCGAACCGCTGCACGACGAACAGCCCGACGAGGATCGCGACCGTGATCGGGACGACGAGCGCCCCGAGGTCGGAATCGATCGTGGTGAGTCCCTCGACGGCGGACAGCACCGAGATCGCGGGCGTGATCATGCTGTCGCCGAGGAACATCGCGGCGCCCAGGATCGCGACGCCGGTGGCCAGCGTCCGCATCCTCGCAGTCGGGCGGGCGCGGCGGATCTGGGCGAGCAACGCCAGCAGGCCGCCTTCGCCGTCGTTGTCGAAGCGCATCAGGACGGTGACGTAGAGCACCGTCACCACCAGCGTGATCGACCAGACGACCATCGACGTCACGCCGTAGACGAGGGTGTGGTCGATCCTCCCGCCCGGCGCGAGCGCCGCGCTGAGCGCGTAGAGCGGGCTGGTCCCGATGTCCCCGAAGACGACGCCGAGCGCCCCGATCGCCGCCAGTGCCGTGGGCCCCGAGGAAGGGGTGCGGGGCGGGTCCGTCACATCCGCGGGCATGCCCCGAACTCTACGGACCCTCGTCGTCCGGCCGCACCTCCCACACCGGGAACCCGCCCCGTCCATCGCCTCCGGGAACGCGAGTGAGCGACGCGGTGGACCAGAATAGGCAACCACTACTCAGGACACCGTGGTGCACCGTCCGTAGCGTCCTCGACATGAGCACCCACTTCCTCGCCTCCCGCACGCACCGCAGGAGGGTCGCGATCGCCGTCGTCCTCGGAATCGTCGCCCTCGCCGTCGCCCTCGTCCTGACGGAGTGGTTCGTCACCGGCGACCTCTCGGCCGTCTTCGAGGGCATCGAGAACGGTCTCACCGGCCGGCAGGCCCGCCGGCGACTCTGAGGGGCTCGACCATGGACACCACCATCGAAGTCACGGGAACCAACGGCGACCGACTCGTGTACGACGGCGCCTCGGTCGCGAAGTTCCGGCACAACGGGCTGCAGGAGTCCGTGCGCAACCCGGTCTCGACCTACCGGGAGATCCGCGTCACGCACCGGCCGGGCAAGCGCGGCCGGCCCGACAGCTACGAGGTCCTCCTGGCGATGGCCGCATTCATCTCGCTCACCGTCGACGAGTCGCAGAAGGCGCGACTCGACGCGCTCGTCGCGGCGCTCGAACGATCGTCGGCGTGAGGGCCTGAGCGGCGCGCCGGAACCACGACCCGGGCCCTGAACCGCCGTGGCATGCGCCGGCCCGGACAAGCGAAAGGCCCCGGTCCGACTGGACCGGGGCCTTCCTATCTGGTTGCGGGGGCAGGATTTGAACCTACGACCTCTGGGTTATGAGCCCAGCGAGCTACCGAACTGCTCCACCCCGCGGCACAAGAGATAACACTAGCACGGGTTCCGAGGGCGGTCGAATCGAGGCCGCATCCCGGGCGGGTCGGCGTCGATCGGCCGCCTGCGGCTACTCTTCGACCCGTCGTGAGGCGACGAGTTCGTAGCCGAGCGGCAGCCACTGGCGGTCCGGCCAGCCGAACATCCCGTCGCCCTTGGGCACCGTGATCGGGAACATCCGCCAGGGCAGTTCGTAGTGCTCGGCGAAGCCGTCGACCGTGAGCCCGGCGTCGCGGAGCGCGCCGAAGACCTCGCCGAGCGGATGCATCCACTCCCAGGTCCGGGCGTTGACGAGCCTCGCCTCGGGGTCGGCGTAGTCGCTCGGGTCGTCGATGATGTCGGGACCCGTGCCCACGTACGGGAAGGCGAACGCCGGCAGGCCGCCCGGCCCGGCGTCGCCCTCGAAGACGTACGCCGCCGGGTGGCCGTCGGCGAAGAACAGCCGGCCGCCGGGTTTGAGGAACCACGCGATGATGCGTGCCCACTCCGCGACGTCCGGAAGCCAGCCGATCGTGCCCCAAGTGGTGAAGACGAGATCGAACGACTCCGGCTCGGGCAGGCGATGCCGAGCGTCGTAGACGTTCGCCTCGATGAAGCGCGCGCGATCGTCCACGCCGAGCTCGCCGGCCATCCTCCGCGCCTCCTCGACGGCCGGACGCGAGAAGTCGATGCCGATCGCGGTCGCACCGAGGTTCACGAGCGACAGCGTGTCGGAGCCGAAGTGGCACTGCAGGTGCAGGGCGCGGACGCCGTCGAGGCCGCTCGGGAACATGCGGTCGATGCCCGCCTGCGCGATCGGATCGAGCACGCTGCCGCCCGCCCGGAGACGCGACCGGTCGTAGAACGGCGACGCGACGTGGAGCGCGACGCGCTCGTCCCAGTTCGCGCGGTTCTCCTCGAGCCAGTCGCCCGAGCCGAGCTCGACGGACATCAGCCGTTCGAGGGTTCCTCGGTCGACGGCGCGTCGGTCGACGGGGTGTCCGTCGTGCTCGCGCCGTCGTCCGCGAGGACGATGAGCTCCGAGATGATCTCGGCGAGCTCGGCGTCGGCCGCACCGTAGGCCACCCAGTCGCCGTCCTGCAGCGCCTGCTGCTTGTCCTCGATCGCCTGGCGGGCGCGGTTGAGCAGCGACTGCAGTTCGGTGTCGGTCGTGGTGGGCGGCGTCTCGCCCTCACCACCGGTCTCACCGCCGTCTGGTGTCGTCGGCTCGACCTCCTCGTCGCCCGCAGCCGCACCGGAGTCGCCGCCGAACAGCACGTTCAGCGCCTCATCGAGCGTGTCCTGGAACGCGATCTCGTCGCCGAAGGCGACCAGCACCTTCTGCAGGAGCGGGTAGCTCGTCTCACCGGTCGACTGCACGTAGACCGGCTGCACGTAGAGCAGGCCGCCGCCGACGGGCACCGTCAGCAGGTTGCCGTTGATCACGTCGGACTGCCCCTGCTTCAGCAGGTTCAGCGACTGCGACACGGTCGGATCGGAGTTGAACGTGTTCTGCACCTGACCGGGGCCGGGAACGTTGTCGTCCTCGGGCAGTGAGAGCAGCCTGAGCTTGCCGTAGCCCTCGGCGCGCTCGCCGTCGGTCGACCCCGCGTCGGAGTCGACCGCGAGGTAGCCGCGCAGGACGTTGCGGCTCGCGCTGCCGCGCGCCTCGGGGATGAACGTCGAGTAGATCGAGTACGTCGGCGCCTCCTGGCCGGGCATCTGCATCGTCAGGTAGTAGGGCGGCTGCAGGAACGAGGTCGCCGCGCCCTGCGTCGGATCGAGGGGCGTCGTCCACGCGTCCTCGCGCGAGTAGAACGTCACCGGGTCGGTCACGTGGTACCGGCCGAGCACGGCACGCTGCATCTTGAACAGGTCGGCCGGGTAGCGCACGTGGCTCATGAGCTCGCCCGACATCTCGCTCATGTCCTTGAGCGCACTGGGGAAGACCTTCTGCCAGGTCTGCAGGATCGGGTCCTCCTCGTCCCAGGCGTAGAGGGTCACCGTCCCGTCGTAGGCGTCGACGGTCGCCTTCACCGAGTTGCGGATGTAGTTGACCTCGTCGAACGCGAGCGGCTGCTGCACGGCCTCGCTGTCGGAGATGGCCTCGCTGTAGCTGACCTTGTTCGAGTACGGGTACTGGTCGGACAGCGTGTAGCCGTCGACGATCCACACGATCCGTCCGTCGACGATCGACGGATACGTGTCGCTGTCGAGGGTCAGGTACGGTGCGACCTTCTGCACGCGCTCGATGGGGTTGCGGTCGTAGAGGATCTGGGACTCGTTCGAGACCTGGTCGGAGAGGAAGATCTGCTCGGACTGGAACTTCAGCGCGTAGACGAGCTTCGTGAACACGTTGTCGAGCACGGGCCCGCCGTCGCCGGTAAACGTCGTCTGCTGCGGCTCGCCCTCACCGCCGGCCGGGTAGTCCAGCTCGATGGGCGGCGCCCCCTCGGGCGCGCCGACGATCGAGTAGTCGGGCGAGTTCTCCCCGAAGTACACGCGCGGCTCGAACTCCGGGAGCGTGCCGCTCGACGGGATGCCCGACTCGAGGAACACCGGTTGCCCGTCGCTCGACCGCTGGTTGCCGGCTGCGGCCACGAGGCCGTAGCCGTGGGTGTAGACGAGGTGAGAGTTGAACCACGTCTGGGCGTCGTTCAGGCCCTCGAGGTTGAGGTCGCGGATCGCGACGACCGTGTCCTGCGACTCGCCGTCGATCTGGTACCGGTCGACGTCGAGCGTCTCGGGGAACTGGTAGTACTGGCGGAACTGCTCGAGCTGGCGGAACGCCGGGCTGATGACGGCCGGGTCCATGAGGCGGATGCTCGCGGTCGTCCCCGCATCGGCACGCAGGGCGCCCGGCTCGGCGTCGGTCTTCGCCTCGTAGGGGATCTCCTCGATGTCGGCGACGCCGAACGCGTCACGCGTCTCGTCGATGTTGCGGTCGATGTAGGGCGCCTCGAGCGCTCGCGCGCTCGGGTCGACCTGGAAGCGCTGCACGACCCACGGGTAGAGCGACCCGATGAGCAGGCTCGACACGATGAGCAGCACCGCGCCGACGAGCGGCAGGCGCCAGCGGCCGAGGATCGCGGTGATGAGGAACAGCACGGCCACGACGGCGGCGATGACCGAGAGGATCTGCCGGCCGGGGATGGTCGCGTAGACGTCGGTGTACGAGGCGCCCGTGATCAGCGAACCGGTCTCGGTGACGGTCGCGTACTGGTCGAACCAGATGCTCACCGCCTGGAGGAGCAGGTAGAGGCCCGCGGTGATGGCGATCTGGATGCGTGCGGCCTTCGAGATGACGACCTCGCGCCCGCTCACGCGGATCGCGCCGTAGAGGTAGTTGGTCGCGATGACGAGCAGGCCCGAGAGCAGCACGACCGCCGAGGCGAAGCCCACGATCGATCGGTAGAAGGGCAGCTCGAAGACGTAGAAGCCGATGTCGAACCCGAACTGCGGGTCGACCGAGCCGAACGGGGTGCGGTTCAGCCAGGCGAGCACCGAGTCCCAGCGGCTCGCCGTCGAGACGCCGGCGAAGATGCCGAGCACGGCGGGGATTCCGTACATCGCGAGTCGCCGCAGCGGCTCGAAGATCTCCTGATAACGATCCAGTTGCGAATTGAGCTTCGCGTACACGGGGCGGGTCCGGTAGGCGATCTGGATGGACAACCACACGGGCAGCGCCATCGCGATGAACCCGATGAAGAAGAGCACGATGCGCGAGATCCACTCGGTCGCCAGCACCTCGAGGAACCCGAGCTGGTCGTACCAGCGGATGTCCGCGTAGATACCGGCGAACACGAAGAACGCGACGACGAGGGCACCGACGATGCCGATCGTGATCGCGATCGGCGCGCGGCGGCGCGTCGTCCTCGGTTCCTGCGACTGTGCTGTGGACACTCTCGGCCTCATTCGGGTCGGGACGGGATCGGATTCCCATCCTACGGTCGGCTTTCTTGGAAACGGCTGGCGGGGAGGGCCGCGCGGCTCCGCTCGGGGCGAACGCGCCGCGGCATCCGCCATTTCGGACCCCGGCGGACGGCCGGGGGCGCGGAGCTCAGCCGACGACGCTCTCGCAGCTGCGGAACGCCGACGTGTCGCCGCCCTCGCCGATCGTCTCGACGACGCTCCGCGCCTCCTCGAGCGTGCCGACCGCGAACACCTCGAGCCCATCGGGCACGTTGCCCACGACCTCGTCGCAGTTGGCCTCGGGCGCGAGGAACCACTCGGCCTCGGCGTCGACCGCGCCCCAGAGCTTCTGGCGGATGCCGCCGATGGAGCCGACGGTCCCGTCCGAGTCGATGGTCCCGGTCCCCGCGACGTTCTCGCCGCCGGTCATCGCGCCGGGCGTCAGCGTGTCGACGATGCCGAGGGCGAACATCATGCCCGCGCTCGGTCCGCCGACGTCGTTCAGCTGGATCTCGACGTCGATCGGGAACTCGTACCGCATGCGCACCCCGACGCCGAGGACGGCGTTGCCGCCGTTCTCCGCCGGCGTCGCCTCGACGGTGAGCGCCTCGCCGTCTCGGACGATCCCGATCTCGGCAGGCGACTCCGTCCCGTGCACGCCGAGCGCGGTCCGCAACTCGTCGACCGAGTCCACCTCGGTGCCGTCGACCGACCGGATGACGTCGCCCTCCTCGATCACGCCCTCCGCGGGCGTCCCCTCGCCCACGCCCTGCACGACCACGTCGCGCGGGAAGTCGTATCCGAGCTCGACGAGCGCGGCCGCGATCGCGTCCTGCTGCGAGTCGACCATCTGCGCCTCGTTCGCCGCGTCGCGGTCCTCGGTGCTGATGCCGGGCGGGTACAGCACCTCGACCGGCAGGGCGGCGCGGCGCGGGTCGATCCACGCCGCCGCCACATCCAGCCACCCGGGGGTCGCACCGGGACGCCCAATCGCCGACACGGTGAGGAGGTCGAGCGATCCCTCGGTCGGGAAGGTCTCCTCGCCGGGGACCTCGATCAGCGGGACCTCCTCGCCGTCGACCTCGGTCGTGCCGAGCGTGTCGTACACCGGCCCGGCCTGCTGGATGACGTACGGGCTCGGCAGCAGTGCGAGGCCGAGGCCGATGACGGCGGCGACCGCGACGGCCGTCCAGCCGATCCGCTCGCGACGCGAGCGCCGCGCGAGATCGGCGCGCTCGGGCGTCGGATCGGGTGCCGACCGGTCGTCGCCAGGGCCGCCGAAGAGCGTCATCCGCCGTGGTCCTTCCCGAGCGCCCGCGGGGAACCCGGCGCTGTTCGCGACGGGCGGACACCCGAGGGGTCAGCCTAGGCCATTTCCCGGCGAGGACGCAGATGAGCGGCGGTAGCGTGGACCGCGAAGCGAGGGAGGTGGCCCGAGTGGCCGAACGCGACCAGGAGCCCGACCGCGACCCCGAGGACGAGTTCCGCGACATGCTGCGGGAACTGCTGTCCGGCTCGGGCGGCATCGACCCGTCCAAGCTCGCCGGCGCGGCCGGGCTGCCGAA
Organism: Agromyces binzhouensis; assembly: GCF_042672355.1. Taxonomy (NCBI): domain Bacteria; kingdom Bacillati; phylum Actinomycetota; class Actinomycetes; order Micrococcales; family Microbacteriaceae; genus Agromyces; species Agromyces binzhouensis. The sequence continues at coordinate 184,449 of NZ_JBHXVJ010000007.1, read as the reverse complement.
CGATCCCGCGAGCCTCGCGGCGCTCTTCAGCCAGCTCCAGCAGGCGATGCAGCGCTCGGAGGAGGAGGGCATCGACTGGTCGCTCGCGCTCCGCCAGGCCGAGCAGCGCGCCTCGACGGGGCAGCGCCAGATCGCCTCCGCCGAGACCGAGCGACTCGACCGGGCCTTCGACCTCGCGGCGCTGTGGCTCGACGAGGCCGTCGAGGTCTCCGCCCTGCCGGGCACGCCCGAGCTGCTCACCCGCCGCTCCTGGGCTGCGGCGACGATGCCCATCTGGACGCAGCTCGCCGAGCCGGTCGCGCTCAGCATCGCCGACTCGCTCACGCGCGTGATGAGCGAGCAGGCGCCCGAGGAGCTCCGCTCGATGATCCAGGGTGCGAGCCGCATGATGCGCGGCATCGGGGGCGCGATGTTCGCGATGCAGCTCGGCCAGGTCGTCGGCCAGCTCTCGACCGAGGTCGTCTCGGGCGGCGATGTCGGGCTCCCCCTGCTGGAGGACGGCCGGGCCGCCCTCCTGCCCGAGAACGTGGTCGAGTTCGGCGAGGGCCTCGACATCCCGACCGACCAGGTCGAGCTCTACCTCGCGGTGCGCGAGCTCGCGCACGCCCGGCTGTTCCGCCACGCGCGGTGGCTGCGCCTGCACCTCATCACGGCGATCACCGCGTTCGCTCGCGGCATCGACGTCGACGTCGAGCGCCTCGAGCAGCTCGCCGAGGGCTTCGACCCGTCCAACACCGACGAGCTGCGCGACGCCGTCGCGAACGGTGCGCTCCTTCGACCGAAGAGCCCCGAGCAGGAGGCGGCGCTCGGCCGACTCGAGACGATGCTCGCGCTCGTCGAGGGCTGGGTCGACGTCGTGACGGCGGATGCCACGTCCCGCCTGCCGAAGTCCGACGCCGTCGCCGAGACGATCCGCCGTCGACGTGCGACGGGCGGACCGGCCGAGTCGGCGCTCGCGACGCTCGTCGGCCTGGAGCTGCGCCCTCGCCGCCTCCGCGACGCCGCGGCCATGTGGCGCGCCGTCACCGACGCGGTCGGCGTCGCCGGACGCGACGCCCTGTGGGCGCATCCCGACCTCCTGCCGACGGCGGCCGACCTCGACGACCCGGCACCGCTCGCGGCGCGCCTCGCGTCGGGCGGCGAGGCCGGCGGCGACGCCGACGCGGAGTTCGACGAAGCCCTCGAGGCGCTGCTGCGCGGGGACTTCCCGCCGGCGGATGCCGCGGACGACGACGCCCCCGGCGATGCCCCCGACGGCGGGCCGCGCCCGGCCTGACGGTTCGCCGATCGCCTCGCGGCGGTCGCGCCGGCGCCGGGTCCGCACCTGTGGACGCTCGGCGACGCACGGTCGACCCCTGCGGCATGCTTCCCCCATGACGCCCCGACTCGACCCGGCACTCCCCCTCGTGTGGCGCTCGCCGCGCGCGTTGCAGCTCGGCGGAGTCCGGCCGGTCGTCGTGCTCGACGACCCCGCCGCGCTCGAGACCGGCATCCTGGGCGCACTGGCGGCAGGCGCCTCGCGCGCCACGCTGCTCACCATCGGTGCCGCGCTCGACGGCGACCCCGCCCGGATCGACGCGCTGCTCGACCGCCTCGGACCGGCCTGCATCGACGAGCCGCCGCCCGCGGCCTCCGGCGTGGTCGCCCTCGCCGGACCCGCCGAGTTCGTCGACGACCTCGGTACCGCCCTCCTCCGGCTCGGGCATCGACCGGTGACCGCTGCCGACGCCGATCCGGCGACGACCGACGCCGCGGTGCTGCTCGCCGCGCGCGTCATCGCGCCGGCGACCCACCTGCCCTGGCTCGCGGCCGACGTCCCGCACCTCACCGTCGTGTTCGACGAGCGCGGCGCCGAGGTCGGCCCGTTCGTCCGGCCCGGTTCCGGGCCGTGCGTGCGCTGCCTGCACCTCTCGCGCCGCGATGCGGATGCCGCGTGGCCGGCGATCTCGGCCCAGCTCGCGGTCGCGCCGGCGCCTCCGCAGCGTGGACGGGCGAGGCACGAGGCGCTGGCGCTCGCGGCATCCGCCGTCGACGACCTGCTGCGGGCAGGGCGCTCGGCGCTCGACTCGGCGACGGTCGTCGTCAGCGACGCGCCCGCGCCGGAGCCCCCGCGGCCGACGCCGGTCGGGATGCATCCCGAGTGCGGGTGTCGAGCTCCCGGAGGAAGCGCGACGGCTCCCGTTCCGCTCGGCGTCCGGCCGACCATCGCGAGAAGCTCATCGACAGCCGTCGCCGTGCCCGCGTGATGCCGACGTAGAGCAGTCGGCGCTCCTCGTCGATCGCGTCCAACCCGGTCGCGTACGCGATCGGGAGCATGCCCTCCGCGAGGCCCGGCAGGTGGACCTCGTCCCACTCGAGGCCCTTCGCCGAGTGCAGGGTCGCGATGGTGACCGCCGCGACCGCCGGCTCGTGATGGGTCTCCGCACGCGTGCGGAGGTCGTCCGCGAACGTGCGGAAGGTCGTGCCTGCGGGCTGGTCGTCGACGAGCCGGGCGATCGCGTTCAACGACTCCCACCGGTCCCGCACGGCGCCGGGACCCGCGGGCGGCTCGACGGTCCAGCCGAGCGAGCGGAGCACGTCGCTCACCGACTTGAAGAGCGGCTCGTCGGCGATCGCGAGCGCCGCGGCACGGATCGCGTGCACCGCCTCGCGCACCTCCGGGCGATCGAAGAAGCGCTGCGCCCCGCGCACCCGCACGGACACGCCGACCTCGCCGAGCGCCTGCTCGAACAGCGCGGACTGGGAGTTCACGCGCAGCAGCACCGCGATCGACTCCGGTGCGACACCGGCGTCGATGCGCTGCCGCACGCGGGTGGCGACCCCGCGCGCCTCGGCGAGCTCGTCCGGGAACTCGAGCACCTCGGGCACGGGGCCGTGGGCGACCCGCGCGCGTCCGTCGCGGCTGCCGCGGTCGGGTGCCGGCTCGACCGCCGTGGCGACCGCGGCCTCCTCCGGCGAGGGCGCCGACTCCCCCGCCTCCGGGCCGGATGCCGCGGGGTCGCCGCCGTCCGGCGCGGCGGCCGCGAGCCGCAGCGCTCCGGGCCGTCCGCGCATGAGCCGGTTGGCGACGTCGACGATCTCGGGCGTCGACCGGTAGTTGCGCTCGAGCCGCACGATCGTGGCATCCGGGTAGTGGCGCTCGAAGCCGAGGAGGTACTCGGCGCTGGCGCCGGCGAACGAGTAGATGGTCTGGCTCGCGTCGCCGACCACGCACACGTCGCGGCGCCCGCCGAGCCACAGCTCGAGCAGGTGGTGCTGCGCGGGCGAGACGTCCTGGTACTCGTCGACGACGAAGTGACGGTACGCCTCGCGCACCTGCATCGCGACGGCCGGCTCCGACTCGATCATGCCCGCGGTGGCGAGCAGGACGTCCTCGAAGTCCATCGCACGGCGCTCGTCCTTGAGCTCCTCGTACGCCTCGACCAGCGCGAGCATCTGCTCCGCCGTGAGCGCACCGGGCGCGCCGCGGGACGCGAGCCTCACGCGGTACTCGTCCATGCCGACGAGGCCGACCTTGCGCCACTCGATCTCGGCGGCGACGTCACGGAGCGTCGCGGTGTCGACCTTCACCTTGCACCGTTCGGCGGCGAGCCCGAGCAGGCGGCCCTTGAAGTCGAGCACCCTGGGCGCGGGGCCGCCGACGACGATCGGCCAGAAGTGGTTGAGCTGGGCGAGCGCAGCCGCGTGGAAGGTGCGGGCCGCGACGGCGCCCGCGCCGAGCGCGCGGAGCCTCGTGCGCAGTTCGGCGGCCGCTCGAGACGTGAAGGTCAGCGCCATGACGCGCGCGGGGTCGTACGAGCCGGACGCGACGCCGTACGCGATCCGGTGCGTGATCGCACGCGTCTTGCCCGTGCCGGCGCCCGCGAGCACGCAGACCGGCCCGATCAGCGCCTCGGCGGCGACGCGCTGCTCGTCATCCAGTGCGGCGAGGAGCGGGTCGCCCGTCACGACGTCGACCACGGCATCGACGAGGCGAGCGGCCCGCCGTACCACTCCTCGAGCATCCAGCGGGCGATCGAGGTCTCGCCCGGCAGCGCGACGCGGCCGAGCGCGTCGCGCAGTCCGTCGCGGTCGAACCAGCGGAGCTCGAGGATCTCCTCGCCGTCCGGCACGGGCATCGTCGAGGCGCCGTGCGCCACCCGCGCGCGGAACGCGCACATGAGGCTGGCCGGGAACGGCCACGGCTGGGAGCCCAGGTACTCGACGCGGTCGACGGCGAGCCCCGTCTCCTCGACGAGCTCGCGCACGACGGCCGCCTCGAGCGACTCCCCCGGTTCCACGAAGCCCGCGAGCACCGAGAACCGGTCCTGCTCCCACATCGCATTCGAGCCGAGGAGCACGCGATCCTCGTCGTCGGTGACGAGCACGATCACCGCCGGATCGGTGCGCGGGAACCGCAGCCGGTCCTCCTCCAGGCATCGGCGCGCCCACCCGGAGCTGACGACCTCGGTCGGGCTGCCGCAGCTCGGGCAGAACGCGTGGGTCGCGTGCCAGTTCGCGAGGGCCACCGCCTCGATCGCGAGTCCGGCGTCGCGGTCGTCGAGCGAGGTCGCGATCGTTCGGAGTCCGGCCCAGCGGGTCTCATCGGCGATCGCGGCCGAGGCGTCGGCACCGTAGGTCCACGCCTCGATGGGGCTGCCCGCGGGCAGCGCGTCGCCCGTGGCATCCGCTCCCGCATCGAGCGTGCGCCCGAGGTAGGCGCGCACGTCGGGCACGGGCAGGGTCGACGGATGCCGCAGCTCGAGGCGCACCGCCCCGTCGGGCGCCACCGGCTCGAGGACGAGCACGCGGCCGGCGTGCACCGCGAGCACCCGCGCGTTCGCGTCGGCGTCGAACGCGGCGGCGCGCTGATCGTCGGCCCGCGACACGGCGTCGCGGTCGAGGTGCTCGCGTGCGAGCGGCGGCGCAGCGGCCGCGCGCACGACGTCGGCAGGATTCGGCGCGTCGGGGTGGAGCACGGGTGCACCTCTCGTCGGAGCCGGAGTCGTCGGGAAGGCGTGGCGGTCGCCGGGCAGGCCGGATGACCTGCTTAGGCTGTGTGCCATGGCCAGACCCCCACTCACTCTAGCCGCGTTGGCCACGGCCGCGGTGGCCGGACTCGAGGTGCGGGCGGCCCGGGCGCACTCCCGCGGGGCGGGTGGCGCGTTCGATGCCGTCGAGCTCCACTCCACCGACGGACGGCACCTGCTGATCCGCGCGCCGCGGTCGCAGACGGCCGAGTCCGAGCAGTCGTCCGACCTCGTCGCGTTGCGCGCGCTCACGCCGGGCATCCGCTCGCGGCTGCCGTTCGCGGTGCCGCAGTTCGTCGGGCAGGCGCCGATCGGCCCGACCCGCGCGGTCGTGACCGAGTTCATCCCCGGGGCCGGGCGCACGGCCGAGGAGCTCACGGGTTCCCCCGAACTCGCGGCCGACGTGGGGCGTGCGATCGCCGCCATCCACGCGCTGCCGTCGGGGTTCGTCGGCGATGCGGGACTTCCCCGCCGTTCGGCGAACGAGGCGCGCGAGGCCGCCGTGGCGATCATCGACCGTGCATCCGACGCGGGCCGACTGCCGGCGGCCCTGGTCCGCCGGTGGGAGGAGGCGACCGACGACGACACCCTGTGGCGGTTCGCGCCGACGGTCGTCAACGGCCAGCTCGGCGCCGACTCGTTCCTGGTCGACGGCGACCGCGTGACCGGGGTGATCGGCTGGTCCGGGCTCGCCCATGACGATCCGGCGCACGACTTGCACTGGGTGCTCACGTCGACCGGGGCATCGGCCGAGCAGACCCTCGGCGCGTACCTGGAGGCGCGCGCGGGCGGCGCCGATGCCGAGGTCGCGCGCCGGGCGCTCCTCTACGGCGAGCTCGAACTGGCGCGTTGGCTCCTGCACGGCGTCGACACGCACGACGACGAGGTGATCGAGGATGCCGTGGGGCTCCTCGACGGGCTGGTGGCGAGCGTGCATGACCACTCGTCCGAGTCGCTCACGACCGACACCGGACCGGTGCTCGCCGTCGCGGACGTCGAGCGGATGCTCGACGAGACCCCCCGGGAGGGGCTGCCGCGCGAGTCGGGCGCGACGATGCTGACCGACAGCTACGACGTGTCCGAGTTGCGCCGGCACCTCGCGGAGGGCGACGATGCGGAGCACGACGAACGCGACCTCGGCCTGACTGCGCCCATCCCGCTCGATCTCAGCGACTGGGGCGACGCGGCGCCAGGCGCACCCGACGCGGCCGAGTCCGCATCGGGATCGCCCGACGGCACCGGCACCGGCACTGGCACCGGGGCTCGCGACCGCTCCGCGTGACGACCGACGCGGCGATCCGAGCCGGCGGTCAGGCGCGCGAGATCGCCGTCCGGACCTCCTCCGGGACGGTGGACGTCTCGCCGCCCGCCGATCGCGACCCGTCGCGCTCCACGCCGGCCTTCGCGGCCACTCCGGCCCAGGCCCGGCGCAGCGTGGCCTCGTCGTAGAGCTCGTCGGGGCGCAGGACGAGGTCGTCCTCCACGTAGTAGAAGACGGCGTCGATCTCCTCCGGGCGCAGGCCCGACCAGCGCGCGTACGCGAGCCGGTACAGCGCGAGTTGGGTCTGCCGGAGCTCGAGCTCACGCGTATCGCGCGGCGCGGCGCCCGTCTTCCAGTCGACGACCTGTGCGCGGATGCCGGTGCGACCGAGCTCGGAATCGGGCCCGACGTCGTACACCGCGTCGAGCTTGCACACGAAGACCTGCTCGTCGAGCGGCAGGTGCAGTTCGAGTTCCACGGCGACGGGCCTGCGGTCGCCCCACTCGGAGGCGGCGAAGGTCACGCGAAGGCGCTCCAGGCGGGCGTCGACGGGATCGACCAGGATCTCGTCGACCTCCGCCGCGTCGTCGAACGCGAAGTCGAGCGCGTCGAGGTCGGTCGTCGCGTCGGCCGAGCCGGCCGCACCGGACCCGCCGGCCGGCCCCGAGGGCCGAGCGGTCGTCCCGCCGGAGCGCTCCTCGACCCACGCGTGGAAGAGCGTGCCGATCCGCGTGGCCCGATACGGACGCTGCGGCATCGGCCTCGCGAGTTCGGCCGCGACGGCGTCGGGGTCGTCGACGTAGTCCTTGAAGCGCGACGCGGGAACGCGCGTCGGGACTCCGGCACCGCCGCGCGACTCGCTCCGCCGCCGGCGTTCCTCCAGCAGCATCCGCAACTCGTCGGCCAGCGCCGGGCCGATCCCGGCGCCGGTCGGCAGGGCCGCCGCCTCGCGCACGGCGTCGGCGGCGCGCACGACCGCCGGGCGGCGCGCGCCCAGCGGATCGAGCGGCCAGCTCACGCGGGCCGCCTCGGACGATCGCGGGTTCTCCGCCTCGGCCGGGGTCGACGGCAGCGCCGCGGCATCCACCACCCCGGCCATGACGAGCTCGCGCAGGAACGGGCTCGGCGACCGCGGTGCGCGCTGCGTCGCCCACCACGATCCGGCGAGCAGCAGCTCCGCCCGTGCGCGCGTGAGGCCGACGTAGGCGAGCCGGCGCTCCTCCTCGGCGTGCCGTTCCCGGTTCTCCTCGGAGTAGGCCTTCACCGCCTCATCGAACTCGGCCTGGCTCTGCACGCCCCGCCATGCCAGCTGCGGGATCTCGTCGGCATCGCCGCGGAACTCGTCGGGCAGGGTGCCGAACGACAGCCAGCCCCGGTTGCTCCGGGGCTTCGACGGGAGTTCGTCGTCGACCATGCGCGGAATGGCCACCACGTCCCACTCGAGTCCCTTCGAGCCGTGGATCGAGAGCACCTGCACGGCTCCCGGCTCGGGCTCGTCCTGTCGGGGGCTCAGCCGATCTCGCTGCTCGGCCTCGGTCAGCCACCCGAGGAACGCGCCGAGCGTCGGGTGCTCGGCGGAGTCGACGAAGCTCGTCACGAGGTCGTCGAACGACTCGAGGCTCGCCGAACCCAACGGCTGGGCCGGGTTCGCGGCCACCTCGATGTCGAGCAGGAGCTCCTGCTGCACCAGGGTCACGAAGTCGACGAGCCCGAGCCCGGCGCGGCGCCGGAGCGCCTGCAGCTGGGCGCCCGCCCGGCGCATGCGGGCGAGGCCTTCCTCGCTCATCCGCGCGAGGGCACGGTGGTCGTCGGGCGCGGTGAGCACGAAGTCGAGCGCGTCGACGATCGACGGCGACTCGTCCGGGGCGATCGACCCGCGGATGCCGCGGCGCACCTCGTCGGCGAGGCGCCGCGTCGACAGGTCGCGGTCTGCCAGCCACTTCCCGAGCGCCCCGAGCGCGGCGAGGTCGGCGGGGCCGACGCGCCACCGCGCCCCGCCGAGGAGTCGGAGGAGCTCCGACCCCGCGGTCGGATCGTGCACGACGCGCAGTGCGCAGACGAGGTCGGCGATCACCGGCTGGTCGAGCAGGCCGGCGACCCCGAGCACGTGCACCGGGACCCCGCGCTCGCGGAGCGCCGACGCGAAGAGGTCGACGTGGGCGAAGGTGCGGCAGAGCAGCGCGCCGGTGCGCCCGCCCGGACGCATCCGTTCCGCCAGCCAGTCGGCGACGCTCGCCGCCTCCTGGTCGATGGTCTCCGACCACGAGACCTCGAGTCGCCCCTCGCCGGCGAAGGGCGACGGCCGGAGCGGCGCCTTGGGGATCCCGCCGTCGAGTGGCGCGATGAGCGCGTTGGCCGCGTCGAGCACGATCACGGGGTTGCGCCAACTCGTCGACAGGTCGTAGGCGACCGCCTCGCCGGACTCGGAGAAGTCGCGGCCGAAGCGGGCCAGGTTCGCGGCACTCGCCCCGCGCCATCCGTAGATCGACTGGTCGGGATCGCCCACGGCCATGACGGCGTGGTCGCGGAACAGCGTCGAGAGCAGGCGCGTCTGCACGACGCTCGTGTCCTGGTACTCGTCGAGCAGCACGGTCGCGTACCGCTCGCGGTGCTCGGCGACGACCTCGGGATGCGCGGTGCAGATCTGCAGCGCGAGCGCGACCTGGTCGGAGAACTCGACGACGCCCCTCCGCTGCTTCTCGGCCGCGTAGGCGTCGGCGAGCTCGAGCAGGGGCGGCAGCGCCTCGACGACCCCGAGCGCCGAGACGAAGGTGTCGAACGGGGTCCGCTTGCGCGGCGCCTCGATCGGCAGGTCGTGCATCGCGAGGAACTCGCGCGTGAACGCGCGCACGTCGCGGCTGTCGGTGACGTTCTCGGCGAGCGCGCGGCTGAGCGTGAGCACGGCGCCCGTCACCCGGTCGAGCGACGCGTCGAGCTCGACCAGTCGCGGGTCGGCCGACGCCGACACGATGCCGCGAGCGAGCTGCCATGCGGCGGCCTCGCCGAGGATGGACGCGTCGGGTTCGCGCCCGATCCGCAGTGCGTGCTCGCGGTAGATGGCGCCCGCGAACGCGTTGTAGGTGAAGACCGCTGCCGATTCGAGCGGATCGAGGCGCACGTCGGCGATCCCCTCCGCGACGAGCTGGCCCACGCGTTCGCGCACGCGTTCGGCGAGCTCGCCCGCCGCCTTCCGGGTGAAGGTCAGGCCGAGCACCTCGGGCACGTCGACGGCGCCGTTGGCGAGGAGCCAGACCACGCGGTTGGCCATGGTCTCGGTCTTACCGCTGCCGGCGCCCGCGACCACGATGCTCCGGCCGCGCGGATCGGCCTCGATGACGGCGCGCTGCTCGGGCGTCGGGGAGTGCAGGCCGAGGCGAGCGGCGATCTCGTCGGCGCCGATCCCGACCGCGCTCACGCGCACACCGCCGGCACGAGGTGGACCCGGTAGTGCCAGTCGCCGAACCTCGACCCGTGCGCGAACTCGACCGGCGAGTCGAACCGGGCCCCGGCCATGACGCGGGCCACCTCGTCGAGTCGCTCGCGGAACGCGGCCTCGGCGTCGTCGTCGAACGGCTGCTGGGCGCGCTCGGTGTACAGCCGCCCGCCGACGGGTCGCGCGACGTAGACGAGCTTCGCCCCGCCGAGGCGCCCCTCGTTGGGCAGTGCGCCCGCTCGCGCCGCGAGCTGGTACGCCGCGAGCTGCGGGTGCTCGGCAGTCTTCGCCGCGGTGGGCGGGGTCCGCCCGGTCTTCAGGTCGACGATCACGGTCGTGCCGTCGGGCGAGGCCTCGACGCGGTCGATCGTGCCCGTGATGCGCACGCGCCCGCTGACGAGCGTGAACCGCCCCTCGGCGCCGAGCACCACGACGCCGTCGTCCTCAGCACCGCGGAGGTAGTCGGCGGCGCCCTCGGTCATCCTGCGGGCACCCCGGCGCTCGCGCTCGGCGACCCATCCGGCCTCGAACCGGAGGTCGCGCCAGCGGCGCTCGACCGACGCCCAGAGCGCCTCGACGTCGATGTCGCCCGCCTGCTGCGCCGCCTCCTCGACGACGGCGTGCACGATCGTGCCGATCGACGCGGCGAGCCCGGACGGCGGCTGGGCGACGTGGTCGACGAACCAGCCGAGCGGGCTCTCCTCGACGCGGTCGATCTGCGACGGGGACACGGGGACCAGGGCCTCGGGATCGCCGTCGAGGTCGACGAGCGGCGCAGTCGTGGTCGGCTCGCCCAACCCGTACCACTCGTCGGGATGCGCCCCCGGCACGCCCTGCTCGGCGAGCAGCGCGATCGCCGCGGCGGCCTCCCGGTCGCCCGCACCCGCGTCGCGCCGGAGGGCGCCGACCATGCCGCGCAGGTGCAGCGGGCGCCTGCGGCGTGCCGGCAGGCGGACGGGCGCGAGCCCCATCAGGACCGAGGGCTGCTCGTCGTCGTTCGACGTGCACGCCAGGACCACCTGCCGGGACGCCCGGGACACCGCGAGCGCGAACAGGCGCAGTTCGTCGGCGCGCACGGCGGCGCGGACGGATGCCGGGGTCTCCTCGTCGCGCAGCGGGACCCCGGCACGCGCAGCCGCGACCGCACGCGGGAGCGACCCCGCGTGCAGCAGCGTGCCGCGCGGGCGGAGGTTCGGCCACACGCCCTCCTGGAGCCCGGCGACGACGACCACGTCGAACTCGCGACCGATGAGCGCGGGCGGGGTCGCCAGCACGACCGACTCGGCCCCGCGCTCCGGGGCGAGCGAGTCCTCGGGCAGCGCGTTCTGGAGCACGTCGTCGACGAACCGACGAGCGGGGGCGCCCGGCTCGCGCTCGACGAAGCGCCGCGCGGCGGCGAAGAGCGCGACGACCGCGTCGAGCGATCGGTTCGCCTCGTCGGCGAGGACCCCGGACCCGGCGGCCTGGCCCGCCCACTCGGCCTCGAGCCCGCTGTCGTGCCAGAGCAGCCACAGCAGTTCCTCCACCGTCGCGCCGCGCCCGGCCGCCCGTCGGGCCGAGTCGAGGAGTCGCGCGAGGCGCGACGCGCGCCGCCCCGACGGCGCGTCGATCGTCGCGAACCCGCCCGCTGCGCCGAGCGCCTCGACCAGCAGCTCGTCGGCGCTCCGCACGCCGCCGGAGGCGAGTTCCTCGTGGCGGAGTGCCAGTCGGAGGCGGCGCAAGCCGACGCGGTCGAGCCTGCCGAGCGGTCCGGTCAGCAGCGCGGTCGCGGTCTCTGGGTCGAGCGGATGCAGGTCGAGCACGACGGCCGCCGCCGCGATGAGCGCCGCGGAGCCCGGAGCGTCCCGGAGCGCCGTCCGCCCGGCGCCGCCGGAGACCGGCACCTCGGCCGCCGCGAGCGCCCTGGCGAGCGCCGGCAGCTCGGAGCCGGACCGCACCGCGATCGCCATCGAGGACCAGGGGATGCCGTCGAGCAGGTGGCGCTCGCGCAGCAGGCCGGCGATCTGCGCTCCCTCGGCGCCGGGCGATGGCGCCTCGATGCCGAGGACGGGGTCGAGCGGATCGTCGTCGCCCGCCTCCGCGACCGCGGCCGACCGGTGGAGCCCGCCGAGCGCCGCGCCGATGTGCGCGGTGACCTGCCCGAGCAGGGCGCGGTGCGCGGGCCGACCGCGATGCACGACCGGCAGCTCGATGCGCCGGACGACGCCACCGCCGAGCACCTGGCCGAGGGAGCCGAGGAGATCGGCGCGGCCGCCGCGGAACCCGTTGCTCGCGACATCCGGATCGCCCAGGGCGACGACCTCGACGCCCCGGGCGGCGAACGCGCCCAGCAGCGCCGCGGTGGCCTCGGTCGCCTCCTGCGCGTCGTCGACCACGAGGAGCTTCAGCCCGGCGAGCACCCCGAGCGCGCGCTCGTCGTCGGGATCGTGCACGCTGCGCCGCACGATCGAGGCCGCGTACGCGCCGAGTTCGGCCGAGTCGAACTGGGTCGGTCGCAGCTGCTCCTTCACCTCGGCGTACTCGGCGAGGAACGTGGCGGCCGCGGTCCATTCGGGGCGGGACGCGGCACCGCCGAGTCGCGCGAGCCCGTCGGGGTCGATCCCCTGCTCGACCGCGCGCATCATGAGGTCGCGGAGCTCGGAACGGAATCCGCGCAGCTCCCGGACGTCGGGCGCGAGCGCCTCGGGCCACTCGGGCCCGCCGCCGTCGATCGCCTGCGCCTCGAGCAGCTCGCCGATCACCTGGTCGTGCTCGGCACCGGTGAGGAGCGTCACCGATCGTCCGGTGCGCGCGCGCACGAGGTCGTAGGCGACCGCGCTCGCGGTCCGTGCGAGCGCGCCGCGCGTGGTCCGGTCGAGCCGGAGCGCGATCGCGTCTCGCATCGCCGCCGCCGTGCGCCTGGTCGCCGCGAGGACGAGGACCTCGGCCGGGTCGAGTCCGTGTTCGACCCGGTGCGCGACGAGCTCGATCGCGAGACGGGTCTTGCCCGACCCGGGAGCCCCGAAGACCGCCGCGTGGCCGCCCGCCGCGAGGGCCGGCACGAGGTCGACGACGGCGGGTGCGGTGGTCGCTTCGTGCTGCATGCGGCCCACGGTATCCGTGTCCGCCGACAGTGAACGAGTCCGGCCGCGACGTCCGCGTGTCGTAGGGTTCTGTCAACGACAGAAAGGCGCAAAGTGGACCTTCGCATCGGCATCCAGAACTCCCCCCGCGAGCTCGGCTTCGAGACCTCGCTGACGGCGGCGGAGGTGGAGCAGGCCGTCTCGGCGGCGCTCAGCGGGCAGTCGCCCGTGCTGCGCCTGACCGACGCGAAGGGCGCGGTCTACGTGGTCCCCGCGGCAGCCCTCGCCTACGTCGAGATCGGCACGGAGGAGTCGCGCAAGATCGGCTTCGTCGGCTGATGGAGCTGCTCTTCATCACGCTCGGCGGCGCCATCCTCGGCATCGCCGCGCGGTATGCGGTCCCCCGTCGCGAGTTCCACGGCGTCGTGCTCGTCCCGGCCGTCGGCGCCGCCGTCGCCGCGGTCGTGTGGGTCGCGCTGACCTGGCTCGGCATGCCGTGGGACGGCGGATGGATCTGGGTGATCGCGCTCGTGGTCTCCGGTGCGGCGGCGGCCGGCACCGCCTACCTCATCGGCCGCCGACGGGAAGAGGACGACGCGCGGACGTTCGCGCGCCTCGCGCGGTTCGGCCTCGCCCGCGGCTGAGCCGTCGGGTCGGCGCGCGGCTCAGGCGGTCAGCCCGAGCGCGTCCATCCGCCGCGTGTGGGCCGCGATGAGCTCGGTGAAGACCGGCTCGACGTCGGCCCCGTGTTCGCCCGACCCGGCCGCGCGCACCGCGGAGCGCGCGATGAGCAGCGTGTCCCCGACGAGGCTCCGCCCCCAGAGGGCGAGCCGGTCGTCGAGCGTCGGGTCCGCCGCGATCGCCTCCTCGAGCTCGTGCTCGATGACCTCGGCCGATCGCGATTCGCCGAGGATGGCCCGCACGCGGGTGCGGAGCTCGTGCGGGAGTCCCTCCGCGAGCCGGATGAAGTAGTCGTCGAGCATCCCCGACGTGATGTGGATGCCGAGGAGCAGCTCGTACCAGTCGGCTCCCGAGGTGACCTGCCGGAACCGGTCGGCGGCGGGCGCGAAGGGCGCCATGACCTCGGCGGGCTCCGCGCCGAGCCGGCGAAGCTCCGCGATGAGCTCGTGGTGCTTGCGCAGCGCGACGCCCGCCGCCGCGCTCAGCCCTTCCTTCGACGTCAGGTCGGGCGCGGTCGCCACGGCCTTCGCCAGGCTCTCGAAGAACTCGAGCTGGAGGTACGCCGCCTGGCCGAGGAAGGGCACGGGCTCGGGCGTGAACTCGGTGAAGTCGATTCGCGTGAGGTCGGTCGGCGCGACCCTCGGCCGCATCCTCGGGGTCTCCGGACGGGGACGGCGCGACATCGACCAATTGACCACGAGCACAGCATATCCGGGGCCTCCCAGCGCGCTCCGATAGGCTGGTGGCCGCCGCGGGCGATGGATCCGCGGCCGTGCGCCTGTCGATCGGAGCAGGGCGCACCCATTCCGCATCACGGACAGGCAGACATCTTGACCACGTTCACCGAACTCGGCATCGAGCCCGACATCGTCGAGGCCCTCGCCGGGAAGGGCATCATCGATGCCTTCCCCATCCAGGAGCAGACCATCCCCCTCGCCCTCACCGGGCAGGACATCATCGGCCAGGCGAAGACCGGCACGGGCAAGACCTTCGGCTTCGGGCTGCCCATCATCCAGCGGCTCGGCGACGCCCCCGAGCCCGGCGTCAAGGTCCTCGTGGTGGTGCCCACCCGCGAGCTCTGCGTCCAGGTGACCGAGGACCTCGAGCTGGCCACCTCGAACCGCCCGACCACGATCGTCTCGATCTACGGAGGCAAGGCGTACGAGGGCCAGATCGAGCAGCTCAAGGCGGGCGCCCAGATCGTCGTGGGCACCCCCGGGCGACTGCTCGACCTCGCATCGCAGCGACTGCTGTCGCTGAAGGACGTCACCGAGATGGTGCTCGACGAGGCCGACAAGATGCTCGACCTGGGCTTCCTCGCCGACATCGAGAAGCTGTTCGCGCAGACGCCGCCGACCCGGCACACGATGCTCTTCTCGGCGACCATGCCGGGCCCGATCGTGGCCCTCGCCCGCCGCTTCATGGTCCGCCCGATCCACATCCGCGCGACCGACCCCGACGAGGGCCTCACGCAGGCGAACATCAAGCACCTCGTCTACCGCGCCCACTCGCTCGACAAGGACGAGGTCATCTCGCGCATCCTCCAGGCCGAGGGCCGCGGCAAGACCGTGATCTTCACGCGCACCAAGCGCGCCGCCGCCAAGCTCGTCGAGGAGCTGAACGACCGCGGCTTCAACGCGGCCGCGGTGCACGGCGACCTCAACCAGGACCAGCGCGAGCGCGCCATGGCCGCCTTCAAGGCAGGCAAGAAGGACGTGCTGATCGCCACGGACGTCGCGGCCCGCGGCATCGACGTCCTCGACGTCACGCACGTGATCAACCACACGATCCCCGACGACGAGAAGGCGTACCTGCACCGCGTCGGCCGCACGGGCCGTGCGGGCAAGACCGGCATCGCGGTGACGTTCGTCGACTGGGACGACCTGCACAAGTGGGCCCTCATCAACCGCGCGCTCGAGTTCGGCCAGCCCGAGCCCACCGAGACCTACTCGTCGAGCCCGCACCTCTACACCGACCTCGACATCCCCGAGGGCACCAAGGGACGCCTGAAGCCGGCCGCCCCGACCGCGGCGCCGTCGCGGTCGAGCACCGCGGGTCGACGCGAGGGCGACGGGCGGGCGGATGCCTCCTCCGAGCGCAGCTCGCGCTCCCGTCGCCGCACGCGTTCGGGCAAGCCCGTCGGCGCGGGCGCCGCGACCGACGGGGCCCCGGAGTCGGGCGCACCGCAGGAGAAGGAGCCGGGCGCGGGCACCCACGACGGCAAGGGCAAGGAGCACCACGACGGCAACGCGGCTCCGCCTCGCCGCCGCCGCCGCCGCGGGGGCCGCTCGGGCGGCAGCGCGGCCGGCGCGCCGTCGGCGGCGCCCACCGCCTGACGGACTCGGGCCGCAGCACGCGCGGGAACGGGCCGGATGCCTCATCGCGAGGCATCCGGCCCGTTCGCGTGTCCGGGGCGCCTCAGGCGGCCGTCACGGCAGGATCGGCGCGCTCCCCCGACCCTCGGCGAGGATGCGCGCGACGATCTCGGGCGCGGTCGTGTACTGGCCGAGGCGGTTGACCTTGCCGCGACCGTGGTAGTCGCTCGAGCCGGTGATTGCCAGCCCGTGACGACGTGCGAGCTCGCGCAGGCGCGGCTTCGCGGCATCCGTGTTCTCGGGGTGGTCGACCTCGAGGCCGAACAGGCCCGCGTCGGCGAGGCGGGCGAGCCGGCGGTCGGGGACCACGTCCTCCGCGCCGCGCGTGCCCGGGTGCGCCAGCACGGGCACGCCGCCCGCGGCGCGGATCAGGCGGATGCCGGTGAGCGGGTCGGGCGCGTAGTGCGGCTGCGCGTAGCCGGAGCGCCAGTGCAGGATGCCCGCGAAGGCGTCGGACCGCGTCGAGGCGTGACCGCGCGCGACGAGGGCGTCGGCGATGTGCGGGCGGCCGATGGTGGTGCCGTCGCTCGTCTGGGCGAGCACGTCGTCCCAGGTGAGGTCGTAGTCGGCGGCGATGCGTCGCACGATCGCCTCCGCACGGGTGAGCCGGGAGTCGCGGATGCGCGCGGTCTCGGCGAGGAGCGCCTCGTCGGTCGGATCGATGAGGTAGCCGAGGACGTGCACGCTCGTGAACTGCTCGCGCGTCGAGAGCTCCATGCCCGGGATGAGGGCGATGCCGTGCCGACGTGCCGCCTCCGCCGCCTCCGCCCACCCCGCGGTCGAGTCGTGGTCGGTGAGGGCCAGCGCCGCGAGGCCGGCCGCGGAGGCCGCGGCGACGAGCTCCGCGGGCGTGTCCGTGCCGTCGGAGACCGTGGTGTGCGCGTGCAGGTCCGCTGCGGCGGCGAACAGGGCGTCGGCCATGCCCTTATCGTAGGCGCGCGGAGTCAGCCGGTTCCCCGCGGACTCCCAGCCGACGCCCTGTGGATGCTCCGCCCGGCGGTCGCCCACTCGCCTACGCTGTGGTGAATGCTCCCCCGCATCCTCGGCTGGGCGATCGCGCTCGGCACCACGGCCCTCGCCGCGGCCTTGCTGTGGCCGCAGGCGTTCGGGCTGCAGAACCAGTGGATCGCCGCGCACGTCGTCGCGCTGCGGGGGGTCGCCGCGGCGGGCGCCGGGCTCCTCGCCGCCGTGCTCGCGATCGCCCTGCTCCTCGGGCCCGGGCGACGCCTCATCGGGGCGGTGACCGCGATCCTCGTGCTGTTCGCGCTCGGCAACCTCGGGATCCTCGCGGTGCGCGGGTTGAGCGGCGGCGAGGCGGTCGCGGCGAGCGATTCGGTCACGGTGCTCTCGTGGAACACGCTCGGCGAGGTCCCCGACGCGTCGACGATCGCGGGCCTCGCGCTCGAGCAGGAGTCCGACGTCGTGGTGCTGCCGGAGACCACCGCGTCACTCGGCGAGGAGGTCGCGATCGCGATGCGCGAGGGCGGTCGGCCGATGTGGGTGCACACGCAGTCCTTCGGCGAGGTCGCCAAGGCGCGTTCCACGACGATCCTGATCTCCCCCGAGCTCGGCGACTACGACGTGGTGAACGACCCGTGGCCGGGTCCGCCCGGCAACACCAACACGCTGCCGTCGGTCGTCGCCGAGCCGACGAGCGGCGACGGCCCGAGGATCGTCGCCGTCCACGCAGTCGCGCCGATCCGGTGGGAGCTGCGCAACTGGCGGAGCGACCTCGACTGGCTGGCCGAGCAGTGCGCGGCCGACGACGTCATCATGGCGGGCGACTTCAACGCGACGGTCGACCACTTCGCGGGTCGCGGCGTCGACGGCGGCGACCTCGGCCGATGCGCGGATGCCGCGACGGCGGGCGGCGCGGGCGGCATCGGCACGTGGCCGACGAGCCTGCCCGGGATCCTCGGCAGCCCCATCGACCACGTGCTCGCGACGCCCGGCTGGTCGGTCGACTCGTTCCGCGTGCTCGACGCGCTCGACGACGCGGGCAGCGATCATCGCCCGATCGTCGCGACCCTCTCCCGGGCTGGCGGGTGATCCTCCACCGACCGCAGCGACGACGAGGCGGTGCGAGAATGGAGACCATGACGAACACCGGCGACGCGACCGCGACGGCCCACGAGGCCCCAACCGACGAGACCACTGCCGAGGAGACCGGCCGGAACGCGAACCGTTCGACCACGCCGGGGTCCGAGGGCTTCAAGAGCTTCATCGGCGGCGGCTGGGCGGAGCGCGACGAGCGCCTGCCCGAGGCTCGCCCGCAGGCCGCGCACGCGGCCGCCCGTCGCGCGACGGTCTCGGCCGCGTTCCCCGGGCAGCGACTCGTGATCCCCGCCGGCGACATGAAGCAGCGCGCGAACGACACCGACTACCCGTTCCGCGCGCACTCCGCGTTCGCGCACCTGACGGGCTGGGGCTCGGACTCCGAGCCGGGCGCGGTGCTCGTGCTCGAACCCGCCGGCGACAGCGCCCACGAGGCGACCGTCTACTTCCGCGAGCGCGCCGGGCGCGACAGCGAGGAGTTCTACGCCAACCCCGCCATCGGCGAGTTCTGGATCGGCCCGCGTCCCTCGCTCGCGCACGTCGCCGCCGACCTGCAGCTCGGTACGCGCGGCATCGCCGACTTCGACTCGGTCGTGAACTCGGTCGACACCGCGACGCTCGTCGTCCGCGAGGCCGATGCCGCGATCACCGAGCGCATCGACCACGCCCGCCTGCGCTTCGCCGCCGAGGAGGCGTTGTCGACGAACGCGTCCGACGCGCCGTTCAGCCTCGAGGTGAACTCCGAGCACGAGCCCGACGCCGAGCTCGCGCGCGTGCTCTCCGAACTGCGCCTCGTGAAGGACGACTTCGAGGTCGCGGAGCTCCGCGCCGCGGTCGACGCGACCGAGCGCGGCTTCGCCGAGGTGCTCGCCGAGCTGCCGCGCATCACGAGCGAGGTGCGCGGCGAGCGCGTCATCGAGGGCGTCTTCGCCACGCGCGCCCGCCTCGACGGCAACGACGTCGGCTACGCCTCGATCGCCGCGGCCGGCCCGCACGCGACCATCCTGCACTGGACCCGCAACGACGGCGCCGTCGTCCCCGGCGACCTGGTGCTGCTCGACGCGGGCGTCGAGATGGACAGCTACTACACGGCCGACATCACGCGCACGTTCCCGGTGAACGGCACCTTCTCGCCGGTGCAGCGACGGGTCTACGAGGCCGTCCTCGAGGCGGCGGATGCCGCGTTCCGCATCGTGCGACCCGGCGTCGTCTTCCGCGAGATCCACGCCGCCGCGATGGCGGTCATCGCGAAGCGGACCGCCGAGTGGGGCTTCCTCCCGGTGTCGGCGGAGGAGTCGTTGCAGCTCGAGAACCAGTTCCACCGCCGGTACATGGTGCACGGCACGAGCCACCACCTCGGCCTCGACGTGCACGACTGCGCCGAGGCTCGCCGGTCGATGTACATGGACGGCGTGCTCGAGCCGGGCATGGTCTTCACCATCGAGCCCGGCCTCTACTTCCAGGCCGACGACCTCACCGTCCCCGAGGAGTTCCGCGGCATCGGCGTGCGCATCGAGGACGACATCCTCGTGACGGCCGACGGCGCCGAGAACCTCTCGGCGGGCATCCCCCGCACGGCCGACGAGGTCGAGGCCTGGGTGCGCGGCGCGCGTCGCTGACGCCGATCGGCGCAGGGCTCGCTCAGGCGGCTCGTGCGGCGCGGCGCGCCTTCCACCAGGCCCAGAAGCGGTCGAGCATGCGCTTGACCCACGCCGCAAGCCGGCGTGCCCAGGCGAACTCGGTGCCGAGGATGGCGAGGCCGAGGAACACGACGAGCCATCCGGGGCCCGGGAGCGGCACGAGTGCCAGGCCCGCGACGGCGATCACGCCGCCGAGCACGCCCACGCCGATCCGGTAGGCGAAGCGCAGGCGGGGGTGGCGGTCGATCCAGCGACGGATGCCGCGCAGCCACCGTCGCACGGGACGGTCGGGCCGTTCGGCGGCGGCGATCTCCGCGCGAACCGTCCGTTCGAGCGGCGTCGGGCCGCTCTCGGAGCCGGTCGTGCTGCGCATGATCGTCACGGTAGGCGCCCACGCTGGGAGTCGCCGGTGCATCCGTCGCACGCGGACCCGGCGCCCCGGCTAGTCCTCGCCGCGCTCGCGCTCGGCGCGGCGGCGGGCATCCTGCGCCTCGCCGTAGGTGAGCGGACGGGAGGGGTCGATCTCCCGCGCCTCGGGCTCGGACCCGCTCGCGGGCGGCTCGGCCGGCGCGTCCGCCTCGGGCGCCGGGGCGGCGGCGGCCGGCGGGCGGGCGACCGTCGTGGTCACACGGGCGGGCGGCGCGGCGGCATCCGTCACGCCGAGCACCTGTCGTGCCCGCACGACGTGCTCGGGCTCGGCGATGATCGCGTAACGCGTTGCGAGCACCTGCATGACCGAGGTGAAGTCGCGCCGCCGGCGGTTGACGGAGTACGAGACGAGGCTGAAGATCATGCCGAACCCCGCGCCGATGAGCACCGCCGCGCCGAGGATGCCGAGCGAGGTACCGGACGGGGAGAAGATGAAGAACAGCAGGCCGAGGAACGTGCCGAACCAGGCCCCGGAGAGCGCGCCGGCGGCGGCCGTGCGACCCCAGCTCAGCGTGCCGGTGATGCGCTCGACGCTCGTGAGGTCGTGCCCCACGATCGAGAGCTCCTTGACCGGGAACTCGGCCTTCGCCAGCTGGTCGACCGCGGCCTGCGCCTCCTGGTAGGTCTCGTAGCTCGCGACCGTCTCGCCCTTCGGCAGGGTCGGGAAGGTACGGCCGATGCGACCGCCGAACGGCGACTGGGTGCTCACGCTGCCATTCTTCCACGCGGCTCCGTCGCCCGGTCCGATCGCGGGTGCGCGGGGTAAGTTGGGAGGCGTGAGCGCCACGAGAGTCTTCGTCGCCCGACTCGCCGGGTGCGCCGTGTTCGACCCCGCGGGCGACCGGGTCGGGAAGGTGCGCGACGTGCTCGTCGTGTACCGCAAGGACGACCCGCCGCGCGTCGTCGGGCTCATCGTCGAGATCCCCGGCAAGCGCCGGGTCTTCGTGTCGATCGGACGGGTGACGTCGATCGGCGGCGGCCAGATCATCACCACCGGCCTCATCAACCTGCGCCGATTCGAGCAGCGCGGCGGCGAGGTGCGCGTGATCGCCGAGATGCTCGGGCGCAAGGTCGCCTTCAACGACGGCTCCGGCACCGCGAGCATCGAGGACGTCGCGATCGAGGAGCGCGAGCCCGGCGAGTGGGAGGTCGACCAGCTCTTCGTGCGACGTCCGAAGACGAGCGCATCGCCGTTCGCGAAGGGCCCCTCGGCCTACGTCACCTGGCGCGAGGTGCGCGAGACCACCGAGGCCGGCGAGGCGCAGTCCGCCGAGCAGCTCATCGCGACGTACTCCGAGCTGAAGCCCGCCGACCTCGCCAACACCCTGCTCGACCTCCCGCCCCAGCGCCGGCAGGAGGTCGCGGCCGAGCTCCCCGACGACCGCCTCGCCGACGTGCTCGAGGAGATGCCGGAGATCGACCAGGTCGAGATCCTCGCGAAGCTCGGCGACGACCGCGCGGCCGACGTGCTCGACCACATGTCGCCCGACGACGCCGCCGACCTCATCGCGCAGCTGCCCGAGGAACGCGGCGAGCACCTGCTCGAGCTCATGGAACCCGAGGAGGCCGAGGACGTCCGGTTCCTCCTCTCGTACGGCCCCGACACCGCGGGCGGCCTCATGACGACCGAGCCGATCATCGTGTCGGCGGATGCCACGGTGGCCGAGGGCCTCGCCCTGATCCGCCGCCACGACCTCCCGCCCGCGCTCGGGGCGGCCGTGTGCGTCACCCTCCCGCCCTACGAACCGCCGACGGGCCGGTTCCTCGGCATCGTGCACTTCCAGCGGATGCTGCGCTACCCGCCGCACGAGCGTCTCGGCTCGCTCATCGACCAGGGCCTCGAACCCGTGAAGGCCGAGACGTCGGCCGCCGAGGTCAGCCGCATCCTCGCGAGCTACGACCTCGTGTCGGTGCCCGTGGTCGATGAGAAGCATCGGCTGGTGGGCGTCGTCACGATCGACGACGTGCTCGACTACCTGCTCCCCGACGACTGGAGGAGTCACCCCGAGGACGAGGCGGAGGTGAGCAGACGCGCGACGGCCCGCGCACAGCTGGCCACCGGCAGCATCCCGATCGCACCCGGAAGGAGGGCAGGAGATGGCACGCGCTGACGCCGCCGACGACCGTCGGTTCGACACCCCGAAGGGCATCCGCCGATCCGCGCCGCCGCTGCGCCGTTCCGGCGATCGGGACCGCTTCGGCCGGTTCACCGAATGGGTCGCACGCAACATGGGCACCCCGTGGTTCCTGCTCGGCCTCACGCTCTTCGTCGCGTTCTGGATCCTGTGGAACACGCTCGCCCCGCCGGCCTGGCGGTTCGACTCGGTCGAACTCGGCTTCATCGCGCTGACGCTCGTGCTGTCGCTCCAGGCGTCGTACGCCGCGCCACTGATCCTGCTGGCCCAGAACCGGCAGGACGACCGCGACCGCGTGCAGATCGAACAGGACCGCCAGCGCGCCGAGCGCAACCTCGCCGACACCGAGTACCTCGCCCGCGAGGTCGTGGCGCTCCGTCTCGCGGTCCGTGACCTCGCGTCGAAGGAGTTCATCCGGCAGGAACTGCGACAGGCGCTCGAGGAGCTCGACCGGCGCGACGAGGAGGACGCAGCGAATGCCCCGTCCTGACCCGGGTGACGTCGAGCGCGCCGTCCACGCCGCGCTCGAGGGCGTCATCGATCCGGAGATCCGTCGGCCCATCACCGAACTCGACATGGTCGAGCGCGTGACCGCGACCGACGCCGGCGTCGAGGTCGGCGTGCGCCTGACGATCGTCGGGTGCCCGGCCTCCGATCGCATCGAACAGGACGTGCGCGCCGCTGCCGAGCAGGTCGTCGGAGCCGGCAACGCCGTCGTCGAGCTCGGCGTCATGACGCCCGCGCAGCGGGCCGCGCTCACCGAGCGCCTCCGCGGCGGCCGTGCCGCGCGCGGCAACCCGTTCGGTCCGGGCACGCTGACACGCGTCATCGCCGTCACGAGCGGCAAGGGCGGCGTCGGCAAGTCGACGCTGACGGCGAACCTCGCCGTCGCGCTCGCGACCCGCGGGCTCTCGGTGGGCCTCGTCGACGCCGACGTGCACGGCTTCTCGATCCCGGGCCTGCTCGGCCTCGTCGACGAGCACGGCACGGCGGCGCGCCCGACACGCGTCGACGACATGATCCTGCCGCCCGTCGCATACGGCGTGAAGGTGATCTCGATCGGCATGTTCGTCGAGCCGACCGAGCCGGGCGGACGCGGATCGTCGGTCGCCGTCGCGTGGCGCGGGCCCATGCTGCACCGGACGCTCCAGCAGTTCCTCACCGACGTGTACTTCGGCGACCTCGACGTGCTGCTCGTCGACCTGCCGCCGGGCACGGGCGATGTCGCGATCTCGCTGGGGCAGCTCCTGCCGAACGCCGAGGTCGTCGTCGTGACGACCCCGCAGCCGGCCGCCGCCGACGTCGCCGAGCGCTCGGGCCTCGTCGCCCGCCAGACGGGCCAGCGCGTGGTCGGCGTGATCGAGAACATGGCGGGCCTCGCCCAGCCCGACGGGTCGCTCCTGGACCTGTTCGGGTCGGGCGGAGGCGACGAGGTCGCTCGCCGCCTCTCCGAAGGGGTCGACGAGCCCGTGCCGCTCGTGGCCGCGGTGCCCCTCAGCGTCGCCCTCCGGCGCGGCGGCGACGAGGGTCGACCCGTGGTGCTCGCCGAGCCCGACGATCCCGCAGCGCGCGCGATCGAGCAGGTGGCCGCCTTCCTCGCCGGGCGACCGCGCTCGCTCTCCGGCCGTCGACTCGACGTCTCGGTGCGGTGAGACGGATGCCGCGTCCCGCTCGCTCCCGCGTCCGGCTCGCGCGCCTCGTGTACGTCCGGCCGGCCGCCCTGCTCGTCGCGGGGCTGGCCGTCGCATCACTCGGCGCGTGCGCCGCGGCCCAAGCGCCGGACGCCGGCCTGCCCGACGGGCTCTCGGTCCAGGTCCAGCAGGGACGACTCGACGTGCCGCAGGGCCGGCTCGTCCTGCACTTCGAGAACACGGGCGACCCGGTCACGGTGACCGCGGTGGCGGTCCACTCCCCGGCACTCGAAGCGGGCATGGACCGCGAAGAGCGGTTCGAGCTCGATCGGGACGACGCCATCGACATCCGCCTCGACCTCACCGGCAGCGTGTGCGACGGCGACCCTGCCGCCATCCGCATCGAGGTGCGACTGACGAGCGTCGACGGCGCCGAGCACGAGGGGACGCTCCAGCCCGACGACCCGTTCGGAACGATGGCGCGCATCGCCGACACCGACTGCCTCGCCGAATCGGTGGCGGGCGTCGCGGCGATCGAACTGCCCGAACGTCTGCGTACGACGGGTGCGGGAGCCGAGCAGCGCGCGTGGATCGACGTGCGGGTCGCGCCCGAGGCATCCGGCGACGGCACGCTCGCGATCGGCGGCGTGTCGACGACGACGCTCATCGGCAACGAGGACGGCCAGGACTGGCCGCTCGACATCGAGGTCGCTCCGGGCGACGATCCGGTCGACCTGTCGCTCGCCGTGCGACCGGCGCGGTGCGACGCGCACGCCCTCGCGGACGACAAGCGCGGCACGATCCTGCCGTTCAGGGTCGCGACCGGCGACGGCCGGGAGGGTCGCCTCGAGATCGCCTCGGGTGCCGCGCTCAAGGCCGACCTGTACGCCTACTACGCAGAGCGCTGCGGCCTGTAGGGGCGCCACGGCGCCGGTACGCTGGGCCCATGCGGACACCGGCCCAATGGCTGCGCGGGGTGCGTCACCCTGAGGCGTTCACGGCCACGGGGTGCGGCGCGGCTTCTTCGAGGGCTGGTACGTCAAGCTCGTCTCGCCCGACCGGGCGGCCCGCTGGGCGGTCATCCCCGGCGTGTTCCGCGGGATCGGCGGCGACGGCGGCGACGGCCGTGACGAGGCCTTCGTCCAGGTCCTCGACGGGCTCACCGGTCGCTCCTGGTACCACCGGTTCCCGGTCGAGGCGTTCACGGCGTCCCCGCACGGGTTCGACGTCGAGGTCGGCCCCAACCGCTTCGACGCGCAGGGCGTCACGCTCGACCTCCCGCAGCTTCGCGGCCGCATCGAGCACACGGATCCGCTCCGGCCGTGGCCGGTCACGCTCCGCGAGCCCGGGATCATGGGGTGGTACGGGCTGGTGCCGTTCATGGAGTGCTTCCACGGCATCGTCTCGTTCGGACACGGCCTCAGCGGCACGCTCGAGGTCGAGGGCGCCGCGGTGGCCTTCGACGGCGGGCGCGGCTACATCGAGAAGGACTGGGGTCGGGCGTTCCCGTCGGGCTACGTGTGGATGGCGAGCAATCACGTCGACCAGGCCGACGGCGAGCATCCGGATGCCTCGCTCATCGCGTCCGTCGCGATCATCCCGTGGCTCGGCGGAACCTTCCGGGGCTCCATCGTGGGCCTCCGGCACAGCGGCCGCCTGCACCGCTGGACGACCTGGAACCGCTCGGAGGAGCGCCGCCTCGAGATCGACGACAGCCACGTCCGGTGGACGCTCGCTGGCCCGGACGGCCTGCTCGAGCTCGAGGCGGAGCGCGTGCGCGGCGGCCTGCTGCACGCCCCCATGCGCACGGCCATGCACCAGCGGGTCGAGGAGACGCTCGACGCCCGCATCGTGCTCCGGCACGTCGCGCCCGACGGGACGACCCTCCTCGACGGCGTCGCCGAGTGCGCAGGACTCGAGGTCTTCGGCGACACCGACCGGATGCTCGCGCTCTGAGCGCGGGCATCCGCGCCGCCGACGTCACGCAGGTGCGAGGCGGGGCGACCGGAGCCACCGCAACGGCACCGGCCGATCGTCCACGCGCTTCGCCCGGTGCGCCATCACGATGCGTCCGTCGCGGTCGACGACCAGGGAGGTGGGCATCGCGGTCGTCTCGCTCGTTCCGCCGAGGAAGGGTCGGGTGAACCACGGCCGACCGCGCGTGTCGTGGGCACCGACGGCATCGAGCGTCGCGGCGTCGAGTCCGCACAGGATGGTGATCCGCTCGCCGACGACCTCCTGCAGCGGGGCGGCCTCCTCGGCACCGTCGACGGAGGCGGCGTAGATGCTCAGGCCCGCCGCCGACAGCTCGTCGTACGCGTCGAGCAGGTCGTGCATCTGCATCCTGCTCGTGGGACACCACCAACCGCGGTAGAACACCAGAAGGGCCGGCGCCCTGCCGATGATCTCACGATCGTCGACGGTACGGCCGTCCACGGTGGTCAGGCGGAGCGGGGGAAGCAGGTCGCCGGGGCCGACCGCGAGGCGGCGCGAGCCCGGGATGCGGTTCTCGACCGTGGTGAGCACGAACCAGCCGATGGCGAACACGATCGCGATGATCGCGATGACGGCCGGCCCGCCGAGCACCCACCCCGCGATCGCCGCGACGGCACCGGCGGCGACCAGCACGTGGACCACCCAGAAGCGGTAGGTGAACCAGTCGAAGAACATGTAGGGCACGAAGAACGCCACGATGGTCCCGACCACGACGACGAGGCCGAGGATGACGAGGATGAGGCCGAGGGTCACGATCCGATTCCAACTGCTCCGGGGTCGCGGCGCGACCTGCGATCGCACGCCACCCCTGACCCGAGGCTTCCACCACGGCGGGGGCGCGTCAAGGCCCCGCAGGTCGGTCGGCCGAGGGGCGGCGGCGTCTTCGGCGCGTCAGTCGCGCGGCTCGACGACGCGCGCGAGCAGCTCGACGAGGAGGCGTTCGGTGAGCGGGCCGGGCAGGGCCTCGACGAGGGCGAGCACCGGCGCCATGCGGTCGGGCAGCGCTCCGGCGGCCCCTTCGCCACCGAGCAGGCCGAACGCGGCGAGCAGCGCGGCCGCGGATTCCGATTCGAGCCCCGCGGATGCCTCGGCGAGCGCATCCGCCCCGCCCGGAAGTCGATCGACGAGCCCGCCGACGAGCGCACCGCCGTCGATCGCCGGCACGCCGCGCACGGCGTCGGCCGCGACGTGGAGCGCCGGGGCGAGCTCGCCGATCACGTGGTCGGTGACCGGGGTGACCGTCAGGTGCGTCGTGTGCGGCAGTGCCGTGCCGTCGGACTGGAGCATGCCGGGCTGCAGCTGGAGGTGCCACCCGGCGCCGCGCGCGGCATCGGCCCAGTGGTGCGGGTCGACGCGACGCTCGGGCGGGACGGAGGCATCGGTCCGGACGGCGAGGAGCGGGCCGACGGGATCCCCGACGACCTCGAGTCCCTCGATCCCGTCGATCGCGTCCCGCAGCACGGCGGTCGCCGACATCGCCCGGGCGGTGAGCTCGGCGAATCCGACCTCGCCGAGCACCTGCACGATCGCCCACGCCGCGGCGAGCGGGCCGGCCGGCTTCGAGCCCGCCATCGTCGGGTTCACGATCGGATAGCCGGGCCACGCGGTCGTCGCGAAGTACTGGTGGCGCTGCCGGTCGCGCCCGCGCTGCAGGAGCACGGAGACGCCCTTCGGCGCGTACCCGTACTTGTGCAGGTCCGCCGAGAGGCTGGTCACCCCGGGCACGCGGAGATCCCACTCGGGCAGCCCGTCACGGAAGGCCAGGGCGAAGCCGCCGATGCAGGCGTCCACGTGCAGGGCGATCCCGTGCTCGGCCGTCGCCGCCGCGACCTCGCCGACGGGGTCGAGCGTCGCGAACGGGTACGAGGGCGCGCTCATCACGACGAGCGCGACGTCGTCGTCGAGGCGCGCGACGACGTCCGAGACCTCCGGCGCGCCGGTCCCCGCGGAGACGGGCACGAGGTCGAGTTCGAGCCCGAAGTAGTGCGCCGCCTTGTGGAAGGCGGCGTGCACCGTCGTCGGGGCGACGAGCCGAGGCATCCGCCCGTCGCCCGGGTGCGCAGAGCGCCAGACGTCGCGGGCCGTCTTCACCGCGAGCAGGCAGCTCTCGGTTCCGCCCGAGGTGACCGAGCCGACGACCACGGGCGACCCCTGCTCGACCTCGTCTCCGTGGAACACGCGCCGCGCGAATCCGACGACCGCGGCCTCCATGGCCGCAACCGAGGTGAACGTCGTCGGGTCGAGCCCGTTCACGGGCTGCACGAGTCGCGCCGCGCGCGCGGCGAGCTCGTCGAGCTCGGCGAGGCCCGAGTCGTAGACGTACGACAGCACGCGACCGCCGTGCGTGGGCGCGTCGCCCTCGCGGAGCGCGGCGAGCTCCGCGAGCACCTCGTCGGGCTCGCGTTCGAAGGCGTTCATCGGGCGATCTCCTCGGTCGGGGCGGGGGTGTCGATGTCCGCACGCCGCAGCGGGTAGCGCAGGAGCGGGGCGAGGCTGAGCAGCACGAGCGCCGCCGGCAGCAGGCTGAAGCTCAGCGCGATCCCGCCGACCGCGGCCTCGGGCTGGGCCACGACGGTCGAACCGACCGATTCGAGGTAGCCGGTGGCCGCGAGGACGATCGTGAGCAGCGTCGCCCCGAGCGCCATGCCCGTGGTCTCGCCGGCGGTCCAGACGCCGCCGAACGTGCCGGCCCGACCCGGGCCGTTCGTGCGCGCATCGTGCGCGACGACGTCCGGCAGCATCGCCATCGGGAGCGACTGCATGCCGGCGTAGGCGGCGCCGGCGATCGCGACCGGGGCGTACACCCACGCGCCCGGCGCCCAGACCATGCCGACGAGGGCCGCGGCGGCTGCCGCGAACGCGAGGCTCGCGATGACGTACGCCCGCTCCTTGCCGATCCGACGGGCCAGCCGACCCCAGAGGGGTGCGCACAGGATGGCGGGGCCGATCAGCGCGACGAAGAGGAACGTCAGCGCGTCCTCGGAGCGGAGCACCCAGACGGCGACGTAGTTCGCGCCCGCCAGCATGACGCCCGTGGCCAGACCCTGGAGGAGGAAGCCGGAGAGCAGCAGGCGGAACGGCCGGCTGCGGCGCAGCGCGGCGAGCCCCTCGGCGTAGCCTGCGCCGAGGCTGCGGCGCTCGCGCTGCTCCACGAGCATTCCCGTGGGCGCGGTCGTCGTGGCCACCAGCATGCCGAGGCCGATGACGAGCCCGGCCACGACGGCCATCACGAGGTAGCCGATCGCCTCGTCGTCGCCGCCGGCGCGACGGAGCATCGGCCCGCCCGCACCGAAGAGGAGGATCGCGAAGCTCAGCACGACGACCCGCCACGTGAGGAGCCTCGTGCGCCCGTCGTAGTCGTCGGTGAGCTCCGCGGGCAGGGCGATGTACGGCACCTGGAACAGGCTGAACGCCGTTGCGGTGGCGAGGAAGGCCAGCATCACCCAGGCGCCCGCGACGACGGGGCCGAGCCCGGCGGGCGCGGCGAAGGTCAGGACGAACGCGACCGGGATCGCGAGCGCGCCGACCCGCATCCACGTCCGGCGGGTGCCCGACACGGCCAGCGAGTGATCGCTGCGATCACCGATCCACGGGTCGATGAGCACGTCCCACACCTTCGCCGCGGTCACCACGAGACCGGCGAGCAGCGCGGTCACGCCGAGCGTGTCGGTGAGGTAGAAGACGAGCACGAGGCCGGGCAGGGTGGCGAAGCCGCCCGTGCCGATCGAGCCGACGGCGTAGCGGGCGACGATGCCGCGCGAGAGCCGTTCCGGGGAGGTCATGCGGGGAAGCATACCCATTCGGCGATGCCGATCCGGACACGGTCCCCCGGTCCGCTTCGCGGCTAGGCTGGCCGGGTGTCCAACGCCGCCACCCGAACCCCGGCCGTCATC
Organism: Agromyces binzhouensis; assembly: GCF_042672355.1. Classification (NCBI taxonomy): domain Bacteria; kingdom Bacillati; phylum Actinomycetota; class Actinomycetes; order Micrococcales; family Microbacteriaceae; genus Agromyces; species Agromyces binzhouensis. Next base: position 154,850 of record NZ_JBHXVJ010000007.1, on the reverse strand, counting down.
CCCCCCAGCCCCTCGCGCGACGCGCTCGTCGCAGACCTCGTCGCCACGACCGGCCGCACGAGGGCGATCCCCACGCCGGCGACCGGCGAGACCTTTGTCGACCTTCCGCTCTCGAGCGCGGACGACGTCCGCGGCGCCGTCTCACGCGCGCGCCTCGCGCAGGTGGCATGGGCCCGGGCCGGGTTCGCCGCACGACGCCGGATCCTGCTCCGCGCGCACGACCTGATCGTCGCCCGCCGCGAGGAACTCCTCGACCTGACGCAGCTGGAGAGCGGCAAGACCCGCGGCCAGGCCTTCGAGGAGGTCTTCCAGGCCCTCTCGGTGGCGAGGTGGAACGCGGTCAGGGCCCGCGCCGTGCTCCGCGGCGGGCGCCGCCGTGCCGGCATCCCGGTGGCGCTCACGACGCGCATCCGCTACCGCTCGAAGGGCGTGGTCGGCGTGATCACTCCGTGGAACTACGCGATCAGCCTCGCGGCGATGGACGTGGTCCCGGCCCTCGCCGCGGGCTGCGCCGTCGTGCAGAAGGCCGACGACCAGGGCGCGCTGTCCGTGCTCGCCCTCCGTCGTGCGTTCATCGACGCCGGGGTGCCGGAGGCGCTCTGGGCCGTGGTCGCGGGCGATCCCGCCGATGTCGGCGAGGCGCTCACCGACGAGGCCGACTACATCTGCTTCACCGGGTCGACCGCGACCGGACGGCGGATCGGCGAGAAGGCCGGGCGGCGACTCGTGGGCGCGTCCCTCGAGCTCGGCGGGAAGAACGCCCTGATCGTCCTCGACGACGTCGACGTCGAGCAGGCGGCCGCGGATGCCGCCCACGCCTGCTTCTCGTCGATGGGCCAGCTGTGCGTGTCGGTCGAGCGGATCTACGTGCAGCGCCGCATCGCGGACGCGTTCGCCTCGGCACTCGCCGCGCGCCTCGCCGAGCCCCGGATCGGCTCCGGCCTCGACCACGACGCCGACTACGGCAGCCTCGCGACGGCGGCGCAGGTCGACCGCATCCGCGGCCACCTCGACGACGCGCTCGCCAAGGGCGCCCGCGTGCTGGTCGGCGGCAACGCGCGACCCGACGTGGGGCCGTGGGCGTTCGAGCCCACGGTCCTGACGGACGTCGCGCCCGGCATGCGCGTGCTCGACGAGGAGACGTTCGGGGCGCTCGCATCGCTGCACGTCGTCGACGACGAGCTGGAGGCGGTGTTCGCCGCGAACGCGTCGGAGTACGGCCTCAACGCGTCGGTGCTCTCCGGGTCGACGCGACGAGCCCTGCGCGTCGCCGACCAGCTCGACGCCGGGAGCGTCAATGTCAACGAGGGCTACCGGGGCAGCTTCGGCTCGGTCGACGCGCCCATGGGCGGCGTCAAGGCGTCCGGCATCGGACGCCGCAACGGTCGCGAAGGCCTCCTGCGCTTCGTCGACCCGGTGACGGTCTCGGTGAATACGCGCGTGATCCCGCTCCCGCACACCGGACGCGAGTACGCCCGGCTCAGCGGCCCCCTGGTGCTGCTCGCGAGGGTGCTGCGCGCCATCCGCCGGGCCTAGGCCGTCGCCGTGGAGCCGCGCGATCGGACCGTCGCGGGGAGTCGCGCGAACCGGTTCGGTCTCAGGTCGCCTCGGAGTCGAACGGCGCCGACTCGCCGGCGGCGATCGCGTCGAGCTTGCGCTTGCGCTGCAGGTAGGCGGAGTTCTCGTTGACCGCAGCTCGCGCGACGACCGGCTTCGCGGGCTCGGCGAACGGGTCCACGTCGCTCAGCGCCTCGCGCACGATGCGCCGCGGGTCGTACTGGCGAGGGTCGAGCTTGCGCCAGTCGACGTCGTCGAAGTCGGGACCCATCTCCTCGCGCATGCGGTCCTTCGCACCGTTCGCCATGTCGCGCATCGATCGCACGAACCGGCCGAGCTGCGCGGCGTAGTGAGGCAGCCGCTCCGGACCGAGCACGAAGACGGCGATCACCCCGATGATGAGGAGTTTGTCGAAGGTGAGGCCGCCCATGGGCTCAAGGATAGTCGGCGGCGAGGCGTGCGATCGACCGTTGCCGTGCACCCTAGGCTTGGGGGTCGACAGAACTCCGGGAGCCGCCACGTGTCCGAACACGACCTGAACTGGAAGTACGTCGACGAATCCGTCGTCGAGTCCGAGTCGATCGCGAAGGCACGCCTGCAGTCCCTCGAGCTCGGTGTCGAGCCGGTCTCGCCCGCCGTGGGCGCGCAGCTCGCGGTGCTGGCGGCGGCGAGCGACGCGCGGGCGATCATCGAAGTGGGCACCGGCGTCGGCGTGTCGGGGCTGTGGATGCTCCAGGCCGCCCGCTCGGCGCATCTGACCTCGATCGACTCCGAGGCCGAGTACCAGCAGCATGCGCGCGAGCACTTCGCCGAAGCGGGCATCGCCCCGGCGCGCGTGCGCCTCATCGCGGGCCGCGCCGGCGAGGTGCTGCCGCGGATGAACGAGGGCTCCTACGACCTCGTCGTCGTCGACGCGGACGCTGCCTCGGTCATCGAGTACGTCGAGCACGGGCTCCGGCTGGCGAAGCCCGGCGGGAGCGTGCTGGTGGCCCGTGCCCTCTGGAAGGGGAGGGTGGCCGACCCGGCGCGACGAGACGACGTGGCGACGGCGTTCCGCGGGCTCGTCTCGGAGCTCGCTTCCTCCACCGCCGTGGTCACCGCCATCTCGCCGGCCGGGGACGGCCTGCTGCAGATCGTGAAGCTGGGCGCCTGACTAGGCTGCGTTGACGACGCCGCCCAGGACGTCGTAGAGCTCCTTGGCCTCAGCGTCGTTCACCGAGACGACGAGGCGACCGCCACCCTCGAGGGGCACGCGCACGATGATGAGGCGCCCCTCCTTCACAGCCTCCATCGGTCCGTCTCCAGTGCGTGGCTTCATGGCCGCCATTGAGCTACCCCTTTCGTGGCTGAATCTCCATTATCCCGCATCGAGGCGACGCCCCGGGACACCGGGCTCCGTTTTGTGGACGACGGCGGCCGCCGTTCACGCGCCGGACGCTCACCGTGCACCGACCGATCACCCGACCGGGACCGCGGTCCCGCGATCACGGCGGGGTCCAGTCGTAGCCGTCGATGAACCAGCCGATCCGCAGCCACACCACCTGGAGCGCGATCGAGACCGCGACGAGGGAGCCCCGCCACCACGGCGAGCGCGGCACCGCGAACGCGCCCACGATCGGGAAGAGCGGCGCCAGCAGCCGGAACGTGCTCGACTGCGGGAAGAAGACCGCGAAGAGGTACAGCGCGTAGCTCGCGAGCCAGAGCCTGATGTCGACGCCGAGGCGCCGCACCCACGGCGTGACGAGCAGCGCACCGAATCCGACGACGAGCGCGATCGGCAGGATCGTCCCCATCGGCTGGCCGAGCCACCAGTCGCCCGACTGGAACCACGGCGTGAGCGGGACGAGCTCCACGTAGCCGATGTACGGTGCGCGCCACGCGAGCTCGGTGTCGGTGTACGCGGCCGGCTCGCCGGTGAACGCCCACGCGATCGCCGGCCAGGCGAGTCCGACCATTGCTGCGAACAGGGCGACGGATGCCACGAGCACGCGCTCGCGGACGGGGAACGGATCGCGCGTCCGGGTGTACCAGCGCACGATCCAGTGCAGGCCGAGCGCGAGCGCGAACGCGAGCGCGCCCGGCCGCGTGAACGCCCAGATGGTGATCACGGGGACGAGCCATCCGTAGCGGCGATCGACGAGCAGCAGCAGGGCGAGCGCGAGCCAGAGGAAGCCCAGCGACTCGGCGTAGCCGAAGCCCATGATCGGCGACACGGGTGCGACGCAGAACAGCACGACCGCGAAGAGCGCCTGGTCGGGGTCGAGGAAGCGCGACATGAGCCGGTGGAAGACGAGCGCCGCGGCGAGGCCCGCCGCGAGCGAGACGACGACGGATGCCGCGTCCCACGGGACGCCGACCGCGGTGAAGATCCGGACGACGCCCGGGAAGACGGGCAGGAAGGCCCACGCGTTCTCCGCGACGTGGCCGTCCTCCGTGAGCGGGAGCTCGGTGGGGTACCCGGCGGCCGCGATGTACGCGTACCACCGCCCGTCCCAGATGTTCGCGTACTCGAAGTACCCCGGTCGTGCGCCGGTCCAGGCGTTCGCGGCCTGTTCGTGCGCGAACTGCAGCACGATGGCGATCGACACGACCCTGGCGGCGAGGTACACGGCGATCACGCGCGCCCACCACGGCAGCAGTCGCCAGCGCACGCGCGGCGACCCGCGCCCGACGCGGTGCGCGTCCGGCGGCCGCCGCTCCGGCGTGCCCGACGCGGTCTCCCGGCCCACGGACCGGCTCAGCGCGCCGACCCCGTGAGCCAGTCGCGCAGCGCGGACTCGCAGGCGAGGATCTCGTCGCAGTCGACGCGCTCGTCGTCGGCGTGCGCGAGGAGCGGGTCGCCGGGTCCGAAGTTCACGGCCGGCACGCCGAGCGCGCTGAAGCGCGCGACATCCGTCCACCCGTACTTCGGCTGCGCGTCGGTGCCGACCGCGCCGACGAACTCCTGCGCGAGCGGGTCGTCGAGGCCCGGCCTGGCGCCCTCCGACGCATCGGTGACGGTGAGCTCGTACTCGGGGAAGAGCGCGCGGACGCGCTCGGTCGCCTCCGCGACGGAACGGCTCGGCGCGAACCGGTAGTTGAGCGTGAGCACGGCCTCGTCGGGGATGACGTTGCCCGCGATGCCGCCGTGCATGAAGACGGCGTTCAGGCCCTCGCGGTAGTCGAGCCCGTCGACGCGGACGGTCTCGGCCTCGTAGGTCACGAGCCGCTCGAGCGCGGGTGCGAGCTTGTGGATCGCGTTCTCGCCGACCCAGCTGCGCGCCGAGTGCGCCCGCCGCCCCGTCGCACGGAGCTCGACCCGGAGCGTGCCGTTGCACCCGCCCTCGACCGTGCCGTGCGTCGGTTCGCCGAGGATGGCGAAGTCGGCCGCGAAGAGGTCGGGACGCGAGCGCAGGACCCGGCCCAGCCCGTTCAGGTCGGCGGCCACCTCCTCGTGGTCGTACCACATCCACGTCACGTCGACGACCGGCGCGACCAGTTCGCGTGCGAGCTTCAGCTGCACGGCCACGCCCGCCTTCATGTCGACCGTGCCCCGCCCCCACAGCACCTGACGGTCGCCGTCGACCTCGAACCGGGTCGGGACGTTGCCGTTGATCGGCACTGTGTCCAGGTGCCCCGCGATGACCACGCGCCGGTCGCGGCCGAGGTTGGTGCGCGCCACGATCGTGTCGCCGTCGCGGAGCACCTCCAGGTGCGCGGCATCCCGGAACGCGTCCTGGACGAGGTCCGCCAGCCGCCCCTCCTCGCCCGAGACGCTCGGCACGTCGCAGATCGCCTGCGTGATGGCGACGACGTCGGCGGACAGGTCGAGCGCGGCCGTGGGACGGACGGGTGCAGCCATGTCCCCGAGTCTACGAGGGCGGATGCCGCGCCTCCTCCCGGCGTCATCCGCCGTCGCGGCCCCCACGGCGCTCGGTACCCTTGGAGCATGCCCGCAGACTCGTCGAATCCGACCGCGCCCGCCACCGCCTGGGGCGACGGCCTCGCCACGATCGCCGGCGACGGCACGGTGCTCGACACCTGGTTCCCGGCGCCGCAGCTCGGCGAACCCGCCGCCGATGCACCGGCCTGGGAGCCGCCGGTGGGGTCCGTGGGCCCCGACGAGCGTCGAGGCGTCCGGGTGGAGGCCGTGCGCGTCGCCATCCACCTCGCCGATGCGCCGGCGAGCACGTCGGACGCCTACCTGCGCCTGCACCTGCTCTCCCACCTGCTCGTCCGTCCCAACGGCCTGAACCTCGACGGCGTGTTCGGGCACCTCCCGAACGTCGCGTGGACCAACGCCGGACCGGTGCACCCCGACGACCTCGACCGGCTCCGTCCGACGCTCCAGCGCGCCGGCATCCACGTGACCGGGCTCGACAAGTTCCCCCGCCTGCTCGACTACGTGATCCCCGAGCGCGTGCGCGTCGCCGACGCATCGCGCGTGCGCCTCGGCGCACACCTCGCGCCCGGCACGACGGTGATGCACGAGGGATTCGTGAACTTCAACGCCGGCACGCTCGGATCCTCGATGGTGGAGGGCCGCGTCTCGCAGGGCGTCGTGGTCGGCGACGGCAGCGACATCGGCGGCGGCGCCTCGATCATGGGCACGCTCTCGGGCGGCGGCACGCAGCGCGTCTCGATCGGCGAGCGCGCGCTCCTCGGCGCGAACTCGGGCATCGGCATCTCGATCGGCGACGACTCCGTCGTCGAGGCCGGCCTCTACGTCACCGCCGGCACGAAGGTGGTGCTCCGCGGCGGCGCGGGCGAACGCGATCGGATCGTCAAGGCCGTCGAGCTGTCGGGCCTGCCGAACCTGCTCTTCCGCCGCAACTCGCTCGACGGGCGCGTCGAGGTGCTCTCGCGATCGGGCGAGGGGATCGCGCTGAACGCCGCCCTGCACGCCTGAGTCGGCGGTCGGCGCCGCGGCCCGCCCTGCCGCGGTCGCCGGGGTACAGTGATGACCCGGGGTCGCTCGGACGGGCGGCCCGAGCCATGCGCCGACACGAAGGAGTGACGTGGGAACCGACGCGCCGAGGACCCGACGGACCGGCTGGGCGAAGTTCCTCGTCGGAGCGCTCGTCACGGTGCTCGTGCTCGGCGTCGCGGCGGTCGGGTTCGGCTGGTGGACGGTGCATCGGTCGTTCCCCATCGAATCGGGTCGCATCTCCGTCGCCGGCCTCGACGGATCGGTGACGGTGTACCGCGACGACGCCGGGATCCCCCAGCTCGTCGCCGAGACGGACCACGACCTGCTCTTCGCGCAGGGATACGTGCACGCGCAGGACCGATTCTGGGAGATGGACTTCCGTCGGCACGTCACCGCGGGCCGCGTCGCGGAGCTGTTCGGCGAGTCGCAGGTCGCGACCGACGCCTTCATCCGCACGCTCGACTGGCGCGGCGTCGCCGAGCAGGAGTTCGAGATGCTCGACGACCAGTCGCGCGCCCTCTACGAGGCCTATGCCGACGGCGTGAACGCGTACCTCTCGGAACGGTCGGGCGTGGAGCTGTCGCTGGAGTACGGCGTGCTCGCCCTGCAGAACCCCGGCTACGAGCCGGAGCGGTGGACGCCGGTGGACTCGATCGCCTGGCTCAAGGCCATGGCCTGGGACCTCAGGTCGAACCTCGGCGACGAGATCGACCGCGCGCTCCTCCTCGCCTCCGGGCTCACGCCCGATCAGGTCGCGCAGCTGCACCCCGCGTTCCCCTGGTCGGCGAAGCCGACCATCGTCGGCGGGCCCGCGCCGGCGGCACCGGCCGGCCTCGACGTGCGCGCCGTCGACGGCGGGTCGACGCCCTCCGAGGCGGGTTCCGTCGCTCCCGCCGCGAACGAGGAGACGGCGGGCGTGCTCGGCGACCTCGCCGCGCGCCTCGACGCGCTGCCGCAACTGCTCGGTCCCGAGGGCGGCGACCTCGGCTCGAACTCGTGGGTCGTCTCGGGCGCCCTGACCGACACGGGCATGCCACTGCTCGCCAACGACCCGCATCTCGGGCCCGCGATGCCCTCGATCTGGGTCCAGATGGGGCTCCACTGCGCCGAGCTCTCGCCGCTGTGCACGTTCGACGTCGCCGGGTTCGGGTTCTCCGGCCTCCCCGGCATCATCATCGGCCACAACGAGCGCATCGCGTGGGGCTTCACCAATCTCGCTCCCGACGTGGCCGACCTCTACCTCGAGCGCGTGAGCGAGGACTCCTACGAACTCGACGGCGAGCTCGTCCCGCTCACCACGCGCGAGGAGGTCATCGAGGTCGCCGGCGGCGATCCCGTGACGGTGACCGTGCGGTCGACAGCGAGGGGGCCGATCGTCACGGACATCGGCTCGGACTTCGCGGCGGTCGCCGAGGGGAACGCGTCGACCGCGGACGGCACCGAGGAGCCCGTCGAGGGCGCCGCCGAGCCGAAGCTCGAGGTGTCGCTCCAGTGGACCGCGCTGCAGCCGGGCCGCACGCCCCAGGCGGTCTTCGCGATGAACCGCGCCGAGGGCTGGGACGAGTTCCGGGCCGCGGCCGAACGCTTCGAGGTGCCGTCCCAGAACGTCGTCTACGCCGACGTCGACGGCAACATCGGCTACCAGGCTCCCGGCCGGATCCCCGTGCGCTCCGCGGGCGACGGCACCGTCCCGCTGCCGGGCTGGACCAGCGAGAACGGCTGGACCGGGACGGTCCCCTACGACGAGCTCCCGTCGGTGCTGAACCCGGAGCGGGGATACATCGTGACCGCGAACAACGCCGTCGAGGAGGACGGCCCCATGCTGACGCGGGACTGGGACCTCGGCTACCGCGCCGAGGGAATCGAGCGCCGCCTCGGCGACCTCATCGCCGCGGGTGAGCCGATCACCGCGGAGGACATGAGCGAGATCCAGTTCGACACGCGGGACGCCAACGCCGAGGCGTTCCTGCCGGTGATCGCCGAGCTCGAACTCGACGGCGACGCCGAACGCGGCGCGCGGCTCCTCGCGGACTGGGATGCATCGGCCGACGTGGACAGCGCCCAGGCGGCGTACTTCGCGGTCTTCTGGCGGAACCTGCTCGACGGCATGTTCGGGGGGCTCCCCGAGTCGACGCGGCCGGTCGGCGGCGACCGGTGGTTCTCGGTCCTCGGCACGCTCCTGGGGCAGCCGGAGGACGCGTGGTGGTCCGACCGGGCGTCGGGCGCCACCGGACGCGACGCGGTGCTCGCCGCCGCCCTGGACGCCGCGTGGGTCGAGGCATCCGACCTCATGGGCGACGACCCCGGTGCATGGAGGTGGGGCAGCCTGCACACCCTGAGCCTGACGAACCAGACCTTCGGCGAGTCGGGCATCGGACCGATCGAGTGGCTGTTCAACCGCGGCCCGTACGAGGCGGGCGGCGGATCGGCGATCGTGAACGCCAACGGCTGGGACGCGACGCTCGGGTACGAGGTGAACTGGGTGCCGTCGATGCGCATGGTCGTCGACCTCGACGACTTCGACGACTCGACCTGGGTGAACCTGACCGGTGCGTCGGGGCACGCCTTCCACCCGCACTACGACGACCAGGCGGAGCTCTGGCAGGCGGGCGAGACGCGCGAGTGGCCGTTCTCGACCCGCGCGGTGCGGAGGGCTGCGACCGACGCGCTCGTCCTGCAGCCCGGACGCTGACCCGACGGCGCGCACCGCACCGCGCGCAGCGGCTCAGCGCAGCACCGAGCTCAGCAGCAGGCTCGTCTCGCTGTTGACCACGCCGTCGATCGACCGGATGCGTCCGAGCACGCGGTCGAATTCGCCGAGGGTCTCCGTTCGGAGCTCGGCGACGAGGTCCCACCCTCCGTTGGTCGTGTGCAGCGCGATGATCTCGGGGAACCCGCGGAGGCGCCGGATGACGTCGTCGGTCGTGCGCCCCTCGACCTCGATGAACGAGATCGCGTGGATCGACAGCGGGTCGGACTCGTCGCGCACGCGCACCGAGAACCCCACGATGATGCCGGATGCCACGAGCCGGTCGATGCGCCCCGTGACGGTCGCCCGGGCGACGCCGAGCCGGCGCGAGAGCTCGGCCACGGGCGTCCGTCCGTCCTCTCGGAGGAGCGCCAGGAGGCGGCGGTCGAGATCGTCGAGCGGTTCCATGTACACATCGTATAACGGGATGTCGCAGACTGATCTCTCAGCAGACAATCCGTGTGCAGGCCGGTCGTTGCCGTTGCATATCGTCGGATCGTACCCTCGAATCACCGGACTGAAGGGAACGAGATGACGAGCTTCGTCGACGTACGCAACATGATCGGCTGGGTCGGGGGAACCGGCCCCGAGCGCATCATCGCGGGGATCATGGAGTACCTCGAGCAGGACTTCGCGCGCTGGGAGAGCTTCGACAAGACGCCCCGCGTGGCCAGCCACACGCCGTTCGGCGTCATCGAGCTCATGCCGACGAGCGATCACGAGTCCTACGCCTTCAAGTACGTCAACGGGCACCCCTCCAATCCCGCACGCGGCTACCAGACCGTCACCGCCTTCGGCGTGCTCGCCGACGTGCACAACGGCTACCCCACCTTCCTCGCGGAGATGACCGTCCTCACCGCGCTCCGCACGGCCGCCACGTCCGCCTTCGCGGCCAAGCTGCTGGCACGCCCCGACTCCCGGGTCATGGCGATGATCGGCACCGGGAGCCAGGCCGAGTTCCAGGCCCTCGCGTTCCGCCACGCCTTCGGCATCACGACCCTGCGCGTGTTCGACGTCGACCCCGACGCGATCGCGAAGTTCGTCCGCAACATGCTCCCGCTGGGCTTCGAGATCGAGGTCGCCGGCAGCGCGGCGGAGGCGCTCGAGGGCGCCGACATCGTGACCACGTGCACGGCCGACAAGGCGCGAGCGACGGTCGTCGCCGACGAGTGGGTCCGTCCGGGCATGCACCTGAACGCGATCGGCGGGGACTGCCCCGGCAAGACCGAGCTCGACCCCGCGATCCTCGACCGCGCCGACGTCTTCGTCGAGTACACGCCGCAGACGCGCATCGAGGGCGAGATCCAGGCCAAGCCCGCCGACTTCCCCGTCACCGAGCTGTGGGAGGTCCTCGCGGGCCGGAAGCCCGGCCGCGCGAACGCGGAGGCGATCACGGTCTTCGACTCGGTGGGCTTCGCGATCGAGGACTTCTCGGCCCTGCGCTACGCGCGCGACCAGGTGGCCGGGACGAGGTTCGAGCAGCGGATCGACCTCGTCGCGGATCCCGACGACCCGAAGGACCTCTTCGGCCTGGTCGGCGCATTCTCGCCGGTGGGCTGAGCGGATGTCGGTCCAGTCCCCGTCCGCGGTCGTCATGGTCCGGCCGCACCACTTCTCCCCCAACCCGCACACCGTCGCCGACAACGGCTTCCAGCCGAACGCCGACGGACTCGACCCCGACCGGCTCGCGGCATCGGCCTACGACGAGGTCACCCGCGCGGCCGCCGCGCTCGAGGCCGCGGGCGTGACCGTGCACCTCTTCGAGGACGAGACGACCCACCGGCCCGACAGCGTCTTCCCCAACAACTGGATCTCCACGCACTCGGGCGGGCACATCGCGCTGTTCCCGATGTTCACGCCGAACCGCCGGACCGAGCGGCGCGGCGACATCGTCGAGTTGCTGAAGACCACGTACCGGGTGCAGGACGTCATCGACTACTCGGGACTCGAGTACGACGACGTCTTCCTCGAGGGGACGGGGGCGATGGTGCTCGACCACGAGTCGCGCATCGCGTACGCCGCGCGTTCGAACCGGGCCGACCCGATCGCTCTCGAGCGGTTCTGCACGAACTTCGGCTACGAGCCGATGGTCTTCGATGCGGTCGACGGTCGAGGCGTCGCGGTCTACCACACCAACGTGATCCTGAGCATCGCGACCGACTTCGCGCTCGTCGCCGCCGACATGTTCGTCTCCCCTGCGCGCCGCGACGAGGTGCTCGGCAGGCTGGGCGCCCGCGGGCGACGCGACGTCATCGCCCTCGACAACGCGCAGGTCGACGCCTTCGCGGGCAACGCGCTCGAGCTGTGGACCGCGCAGGGCCGCGTCCTCGCGCTCTCGCGCACGGCCTTCGACGCGCTCACCGCCGACCAGCGCACGCGCATCGAGCGCTCCGCGCGCCTGCTGCCGCTCGACGTCCCGACGATCGAGCTCGCCGGCGGGTCGGTGCGCTGCATGCTCGCGGGCGTGCACCTCGACCCGCGGCCGGGGCTGGTCGAGCACCGATCGGCGCCCGTCGACGATGCCGCCGCGGACGAGATCGCCGCACTCTGACAGGCACGGGACTCCCGAGACGACGAACGGCCCGTCCGCGGACGGGCCGTTCTCGTCGGCTGCGGAACGGTGCTCCGCGCTCAGCCCAGCGGGTAGTGCCGCTCGCCGGAACCCGTGTACAGCTGCTGCGGTCGACCGATCTTCGTTCCGCCGTCGAGGTTCATCTCGCGCCAGTGGGCGATCCAGCCGGGAAGGCGGCCGATGGCGAAGAGCACGGTGAACATGCGCGTCGGGAAGCCCATGGCCTTGTAGATCACGCCGGTGTAGAAGTCGACGTTCGGGTAGAGACGACGCTGCTTGAAGTAGTCGTCCTCGAGCGCGAACTGCTCGAGCTCCTTCGCGATGTCGAGCAGCGGGTCGTTGACGCCGAGGCCCTCGAGCACGGCGTCGGCGCTCGTCTTCACGATCTTCGCGCGCGGGTCGTAGTTCTTGTAGACCCGGTGACCGAAGCCCATGAGCTTGACGCCGTCCTCCTTGCGCTTGACGCGCTCGACGAACTTGCCGACGCCCTCACCCGAGTCGCGGATCTGCGCGAGCATCTGGAGCACCGCCTCGTTCGCTCCGCCGTGGAGCGGGCCCGAGAGCGCCTGGATGCCGGCGGAGATCGACGCGTAGAGGTTGGCCCCCGTCGAGCCGACGAGCCGGACCGTCGAGGTCGACGCGTTCTGCTCGTGGTCCTCGTGGAGGATCAGGAGCCGGTCGAGCGCCTTCGCGAGGGTCGGCTCGATCTGGTACGGCTCGGCCATGTTGCCGAAGTTCAGCCGGAGGAAGTTCTCGACGAAGTTCAGCGAGTTGTCGGGGTAGAGGAACGCCTGCCCGATGCTCTTCTTGTGCGCGTACGCGGCGATCACCGGCAGCTTGGCGAGCAGGCGGATGGTCGTGAGCTCGACGTGCTCGGGATCGTGCGGGTCGGACGAGTCCTCGTAGTAGGTCGAGAGCGCCGCAACGGCGCTGGAGAGCACGGCCATCGGGTGCGCGGTGTGCGGGAGCGCGGAGAAGAACCGCTTGAGGTCCTCGTGGAGGAGCGTGTGACGCCGGATCTTCTCGTCGAACTCGCCGAGCTGGTCGGCCGTGGGGAGCTCGCCGTACATGAGCAGCCAGGCGACCTCGAGGTAGGTCGAGTGCTCGGCGAGCTCCTCGATCGGGTAGCCGCGGTAGCGGAGGATGCCCTGCTCGCCGTCGATGTAGGTGATCGCCGACCGCGTCGACGAGGTGTTGACGAATCCGTAGTCGAGCGCGGTGAGTCCGGTCTGCCGGGTGAGCGTGGACACGTCGATGCTGGCGTTGCCCTGCGAGGCGCGGTGGATCGGGAATTCGGCCGTTCCGCCGGGGAAGTTCAGCGTCGCGGTATCGGAGTCGACTCCGACGGATTCGTTCACGACGTTGCTCACGGCGTCTCCTGTGATCGTCACTGTCTCGCGGTTCCCTGCTCTCCGGTCCGGCACCGGTCGGCGCGCGCGGCCCGACTACAGCCTAGACGGGTCGGGCGCACACTGTCGCATCCACCAATGGATCGCCCGATCGATTGGAGCGGTTGCACAGTCTCGGCTGCGATTCGGTGACGATCCGCGCGATCAGCGCACCGCGGTGGCCCTCAGCCGCCCGGCGGCCTGACGGATCCGCTCGTCCGTGGCCGTGAGCGAGAGCCTCACGTGCTGCGGGAAGTGGGGCCCGTAGAAGTGCCCGGGTCCGGCCAGGATGCCGAGGTCGGCGAGGCGTCCGATCGATTCCCACGCGTCGCGGCCCTCGGTCGCCCAGAGGTACAGCCCCGCCTCGCTGTGGTCGATCCGGAAGCCGGCGTCCTCGAGGGCGGGCCGCAGCAGGTCGCGCCTGGCCCGATAGCGCGCCTTCTGCTCCTGCACGTGCGCGTCGTCCGCGAGCGCGACGGCCATCGCCGCCTGGAGGGGCGCCGGCACCATGAGCCCGGCGTGCTTGCGGGCGGTCGTGAGCCGCGCGATCAGCGCGGGGTCGCCGCCGACGAACGCCGCGCGGTACCCCGCCATGTTGGACTGCTTCGACAGTGAGTAGATCGCGAGCACGCCGCTCGGATCACCGCCCGTCACCGCCGGGTCGAGCACGCTCGGGACGGCGCCGTCCTGCCACGGGTCCTCCCATCCGAGCTCGGCGTAGCACTCATCGCCGACGATCATCGCGCCCAGCTCGCGGGCACGGGCGACGGCGCCGCGCAGTTCGGCCGCACCGAGCACCCGCCCGTCGGGGTTGCCGGGCGAGTTCAGCCAGACCAGCCGCGTGTTCGGGGGCCATTCGGCCGGGTCGTCGGATGCCACGGCCTCCGCACCCGCGAAGATCGCGCCCATCTCGTACGTCGGGTACGCCGCGCGCGGATGGACCACCGCATCACCCGCACCCACGCCAAGGAAGAAGGGGAGGAGCGCGACGAGCTCCTTCGAGCCGATCGTCGGCAGCACGGCATCCGCCTCGAGGCCCTCGACCCCCCGGCGACGGGCGAACCAGTCGACGATCGCACGTCGCAGCGCGGACGTGCCGGTGGTCGTCGGGTAGGAGTGCGCGTCGGTCGCCGCCGCGAGGGCATCGCGCACGAGTTGCGGCGTCGGGTCGATCGGCGAGCCGATCGACAGGTCGACGATGCCGTCGCGGTGCGACGACGCTCGATCGCGATACGGGACCATCAGGTCCCAGGGGTACTCGGGCAGGGCCCCGAGCGCCATGGTCAGTGACCCTGCGGGGGCAGCGCCGCGATCAGCGGGTGGTCTTTGGGGATGACGCCGACCTTCGCCGCGCCTCCGGGCGAGCCGACCTCGTCGAAGAACTCGACGTTCGCCTTGTAGTAGTCGGCCCATTCATCGGGCAGGTCGTCCTCGTAGTAGATGGCCTCGACCGGGCAGACCGGCTCGCAGGCACCGCAGTCGACGCACTCGTCGGGGTGGATGTAGAGCGAGCGCTCGCCTTCGTAGATGCAGTCGACGGGACACTCGTCGATGCAGGCACGGTCCTTCACATCGACGCACGGCAGGGCGATGACATAGGTCACGGTGGGTCGCTGTCCCTTCGGTGATGCTGGACTGCCAGTCTATGCGCGCCGCGCCTCGCGCGGCGGCAGCGAGGGCCACGCGACGACCAATACGGAAATGATCGCGGGGCCGATCGCCCAGATCATGCCGACGACGCCGTCGGCGACGAGCACCGATCCGCCGGGGCCCGGGAGCGACAGCACGGCGACGACCCCGACCACGCCCGCTGCCGCGGCGGCCGAGGCCGCCCGCCCGCCCGCGACGAGCCGGATGCCGAGGAGCAGGGCGGCGACGCCGACCAGCCCTGCGACGAGACCCCACGGGATCGAGACGCCCCCGATCTCCCATGCGTGCCGGTGCCCGATCGTCGCCACCGTGCCGTAGACCACGCCGACCGCGAACGCGATCGCGAGGGTGCCGATCCGGGAGCCGAGCGATCGGCGCCCGGCCGCCGCGCTCACGGCGCCGGCGTCACGGTATAGGTCACCGTGCCGCCCTCGCCTGCGAGGATCACCAGGAGCTCGCCGTCGGTGTACACCGAGCCGGCCGCGGTCGCCTGCTCCATCGACGGATCCTCGCGGAACCCGGCCCCCTCGACCTGTGCACGAGCATCGCCCAGGGGATCGCCCGCCTCGGACGAGAGGACCACGACCCAGCCGCCCGCGCCCGCGGCCCCGCCCGCGAGTTCGATGCTGCCGTCGATGATCGGCACGGAGGCCGGGAAGTCCGCGGGGAGCTCACCGCTCAGCTCGACCCGACCGCCCGTCGCGTCCTCGACGGCGTCCCCGACGCCCCGCTCGACGCTCTCCTGCACGACGCCCGTGCAGCCGGTGAGCAGGGTCGCCGCCGCGAGGCTCGCCACGATGGCGGTGGCGCGCACGCGCCTGGAGAAGATGGGCATGGGCGGGAGTCTAACCGCCGCGCCCGGGCCGCTGCTCCGAGGGCGACGCCCCGGACCGGCGGCATGCCGTAGCGTGGTCGGCGGTGCGGCCGAACCGCCGCGGGAAGGACGATCGAGGATGCCCGAACAGCCCGGAACCGACGAGCACCGCCCGCCCGTGCGCCTCGAGCGCGACGGCGTCGTCGCCACCGTCGTGATCGATCGGCCCGAGGCGCTCAACGCCCTCTCCCCCGACGTGCTCCGCGCGATCGCCGACGCGTTCGACGCGCTCCGGAACGAGGCGGACGCCGTTCGCGGCGTCATCGTCGTCGGCGAGGGCGGCCGCGCGTTCGTCGCCGGCGCGGACATCCGCTCGCTCTCGACGCTGACGCCCGATGAGGGCGCGGAGGCCGCGCGCCTGGGCCATCGTGTCGCCGCGGCGATCGAGGCGTTCCCGGCTCCCGTCATCGCCTGCGTCGACGGGTTCGCGCTCGGCGGCGGGCTTGAACTCGCGCTCGCGTGCGATCTCATCTACGCGACCGAGTCGTCGTGGTTCGGTCAGCCCGAGGTCCGACTCGGACTCATCCCCGGGTTCGGCGGCACGGTTCGGCTGCCGCGCGCCGTCGGCCTCTCGCTCGCGAAGGAGCTCATCTTCACCGGGCGCCGCATCGACGCCGCGGCCGCGGAGTCGGCCGGCCTCGTCGCGCGGCGATTCGCGGACCGCGACGCACTCCTCGCCGGGGCCCGGGCGACCATCGACGAGGTCTCCGCGAACGCCTGGACGGCGGTCGCCCTCGCCAAACGCGTGCTCGTCGACGCGGCCGGAACGCCGACCGCCACGGCCACCGAGTTCGAGGTCGCGGGCTTCGCGGACGCGTTCCGGACGCACGACATGCGCGAGGGCGTGGCCGCCTTCATCGAGAAGCGGGAGCCGGAGTTCTCGGGTCGCTGACGCGGCGGCGGATGGCGCGGCGCGCGCCACAGCTCGGGAACCGTCGTCGGGCCTCCGGGGTCCGGACCAGGAGTCCGGAGCCGGGTCAGCCGGTCACGTGCGTGCTCAGCCAGGACATGCCGTCGAAGCGGACGCCGTCGGCGCCGTACATCTCGAGGTGGAGGTGCGGACCGGTGGACTGGCCCGTCGTGCCGACCGCGCCGATCGGCTGACCGGCGGTGACGCGCTGCCCGGCGGCGACGGCGAGCGAGCCGTACTGCATGTGCGCGTAGAGCGACGTGACGACGACGCCGTCGATGTTGTGCTGCACCTCGACGTAGACGCCGAGGCCGCCGCCCGCCTCGGTCGCGGTGATCACGACGCCGTCGGCGATGGACCCGATCGTGGCGCCGAGTCCCGGGTTGAAGTCGATGCCGTCGTGGAAGGTCGAGCACCCCCCGCACGGTGCGATACGCGGGCCGAAGCCCGACGCGGTGCGCGAGGGGTCGACCGGCCACACCACGCGGTCCGCCTGCACGAGGGAGACCTCGCCCAGGCCGGCGACGCTCGACTCGATGGGCGGCGGGGCCGCCTCGACGTCCCAATCGCCGACCTCGATCGGCTCGAGCGCGACCTCGGACCCGACCTCGAGCGTCTGGGAGCGGAACGAGATCGAGTCCTCGGCGGGCGCGTAGACCGAGGCACGGGCGACCGTGTCGGTCGCGCTGACCGCGAGTGCGGGGACGCTCGTCGCGAGCAGCATGCCTCCGGCGAACGTCATCGCGCCGATCGTCATGACCGGACGCAGTGCGGCGGCGGCTCGACGGCGCGACGGCCGGACGGCCGCCGATGCGGCGGTCGGCTGCGCGGCCTCGGGGTTGGCGGAGGTTGCGGGGCGGGCGGGGGCGGTGCGGCGGTAGCGGGGGCGTCCGGCCGCACGACGGCCATGCTGGGGGAGGTTCATAAGCGGGGGAGGGTGATACTCGGGTAACGGTTGCGTAACGACTGACTCGGTTTCGAAGAACTCGACAACCATACGAGTCGCTTTCTGTGAAGTTCCTCCACTCCCCCGTCCACCGCCGCGAATCCGGCCCGAAAACGGCGAAGGGGATGCCGCGGCGGCCCCGCGGCATCCCCTTCTCTGCGTCTGGCGCTAGCCCTGCTTCTTCAGGCGCGATGCGGCCCGAGCGCGCGCGGTGGCGTCGAGCTCGACCTTGCGGATGCGCACCGCGGTCGGCGTGACCTCGACGCACTCGTCCTCCCGCGCGAACTCGAGGCACTCCTCAAGCGAGAGCTGGCGCGAGGGCGTCATCGACTCGAAGGTGTCGGCCGTCGACGACCGCATGTTCGTCAGCTTCTTCTCCTTCGTGATGTTCACGTCCATGTCGTCGTTGCGCGAGTTCTCGCCGATGACCATGCCCTCGTAGACCTCCTCGGTGGGGTTCACGAAGAACGTCATGCGCTCCTGGAGCGCGATGATCGCGAAGGGCGTCACGACACCCGCACGGTCGGCGACGATCGACCCGTTGTTGCGCGTCACGATCTGGCCCGCCCACTCGTCGTAGCCGTGCGAGATCGCGTTCGCGATGCCGGTGCCGCGCGTCGTGGTCATGAACTCGGTCCGGAAGCCGATGAGGCCGCGGCTCGGCACGATGAACTCCATGCGGACCCAGCCGGTGCCGTGGTTGGACATGTTGTCCATCCGGCCCTTGCGCGCGGCGAGCAGCTGCGTGATGGCGCCGAGGTACTCCTCCGGCGCGTCGATCGTGAGGTGCTCGAACGGCTCATGGAGCTTGCCGTCGACCTGCTTCGTCACCACCTGGGGCTTGCCCACGGTCAGCTCGTAGCCCTCACGTCGCATCTGCTCGACGAGGATCGCGAGCGCGAGCTCGCCTCGGCCCTGGACCTCCCACGCGTCGGGGCGGCCGATGTCGACGACCTTCAGCGAGACGTTGCCGACGAGCTCGCGGTCCAGGCGGTCCTTCACCATGCGCGCGGTGAGCTTGTGCCCCTTGACCTTGCCGACGAGCGGCGAGGTGTTCGTGCCGATCGTCATCGAGATGGCGGGCTCGTCGACCGCGATGACCGGCAGCGGCCGCACATCCTCCGCATCGGCCAGCGTGTCGCCGATCATGATGTCCTCGAAGCCCGCGACGACGGCGATGTCGCCCGGGCCGGCGCTCTCGGCCGGGTAGCGGTCGAGGGCCTTGGTCAGGAAGAGCTCGGTCACCCGGACGTTCTGCACGGATCCGTCGTGCTTGACCCACGCCACGGTCTGGCCCTTGCGGATGGTGCCGTGGAAGACGCGCAGCAGCGCGAGGCGGCCGAGGAACGGCGACGCGTCGAGGTTGGTGACGTGCGCCTGCAGGGGGTGCTCGTCGTCGTACGTCGGAGCGGGGATGTGCTGGAGGATCGCCTCGAACAGCGGCTCGAGGTCGCCGTTGTCGGGAAGCTCGCCGTTCGCGGGCTTGGTGTGGCTCGCCGCGCCGTTCCTGCCGGAGGCGTACACGACCGGCACGTCGAGGATCGCGTCGAGGTCGAGGTCGGGAACGTCGTCGGCCAGGTCGGAGGCGAGGCCGAGGAGCAGGTCCTGGCTCTCGGCGACGACCTCGTCGATGCGGGCGTCGGGCCGGTCGGTCTTGTTCACGAGGAGGATGACCGGCATCCGGGCCTCGAGCGCCTTGCGGAGCACGAACCGCGTCTGCGGCAGCGGCCCCTCGCTGGCGTCGACCAGGAGCACGACGCCGTCGACCATGGACAGGCCGCGCTCGACCTCGCCGCCGAAGTCGGCGTGGCCGGGAGTGTCGATGACGTTGATGGTCACGGGCGAGCCGCCCGAGTGGGCGCCGTTGTACGAGATCGCCGTGTTCTTGGCGAGGATCGTGATGCCCTTCTCACGTTCGAGCTCGTTCGAGTCCATCGCGCGCTCTTCGACGTGGGCGTGCTCGGCGAACGAGTGCGTCTGGTTGAGCATCGCGTCGACGAGCGTCGTCTTGCCGTGGTCGACGTGGGCGACGATCGCGACGTTGCGCAGGTCGTTGCGGGTGGCCTTGGCCATGGTGTGGTCCTCGCGTGGCCTCCGGTCGCAGAGCGGCTCCGGGGCGCGGATCGGCAGCGCCGCAGCGCTGGAGTGGAGTCGGTGGGAGCGCGAGCATCCGATTGGTCACGGTTCGCGCCCGACCAGCGTACCGCGTCCGGCGGAAACGGCGGACGCCCGGCCTCCGTGCGGGGAGGCCGGGCGTCCGTTCGACCTGCGGTCGGCTACGCGCCGAGCTGGAGGTTCGCACCGGGGATCGCCGCGAGGAGATCCTTCGTGTACTGCTCCGTCGGGTTCTCGAACACGTCGTCGGTGGCCGCGGCCTCGACGATCCGTCCCTTCTGCATCACGCACACGTTGTCGGCGATGACGCGCACGACCGCGAGGTCGTGCGTGATGAAGAGGTAGGTGAGGTCGAGCTCGGCCTGCAGGTCGGCGAGCAGGCGCAGGATCTGGGCCTGCACGAGCACGTCGAGCGCCGACACGGCCTCGTCGAGGATGACGATCTCGGGCTTCAGCGCGAGCGCGCGCGCGATCGCGATGCGCTGGCGCTGGCCGCCGGAGAGCTCGTTCGGGTAGCGGCCGACGAGGGTCCGCGGCAGCGACACCTGGTCGAGCAGTTCGAACACGCGGGCACGACGCGACGCGCGGTCGCCCACGCTGTGCGTGACCAGCGGCTCCGAGATGGTGTTGCCGATGTTCCGGAGCGGGTTCAGCGAACCGTACGGGTCCTGGAACACGGGCTGCATCCGACTCCGGAGGTCGAACAGGTCCTTGCCGGTCAGGCTCGCGAGGTCCTTGCCGCCCACGATGATCTTGCCGCTCGTGACGTCCTCGAGCTTCAGCAGCATCTTCGCGACCGTGGACTTGCCCGAACCGGACTCGCCCACGAGCGCGGTGGTGGTGCCCTTCGGGATCTCGAAGGAGACCTTGTCGACCGCGGTGAAGTCGCCGGAGCCGCGGATCTTGAAGACCTTCGTGAGGTCCTCAACCACGATGGCGGGAGGCTGCGCGGCCGCGGCCTCGTGCGCCTCGGCGCGTGCCTCCGCAGTGGCGATCAGGTCGATCGTGTCCGTCGTCGTCCCGACCTCGGCGCCCGGCTCGTGCGCCGCGGCGTCCTGGCCGTGGATCGTGGACTTGATGCGGCGCGACGCCAGGCTCGGCGCCGCGGCCACGAGGCGCTGCGTGTAGGGGTGCTGCGGGTTCTGCAGGATCTCGAGGGAGGGTCCCGACTCGACGACCTTGCCCTTGTACATGACCACGAGCTGCTCGGCGCGCTCGGCGGCGAGCCCGAGGTCGTGCGTGATGAACAGCAGGGTGGTGCCCAGCTCACGCGTCAGGGACTCGAGGTGGTCGAGGATGACGCGCTGGACCGTCACGTCGAGCGCCGAGGTGGGCTCGTCGGCGATCAGCAGCTGCGGGTCGGCCGCCAGGCCCATTCCGATGAGCACGCGCTGGCGCATGCCGCCCGAGAACTGGTGCGGGAACTGCTTGAGGCGGCGGTCCGCATCCTGCAGGCCCGCCTGCTTGAGCACCTCGATGGCGCGGGCTCGAACCTCCTTGCGGCCGGTCGCGATGCCGTTGGCCCGGATCGCCTCCTCGACCTGGAACCCGATCGACCAGACCGGATTCAGGTTCGACATCGGGTCCTGCGGGACGAAGCCGATCTTGCGACCCCGGATGTCCTCCATCTCCTTCTTCGACGACTTGGCCAGGTCCTGGCCGTCGAGGAGGATCTGTCCGCCGGAGATCTCGCCCGAGCCGGGCAGGAGCTTGATGATCGCGTGCGCGGTCGTGGACTTGCCCGAACCGGACTCGCCCACGATCGCGAGGCTCTGCCCGCGGTAGAGCGTGATGTTCACGCCGTCGACCGCCGTGACCTTGCCCTCCTGGGTCGTGAAGTCGACCTTGAGGTCCTTGATCTCGAGGAGCGGCTGCTCCTCGCCATCGGGAGTGGTGTGCTGCACGTCGCTTCCGTTCACGGTGGAGGTCATCGCTGCGCCCTCGCCTTCGGGTCGAGCGCGTCGCGGGCGACCTCGCCGAGCATGATGAAGCTCAGGACGGTGACCGACAGCGCGATGGAGGGCAGGATCAGCGTCTGCGGGTTCGTCCGCAGGTCGACCTGGGCCTGGCTGATGTCGTTGCCCCACGACATGGTGCTCGAGGGCAGTCCGACACCGAGGAACGACAGGGTCGCCTCGGCGACGATCGCCGAGGCGAGCGAGATCGTCGTGATCACGATCACCGGGGCGATCGAGTTCGGAAGCACGTGGCGGATCAGGATGCGCAACCGCGTGACGCCGACGGCCGTGGCCGCCATGACGAAGTCGGCGTTCTTCACCCTGAGGATCTCGGCCCTCAGCACACGCGCCGTCGCCGGCCACGCGAAGATGCCGATGGCGAGGGAGATCGTCCACACGCTCGCGTACTGCGAGAGCACCGACATGATGACGACCGCGGCGAGGATGTAGGGGATCGAGAAGAAGATGTCGCCGAGTCGCGACAGGACCGCGTCGACCCAGCCGCCGTAGAAGCCGGCGAGCGCACCGAAGAAGATGCCGAGCGACGCGACGAGGAACGTGACGATCAGGCCGACCGACAGCGAGGTGGACGTGCCGTAGATGATCCGCGAGTAGATGTCGCAGCCTTGGCGGTTGTAGCCGAGCACGCTGCCGTCGCCCGGTCCCTGGTTGCTCAGCGAGAGCTGGCAGTACCGCGGGTCGACGCTCGTGAAGAGCGCCGGGAAGAGCGCCACGACCACGATCAGGAGGATCAGCGCCGAGGAGATCCAGAACATCGGACGCTTGCGCACGTCGCGCCAGGCGTCGGTCCAGAGGTTCGTCGGCTTGCCGTCGGCCTTGACGGAGTCGATCGCGACGAGCGGGGTCTCGTCGATGGGCGCGACGTAGTGCGCCTGGTTGGAGCGGGTGTTACTTGGCATAGCGGATCCTCGGGTCGAGAACGGCGTACAGCAGATCCACCAGCAGGTTGATGACGAGGTAGATCAGCACCATGACGGTCACGAACGAGACGACGGTCGGTCCCTCGCCGCGGATGATGGCCTGGTACAGGGTTCGTCCCACGCCGGGGACGTTGAAGATGCCCTCGGTGACGGTCGCACCGACCATGAGCACGCCGAAGTCGACGGCGAGGTAGGTCACGACGGGGATCAGCGAGTTGCGGAGGATGTGCACGGGGACGATGCGCCGCCGGGACAGTCCCTTGCTCGCGGCGGTGCGAACGAAGTCCTGTCCTCCCGTGTCGATGACCGACGCCCTTGTCAGTCGAACGATCTGGGCGAAGCTGATCGTCGCAAGCACGATGGCCGGCAGGATGAGGTCTTGGATCGGCGCACCCGGGCCGACGGTGGTCCGGAACCAACCGAGTTGGATGCCGAAGACGAACTGCGCGACGAAGGCGACGACGAAGACGGGCAGCGAGATCAGGATCAGGCTGACGACGAGGAAGCTCGCGTCGAAGATGCCGCCCTTGCGGAGGCCGGAGACGAGGCCGATCGTGATGCCGAACACCATCTCGATGAGGACGGCCAGGATGGCGAGCTGCAGGGTGACAGGGAAGGTCACGGCGAGGATCTCGGAGACCGGCTGACCCGAGAACGAGACGCCGAAGTCGCCCTGGAAGATCCCTGCCAGGAACAGCAGGTACTGCACGATGAAGGGCTGGTCGAGGTTGTACCGCTCGCGGACGGCCTCGAGCACCTGGGGCGGAGGGGTCTTGTCGCCGAAGAGGGCGACGACGGGGTCGCCCGGCATGGCGAAGACCATGAAGTAGATCAGGAACGTGGTGCCGAGCAGCACAGGGATCGCCTGAAGCAGTCGGCGCGCGATGTAACCGGCCATGGATCAGGCCCCGCGATCTGCGTGTGTTGACATTGTTTGGAGAAACCTCACCGATATGGGAGTGCGCACACACGATGTTACGCGCCTCGGCACACCCCGGATACGTGGGAGTGGGGCGGCGATCCAATGGACCGCCGCCCCACGGGCGTCAGAGAGTCTAACCCGCTGAAACCCCTGATCGAGAACTACTCGCTCTTGGTGACCTCGTAGTAGAGGGGCACCGAGTTCCAGCCGAACTGGACGTTCTCGACCTGCTCGCTCCACGCGCCGTTGACGGTGGAGTACCAGAGCGGGATCGCGGGGAGGTCCTCGAAGAGGATCTCCTGCGCCTGCTGGAACTTCTCGATGCCCGCCTCGACCTCGGTCTCGCTGAGGCCTTCCTGGATGAGGGCGTCGAACTCGGGGTTCGAGTAGTCACCGTCGTTCGAACCGGCGCCGGTCACGTAGATCGGGCCGAGGAAGTTGGAGAGCGACGGGTAGTCGGCCTGCCAACCGGTGCGGAATCCGGTCTCGATGGTGCGGTCGGTGATGGCGGTGCGGAACTCCGCGAACGTCGGGTACGGAGCACCCGAAGCGTCGATGCCGAGCTCGTTCTTGATCTGGTTGGTCACAGCGTCGACCCAGCCCTGGTGGCCGCCGTCGGCGTTGTAGCCGATCTGGAAGGAACCCTCCCACGGGCTGATGGCGTCGGCCTCGGCCCACAGCTCCTTGGCGAGCTCGGGGTCGTACTCGAGGACCTCGCTACCGGGGATGTCCTCGGAGTAGCCGTCGATGACCGGCGACGTGAAGTCGTGGGCCGGGGTACGGGTGCCCGAGAAGATCACGTCGGTGACCTCTTCGCGGTTGATCGCGTGCGAGATCGCGGCGCGGCGGAGCTTGCCCTCCTCGCCACCGAAGTGCGCGAGACGGTCCGGAACGACGAACGACTGGAAGATCGCCGCACCCTGCGTGACGGAGCGGTCGCCGAACTCGTCCTGGAAGGTCGAGAGCGCGCTGTCCGGGATGGCGTCGAGGATGTCGAGGTTGCCGCCCTGGAGGTCGGCGTACGCCGCGTCCTGCGTCGCGTAGAAGATGATCGAGAGACCACCGTTGGCGGCCTGGCGGTCACCCTGGTAGTCCTCGTTCACGACGAGGTCGATGCGCTCGTTGTGCTTCCACGCACCCTCGCCGTCGAGCATGTACGGGCCGTTGCCGATCGGGTTCTCACCGAAGGCGTCGAGGTCCTCCCACGCCGCCTCGGGCAGCGGGAAGAACGCCGAGTAGCCGAGTCGCAGCGGGAAGTCGGACTCCGGCTGCTTCAGGGTCACGGTGAAGGTCGAGTCGTCGACGACCTCGAGGCCGGAGAGCTCGTCGACGTTCTCGTCGTAGCTGAAGCCCTCGATCGAGTCGAAGAAGTAGCTCGAGAGCTGCGCGTTGTCGAGCGCGGCGCCGTAGTTCCAGGCCTTGACGAACGACTCGGAGGTGACGTCCTCGCCGTTCGTGAACTTCTGGCCGTCCTTGATGGTGATGGTGTAGGTCTGCGCGTCGTCGGTCTCGATCGACTCCGCCATGTCGTTGTGCGGAGCACCCTCGCCGTCGTAGTACACCAGACCCGCGAAGATCGAGTCGAGGATCTTGCCGCCACCGGTCTCGTTGGTGTTGGTCGGGATCAGCGGGTTCTGGGGCTCAGAACCGTTGGTGGTGATGATCGCGGTCGAGTCGCCGGCCGGGGCTTCGGGTTCGCTGCTGGACGAGCAACCGGCGAGCGTGAGCGCGCCAGCCGCCGCAAGAGCAATGGCTGCAACGCCGATTCTCTTGATCTTCAATGTTCCTCCTGTGAGATGAGCGCACGACTGATCGATTCGTGGTCGAGCAGGGGCGCTGGTAGGTGAATCGAGACTATAAGCGGGGGTCTGCCGAACAAACTTCACGGCGGAACCGTTACCGAGGCGCAATCTTGCGACAGGGTCATGCGCAGATGAGCAGCCGCGGGACGCACGATTCTTGCGTGACGAGGGCTCGTGCGAGGATTGCCGCATGCCTGCGGCACGACGTCTCCGCATCGAGGTGGCCATCGTGCTCGCGCTGTCGCTCGGCGCGTCCGCCGTCTACTCGATCGTCGCGATCATCGCCCGGCTGACCGCCGACCGCCCGCTCGGCGAGCAGAGCGCCGCACTGAACCAGTCGCGGTCGACGCGCGAGTGGCTCGACCTCACCTATCAGTTCCTCGACGTCGTCTTCGGCCTCGCGGTCGTGGCCCTCGTGCTCTACCTGCTCTGGCAGCCGGGCCGCAGCCCGTTCCGACGGATCGGCTTCGACCTGACCCGGCCCGGACGGGACGCGGCATCCGGGCTGCTCCTCGCGGCCGTGATCGGCGTGCCGGGCCTGGCGCTGTACGCGGCCGGTCGCGCGTTCGGCTTCACGGTCGCGGTCGTGCCGCAGCCGCTCGACGCCTACTGGTGGACGATCCCCGTCCTGGTGCTGGCCGCCCTGAAGGCGGCGCTCACCGAGGAGCTGATCGCGGTCGGATACCTCTTCACGCGCCTGCGCGAGCTCGGCGTCGGCCCGTGGGCGACGATCCTGTCGAGCGCGCTCCTCCGCGGCAGCTACCACCTCTACCAGGGCTTCGGCGGCTTCATCGGCAACGCCGTCATGGGCGTCGTATTCGGCTGGGCGTACACGCGCTGGGGCCGCACGATGCCGTTGGTCATCGCGCACTGGCTCCTCGACATCGTGAGCTTCGTCGGCTACCCGCTCGCCGTCGGCTGGTGGCCCGCGCTCTTCGCGCCGCCGGCGGACTGACCGACGGGCGCGTCGGGCCGAACGGGCGCAGGCGACGGATGCCGCGGCCGCGGCGCTTCGGCCACGTGCCGCGCCCCGGCGAGCGCGACCACGGTCGCCGGCATCGGCGGCAGGGTCTCCTCCGGCGGTTCCACGCGCAGGTCGGAGTCGTTCGAGCGCACGCGTGCGCCGTCGATCCAGCTCCGGCGGCCCGGCGTGCAGACCGCCGAGAACTGCTCGGCGCCTCCGTAGAACCCGCCCCTCGACAGGTCGCTGAACGACTCGGCGCGCCGGAGCGCGTCCGCCAGCTGCGGGTTGCGGCGGTCGAGAAGGCCAGCGCGCTGCTCGAGTCCGAGCCCCCGCGCTCCGGCGAGCGTGCAGCCGACCATGAGCCCCACGAAGCCGAGCGTGGCGAGCAGGGCGACGACATCCATCGGGATCATGCGCACCCCCCTTGTGCGAGTGATCCTCAGTGTACTCCCGGGCACGGTCGGGGGGACGGCCCGGATGCCGGCGCCTCCCGTGGCGCGGACCATGGTCGATGCCGGGCCGGACCGCCCGGACGCACGTCAGGAGAAGGAAGCATGGACCTCGCACACGCCCTCACCGCGGGAGGCCTCGCCGGCCGTCGCACCGACCACCGCTTCACCGCGGACGAGACGGAGATCCGCGCGGCGGAACAGCGCGTGGCACGCCGCCGGGCCGCCGCGATCGAGCGTCGCCCGATCGCGTTCACCGAGCGCGGGCGGCACGCGGCGCCGCGGACGGCCTGACGACCGCCCGCGGCATCCGCTCACCGCGTCCGCTCCGGGGCGCCGGGACGGCGCCGAGGGCGAGGCCGCGGTCGACCGTTACGCGAACGCCTCGATCGGCGGGCAGGCGCAGACGAGGTTGCGGTCGCCGTACGCCTGGTCGATCCGGCGGACGGGGGCCCAGTACTTGTTCCGGACGAGCGAGTGCACCGGGTAGACCGCCTGCTCGCGCGTGTACGGGTGCGTCCACTCCCCCGCGATGACCGACTCCGCGGTGTGCGGGGCGTTGCGGAGCGGGTTGTCCTCCGCGGGCCACTCGCCGCGGCCGACGGCGTCGGCCTCCGCCTTGATCTGGATCATCGCCTCCACGAAGCGGTCGAGCTCCGCGAGGTCCTCGGACTCGGTCGGCTCGACCATGAGGGTGCCCGCGACCGGGAACGACATGGTCGGGGCGTGGAAGCCGTAGTCGATGAGGCGCTTCGCCACGTCGTCGACCGTGACCCCCGTCTCCGCGGTCAGCGGGCGCAGGTCGAGGATGCACTCGTGGGCCACGAGCCCGTTCTCGCCCGTGTAGAGGACCGGGAAGTGGTCGCGCAGGCGCGCGGCGACGTAGTTGGCCGCGAGCACCGCGGTCGCGGTCGCCTGCTTGAGTCCCTCGGCGCCCATCATCCGCACGTACGCCCAGGAGATCGGGAGGATCGACGGGCTGCCGTACGGCGCCGCCGAGACGGGGCCGCCGCCGTGCTCGACGCCGCCGGCGTGGTCGGCGCGCTGGGCCATCGGGTGGCCGGGCAGGTAGGGCGCGAGGTGCGCCTTCGCCGCGACCGGGCCGACGCCCGGGCCGCCGCCGCCGTGCGGGATGCAGAACGTCTTGTGCAGGTTGAGGTGCGAGACGTCGCCGCCGACGTCGCCGAAGCGGGCGAAGCCGAGGAGCGCGTTGAGGTTCGCGCCGTCGATGTAGACCTGGCCGCCGGCGTCGTGCACCGCCTGCGTGATCTCCTTCACCTCGTGCTCGTAGACGCCGTGCGTCGACGGGTAGGTGATCATGAGGGCGGCGATGTGCTCGGCGTGCGCGGCGATCTTCGCGCGGAGGTCGTCGAGGTCGACGTTGCCGAGCTCGTCGGTCGCGACGACCGCGACCTTCATGCCGGCGAGCACCGCCGACGCGGCGTTGGTGCCGTGCGCGCTCGACGGGATGAGGCAGACGTCGCGCTCGTCGTCTCCGTTCGCGAGGTGGTAGCCCCGGATGGCGAGCAGGCCCGCGAGCTCGCCCTGGCTGCCCGCGTTGGGCTGCAGCGACACGGTGTCGTAGCCGGTGACCTCGGCGAGCCAGCTCTCGAGCTGCTCGATGAGCCCGAGCGAGCCGACGACGTCGGCCTCGGGCGCGAACGGGTGCAGGTTCGCGAACTCGGGCCACGTGACGGCCTGCATCTCGGTCGCCGCGTTGAGCTTCATGGTGCAGGAGCCGAGCGGGATCATGCCGCGGTCGAGCGCGTAGTCGCGATCGGCGAGGGTCTTGAGGTAGCGCATCATCTGCGTCTCGGACTGGTGCGTGTTGAACACCGGGTGCTCGAGGTACGGCGTCGTGCGGCGTTGCGCCTCGGGCAGGCTCGCGGGGAGCTCGCGGAGCGCCACCGGCACCTCGGTCCGCGCGTCGAACCCGAACGCCTCGACGACGAGCGAGAGGTCGGCCTCGGTCGTCGTCTCGTCGACGGCGACGTGCACGGTCGCCTCGTCGGCCTCCCAGAGGTTCACGCCGAGGTCGCGGGCCCTCGCGACGACGTCCGCTGCGAGGCCCGGCACGTGCACGCGGATCGTGTCGAAGTACGCGTCGTGCGCGAGCGTCAGCCCGAACCCGCCGAGCACGTCGGCGAGCGCCTTCGCCTTCGCCGCCGTGGTCACGGCGATGTGACGGATGCCCCGCGGCCCGTGGTACACGGCGTACATCGACGCCATGACGGCGAGGAGGACCTGCGCGGTGCAGATGTTCGACGTCGCCTTCTCGCGGCGGATGTGCTGCTCGCGGGCCTGGAGGCTGAGCCGGTAGGCGGGGTGGCCGGCGGCGTCCTGGGAGACGCCGACCAGTCGGCCCGGGAGCTGGCGCTCGAGGCCCTTCCTCACGGCCATGTACCCGGCGTGCGGGCCGCCGAAGCCCATCGGCACGCCGAAGCGCTGCGAGGTGCCGACCGCGACGTCCGCCCCCAGTTCGCCCGGGCTCGTGATGAGCGCCATCGCGAGCAGGTCGGCGGCGACGACGGCGAGCGCACCCTGGTCCTTCGAGGCGGCGATGACCGCCGTCGGGTCCCAGACGCGGCCCGACGCGCCCGGGTACTGCACGAAGACGCCGAAGTGCTCGCCGAGCGCGGCGGCATCCGTCGTCTGGTCGAGGTCGGCGACGACCAGCTCGATGCCGACGGCCTCGGCGCGCGATGCGAGCAGCGCGTGCGTCTGCGGCAGTGCGTCGGCGTCGACGACGAAGCGGTTCGACTTCGACTTCGAGGCGCGGCGCGCGAGGAGCATGCCCTCGACGACCGCGGTGCCCTCGTCGAGCATCGAGGCGTTCGCCGTGTCGAGCCCGGTGAGGTCGGTGACCATCGTCTGGAAGTTGATGAGCGCCTCGAGCCGGCCCTGCGAGATCTCGGGCTGGTAGGGCGTGTAGGCCGTGTACCAGCTCGGGTTCTCGAGCACGTTGCGCTGGATCACGGCCGGCGTGATCGTGCCCGAGTATCCGAGGCCGATCATCGACGTCCGCACCGTGTTCGCGTCGGCGAGCGCGCGCAGCTCGGCGAGCGCCTCGCGCTCGGTCGCCGCGGCCGGGATGACCGAGTCGAGCACCTCGTGCATGCGGATGGCGCTCGGCACCGCCGCATCCATGAGCGCGTCGAGCGAGTCGTAGCCGAGCGCGGCGAGCATCCACTCGTGGTCGCGCGGGGTGGTGCCGATGTGGCGGCGCCCGAAGGCGTCGACGTCGAAGGCCGTGGAGGTGCTGGTGGTCATCGTCTTCCTCGAGGTGGGACTACTCGCCCGTGAGGGCGCGGTACTCGTCGTGGCTGAGCAGGGCGGGCAGCGACGTGGTGGTGAGCTTCAGGAGCCATCCGTCGCCGTAGGGGTCGCTGTTGACGAGCTCGGGCGAGTCGACGACGGCCTGGTTCGACTCGACGACCTCGCCGTCGACCGGGGCGAACAGCTCGCCGACGGACTTCGTCGACTCGATCTCGCCCACGACGGTGCCGGCGACGACGGTGCTGCCGGCGTCGGGCAGGTCGACGTAGACGACGTCGCCGAGCTTCTCGGCGGCGTAGTCGGTGATGCCGACGGTGACGGTGTCGCCGTCGACCTTCACCCACTCGTGCTCGGCGGTGTACTTCAGGTCGGTGCGGTCGGTCATGGCGTGCTCCTCGTGGTGGTCGTGTGGTGCGGTCCCGGCGGTGCGTCCGTCGGAGGGGTCGTGGGTCAGGCGCCGCGCTTGTAGAACGGCAGGGCGGTGACGGATGCCGCGACGCGCGTGCCGCGGACGTCGACGAACAGGGACGAGCCGACCTCCGCGAGCTCGGGGGCGACGAAGGCCATCGCGACCGGGTGGCCGAGCGTGGGCGAGAGCGCGCCGGAGGTGATCTCGCCGACCTTCCGGGCGTCGTCGCCCTCGCCGTCGTAGACCGCGTAGCCCGCTCGGGGCGCGCGCCGGCCGTCGGCGGTGAGCCCGACCAGCACGGGCGCGCCGTCGGCCGGGCCCTGCTCGATCGCGGCGCGGCCGACGAAGTCGCCGTCCTTCGTCAGCGCGACGACCCGGCCGAGGCCGGCCTGGACGGGCAGGATGTCACGGGAGAGCTCGTGGCCGTAGAGCGGCATGCCCGCCTCGAGGCGGAGCGTGTCGCGGCTCGCGAGCCCGCAGGGCACGACGCGCGGGCCGCCGGTCTCCTGCAGCGCCTCCCACAGCGCCTTCGCGCGCTCGGGGGCCACGTAGAGCTCGAAGCCGTCCTCGCCGGTGTAGCCGGTGCGGGCGATGAGTACGGGCTCGCCCTGGAACTCGGCGGCGACGGCACGGTAGTACTTCAGCCCCTCGATCGCGGCGTCGAAGTCCTCGTCGTCGTTGCCCGGCCCCTGGATGCCGAAGCCCTCGGTCTCCTGGAGCACCTCGAGCGCGTCCGGGCCCTGCAGCGCGATGAGCGCGATGTCGTCGGATTCGTCGAACACCTCGCACTCGAACGGCGCCGTGCGGGCGCGCAGCTCCTCGGCGACGACGTGGCGGTTGGCGGCGTTGGCCACGACCATGTAGCGGTCGGGTCCGGTGCGGTAGATCACGAGGTCGTCGATGACGCCGCCGTCGCGGGCGAGGAGGAGCGAGTACTTGGCCTGGCCCTCGACGATCGCCGAGAGCTTGCCGGCGAGCGCGTAGTCGAGCGCGTCGGAGGCCTCGGGCCCGACGACGAGGATCTCGCCCATGTGGGAGAGGTCGAAGAGGCCGGCGTGCTCGCGGACCGCGTGGTGCTCCGCGAGGTCGCTGGAGTAGCGGACCGGCATCTGCCAGCCGGCGAAGTCGGTGAACGACGCGCCCGCGGCGCGGTGCACCTCGTCGAGGGGGCTGCGGCGCTCGGTGGTGCCGGGGTCGGTGGTTCCGGGTGCGTCGGTCACGAGTTCTCCAGGATCGCGCGGATCACGCGGCGGTCGCCGCGGAAGAACTCCCCCTCTGTCATGGGCCTGAGAGCTTCGCGACGCCCCGGGGGAGCTGTGCTTTCACCTTCGGCGGGAAGCCGCCGATGCGGCATCCGCTTTTCAGAGTCGGCCTCGTCATCGCGGTGATGCGACCTGAGAGATTGGCGGGGAGGCTTGCTCCTTCGGTGCCGGCATGTTCCGTCAAGGAACCGCCGGCTCTCCCGCGATGCGTCGATGGCCCGGTATGCGGTTGTCGGGGGCAGTCTACCAACGCGCGCGCCCGGGTTCGCGCGCAGTCGCGCGTGCGCGTCGCGCGGGCGCCGCGTCACGCGATTGGCGTTCGTGTCATGGTGACTGTAAGCTGTCGTGCAACGACTTAGCGTCATGCTGACTCTAAGCGTCGGCGAGAGAGGCGAACGGATGTCGCAGCACGACGCGCACGCGCGCCTGGCCGTCTCGACGGTCATCTTCGCCCTCGCCCCAGACCAGGCCGACGGCGTCGCCGACGACCGCGAACGCCCCACGAGCCTGCGCATCCCGCTCGTGCGGCGACTCCGAGAACCCGGGCTCGGCCGATGGGCGCTGCCCGGCGGCTGGCTGCCGGTCAGCGAGGCGCTCGACGACGCCGCCGCACGCACGCTGCACGAGACGACCGGGCTCGCCCCGAAGTACCTCGAGCAGCTCTACACGTTCGGCGACCCCGACCGCTCCCCCGGCGAGCGCGTCGTCTCCGTCGTGTACTGGGCGCTCGTGCACTCCGACGAGGTCGAGCGCGCCGTGTCCGACGAGAACGTCCGCTGGTTCGACGAGGACGCACTGCCCGACCTCGCGTTCGACCACGCCGCGATCATCGACTACGCGCTCCGGCGCCTTCGCACGAAGCTCGTCTACTCGCGCATCGCGCATGCCCTCCTCGGCGAGCGGTTCACCATGGCGGAGCTCCGCCGCGTGCACGAGGCCGTCCTCCGGCGACGCCTCGACCCCGCGAACTTCCGCCGCACGATCGAGGCGTCCGGGACCCTCATCGACACCGGCGAACGCCTCGCCGGCACGCGGCACCGCCCGCCCGCGCTCTACCGCTTCGACCCCGCACACTCGCCCGTGGCGTCGCCCTCACCGGCGCCGGCGGCGCCGCCGCTCGCGGCATCCGCCACCGCATCCCCGACCAGGCCCGGAACGCACAGCAAGGAACCGCAATGAGCACCACAGCAACCACGCCCGAGCGCGAGGTCCGCCTCGCGGCATCCGTCGATCGCACCATCCGGCTCATCACCACCGGCAAGGCCTCAGGCGAGACCTGCACGCCCGACCTCGCGAAGGGCCCGTGGGAGTTCGATACCGGCCCCGCCGGTTACGGCCCGGGCTCGTCGATGGGCGACGTGATCCCGACCGGGTCGCCGCGCCAGGGCGCGCTTCCCTCCGAGTACCGCGAGGCCTCCGACGCCGAGCTGCACGACCGCATCCGCGCCGCGAAGGCGACGCTCGGCGAGAAGGTCGTCGTCCTCGGCCACTTCTACCAGCGCGACGAGGTCGTGCAGCACGCCGATTTCACGGGCGACTCGTTCCAGCTCGCGAACGCCGCCATGACGCGCCCGGAGGCCGAGGCGATCGTGTTCTGCGGCGTGCACTTCATGGCCGAGACCGCCGACATGCTCTCGCGCCACGACCAGGCCGTGATCCTGCCGAACCTCGCCGCGGGCTGCTCGATGGCCGACATGGCCGACGAGTCGGGCGTCGAGGAGTGCTGGGAGCAGCTCGAGGAGGTCTACGGCGACCTCACCGCCACCGACGCGTCGGGGCGCGTGCCCGTCGTCCCGGTCACGTACATGAACTCGTCGGCCGCGCTCAAGGGCTTCGTCGGCCGCAACGGCGGCATCGTATGCACGTCCTCGAACGCGACGACCGTGCTCGAGCAGGCCTTCGAGCGCGGGCAGCGCGTGCTCTTCTTCCCGGACCAGCACCTCGGCCGCAACACGGCGAAGGCCATGGGCGTGCCCCTCGAGCAGATGCCGATGTGGAACCCGCGCAAGTCGCTCGGCGGGAACGCGGCCTCCGACCTCGAGGACGCGCGCGTCATCCTCTGGCACGGCTTCTGCTCGGTGCACAAGCGCTTCACGGTCGACCAGATCGAGCGGGCCCGCGTCGAGCACCCGGGCGTGCAGGTCATCGTGCACCCCGAGTGCCCGATGCCGGTCGTCGACGCGGCGGACGCCTCGGGCTCGACCGACTTCATCGTGAAGGCGATCCAGGCGGCGCCCGCCGGGTCGACGTTCGCGATCGGCACCGAGATCAACCTCGTGCAGCGACTCGCGGCCGAGCACCCCGAGCACGAGATCTTCTGCCTCGACCCGGTCGTCTGCCCCTGCTCGACGATGTACCGCATCCACCCGGGCTACCTCGCCTGGGTGCTCGAGGAGCTCGTCGCCGGGCGGGTCGTCAACCGCATCTCGGTCGGCGAGGAGGTCGCGGAGCCGGCACGACTCGCGCTCGAGCGCATGCTCGCGGCGAAGCCCCCGGCCTCGGTGCCCGTGCCGGCCGGGTCGACCATCGCGGCGGCGACGGATGCCGCCGCGGCGCGGTCGACGGCGGCGGCGACTGCGGCGACCGCGACGACCGGGGGCTGACATGACCGCCGTGCTCGTCGTCGGCTCCGGCATCGCGGGGCTGTGGACGGCGATCCGCGCCGCCGAGGCCGGGTGCGACGTGACCGTCGTGACGAAGGCCGCGGTCGGCGATGGCGCGACGCCGTGGGCGCAGGGCGGCATCGCCGCCGCGGTCTTCGCCGGTGACGCGCCCGCGCGTCACGCGGCCGACACGCTCGCCGCGGGTGCCGGTCTCGGCGACCCCGCCGCCGTCGACGTGCTGACGACCGACGGCCCGGCCCGCATCCGCGACCTGATCCGGTTCGGCGTCGCGTTCGACCGCGACGAGTCCGGCATCGCGCGCGGCCTCGAAGCGGCGCATTCGCGCGCACGGATCCTGCACGCGGGCGGCGACGCGACCGGCGCCGCGATCGAGTCGGCGCTCGTGGGCACCGTCCGGCGGCGCGGCATCCGGGTCATCGAACACGCGACGCTCGTCGACCTCTCCGTCGAGGGCGGCCGGGTCGTGGGCGCGACGGTGCTCGTCGAGCCGGTGCCGGTCGCGCCGCTTCCGGTCGAGCGTGGGGTGGACGCCGGCGGCGCACACGGTCGCGACGGCGTGGATCGCACGCGCACCGCGACCGTTCCCTCGACCCTGC
Organism: Agromyces binzhouensis; assembly: GCF_042672355.1. Taxonomy (NCBI): domain Bacteria; kingdom Bacillati; phylum Actinomycetota; class Actinomycetes; order Micrococcales; family Microbacteriaceae; genus Agromyces; species Agromyces binzhouensis. The sequence continues at coordinate 119,977 of NZ_JBHXVJ010000007.1, read as the reverse complement.
GCGAGTTGCGGGCCGACGCGGTCGTCCTCGCGACCGGCGGCGCCGGAGTCCTCTACGCGCATACGACGAACCCAGACGTCGCGACCGGCGACGGGGTGGCGGCCGCCGCGCGCGCCGGCGCCGAGGTCGCCGACCTCGAGTTCGTGCAGTTCCATCCCACCGCGCTGGCAGTGCCTGGCACGCCCCTCATCTCCGAGGCCGTGCGCGGCGAGGGCGCGGTGATCCGCGATGCGACCGGCCGCCGGTTCCTGCTCGACGTCGATCCGCGCGGCGAGCTCGCCCCGCGCGACGTCGTCGCCCGCGCCGTGTGGCGCCGCATGGCCGAGCAGGGCGGAGAGCCGGTGCGCCTGGACGCCACCGCACTCGGCGCCGAGTTCCTCGCGCGTCGGTTCCCCTCGCTCGACCGCGCATGCCGGTCCGCGGGATTCGACTGGTCTCGCGAACCCGTGCCGATCGTCCCCGCCGCGCACTACTCCATGGGCGGGATCGTCACCGACCTCGACGGCCGTTCGAGCCTGGCCGGCCTGTGGGCCGTCGGCGAGACCGCGCGCACCGGCGTGCACGGCGCCAACCGGCTCGCCTCGAACTCGCTGCTCGAGGGCGCGGTCTTCGCCGAGCGCGCCGCCGCGTCGATCGCCGGCGCCGCGGCATCCGCTGCGGTCTCGACCTCGCCCTCGCCTTCGGCCGGGCCAGGGCCGGTGCCGGCGCGTTCGGGAGGACGAATCCCGCGACACGCCGTCGATCGCGACCCTGCGCTCGGCGTGTCGCCCGGAATCTCCTCCCCTGCGACGAGGCCCGTCGACCGCGACGCCCTCCGCCGGATGATGTGGGACCACGTCGGGCTCGAGCGCGACGCGGCCGGGCTCACCGGGGCATCCGCTCGACTCGACGGATGGCACGCGCCGGAACCCGTCGACCGGCGCAGCATCGAGGACCGCAACCTGCTCGACCTCGCCCGGCTCACCGTCGCCGCGGCGCTCGCCCGCACCGAGAGCGTCGGGGCGCACACGCGCACCGACGCGCCCGCCGTCGCCGCGCACCGCCCGAACCTGGAGAGGCAGGCCGCCTGATGACCGAGACCCGCGAGATCGAGCGGATCGTGTGGACAGCCCTCGACGAGGACGCCCCGTGGGGCGACCTCACCGGCGAGACGCTGATCCCCGAGACGGCGACGGCGACGGCCGAACTCGTCGCGCGCGAGCCCGGCGTCTTCAGCGGGGCCCGCGTCGTCGAGGCGACCTTCCGGCTCGTCGACCCCCGCATCGAGGTCGAGCAGCGCATTGCCGACGGCGGGCGCTTCGCCGCGGGCGACGTGATCGCGCGCGTGGCCGGGCCCGCCCGCGGCATCCTGCGCGCCGAGCGGGTCGCGCTGAACCTCGTGCAGCGGATGTCGGGCGTCGCGACGCTGACCGCACGCTACGTCGACGCGGTCGCGGGCACCCGCGCGCGCATCGTCGACACCCGCAAGACGACCCCGGGGCTGCGCAGCCTCGAGCGGCAGGCCGTGCGCGACGGCGGCGGCCGCAACCACCGGCGTTCGCTGTCCGACGCGATCATGGCCAAGGACAACCACCTCGCCGTGCTCACGGCAGGCGGCGCCGACCTCGCCGAGGCGCTGCGTGCGGCGCGCGAGCGGATGCCGCACACCGCCCACCTCGAGGTCGAGGTCGACCGCGTCGAGCAGATCCCCGCCGTGCTCGCGGGCGGCGCCGACACGATCATGCTCGACAACTTCGACCTCGACGCACTGCGCGAGGGCGTCGCGCTGATCGACGGCCGCGCGATCGTCGAGGCCTCGGGCGGGGTGAACCTCGACACCGTCGCGGGCATCGCCGCAACGGGCGTCGACGTGATCTCGGTCGGCGCGCTCACGCACTCGGCGCGCGCGCTCGACCTCGGCCTCGACGTCGTCATCGAGACGGGCCCGGCGTGATCTTCGCCGACCACGCCGCCACGACGCCCGTCCGCCGCGAGGCGCTCGAGGCGATGTGGCCGTACCTCACCGGCGCCTTCGGCAACCCGTCGAGCCGGCACGACGTCGGCGAGGAGGCGGCACGCGCACTGGCGTGGGCTCGCGCCGAGGTCGCCTCGGTCGTCGGATGCCGCCCGGGCGACGTCGTGTTCACGTCGGGCGGAACCGAGGCCGACAACCTCGCGGTCACGGGCCTGGCGCTCGCGAACCCGCGCGGGCGGCACGTCGTGGTCTCCCCCGTCGAGCACGAGGCCGTGCTCGGGGCCGCCGACGCGCTGCGCCGGCTGCACGGCTTCGAGATCGACGAGGTCGAGGTCGATGCGACCGGCACGGTGACGCCCGAGGCGCTCGCCCGGGTCATCCGCCCGGACACGACGCTCGTCTCGGTGCAGCTCGCGAACAACGAGGTCGGGACCGTGAACCCGATCGCCGACCTCGCGACGGTGGCGCACGCTTCGGGGGCCCTCATGCACACCGACGCCGTGCAGGCGGCCGGATGGCTGCCGCTGGCGATCGACGACCTCGGCGTCGACGCGCTCTCGCTCGCCGGGCACAAGGTCGGCGCACCGAAGGGCACGGGCGCCCTGGTCGTGCGCGGCCGACTGCCGATCGAACCGGTGCTCCATGGCGGCGGACAGGAGCGCGGACGACGCTCCGGCACCGAGAACGTCGCCGGTGCGGTCGCGTTCGCGACGGCCCTGCGCCTCGCCGAGGGCGAGCGGGCGGATGCCGCGGCGCGCGTCGGCGCGGCGACGGATCGGTTCCGGCAGCTCGTCGCGGACGCCGTGCCCGATGCCGTGCCCACGGGGCATCCGTCGCGTCGGCTGCCCGGCACGGTGTCGTACGTGTTCCCCGGGACGAGCGGGGAGGCCGTGCTGCTCGAGCTCGAACGACGCGGTGTCGTCGTCTCGAGCGGCTCGGCGTGCGCGGCCGGAAGCGACGAGCCGTCGCACGTGCTGACGGCGATCGGGGTGCCGCCCGAGGTCGCGCAGACGGCCGTGCGGTTCTCCTTCGGCGGCGAGCTGACCGAAGCGGATGCCGCGGCCGCGGCGAGCGCCCTCGCCGAGGCGGTGTCGGCGGTCCGCGCTATCGTCCCCTGATCGGGCACGTGCGACGCCGCCGGCCCGTCGGGGGACGATGCGCGATGCATGCATCCGCATGCATCGCGCCGATCGGGAATAGCGACCGCGCGCTCGCGGGTTGCATTCCTCGTTCGCCCGGTCGGGAGCAGCACCGCCGCGCCCGCCGAACCGAGCACGACGAGACGCAGAGACGACAGGACCCACCGTGAGCGAACGTTCCGCACCCGACACCGATTCGATCACGGTGCCCGGGCCCGACTCCCTCGGCGCCGTCGCCGAGGCCGAGGCCGCCGACCGCGCCATCGACCAGCACGTCGTCGCCGCCCGCCCCGACCACGGCGCGCGGAACACGCGGGTGATCTGGCTGCTGCTCGCGGCGACCTTCACGGTGTTCCTCAACGAGACCATCATGAGCGTCGCGATCCCCGAGCTCGTCGACGACCTCGGGGTCACGCTGTCGGCCGCCCAGTGGCTGACGACCGCGTTCATGCTGACGATGGCCGTCGTGATCCCGATCACGGGCTTCCTGCTGCAGCGGTTCCCGACCCGTCCGATCTTCGGCGCGGCGATGACGCTCTTCTCAGCGGGCACCCTGCTCGCCGCGCTCGCGCCCGGCTTCGAGGTCCTGCTCGGCGGCCGGATCATCCAGGCCACGGGCACGGCGATCATGATGCCGCTGCTCATGACGACGCTCATGACGGTCGTCGCCCCGGCCGACCGCGGCCGGTTCATGGGACGCGTGTCGATCGTCATGTCGGTCGCACCGGCCATCGGCCCGGCGATCTCGGGCCTGATCCTCAACACGCTCGGCTGGCGCTACATGTTCTGGCTCGTGCTGCCGATCGCGGTCGCCATGCTCGTCATCGGACTCCGCCGCGTCGAGAACATCAGCGAGACGCGCGTCTTCCCCATCGACGTGTTCTCGGTCGTGCTCTCCGCGTTCGGCTTCGGCGGCCTCGTGTACGGCCTGAGCCTGGTCGGCGAGGTCGCGAGCGGTCGCGCGCCCGGCGACGCCGTGCCCATGTGGATCGCCCTCGCCGTGGGAGCGCTCGGCATCACGGCGTTCATCGTCCGACAGGTCATCCTGCAGCGCGGCGACCGAGCCCTGCTCGACCTGCGCACGTTCCGGTCGCGCAACTTCGCCGTCTCGATCGGGCTGATGGCCGTGATGATGGCCGCGCTCTTCGGCACCATCATCCTGCTGCCGATCTACCTCCAGGACGTGCTCGGACTGGAGCCGCTCGCGACCGGACTGCTCGTGCTGCCCGGCGGCCTGGTCATGGGCCTGCTCGGACCGACCGTGGGCCGGCTCTACGACCGGGTCGGACCGACGCCGCTGCTCGTCCCCGCGAGCATCGGCGTGAGCGCGGTGCTCTGGTCGCTGACGCTCGTCACCCAGAACACGCCGCCGTGGATGATCCTCGCCGCGCACGTCGTGCTCTCGATCTCGCTCGCGTTCATGTTCACGCCCCTGTTCACGACCGCACTGGGTTCGGTCGAGCCGCACCTGTACTCGCACGGTTCGGCGATCGTCGGGACGCTCCAGCAGGTCGCCGGTGCCGCGGGGACCGCGCTCTTCATCACCGTGATGACCGCGACCGCGGCGGGCGCGACCGCGGCCGGCACCGAGGCGATCGCCGCGCAGGCGGCAGGCGTCCGCAACGCCTTCCTCGTGGGCGCGATCGTCTCGCTGTTCGCGATCATCGGCGCGGCGCTCGTGCGTCGACCGGCCGACATGCCGTCGGGGGCCCCAGCCGCGCACTGAGCCGCCGGCAGCAGACCACGAAGGGCGCCCTCCATGCGGAGGGCGCCCTTCGTCGCGGGCGCGAGTCGCAGCCGAAGGCTCAGCCGCAGTCGGGACGGCACGTGCGCTGCGACAGGGCGTCGACGAGCACGGTGCCGAGATCCTCGGGCTTGGTCGCGGAGTACGCGCCGCCCTTGGTCGCCTTGGCGATCTTCTTCATCGCGTCGAGGTCGGTGTCGGGACCGAAGCCGATCATGATGACCGCGACGGGCTTCGTCGGGTCCTCGAGCTTCTCGAGCTCGGCGAGCAGCTGGTCGAGGCCGATGCCGTTCTGGTCCTCGTTCTTGCCGTCGGTGATGACGAGCACCGAGTTGACCTTGTCGGGGTCGTACGACTCCTGGACCCGCTTGAACGCCGCGAGCGTCGTGTCGTAGAGCCCGGTCGCCCCGCCGAGGCGGGCCGGAAGGGAGCCGATGATCTGCTGGATCTGCTGGGTGTGCGAGGCGTCGGCGAGCGGAGCGATCGGCGAGAGGTCCTCGTAGTCGAGATCGCCGTTGCGCGCCGTCGAGAACACCCACACGCCGAGTTCGACCTCGCCGGAGAACTTCGACATGGCGCCGACGGCGGCCTGCTGGAAGATGTCGATGCGGCGCAGGCCGTTCTCGGCCGGCTCCTCCATCGAGCCCGACACGTCGATCACGGCGAGCATGCGGGAGCGGAGCGTCAGGACACCCCACGAACGCAGGATCTCGATCTGCGTCGCGGCGTCCAACTCGGTCTGCGTCGGCGGTGCGGTCGCGGCGACGCCCGGCGACTCGACCTCGCCCGACCCGTCCGGCGCCCGGAATCCGGCCTCCAGGAAGTGCTCGGTCGCCGTGCCGAGCGCGACCTCGAAGCTGTCGAGGTTCGCCGGGTCGGCGTCGCCGATGCGGACGAACGGGTAGTCGAGCGCGATGGTGCCCTCTTCGGGGTATGCCGCGACGAGCGGCTCGGCCGAGGAGTCGGCGTTGTGTGCGGCGACGCTCGCCTCGCTCGTGAGCACGACGGTCGGCGTGCTCGCCGAGGCGACCGTGGTCATTGCGGCATCGGCCGTCGCGGGGATCGACTTGCCGAGCGCGATGAGCGCCCCGGCGAACTGTCGCGGGTCGTCGGGCGAGGACTGCCCCTTGAGGGCGTAGAGGCTCGCGAGGCTGGCAGCGGATGCCTCGGGGTCGGGCAGGAGCGCCGGCAGCGTGCCGTTCAGCACGCGCGCCCAGCTCACGGGCTCGGCCGCGAGCTCCTGCGCCTCGCTCGCGGGCGCCGCGAAGACGACCGGTGAGGTGGCGACCGAGTCGCCGACGGTCGCCTCGGGCTCGCCGAGGCCGAGCGATGCCGCGGTGGACGCGGTCCGCGTGAGCCAGCTGGTCGAGTCGGGGATCCATGCATCGGCGGACAGCGTGCCCGACGCGAGCTCGGCCGCGGTGTCGGCGGAGTCCTGCGCACGGACCGCGGTCTCGACGCACCGCTTGGGGTCGGCGTCGAAATCGGCGGCGAGCTCGTCGATGGCCGAGGCGATCGAGGTGTCGGCGACGATCGAGAGCTGCTCGATCTCCTCGCACACCGGCTCGTCTGCGGAGGCGAAGATCGGGTTGAGGTGGCCCCCGACCCAGAGGTACACGCCGGACGCGACGATGCCGATGACGGCCGCCCCGGCGACGATGGACAGGAGGAATCTGCGGCTCGGCCTCTTCGCCGGAGCCGCGACGCTATGACGTCCCACGGGCACTCCAAGCCGACCGGCACTGTCGGGGTGCGCCGATCCCAGTCTGAACGGGTTCCCCCGTTCAGGGGGAAGGGTCTTGCCAGCATAGGCGAACCTGAGCGATCGGCGAATTCTCCATCCACCGGCCGCGCGAACCACATCAGGGCCCCGTGTGCAACCCCTGTCGACCGTTCCGCGCCCTGCGATTGAGTGACCTGAACTGACGAAGGGACGTGCGAACGTGGACACCAGCACCACCATCTGGATCGTCGTGGGCATCATCGCCTTCCTGGTCGTGGTCGCGGCGATCGTGCTCATCGCGACCGCAGGCCGTCGGCGCGAGGCCCGTGCCGAGGCGCAGCGTGCGCACGCGGCCGAGATCCGCGAGCAGGCCGCGCAGACCGACCGGGAGGCGCGGGAGCGCGAGGCGAAGGCGATGCAGGCGGATGCCGCGGCGCGCGCCGCCGAGGCGGACGCCGCCCGCGCGCAGCTCGAAGCCGAGCGGCTCGCGGAGTCGAGCCGCGGGCACCGCGACGAGGCCGCGGAGCTGCGCGAGACGCAGGCGGAACAGGAGCGCCGCGCGATGGAGGTCGACCCGGACGGAAGCGCTGCGGAGCCCGAGCAGGCACCGCCGGCGGCCGCGGCCGACGGCGGGTCGGGCGATGGTCGGGAGGCCGACGTCGCGCCCGCGCCCGATGGGCCCGAGCGGGTCGAGCGTACCTCGGAGCCGACGGGCCGCACCTCCGCCGAGCGCGAGGACGAGGTCGTCGCCGAGGAGCACGCGCCGCGGCACGCGCGGGAGGCCTGAGCCGCCCTCAGGGGCGGGCTCGGACGACGACGGGTTCGGCCCGATCGGATGCGCGGATGACGGTTCGGTGGCTCTTCGCCGGGCAGCTCGGCTCCTCGTTCGACGACGGCGGGCCGATCCTGCTCGTCGAGGCGCGCGCGGCGTTCGGCCGCGCGCCGATGCACCGGCAGAAGGCGCATCTCGTCCTCTCGGCCATCCGGCACCGAGCCGCCGAGCTGGGCGCCCGCGCCGAGTTCCGGCAGGTCGAGCGATTCGGTGACGCGGTGGATGGTCGCGACGACCTCGAGGTGATCGCGCCGCCGTCCCGCGCCGCACGATCCGCCGTCCACCGACGCGGCATCCCGATGCTCCCGAGCCGAGGATTCGCGACGACGGAGGCGGACTTCGCCGAATGGATGTCCGGCCGTGGGTCGCGGCGGACCCGCATGGAGGACTTCTACGGCTGGGTGCGCGAACGGACCGGGCTCCTGATGCGCGGACCCGACCCCGAGGGCGGCCGGCTGAACCTCGACCGCGAGAACCGCCGGCCGCCGCCCAGGGGAGCCGTCACACTGGGCCTCCCGGAGCCCCGGTGGCCCGACGAGGACGACATCGACCGCGAGGTGCGCTCGGACCTGGACCGCTGGGAGGCGGACGGGTCGGTCCGGCTCATCGGCGCGGACGGGCCACGGCGGTTCGCCGTCACCGAGGCGGAGGCCGAGCGAGCCGTCGACGACTTCATCGAGTCGAGGCTCGGCGACTTCGGCCCGTTCGAGGACGCCGTGCTCGAGCACGACTGGGTGATGGCGCACTCGCTGCTCAGCGTGCCGCTGAACCTCGGACTGCTCGATCCGCTCCGCCTCGCTCGGCGCGTGGCGACGGAGTACGACGCCGGTCGCGCCCCGCTGTCCAGCGTGGAGGGGTTCGTCCGCCAGGTCGTCGGGTGGCGGGACTGGGTCTGGCACCTGTACTGGCATCTCGGCCCGGACTACGTCCGCGAGAGCGATTTCCTCGGGGCGGACCGGCCGGTCCCCCGCCCCTTCGCGACGCTCGACCCGGACGGCGTCGACGCCGCGTGCCTGCGCGCGACGCTCGCCGACGTCCGCGACCGCGGCTGGGCCCACCACATCCAGCGGCTCATGGTGCTCGGCAACTGGGCGCTGCAGCGCGGCGTCGAACCGGCGGCGCTCAGCGACTGGTTCGCGGGGGCGTTCGTCGACGGGACCCCGTGGGTCATGCCGGCGAACGTCGTGGGCATGTCGCAGCACGCCGACGGCGGGCGGGTCGCCACGAAGCCGTACGCCGCGGGCGGTGCGTACCTCGACCGGATGACCGACTACTGCGGCGGGTGCCGTTTCGATCCGCGCGTCCGGACCGGTCCCGACGCGTGTCCGTTCACGGCCGGGTACTGGGCGTTCCTCGACCGCGCCGAGTCGAAGCTGCGCGGCAAGCACCGGATGGCGCAGCCGCTCGCCGGACTCCGCCGCCTCTCGGATCGTGCGGAGGTCGTCGCCCAGGAGCGAGCGCGCGACGAGGACAGCGACGGGTTCGGTCCGGCCCCGACGTGATCCGTCGGCGCTCAGCCGAGCGCGTGCCGGATGCCGAGCGCCTCGTCCAGCTCGTCGTGCAGGTCGTCGTGGCGACATCCGCTCGGGCAGCGGTAGTCGACCACGGCGAGACCCGCGTCGCCCATCGTCGGCACCACGGTCACGAGGGCGGTGGACGTCTCGCCGCAGCGCGGGCAGCGCACGCGGCGCCAGTGCTCGGTCATGCGTTCCTCCCGTCGGTCGCGGACGGGGGCTCGTCATCGTCGGAGTCCCCGTCCGAGTCCTCGCCCGCATCCGGCCGATGCTCGCCCGCTCGCTCGAGCGCCTCGGCGATCTCGGCGTCCAGGTCGTCCGTGCTCGCCCAGGATGTCGTGAGCACCTCGCCTGCGCCGACGGTGAACTCGATGAGTTGGGTCAGCAGCGCCCGCAGGCTCGTCGAGGCGAGCAGCCGGACCTGGTCGAGCGGGGTCAGCGGCGCGATCCCGGCGAGCTGCCAGGCCGCCGCTGTCGGATCCTCGCTGAGCTCCGCGTCCGCGTCCCACGGCAGCTCGACGAACTCGCTCGCGCGGGCGATCGTGCGGCGAACGACGAGTTCGGCCCTCTCGAGCAGCGGTCCGAGGCTCTCGTCCCAGTCGAGCTCCGGCAGCTCGCGGACGACGGCCACGGGATGCGGGTCGTCGGGCAGCCACTCCACGACCTCGATGCGACGGCCTCCCCGTGCGATCACCGCGAGGTCGCCCTCGGTGGCGCCGAGTTCGGTGACCCGAGCGACGGTGCCGACGTCGAACCTCCGCTGCGCCTCGGCGCCGGCAGCCTCGCGCCCGCTCTCGATCAGCACGACGCCGAACTCGCTCGGCTGGTCGTTGAGGATCCTGGACATCATGACGAGGTACCTGGGCTCGAACACGCGCAGGGCGAGGGGCATGTGCGGGAACAGCACACTGCCCAGGGGGAACATCGCGAACGAGCCCATGACAGCATGCAAGCACGTCGGGCGGCGGGCGGGTCGTCGCCACAGGTGCCTCGCGGCATCCCCCCAGCCGGTTCCGAGGAGTTACTTCACGAGCCGCGACAGGACGCGATCGGCGAGCGGGGTGCCGCCGGTCTGGCAGGTCGGGCAGTACTGGAACGTCGAGTCGTGGAACTCGACCTGCCGGATCGTGTCGCCGCACACGGGGCAGGCCCGGCCGGTGCGGCCGTGCACCCGAAGGTTCCGCCGCTTGGCGTCCTTCAGCTCGGCGGCGGGCTTTCCGGACGCCTCGGCGAGCGCCTCGCCGAGGGTGCCGCGCATCGCGGCGTACAGCCGCTCGACGTCGCCCGGGTCGAGGGTCGCGGCGATCTTGTACGGCGACATCTTCGCGGCATGGAGGATCTCGTCGGAGTACGCGTTGCCGATCCCTGCGAGCACGGACTGGTCGCGGAGGAGCCCCTTGATTCGCGTTCGACGGCCGTCGAGGATCTCGGCGAAGCGCTCGAGGGCGAAGTCGTCGGCCATCGGGTCGGGGCCGAGCCTCGCCACGCCGGGCACGTCGGCGGGATCTCGGACGACGTAGACGGCGAGCGACTTCTTCGTCCCGGCCTCGGTGAGGTCGAACCCGGCTCCGTCGTCGAGGCGGATCCGAAGCGCGATGGGCGATCGGCCCGGCCGGAGCACCGTGGTCGGGAGTTCGTCGTACCAGCGCAGCCAGCCCGCGCGGGCGAGGTGGAAGACGAGGTGGAGCGGCTCGCCGGCGGGGGTGCCGCCCGAGGCATCCGCCCCGCCCAGCTCGACGTCGAGGAACTTGCCGTGCCGCCCGACCGAGGCGATGGGCCGACCCTCGATCGCGTGCAGGGGCGGATCGAACGTCTTCAGTGCCGCGATCGCGACGACCCGGGCGGACGTGATGGCATGCCCCTGGGTGCGCTCGGCGAGGAACTCGGCGAGCGCCTGGACCTCCGGCATCTCCGGCACGGGTCCATGGTGGCACCGGCCGCCGACTTCCGCGACCGGGACCCCTCGATCAGCTCGCGGGCGAGGGCGCCCCTGCGTCCACCCGGGCACCGCCGATGGCGGCCAGCTCCTCGATCGCCTCCGGCGTCAGCTGCAGTCCGCCGACGCCGTTCGCCGAGCGCATGAGGCGCTCGAGCCAGTCACGGACGAGACCGATCCGGTCGTCGGCGTCGTAGTTCACGACGACCGGCATCGTGGGGTGCACGAGCACCTCGTCGCGATGCCCCTCGGGCGAGACCCATCCGACGAGCACGGGCTCGTGGATGCGGAGCTTGGCGATGACGACGGCGTGAACGTGGGCGAGCACGATGTCGGGGAGATCGATCCGCGTGATGCGGCCGACGTGGAGCGTTCCCAAACGGGGTCCTTCCGGGCATGGCGATGGAACGGGTCAGGCCGTCGATCGCCCGGGTGTCCCGGGACGTCCGCGTGGATGAGGATCCGCGCGGTGACCGACGGCCTGTGGCGGGCTTCGGGGACCCGCGCAGTCAGTTCTACGGACTGTTCCCCGATCGCGGGAGGGACTTGACACCGGCCCGTCGCGCGTGATCCGGTCCCCGCTCCGTCAGTTCACGCGGTGCGCGGCCTCGAGCAGCGAGGTGAGCTCGTCGCGGAGCCGCTCGAGCCGTTCGACGGGGTAACCGAGACGCGCGACGACCTCTCCGGGCACTGCGAGCGCGCGTTCGCGCAGCGCCTCGCCGTCGGCGGTGAGCTCGATGTCGATGGCGCGCTCGTCGTCCGCGCTGCGCCGCCGGGTCACGAGCCCGGCCGACTCGAGGCGCCCGACGAGCGGACTGGCGGTGGCCGGCTCGAGGTGCAGGCGGTCGGCGATCTCGCGCAGTCGCAACGGGCTCTGCTCCCACAGTGCGAGCATGACGAGGTACTGCGGGTGGGTGAGGCCGAGCGGATCGAGCGACGGGCGGTACAGCCGCACGACCTCGCGGCTCGTCGCGGCGAGCGCGAAGCAGAGCTGACGGTCGAGCTCGAGCGGGTCGATCATGCGCTCCAGAATAGTCTGTACACTAATCATTCGTGCACGAACAAAAACTGCCGAACCCGTGGAAGGGCGTGCCCGGGTTCTGGTCGCGCGTCAACCAGTTCCTCTATCCCGTCGCCGGGCCCGCTCAGGTCGGCATCGGACGGCCCGAGGCGCCCTACGTGCCGCCGGCCGATCCCGCATGCCCGCTGTGCGGTGCGCCGATGGCCGAGCACCGCATCGATCGCGGGGATGCCACGACGCCGACGCACCTGCACTGCCCCTGAGCGCACGGGCAGCCGGCCCCGATCGCGCCCACCCGGGTCACGTCGACGCGCAGCGCGCACGGTGGCGCGGTGCCGTGCTCAGGCGCCCGCGCCGTCGGTGCAGCGCACCTGGTCGATCCAGCCGAACTCACGGTCGTCGTTGCCGAACACGACCGGCACCGCCTCGTCGGCTCGCACGTCCGACACGAGTCGCGTCTCGGTCTCCTCCGCGACCCACGAGTCGGCGTCGTCGTTGAAGACGAGGGTCACCTCGAGCACGTCGCAATCGGCCTCGGTGAACAGCGCCATCTGCCAGCAGCCCTCCGCGAACCCGATCGCGCAGTCGTCGTCGTAGCGCCCGTCCCAGTACATCTCGATCGCGGAGGGGAACTCGTAGCCGGTCTCGTACGACTCGTACCGTTCGACGTCGGCGCTGACCGCACCCGGGCCGGCCGACTCGGACGACTCGGCGATCGCCGTCTCCGCGACGCCCCGGACGAGGCCGAACAGGCCGATGCCTCCGGCGACGAGCACCGCGACGAGCGCCACCCCGCCGACCACGATCGCCGCGATCGCACCCCCGGAGAGCCGGCGTCGCGGCGCGGTCGCCGCGATCGCTCCCGTCGGCGCGGGCGACGCGAGCTCCGCCACGAGCACCGCTCGGGCGCGGGTCAGCGTGTCGCGCCACGCCTCCGCGGCACGGCGACCGTCGGCGTCCGGGTATCGAGAGGGATGCCGCAGCCAGAACTCGCGCTGGTAGGCGTCGTCGATGAGCTCCATCGACAGCCGGGCGTCGGGCGGGATCTGGAGGGTCGCGCGAGCGGCGTACGGGTCCACAGCGCGATCATAGGGACGACCACCGGCGCCCGGCATCCGCGCGAGGCCCCGGGCGGGCACTCGGAATCCGATCGATACACGGCGGGCCCACGGGAATGCTGGTGACCGCGGCCCGGTGCGCGATAGCGTGACGGCGACGCCGCATCTCGGCGGCCCAGACGGACGGAGCACGAAATGGCGACTCGACCCGGCGGCGTGACCCTCGTCGCGGTTCTCGCGTGGATCTCCGGACTGCTGCAGATCATCGGCGGCGTCCTCACCCTCACCGGAGACGGTTCGGCCGCGACCGGGTGGACGCAGGTGGTGATCGGGGCGATCACGTTCCTCGTCAGCCTGGGGCTGTTCCGCGGCAGCAACGGGGCACGCATCCTCGTCTCCATCGTGTTCGTGCTGAACCTGATCACGGCCGTGTGGGCCATGATCGCGGTTCCGGCCGTGTTCTGGCCCGCGCTGGTGGCCGCGCTGGTCGCCCTCGTCGGGCTGCTGCTGCTCTACACGCGCGCGGCGAACGAGTTCTTCCGCAGCTGACGCGGAGGGCACATGCCGCTGCGAGCATGCTCGCTCGCATAGGGTTGCCGGATGCTCCGAGGTCTCGTCGCCCGCGTCTACTGGGCCTTCAGCAGGTGGTCTCTCGCGGGCGAATCGGCTCCCGGCCGCCCTTCCGTGCTGATCGGCGCCCCGCACACCTCCAACTGGGACTTCGTGCTCATGCTCGCGATCGCATGGCACTACCGCATCGACGTGCGCTGGCTCGGCAAGAAGAGCCTGTTCAGCGGATGGCGCGGCCCGATCATGCGCGGACTCGGCGGCATCCCGGTCGACCGCGACGACCCGAGCCGGGTCGTCGGCGAGGTCGTGGCGCGGATCCACGCGGGCGAGGTGTTCGGGCTGGTCGTGACCCCCGACGGCACGCGCGGCTCGAACGCGTACTGGAAGTCGGGCTTCTACCGCATCGCGCGAGAGACGGGGATGCCGGTGACCCTCGGGTTCGTCGACCGCACGACCATGACGACGGGCCTCGGCCCGACGTTCGAGCTCACGGGCGACGTCGCGTCCGACATGGACCGGATCCGCGCCTTCTACGCGGACAAGGCGGGCGTGCGCCCCGAGCTTCGCACCGAGCCGCGCCTGCGGAACGAGCCGCGCGACGACACCACCGCGGGGCTCGGCTAGCTCCCGTCGCGGTCACGGCACCGGCTGCGGCCGGTCCCCTACTCCTCGAGTCGGAACCCGACCTTCAGCGTGACCTGGAAGTGCGCGACGCCGCCGTCCTCGACGACACCGCGCGTGGAGACGACCTCGAACCAGTCGACGTGCCGCAGCGTCGCGGTCGCTCGCGCGATGGCGTTGCGGATCGCGGTGTCCGTGCCCTCCGGCGAACTCCCGACGATCTCGGTGACGCGGTAGACGTGATCGCTCATGTGCCTCGGCTCCCCCTCCCGCACCGGCGCGGGATGCCTCGACCCTAGCCCGATCGTCCGGGCTCCGACAGGCCGCCCCGCTGTCCGAGTCCCCGGCGCCGGCCTATTCCATCGAGAAGTCGAGCCGCTCCTCGGCGACCGCGACGACGGACCAGGCGCCGCCCTCGGCGTCGGTGAACTCGTACGCCGGGACGACGAGGACGCTGCCGTCGGACTGCCACTGGCTCGCGAGCCCGAGTCGGGCCTCGACGATGTCGACGTCGTTCACCGGCCACGAGATCGCGGTGCCGGGGGCGGGAACGGCGGGCGGCTCGGTCGGCGGCACCCACTCGGCGATGTCGTCGCTCGCCGGCTCGCGGACCGCGAACGGCATGATGGTCATCTGCGCGCCGAACCGTGGATCGGAGAGCCGCTCGAACGCCTCCTGCTCGCTCACGACCGGGTAGTCGCCGAGCGGCACGAGTTCGGCGAGGGCACCGTAGGCGCTGTACAGGCCGTCCTGCGTGACCTCGACCGACCAGCCGGTGTCGACGCGCTGGCCGTCGACGACGGGCCACGCGGACGCCGTGCGGGTGACCGCGCCCTCCCAGGTCTCGGACGAGAACTCGTACGATCCGGGGTCGCGGCCGGCCGATGCGAGGAGGTCGCGCAGCGCGGCGATCGCGGCATCCTCGCTGGGGAGGTCGCCTGTCGGCTCGCACACCCCGGTGCCCTCCTCGCAGACCCAGGGGTCCTTGCCGGGGTCCGAGTAGGAGAAGCTCATCGTGCCGTCGAGCGACACCCACAGCGTCGGTGCGGTGCCGTCCTGCGGGCCGACCGTCCAGGCGCCGTCGGCGAGCACGGGCTCCCCAGCGACGCCGAGCGCCGCGGCGAGCGCCGCGATCGTGTCGGGGTCGGATGCCGCGGGCGCATCGAACGCGTACGCGGCGGCCGTGCCGCGCGTGGTCGACAGCCCGTCCGCATGGAACGCGTTGCGGCCGAACCCGTAGGGATACGACAGGTCGGCGGCGCCCGGTCCGGCCATCCGCTGGTCGACCGCCCCGGGTTCGATGAGGCCGCCCTCGGTCGCCCCGGCGCCGGCGGCGCCCTGGAGCGAGATCGGCGGGGCGGCGGCATCCGCCAGGTTCACGGACGGGCCGGCCGTCGCGCCGACGCCGTACCCGACGGCGCCGACGACCGCGAGCGAGGCCGCGACGGCCGCGATCGGAATCCAGCGCGGGCGCCGGCGGGCGCGCTCGGTCGCGAGATCGGCGACGGGCGGCGAGGCGGATGTCGCGGCATCCGTCGTCTCGGCCGTGGCCTCGTGCGCTGCCGCGCCTGCGGCATCGGCCGTGACGCTCGCGACGACCTCGTCGGCGAAGCCCTCGCGGGGCTCGACCCGGGCGGCCGGGTCGGCGGCGCGCAGCTCCTCCATCGGATCGCGGCGGTCCTCGTCGTCACGCATGTCGCTCACCCTCGCTCGCCTTCCTGCCGGACTGTCTCACCCATGCATGTGTGCCGCGGCCGCGGAACCTTGCACGGCTCAGAAGGACAGCCGCTCGCCCCACGCCTCGCGGAGGCGCTTGCGCGCACGCGAGAGCGCGGCATCCGCCCCCGACCGCGAGATGCCGAGCACCTGGGCCAGCGCCTCGCCGTCGAGTCCCTCCCACGCGTGGAGGAGGAGGATGCGGCGATCGCGGTCGCCGATGCTGTGCAGGGCGCCGCGCAGCTCGGCATCGAAGAGCGCGCTGAGCTCGGGGTCCTCGTCGACGCGCGAGCTGCCCGCTTCGGGCAGGTGCTCGACCGGGAGGTCGACGGACTTGCGCCGGTGGTTGGCGAGCGTGAATCCCGCCGTGCGGTACAGCCACGGCAGCACCGCCTCGCGCGGCACGTCGGCGCGGCGGCGCCACGCGGTGGCGAACACGTCGGCCGCGAGATCCTCGGCGTCCTGTCGCGGACCGCGGCGCGCGAAGTACTTCACGAGCGCGGTCGAGTGCTCGTGCACGACGAGGGTGAACCAGGCCAGGTCCTCGTCGGCGGCCGGCGTGGCGGGCGGTTCCGCGGCATCGGGCATCGCCACCCCCTGGGTCGTGTCGGCGTCTGCGGCGTCGGTGCTGGCGATCCTCACGCCCTGCTTGTGTCGCGACTGCTGCGAGTCTTGCACGCGCCGCGCAGATCGGTCCGGACGCACCCCGGGCATCCCGCGATCCGCTCGCGGTCGCGCCACGCCCCCGCGAGGCGTAGCCTCCGAGCAGCACGGGCTCGCGTGCTCGTCTGCGTGGAGGGACGTGAGGGCATGGCCATCAAGGTGATCGTGGAGTTGACGGCGCACCCGGGTCGGAGGGACGAGCTCGTGAGGTGGCTCGACGACCTCATCGCCTCGCAGGGCGCCGACCAGCCGGGGTTCATCGGCAGCACCCGCTACGAGGTGCTCGGCGACCCCGACGCACTGGTCGAGATCGCGGACTGGGAGTCGGCGGAGGCGCGCGCCGCGCACATGGAGCAGGCCGCAGCGACGGGGGCGTACGCACCCCTGGCGGAGATGCTCGCCGCGCCGTTCCGAGTCACCGTCGTCAGCGAACTCGCGTAACGGCCCCAGACAGCCTGAAAGGCCTCGGCGTCTGTCGACTCGTCGGGGCCTTTCTATGCCGGAGCGTCCTCCGGTGGTGATCACGATCATACGCCCCTGTGCTCAGGATGCAAGCGATTCGTGACACTTGCTCATGTTTTCTGGGCGCCCGATCGAACCGAACGCGGCCGCCCCCGCCGGCGCGTGCGCGACGCTAGACGTTGAAGCGGAACTCCACCACGTCGCCGTCCTGCATGACGTACTCCTTGCCCTCCATGCGGGCCTTGCCCTTGGCACGGGCCTCGGCGACCGAGCCGGTCGCGACGAGGTCCTCGAACGAGATGACCTCGGCCTTGATGAACCCCTTCTCGAAGTCGGTGTGGATCACGCCGGCCGCCTGCGGGGCCTTGTCGCCCTTGCGGATGGTCCAGGCGCGCGACTCCTTGGGCCCCGCGGTGAGGTAGGTCTGGAGGCCCAGCGTGTCGAAGCCGACGCGCGCGAGCTGGTCGAGGCCCGACTCCTCCTGGCCGGTCGAGGCGAGGAGCTCCGCCGCGTCCTCCGGGTCGAGGTCGATGAGCTCCGACTCGATCTTCGCGTCGAGGAAGACCGCTTCCGCGGGCGCCACCAGTGCGGCGAGCTCCGCCTTGCGGGCGGCATCCGTCAGCACCGCCTCGTCGACGTTGAAGACGTAGATGAACGGCTTCGCCGTCAGCAGTCCGAGCTCGGCGATCGGCGAGAGGTCGAGGCTCGAGGCCGACAGCGGCGTGCCCTTCTGCAGCGCCTCCTGCGCCTCCTTCGCCGCCGCGAGCACCGACGGGTCGAGCTTCTTGCCCTTGACCTCCTTCTCGTAGCGCGTGATCGCGCGCTCGAGGGTCTCGAGGTCGGCGAGGATCAGCTCGGCGTTGATCGTCTCCATGTCGTTCTTCGGGTCGACCTTGCCGTCGACGTGCACGACGTCGGAGTCCTCGAAGCCGCGCACGACCTGCGCGATCGCGTCGGCCTCGCGGATGTTCGCGAGGAACTTGTTGCCGAGGCCCTCGCCCTCGGATGCGCCCTTCACGATGCCGGCGATGTCGACGAACGACACGGCAGCGGGCAGGATGCGCTCGGAGCCGAAGATGCCCGCGAGCACCTCGAGCCGGGGATCGGGCAGGTTCACCACGCCGATGTTGGGCTCGATCGTCGCGAACGGGTAGTTCGCCGCGAGCACCGTGTTCTTGGTGAGGGCGTTGAAGAGGGTCGACTTGCCGACGTTGGGGAGGCCGACGATTCCGATGGTGAGTGCCACGGGCGACCAGTCTACCGGGGCAGGGGCACCGGGCCCGTCGCCGGCGAACCCGCGACCTCCCCGTCCTGGCCGGGGAGGTCGTCGCCCGCCGGCTCCATCGCGATGGGCCGGGCCCGCGGCACGCGCACCGTGAGGTAGACGCCCACGAGCACGACGACGCCGCCGATGATCGCGGCCGGGTCGATCGGGCGCCCGAGCAGCAGCGCGATGACCACCGTGAAGACGGGCAGCAGGTTGAGGAAGACCCCGGCGCGGGCGGGCCCGAGGCTCGCCGAGCCGGCATTCCAGAGCGCGTAGCCGGCGACCGAGGGCAGCAGGACGATGTAGGCGACGGCGAGCGTTCCGCCGAGGTCGGAGGGCGTCGTGAGCCCGGTGACCGCGATCACCGGCAGCATCGTGACGGTGGCGAACACGGCCTGCAGCGCGGTGGCGGTGATCGGCGGGGTCGTGAGGCGCCGGGCGATGATGGAGTACACGGTCCACGCGATCACGGCGCCGAGCACGAGCAGGTCGCCCGCGCCGAACCCCTGCGAGAACGCCGCGACCGGGTCGCCTCCCGTGAGCACGACGGCGACCCCGACGAACGCGAGCACGATGCCGAAGCCCTGGGCCCGCGACATCCGCTCGCCCAGCACGACCGCCGCGGCGAGCGCGATCGTCGCCGGGTTGATGGCGCTGATGACGGATGCCGTCACCGATCCCGTCATCCCGATGCCCGCGTACAGCAGCAGCGCGTACCCGGTCAGGCCGAAGACCGACTGCACGAGGTGCCAGGGCCACTCGCGCGCCGCGGCACGCCAGTCGGGACGCTCCGCGATCCACGCCACGACGAGGAGCGGGAGCGCGGCGAGGGACCACCGCCAGAACGTCAGCGAGACCGGATCCACCTGCTCCGCGATGATCGCGGAGAACACGAAGTTGCCCGCCCAGAACAGGTTGGCGAGCGAGAGCACGAGGAACGCGCGGCGACGTGGCACCGGGGAATGCTACGGCCTCGTCGGCTGTGCGGACGCCGTGAGTCGCAACCTGCGCCGCACCGGCGGTTTCGCGGTCGGCTCGCCCCGGTCGACGCGGCGCGGCCGGACCGGACCGGATGGGTCGGCTCGAGCTCGGTGCCCGCCCTGAGGCGGCGGCGACCTCCGCCGCGTAGCGTCCACCTGCGGGCGCCCACTCGGGCGCCCGGATGCCTGTACGGCCGCCGCGCCGTCGAAGGGGGAACGGATGCCGCAGGACGGACGCGTCGCAGCACGGGGAGGCGCAGCGGCGCATCTGCAGGCCGAGCTCACGCCGATCGTGACGGTGGGGTCGACCGCGACGCTCACGGTCCGGTTGGTGCGAACGGATGCCGCGACGGCGCCGGGCGGGCCGACGCCGGTCGACGGCGAAGCCGGGCGGATCGTGGCCGGCGGGCCGGTCACCGTGACGGTCGTCCCCCGCGGCCTCCGATTCCTCGTGGGCGCACGTCGCAGCCGCCTCGTTCGCCTGCCCTCCGGCACGGCCGCGGAGGCGCGGTTCACCATGCTCGCCGTCGATCGCGGCCCCGCGGAGGTGACGGTGCTCGTGCGCGGCGACGGGGAACTGCCGCTCGCGACGGTCCGACTCACGAGCGAGGTCGTCGGTTCGGACGACCACGGCCAGGCCGGCCTGGCGCGCGCATCCGCTCGGATCGCGACGGCCGACCCGCTGATCACGAGCCGTCCGACGCTGCGGATCGACGAGGAGATCGCCCGGGGCCGCTCGATCCTGCACGCCGCCCTGAGCGTCGGCGGCGAGTCGCACCGCTTCCGGATCCGCCTCGCCGACAAGGCGCGGCTCGTGGCGGACGTGCGCGCCTCCCTCGCCCGGGCGAAGGAGGTCGGCGCGGACCTGCCCGCCGCCGAGCGCGCGGACGCGGTCGAGCGCGGACTGCGCGAGGTCGGCGCGCGGCTCGCCGACCAGCTGCTCGACCGGCGCGCGCGAGACCTGCTCTGGGTGCACCGCGACCGCCTCGACGGACTCGTGGTCCAGACGACCGGCGAGACCGAACTGCCGTGGGAGCTCCTCGTGGTGCGCCGCCCGGGCTCGGCACCGTCCGACGCGGACCCGTTCCTCGGCCAGTTCGGCCTCACCCGCTGGCTGTACGACGTCGCGCCCCCTGCCGCGGTGCGCCTGTCGACGACGACGGATGCCTCGGCGCCGCGCCCCGCCACGGCGATCGCCTCCTCGTCCGTCGTCGCCCTCGGTTCCACGGCCGGCGCCGTGGAGGGTGCGGCCGCCGCGATGCGCAACGGCGCGGGCGTGGTCGTCGAGTGCGGCGGCAGCGGCGGACGGGCCGCGCTCTCGGAGACGTTCCTCGCGACCTTCTCGGCCGAGCTCGCCGACGGCTCGCCCGTCGACCGGGCGTCGCGTCGGGCCCGCGAGGCCGCGCGCGCGGCCGGCGAGGCGTGCGCGATCGCGTACGCGGTCTACGGGCACCCGGACGCACGGGCCCGGGCGGCCTGACCGGACGCCTCAGCGCCGGATCGCTCGGAAGCAGTCGGTCACGTACGGCACCGAGAGCTCGTCGGCGCCCGCGACATCCGGATGCGTGACGAGGAGCGTCTCGACGGCGGCGAGCACGGTGCGCTGCTCGCCGGGCGGCGCGGTCAGCCAGCCGCGGCGCGAGCGGACCAGGTCGAGGAACGTCGCCCGCGACATCCGCCGGACCCACTCGACGCGGTGCGACTCGACCGGACCGAACGGACCACCGACCCGGACGGACGGGTCGGACGACGACGGGTCGGGTTGCTCGTGCATGATCTCCCCCGCAGCGACCAGCCAGTCGGGGCTCGTGTCCCGGCGGTTCCAGGCGAGGCCGAGCACGCCGCCGCGGCGGAGCACCCGCGCGATCTCGGGCACGGCGCGCTCGCGCTGGAACCAGTGCCACGCCCGGCCCGCGACGACCGCGTCGACCGAGTCGTCCTCGACGGGGAGGTCCTCGGCCGTACCGAGGATGCGCGGAACTCCGGGCACGCGGACCTCGAGCTCCTCGAGCATCTCCTCCACCGGGTCGACCGCGACGACCTCGCGATCGAGCGCGACGAGCGCCTCGGTCAGGCCGCCGGTGCCCGCGCCGAGGTCGAGCACGCTGGCGGCGTCGCCGACCAGCCACTCGACCGCCTCGAGCGGGTACCCGGGCGCGGCGGCCCCATAGGCGGATGCCACTGCGCCGACCGGGCGCGCACCCCGACGCGGGTCCGGGTCGGACGGATCCACGAGGAGTCCACCGCGCACCGCGGTCGCGCCGTCGCCCTCGCCAGCCATCGCCCACCCCCGGATGCCGCCCACCGCACATTCCACGCCACCCGGGCGCGCGCGTCAATGGCGAGGCGCGCCGACCGGGTCGCGGGCCGCGTCGGCGGCGCGTGCGAGGATGCCCGCGTGCCAGTGAGCTTCACCGCGATCGACTTCGAGACCGCCAACTCCTCCGCCGCCTCGGCCTGCTCGATCGGGCTGGTGAAGGTCGTCGCCGGCCGCGTCGTCGCGCGCGAGCACCGGTACATCCGCCCCCCGTTCCCGCACGGCGACTTCTCGCCATGGAACGTGCGCATCCACGGGATCACGCCCGACATGGTCGAGCGCGCCGACGACTGGCGGACCCACCTGCCGTTCCTCCGCGAGTTCGCCGGCGACGACTGGCTCGTCGCGCACAACGCGGGCTTCGACATGGGCGTCATCCGCGCGACCTCCGAGGCGCTCGGCCTCGACGTGCCCGACTTCAGGTACGTGTGCAGCCTCCAGGTCGCCCGGAGGACGTACCACCTCGACTCGTACCGGCTGACGTCGGCGGCCGCGGCCGCCGGGTTCGACGACTTCGCGCACCACGACGCGCTCGCCGACGCCGAGGCGTGCGCGGCGATCGTCGTGCACGCCGCGGAGCGGCACGACGCCGGCGACCTCGCCCGGCTCGCCCACGTGACGCGGGTGCGGGTCGGCGCGATCGGCCCGGCGGCCTCGCGCGCGCAGGCGTCGCTCCACGGGCCGATGGCCCTGCAGTAGTCCCCCGCCGGGCCCGACGGCCTGCCGGGTCGCCTGCCGACGGATGTCGGGGGCCGCTGCCACACTTGCCGACATGGACATCCTCCTCCTCATCATCGGGCTCGTCGTCGGCGGCACGCTCGGCGCCCTCGTCATGCACGTCGTCGCGCAGCGCCGGCCCGCGGGCGACGGTGCCACGGTCGAGGACCCGGCGCTCGTCGAGGCCCGACACGAGCGCGCCCTGCTCGAGCAGCGCGCGGCCGCCGAAGCGGAACGAGCGCGCCTGCTCTCCGAGCAGCAGGGCCTCCAGGCGGCGCTCCGCGCCGAGCTCGCCGCCGCCGAGACGGCGGCCGCCGGACTGCGCGAGCAGGTGGAGCAGCAGGGGCAGCGCCAGCGCGAGCTCCTGGAGCAGCAGCGGCTCGACCAGGCCGAGCGCAGCGAGCGGGAACGCCGCGAGAGCGCCGTCCTGCAGGCACTCAGCCCCGTGCGCGAGACGCTGTCGACGATGCAGCGCAAGGTGTCCGAGCTCGAGCAGCAGCGCAGCGAGCAGTACGGATCGATCGCCGAGCAGCTCAAGCGCGCGCAGATGTCCGACGCCGAGCTCCGCGCCACGACCGAGTCGCTCGCGAGCGCGCTCCGGAACAACAGCACGCGCGGCGTCTGGGGCGAGACGCAGCTGAGGCGCGTCGTCGAGGCGGCGGGCCTCACGCAGCACGTCGACTTCGAGCTGCAGACGCAGGTCACGACCGATCAGGGCCGCGGGCGTCCCGACATGGTCGTGAACCTGCCCGGCGGCAAGTTCATCCCGCTCGACTCGAAGGTGCCGCTCGAGCACTACCTCGAGGCGTCGAGCATCCCCGAGACCGCGACCGGCGAAGAGGGCGCGCGGCGCAAGTCGCTCATCGAGAAGCACGTCAAGGCGATGCGCTCGCACATCGACGCGCTCGGCAAGAAGACCTACTGGGAGGGGTTGGCGGCGAGCCCGGAGTTCGTGATCGCGTTCATCCCGAACGAGTCGCTGCTCTCGGCCGCACTCGAGGCCGATGCGGGGCTGCTGAACTACGCGTTCGAGCGTCGCGTCGCGCTGGCGTCGCCGGTGAACCTGTTCGCCGTGCTCAAGACGATCGACTACGCCTGGCAGCAGCAGGCGGTCTCCGACGAGGCCAAGAAGCTCTTCGACCTCGGCACGACCCTCTACCAGCGCATCGGCGTGCTCGCCGGCCACGCCGACTCGCTGCGCAAGGCGATCGAGCGCACGGTCGACAGCTACAACAAGTTCGCCAGTTCGCTCGAGTCGCGTGTCCTCGTGACGGCCCGCCAGTTCCCGGGAATCAACGAGACGAAGCTGTCGCTGGTCGAGGAGCCGACGCCCATCCACGAGTCGCCCCGACGCCTGTCGGCGCCCGAGCTGACCGATGGCGATCCGTTCGATGCGAGCGCGGAGTCGGTTCCCGCACTCGAGGTCGAGCAGGACGACGCCGCATCGGCCTCCACGCCGCTCGATGATGCCGATGACGCACTCGCGCTCCCGATCGACGACGACTTCGACGGCGCCGATCTCGACGAGCACATCCGACGTACGGCCTCGTCCTGAGCCCGGCGCTTGCGTCCGTAGCCGAGACGGGATCCGGACGGGCGAACGTTCACTCCTCGTCCGCAGCGACCGTGCGCCCGCCGCCGGGACCGTCGGCTCCGGACGACGGATCGCGGACCGGATGCGGCTCGTCGACCGGCGCGGCGAATCCCGCCGCGGCCTCGGCACCGGTCGTCTGCGTGGCATCCATCGGGCCGTCGTCGAGCGGGTGCGCGAGCTCGTCCTGACCGAGGCGCGCCGTGGCGAGGGTCACGACGGCGAGCAGCGGCGGCACGACCCCGGCGATCAGGAACGCCGGAGCGAGCCCGAGCCACTCGCCGACGGGACCGGCGATCGCCATCGACAATGGCATCAGCGCGAGCGACACGAAGAAGTCGAGGCTCGACACCCGGCCGAGCATCGCCGGGGGCACCCGCCGCTGCAGCAGGGTGCCCCAGACGACCTGCCCGGCGTCGAAGAAGAACCCGACGACGAACGCCGCGACCACCATCGCCCACAGCCACGTCGTCACGCCCATGACGGCGAGCGGCAGGCAGCCGAAGCCCCACGCGAGGATCATCAGCGTGAGGTAGCGCCGCGGCAGCCGGAACGACGACACCAGCAGCGACCCGGCGGCACCGCCGATGCCGAACGACGCCAGCACCAGTGCGAACTCGCCCGCGCCGCCGCCCGTCTGGTCGCGCACCGCGAACGGGATCAGCACCTCGAGCGGCCCGACGACCACGAGCACGAGCAGGATCGAGAACGCGAGAGTCGCGAAGAGCCACCGCGTGCGCAGCAGGTACGCGAACCCGTCGCGGAGGTCCACCGCCATCTGCCGGAGCGGGTGGGCGTCGGACGGCTCGAGGTCGCGCCGCAACGGCGTGGTCCGCATGAGCGCGAGCGCGACGATCGCGACGACCTGCAGCCCGCCGACCACGAGGAATGCGAGCCACGGAGCCTGGACGGCGATGAGCAGGCTCGCGAGCGCCGGGCCGGCGGCGTTCTGGGCGACGGGACGCAGCACGCCCTCGACGCCGTTGGCAGCGAGCAGCTGCTCCGCGGGAAGCAGTGCCGGAAGCCAGGCCGAGTACGCCGGATAGAAGAATCCGTCGGCGACGCCGAGCACGAACGAGAGCACCGCGAGGTGCCACACCTCGATGGACCCGGTCGCGGCGAGGAGGCCCGCCGCCGCGAACACGACGGCGCGCGCCGTCTCGACGACGAGGAGGACCCGCCGCTGCGGCACGCGGTCGGCGACCACGCCGCCGACGAGCACCGCGAGCACCAGGCCGAGGCTCGCACCCACCGCCACGATCGAGAGATCGATCGGCGTTCCGCCGAGCTCGATGACCTGCCACGCGGCAGCGACGATCCACGCCCCCGCGGAGAGCAACGATGCGGCGAGGGCGACCACCAGCCGGCGGTACTGCGCCGAGGAGAACGGCCGCAGCGCACGCGGCATCCGGGTCTCGGAGGTCACCCGACCAGTCTGCGGCACTCCGCCGACATCGGACAGGCTCGTCCGCTCACGGCAGCGCGGCGCGAGCCGGCGGTCGAGGGGTCAGCGGCCGGTGTCGTCGAGCCACTTCTCGACGAGGTGGTCGGCGACGATCCGCCGGATGGTGCCCGACTTGCCGCGCAGCACGATCGACTCGGTGCGGATGATCGGCCCCTTCTTGCGCACGCCGTCGACGAGTTCGCCATCGGTCACGCCCGTCGCGACGAAGAACGTGTTGTCGCTGCGCACCAGGTCGTCGAGCTCGTACACTTGGTCGCAGTCGAGGCCGGCCGCCTCGCCGCGCGCCCGCTCCTCGTCGTCCTTCGGCGCGAGCCGGCCCTGCATGAACCCGCCGAGCGCCTTGATCGCGCACGCCGTCGTGATGCCCTCGGGGCTGCCGCCGATGCCGACGCACATGTCGATGCGCGACTCGTACCGGGCCGCGTTGATGCCGCCCGCGACGTCGCCGTCCGAGATCAGCCGGGTCCCCGCACCCGCCTCGCGGATCTCGGCGATCAGCTGCTCGTGACGAGGACGGTTCAGGACCGCGACGCGCAGCTCGCCGACCTCCTTGCCCTTCGCCTTCGCCAGCGCACGCAGGTTCTCGCCGATCGGCTTGCGGATGTCGACGACGCCGATGCCCGAGGCATCCGTGACGATCTTGTCCATGTAGAACACCGACGACGCGTCGAGCATCGTGCCTCGGTCGGCGACCGCGATGACCGACAGCGCGTTCTGACGGCCGGACGCGGTGAGCGAGGTGCCGTCGATCGGGTCGACGGCGATGTCGCACGCCGGCCCCCGCCCGTTGCCGACCCGCTCGCCGTTGAAGAGCATGGGCGCCTCGTCCTTCTCGCCCTCGCCGATCACCACGACGCCGTCGAAGTTCACCGTGCCGAGGAACGCGCGCATCGCGTCGACCGCGGCGCCGTCGGCGGCCAGCTTCTCGCCGCGGCCGATCCACGGGTACGAGCGGATGGCGGCCGCCTCGGTCGCACGGACCAGTTCGAGGGCGATGTTGCGGTCGGGGTGCAGGTAGAGGCTGTCGTGTTCGCTGCTCGCCATCGAGGGGTCCTCCTGGTTCGTGGGTGCGGCGCCCGCGCGGTTCGCACGACCGGGCCGCCTGCCTTCGAGCCTAGTGACGGGCTTGCCCGAACGGGCCGGTGCGGCCCGGATCGGGCGTGAAAGTTCGTGCATTCTTAACGGGTCGGGACCCGCCACGACTGTCCCGGATCCAGCCGGCTGCCGGGCCCCAGGTCGCACGGCGTCACGGCGGTGAGGAACACCGCCACCCGGTCGCCGCAGAGATCCTCGAGCCCGGAGACCCGGCCGAGGGGGATGCCGGCCGCAGCGAGCCGGTCGGACTCGCCCGCGGACTGCGGCGCCAGCCGCGCCTGCATCCAGCCGCCGAGCGCCCGAACTGCTGCGGCCGTGAGCACGCCTTCGGGCGCTCCGCCGACGCCGACGACCAGGTCGAGGTCGCCGTCCGGGCGCGCGGCGCGCAGGCACCGCTCGACGTCGCCGTGCACGAAGCGCTCGACGTGCGCCCCGGCCGCCTCGGCGGCATCCGCGACCGGAGCGTTCCGCGGCCGGTCCTGGACCGCGACCCGTACGTCCCCGGCGGGCACGCCTCGGACCTCGGCGATCCGCACGATCGCCTCCCGGACCGGCGCATCGATCTCGAGGCCCGGCACCCGGGAGACCAGCTTCGCCATGTAGTGGGCGGGTCCGATGTCGAGGAAGGCGCCTCGCGGAGCGACCGCGAGGATCGCCATCGCTCCGGGGGATCCCGCGGCGGCGAGGCTCGTGCCGTCGACCGGATCCACTGCGACGTCGACGGCGGGTCCGTCGCCGGAGCCGAACCGCTCGCCGAGGTGCAGCATGGGCGCCTCGTCCTTCTCGCCCTCGCCGACGACGACCCGCCCGTCGATCGCGAGCCCCGCGAGCGCCGACCGCATCGCGGCCACCGCGGCGCCGTCCACCGCATCGCGGTCCCCGGAGCCGACGAACGGCACGGCCGCGAGCGCGGCGGCCCGGACCGCAGCGGCGAACCCGTCTGCGAGCGCCGGGTCGATCACGGCGTCCGGGGCCGCGCGGTCCACGTCGGCGGGTCCTGCGTCCTGTGTCACGACTCAATCCTGCCGCGCGAGGCCCGACATCCGGCACCCCTTGCGTCATCGCACCTGAGGCGGACTCGACACGTCGGTAGACTCGTGCCGATCCCACTCACCTCCGAAGGAGCAAGGTATGCCCATCGCAACGCCCGAGCAGTACGCCGAGATGCTCGACACCGCCAAGGCCAAGGGTTTCGCCTTCCCGGCGTTCAACGTCTCGAGCTCGCAGACGCTGAACGCGGTGCTGCAGGGCCTGACCGAGTCGGGTTCCGACGGCATCATCCAGGTCACCACCGGTGGAGCGGACTACTTCGCCGGCCACACGGTCAAGGCCCGCGCCACCGGCGCGCTCGCCTTCGCCAAGTTCGCGCACGAGGTCGCGAAGTCGTACCCCGTGACCGTCGCGCTCCACACCGACCACTGCCCGAAGAACGCGCTCGACGACTTCGTGTACCCGCTGATCGCCGCCTCGGAGGAGGAGGTCAAGGCCGGTCGGAACCCGATCTTCCAGTCGCACATGTGGGACGGCTCGGCCGTGCCGCTCGAGGAGAACCTCGAGATCGCCAAGGAGATCCTCCCGAAGCTCAAGAACATCAACGCCATCCTCGAGGTCGAGATCGGCGTCGTCGGCGGCGAGGAGGACGGCGTCAAGCACGAGGGCTCGAACGAGGCGCTCTACACGACCCTGAACGACGCCATCGCCGCCGTCGAGGCCCTCGGACTGGGCGAGCAGGGCCGCTACATGGCCGCCCTCACCTTCGGCAACGTGCACGGCGTCTACAAGCCCGGCAACGTCAAGCTCCGCCCGGCGCTGCTCAAGGAGATCCAGGACGGCCTGGCCGCCAAGTACGGCACCGGCGACAAGCCGCTCGACCTCGTCTTCCACGGCGGCTCCGGCTCGACCGACGACGAGATCGCCGAGGCCGTCGCCAACGGCGTCGTCAAGATGAACATCGACACCGACACGCAGTACGCGTTCACGCGCTCGATCGCTGGCTACATGTTCAGCAACTACGACGGCGTGCTCAAGGTCGACGGCGAGGTCGGCAACAAGAAGCAGTACGACCCGCGCGCGTGGGGCAAGGTGGCCGAGTCGGCCATGGCGGTCCGCGTCGGCGAGTCCACCCACCAGCTCGGCTCCGCCGGCAACTCGCTCACGGCGTAGGGCGACGGATGACGCAGGACGAGGCCGCTCGGCACGACACGCAGGGGCGCGGCGCCGACGACGGCGCCGCTCCCCCGCCGCGCGACGAGCGGCCTCGCCCGCAGTACGGCGAGTACGCCCCCGAGGGCTGGTCGTGGCAGCCGCCGGGCGACGATCGAGCGGATGCCGCGGCATCCGCCCCGGCACCGCCGCCCCCTCCGCCCGCCGCGATGCGGCCCGGCGCGGAGCAGGATGCGGTCGACGCGTCGGCGAGGCGCCCGCGCACGACCGACCGGTTCTTCACGATCCTGCTGCTCGCGCTCGGCGCGATCGGCGCATGGAACACGTCGGTCAGCCTGCAGCAGCTCCCCGGCGCGATCCAGTCCGTGTACTCCGACCAGGGCGTCGGCACCTACACCCCGCAGCCCTGGCTTCCGACGCTCGCGCTGATCGGCACGGTGTTCATGCTCGCGCTCTACGCGGCGGTGCTCGGATGGTCGATCATGCGGCTGCGCGCGCGGAGGCTCGCGTTCTGGGTGCCGCTCGTCGGCGGAGCGGTCGCGTTCCTCGCGACGATGGTGCTCACGTCGATCGTGTTCTTCACCGACCCGACGTTCCAGTCGTACCTGGAGCGGATGACGGGCGGCTGAGCCGTCACGCCTCGAGCGGCGGGGCCGCTCGAGGCGGGCGAGCGCTCAGGCCGTGGCGCCCGCGCGGTTGCGGCCGCCGATCGCGCGCGCGTCGCGGTTGCCCTGCAGGTCCTTGCGGAGTTCCTTCGGCAGCGAGAACATCAGGTCCTCCTCGGCCGTCTTGACCTCCTCGACCTCGCCGAAGCCGGCGTCCTCGAGCTCGAGGAGCACCTCCTTCACGAGCCCCTCGGGCACCGAGGCGCCGCTCGTGACGCCGACCGTCTCGACGCCCTCGAGCCACTCCTGCTTCACCTCGGTCGAGTAGTCGACCCGGTACGCGGCCTTCGCGCCGTACTCGAGGGCGACCTCGACGAGGCGCACGCTGTTCGACGAGTTGGCCGAGCCGACCACGATCACGAGGTCGGCGTCCTGCGCGACCTTCTTGATCGCGACCTGGCGGTTCTGGGTGGCGTAGCAGATGTCGTCGGAGGGCGGGTCCTGCAGGTTCGGGAAACGCTCGCGCAGGCGCCGCACGGTCTCCATCGTCTCGTCGACCGACAGCGTCGTCTGCGAGAGCCACACGACCTTCTCGGGGTCGCGGACGTCGATGTTCGGCACGTCGTCGGGGCTGTTGACGAGGGTGACGTGGTCGGGCGCCTCGCCGGCGGTCCCCTCGACCTCCTCGTGGCCCTCGTGGCCGATGAGCAGGATCTCGTAGTCGTCGCGGGCGAAGCGCACGGCCTCGCGGTGCACCTTCGTGACGAGGGGGCAGGTGGCGTCGATCGCGTGCAGGCCGCGCTCGGCGGCCGAGTTCACGACCGCGGGCGAGACGCCGTGCGCGCTGAAGACCACGTGGGCGCCCTCCGGCACCTCGTCGACCTCCTCGACGAAGATCGCGCCGCGCTTCTCGAGTTCGGTCACGACGTGGATGTTGTGCACGATCTGCTTGCGCACGTACACCGGCGCCCCGTAGTGGTCGAGCGCCTTCTCGACGGCGATCACCGCCCGGTCCACGCCCGCACAGTAGCCGCGCGGCGCCGCGAGCAGCACCTTCTTGCGCCCCTGCACGGGGATATCCTTGAGCCGGCCGCGCACGCTCGGGATCCGAGGCATGCCGAGGTCGATTCGCGGGGCATCCGTCAAGCTCGTCACGGAGGCCATCCTACGCGGGCGATGATGACGGGCTGCTGGGAGGCGCATGGCCGACGGACCGACGACCCGCGAGACCCCATGGCCCGTCTCGGTGCTCTCGGCGAAGCTCAAGGAGTACCTCGACCGCCTCGGCACGGTCTGGATCGAGGGCGAGATCACGCAGTGGGGCGTCTCTGCCGGCAACGTCTACGGCAAGCTGAAGGACCTCGAGACGGATGCCACGGTGTCGTTCACGATCTGGTCGTCGACGCGCGCGAAGCTCACCGAGCAGTTCAAGGCCGGAGACCACGCCGTCGCCCTGGTGAAGCCGAACTGGTGGGTCAAGGGCGGCTCCCTGACGATGCAGGTGTTCGACCTCAGGCACGTCGGGCTCGGCGACCTGCTCGAGCGGCTCGAGCGGCTGCGCGCGCAGCTCGCCGCGGAGGGCCTGTTCGCCGCCGACCGCAAGCGGCCGCTGCCCTTCCTGCCGCAGGTGATCGGACTGGTCACGGGCAAGGACAGCGACGCCGAGAAGGACGTCGTGCGCAACGCGCGCCTTCGCTGGCCGGCCGTCGAGTTCCGGACGGCCTACGCGGCCGTGCAGGGCGACCGGTGCGCGCCCGAGGTGGTCGGGGCCATCCGTCGGCTCGATGCCGACCCCGAGGTCGACGTCATCATCGTCGCGCGCGGCGGCGGCGACTTCCAGAACCTGCTGGGCTTCAGCGACGAGCGCGTCGTGCGGGCCGCGGCCGCGGCGACCACGCCGATCGTGAGCGCGATCGGGCACGAGGCCGATCGTCCGCTGCTCGACGAGGTCGCCGACCTCAGGGCGTCGACGCCGACGGATGCCGCGAAGCGGGTGGTGCCCGACGTGGCCGAGGAGCTCATCAGGGTCGAGCAGGCCCGCGCGCGCCTGCGCATGCGCGTCACCACGCTCGTGAACCACGAGATCGACCGGCTCGGGCACCTGCGGAGCCGCCCGGCGCTCGCCGACCCGGGCTGGATGGTCGACCGGCGCGCCGAGGAGGTCACGCGCTGGGTCGCGCGCGGCAGCGAGCTCGCCGAGCGCGCGATCGAGCGCGCCGCGACACGTGTCGCCGAGCTCCGCTCGCAGCTGCGCGCGCTCTCCCCGCTCGCGACGCTCGAACGCGGGTACGCGATCGTGCAGCGCGACCACGACGGCGTGCTGACGAACCCCGAGCAGGCCCCGGCGGGCACGCCGCTGCGGATCACGCTCGCCGAGGGACGTCTCGGAGCGACATCTCGGGGAGCGGTCGGCGACGCCGAATAGAATGCCCTCCATGCCCCCCACTTCCACGGATGTCGCCGAGCTCAGCTACGAGCAGGCCCGCGACGAGCTGGTGCGCGTCGTCGCCGAGCTCGAGCAGGGTTCCGCGACGCTCGAGCAGTCGCTCGCGCTGTGGGAGCGCGGCGAGGCGCTCGCGCAGCGGTGCGAGGAGTGGCTCGTGGGCGCCAAGGCGCGACTCGACGCGGCACGAGCCGGAGCCGCCGGCGGACCGGCGGCCCCCGCGTCCGGCGACCTCGACGGCGGCGAGGCATGATGGCCGCGCGCGCCCCGCGGGTCGTCGCCGAACTCGGCCGCCCCGAGACCCCGCAGGAGACGGCCGAACGCCGGGCCGAGCAGTCCCGCAAGCACCGCGAACGGCAGACGCTGCGGAACCTCGTCGGCTCGCTCCTGGCGTGCGTGGCGGTCGTCGCGCTCATCGTCCTGCTGGTCCCGCGCAGCGACACCCCGATCGAGCGCGACATCGACGTGGCCGCGGTCGCCGCGCAGGCGCAGGTCGGCATCGACCCGCCGCTCGCCGTGCCCGACCTGCCCTCCGGGTGGCGGTCGAACGCCGCAGAGCTCCGCACGCGCGACGCCGACGGCATCACCTCGTGGTACGCGGGCTACCTCACGCCGAGCGACGAGTACGCGGGGCTGTACCAGGGGCTCGGTGCGAACCCGACCTGGACCGCCGAGCTGCTGAAGAACACGATCGCCACCGGCGTCGTCACGATCGACGGGGTCGAGTGGACCGCCTACGACAACCGCGAGACCGACGCCGACGTCGGCAACGCGCGCTACGGACTCGTGACCGAGGCGGGCGAGAGCACGTTCGTGCTCCTCGGCACCGCCACCCCCGAGGAGTTCGAGACCCTCGCCGGCGCACTCGCGCCGACGATCGACGCACAGCGCTGAGAGGAGCGGCCGTGAGCAAGTCCGCACCCGCACGACCGACCACCCCCGCCGAGACGTGGCGCGAGCTGCGCGCCGGGAATGCCCGGTTCGTGGCCGGAACGCCCCTGCACCCCCGACAGGACGTCGACCGCCGCACCGAGCTCGCGAACCACCAGCGCCCGCTCGTCGCCATCTTCGGCTGCAGCGACTCGCGCCTGTCCGCCGAGATCATCTTCGACGTCGGCCTCGGGGACGCGTTCGTGGTCCGCAACGCCGGACAGGTGCCCTCGGACTCGGTGCTCGGCTCGCTCGAGTACGCCGTCGCCGTCCTCGGCGTCCCGCTCATCCTCGTCCTCGGCCACGACGAGTGCGGTGCGGTGCGCGCCGCGATCGACTCGCAGGCCGAGGACGCCGCACCGCTGCCCGCTCACATCCGGGGCATCGTCGACGAGATCGTGCCCGCCGTGCGCAAGGTCGCCGGGGTCGAAGACGGGCCGATCGCGCCCGACCACCTCGACGCCGGGTACGTCGGGCGCGAGCACCTCCGCAACGCCGTGTCGCAGCTCCTCGAGCGCTCCGAGGTGATCAGCGACGCGATCGCAGCGGGTACGCTGGCTGTCGTCGGCGCGAACTACCGCCTGCTCGAGGGCCGCGCCGAGACCGACGTCGTCGTCGGTCGCATCTGACGCCGCCGGCGGCATCCCACCGCCGCGCCGCACGTTCCGAATCGAAGGGGAGCACACCGTGGTGGACAACGCCGCCGACTACCGGATCGAACACGACACGATGGGCGAGGTGCGGGTCCCCGCAGCCGCGCTCTATCGCGCCCAGACCCAGCGCGCGGTCGAGAACTTCCCGATCTCGGGCTCCGGTCTCGAGCCCGCCCAGATCGCGGCGCTCGCCCGCATCAAGAAGTCCGCGGCGCTCGCCAACGCGCGCCTCGGAGTCCTCGACCACCAGCTCGCGCAGGCGATCGCCGACGCCGCCGACGAGGTCATCGCGGGAACGCACGGCTTCGCCGAGCACTTCCCGGTCGACGTGTACCAGACCGGCTCCGGCACGTCCTCGAACATGAACATGAACGAGGTGCTGGCGACGATCGCGACGCAGAAGCTCGGCAGCGCGGTGCACCCGAACGACCACGTCAACGCCTCGCAGTCCTCGAACGACGTCTTCCCGACCTCGGTCCACATCGCCGTGACCGCCGCGCTCATCGACGACCTCATCCCGGCGCTCGATCACCTCGCGGTGGCCCTCGAGGCCAAGGCGGAGGCGTGGTCCGACGTCGTCAAGGCCGGCCGCACGCACCTCATGGACGCGACACCCGTCACGCTCGGGCAGGAGTTCGGCGGCTACGCCCGCCAGATCCGCCTCGGCATCGAGCGCGTCCGCACGGCGCTCCCCCGGGTCGCGGAGGTGCCGCTCGGCGGAACCGCGGTCGGCACGGGCATCAACACGCCGGCGGGTTTCCCCCAGCTCGTGATCGAGCTGCTCCAGCAGGAGACCGAGCTGCCGATCACCGAGGCCGCCGACCACTTCGAGGCGCAGGCCAACCGCGACGGCCTGGTCGACGCGTCGGGCGCGCTGCGCACGATCGCCGTGAGCCTCACCAAGATCTGCAACGACCTGCGCTGGATGGGCTCGGGCCCGAACACCGGGCTCGGCGAGCTGTTCATCCCCGACCTGCAGCCCGGCTCGTCGATCATGCCCGGCAAGGTCAACCCCGTCGTGCCGGAGGCCGTCCTCATGGTCGCCTCGCGCGTGGTCGGCAACGACGCCACGATCGCGTGGGCCGGCGCCTCCGGGTCGTTCGAGCTCAACGTGCAGATCCCGGTGATGGGCACCGCACTCCTCGAGTCGATCCGCCTGCTCTCGAGCTCGGTGCGGGTGCTCGCCGACAAGACCGTCGACGGCCTCCGGGTCAACGAGGCGCGCACGACGGCGCTCGCCGGCATGTCGCCCTCGATCGTCACGCCCCTCAACAAGGCCATCGGCTACGAGGCCGCGGCGAAGATCGCGAAGCACTCGGTCGCCAAGGGCATCACGGTCCGCGAGGCCGTGATCGACCTCGGTCACGTCGAGCGCGGAGACCTGACGGAGGCCGAGCTCGACGTCGCGCTCGACCTGCTCTCGATGACGCGTCCGCCCCAGCAGGGCTGAGCCCGCGGCGTTCGCTCGCAGGAGTCGACGACGGCCCCGGAACCTCGCGGTTCCGGGGCCGTCGTTCGTCCGGCGGGTCGGTGTCAGGCCAGGTCGGCGCCGTCGAGCATCTCGGAGACGAGCGCGGCGATCGCGGACCGCTCCGACCGGGTGAGCGTGATGTGGGCGAAGAGCGGATGTCCCTTCAGCGTCTCGATCACGCTCGCGACGCCGTCGTGGCGGCCGACGCGGAGGTTGTCGCGCTGCGCGACGTCGTGCGTGAGCACGACGCGCGAGTTCTGCCCGACGCGACTGAGGACGGTGAGCAGG
The DNA here is from genome assembly GCF_042672355.1 of Agromyces binzhouensis. Taxonomy (NCBI): domain Bacteria; kingdom Bacillati; phylum Actinomycetota; class Actinomycetes; order Micrococcales; family Microbacteriaceae; genus Agromyces; species Agromyces binzhouensis. The sequence continues at coordinate 85,039 of NZ_JBHXVJ010000007.1, read as the reverse complement.
ACGTTCCGCTCGAGCGACTGCGCCTCGTCGACGATCACGTAGGCGTCGTGGAGCGACCGGCCGCGGATGTGCGTGAGCGGCAGCACCTCGAGGATGCCGCGGTCGACGACCTCGTCGAGGACGTTGTCGGAGACGAGCGCGCCGAGCGTGTCGAACACCGCCTGCGCCCACGGGTTCATCTTCTCGCCCTGGTCGCCGGGCAGGTAGCCGAGCTCCTGGCCGCCCACCGCGTACAGCGGTCGGAAGACCATGATCTTCTTGTGCTGCTGCCGTTCGAGCACGGCCTCCAGCCCCGCGCAGAGCGCGAGCGCCGACTTGCCGGTTCCCGCACGGCCGCCGAGCGAGACGATGCCGACCTCGGGATCGAGCAGGAGGTCGATGGCCAGGCGCTGCTCGGCCGAACGGCCGTGCACGCCGAACGCCTCGCGATCGCCGCGGACCAGCCGCACCTCCCGGTCGCCGATCACGCGTGCGAGCGCCGACCCGCGATCGGAGTGGATCACGAGGCCGGTGTTCACCGGCATGCCCGCGACGGCCGCCGTCTCGAGCTGCTCGTGCTCATAGAGCTTGGCCATGTCGTTCGAGCCGAGGTCGACCTCGGCCATGCCGGTCCAGCCGGAGTCGACGGCGAGCTCGGCGCGGTACTCCTGGGCGTCGAGGCCGATCGAGGCGGCCTTGATGCGCAGCGGCAGGTCCTTCGAGACGACGGTCACGGCGACGCCGTCGTTCGAGAGGTTCATCGCGCACGCGAGGATGCGCGAGTCGTTGTCGGCCAGCTGCAGCCCGCTGGGCAGCACCGACAGGCTCGAGTGGTTCAGCTCGACCCGGAGGGACCCACCGTCGCCGACCGGGATCGGGAAGTCGAGTCGCTCGTGCTGCACGCGGAGGTCGTCGAGCAGCCGGAGCGCGGCCCGGGCGAAGTACCCGATCTCGGGGTCGTTGCGCTTGGCCTCGAGCTCCGTGATGACCACGACCGGCAGCACCACGGGATGCTCCGCGAACCGGAACAGGGCGCGCGGGTCCGAGAGCAGGACCGACGTGTCCAGCACGTAGGTCCGTTCGTCCTGCGCGGCACCCCCGGGAGACGCCGCACCGGGACGACGCTGGTGCTGCGCGTCCGGCTCGACCGGTCCGAGGGGCTTGATGGGATCGACAGAGGTCACGACCGCTCCTGCCCCGAGCTCTCGCTCGGCTCACGCGCCGGCCGGCGATCCTCCCACGAGCGGTTCACGAGCCGACTCGACCGGGCGCCTTGCCCGATGTCCTGACGGTACGTCCGACCGGCGACATCCGCAGAAGCGACACGCGGCGCGACATCCCCTGTTCACAATCCGGGGGGTCAGTACGCCGCCGCGGTGTTGAACGAGACGAAGGCGCCGCGCAGCATCTCGATGGTCTCCTCGTCGAGCGCGGCGTGCACGCTGAGGCGCACGGTTCCGAGTCGGGTCGTCGTGGTGAGCCCGTGGTTGTGCAGCGACGCGGTGAGCACGGTGACCTGCTCGGGTTCGGGCTCCAGCACGACGATGCCGGCGCGCTCGCGCTCGTCGCGAGAACTGACCACCGGGACCGCGAACTCGTCGGCGAGGTCGATCACGCGGCTGACGTTCTCGGCCATGCGGGCGTTGACCGCCTCGACGCCGACCTCGGCGAGCTCCTCCAGCGCAGCGGCGAAGCGGGCGGCGGCGACCGGGTCGGGGTTCGACACGCGGAAGGCCCGAGCCCCGGGCGCGGGCGGCGGCACCTCGTCCCACACCTCGTCGTCGACCGTGCCGGTGTAGCCCGAGAAGACGGGCGTGAGCCGCTCGGCCGCGCGCTCGGAGAGGGCCATGACGCCGGTGCCCCAGCCGGCCCGGCACCACTTCTGCCCGCCCGTCACGACGACGTCGGCGGCATCCCACGGCGCATCGACGATGCCGAAGCCCTGGATCGCGTCGACGATGAGCAACCGGTCGCCGATCACCTGCCGGATGCCCTCGAGGTCGCAGAGGTACCCGGTGCGGCTGTCGACGAGGCTCACGGCGACCGCCGCGACGTTCGCCTCGAGCTGGTCGCGGATCAGGCCCGGCGTCACCTTGCCGTGGTCGGTCTCGAGCCAGGCGGGCTGCACCGAGTGCAGGGCCTCGTTCGCACGCACCGCGGCGATCGGCACGCTCGGGAACTCCGCCGGCGAGAGCAGCACCGTGCCGGTGAGCCCGAACATCGCATGCATGAGCCCGGTGGTGGTGTTCGGGATCGCGACGATGCGGTCGGCGGCGATCCCGGTCAGGGCGGATGCCGCGTCGCGGAGCCTGCGGTCCTGGTCGCGGAACGCGTCCATGCTCCCGTGCCGGGCGCGCTCGAGCACCTGCGTGAACGCCAGGGCCTCCTCGGCGGCGACGCGGGCCAGCGGCCCGACTCGTGCGTAGTCGAGGTAGCCGGGCTCCTCGCCGAACCCGGCCAGGTAGTCGTCCATGCTCACGTGCGGTGCCCCCTTCTCCGAGGCATATCCTGACAGACTCCTGATCGGATCGTGAGCGTCGTCAACCGCCGTACCGCCGGTGCCGGCGGGTGTAGTCGCGGACGGCGCGCAGGAAGTCGACCTCGCGGAGGTCGGGTCCGAGCGCCTCGACGAAGTAGAACTCGCTGTGCGCGGCCTGCCACAGCATGAAGTCGCTGAGGCGCTGCTCGCCCGAGGTGCGGATCACGAGGTCGGGGTCGGGCTGGCCGCCGGTGTAGAGGTGCTCCCCGATGAGCTCCGGCGTGAGCGATTCCGCGAGGTCCTCGAGGCTCCGTCCCTCGGCATGGTGGGATGCCACGATCGAGCGCATCGCATCGGTGATCTCGCGACGTCCTCCGTAGCCGACGGCGAGATTCACGTGGAGGCCCTTCTTGCCCTCCGTCCGATGCTCCGCGGCGTCGAGGGCGGCGACGAGCGGCACCGGGAGTCCGGCGTCCGATCCGACGTGCTGGACGCGCCAGTCGCGGTAGTGGCTGAGCTCCTCGGCGAGTTCGGCGATGATCTCGATGAGGTCGGCGAGCTCCTCGGACGTGCGATTGCCCAGGTTGTCGGACGAGAGCAGGTAGAGCGTCACCACCGAGATGCCCAGGTCGTCGCACCACTCGAGGAACTCCCGCATCTTCGCGGCGCCGGCACGGTGGCCGTGCACGGCGGAGTCGTAGCCCAGCTGCCTCGCCCACCGACGGTTGCCGTCGATGATCATCGCCACGTGTCGTGGCAGTTCCGCCTCGTCGAGTTCCCGGCGGAGCCGATTCTGGTAGAGCCGATAGAGAAGGCCGCGACCGGGGCGCTGATCGCTCGTCTGCACCCGACCACGCTACTCCCCTGCGCGCGTTCGGACACTCACAGCAGGCCGTGATGAGGCTCCCCCTACGCTGGCAGCATGACCCAACGCGAACCCGAGGACGTCGCCGAGCACCTGCACCGACCGGCGGCCGAACTCGATCGCGCCGACGCCGCGGTCGCCGCCGACGAGCGCCTCGGCCCCGACATCCCGAACCTCCCCCTCATCGACGCCTCCCCGGAGCATCCGGCCGACGTCAAGCCGACGTGGCGAGGGTGGATCCACGCCGCCACCTTCCCAGTCACCATCGTGGCCGGCATCGTGCTCATCGCCCTCGCCGACGGCGCGCCCGCGAAGTGGGCGTCGGCGGTCTTCGTGCTCACGTCGATGCTGCTCTTCGGCAACTCGGCGCTGTACCACCGGTTCGACTGGAAGCCGCGCACGAAGGTGATCCTGAAGCGCGTCGACCACGCGAACATCTTCCTGCTCATCGCGGGCACCTACACGCCGCTGGCGATCCTCGCGCTGCCGCCGGAGAAGGGCTGGCTGCTGCTCGGCCTGGTCTGGGCGGGCGCGCTCGTCGGCATCGCGTTCCGGGTGTTCTGGATCGGCGCACCGCGCTGGCTGTACGTGCCGATCTACATCCTGCTCGGCTGGGCCGCCGTGATGTACCTCGGCGACCTGCTCGAGGCCAGCGTCGCGATGATGGTGCTCGTCATCGTCGGCGGCCTGCTCTACACCGGCGGCGCGATCGTCTACGGGCTCAAGAAGCCGAACCCGTGGCCCGGCCACTTCGGCTTCCACGAGATCTTCCACGTCTGCACGGTGCTCGCGTTCATGTGCCACTGGACGGCGACCCTGCTCATCGCGATCGACCCCGTGTACCACACGGGCTGACGGGCGGACCGCGTCGACCCGGCCGGACCGCAGGTCCGGCGCGAGGCTGCTACCGCTCGTCTCGGGCCGGACCGCAGGTCCGGCGCGAGGCTGCTACCGCTCGTCTCGGGCCGGACCGCAGGTCCGGCGCGAGGCTGCTACCGCTCGTCTCGCTCCGCCGGCGGAGCATCGGATGCCGGGGCGTCCGCCTGCGACGCATCCGCGTCCTCGACCGGCGTGTCGCCGCCGGCCGCGTCCTCGGCCGCGGCGGCCTCCTCGGCCGCGATGCGCTCGCGCGCCTCGGCCCGATAGTTCACCCGGCGGATGCGTCGGACCATGTCGATCACGAGCAGCAGCACCGCGGCCATGATCAGGATGGTGGCGATGAACCCCACCACGCCGGGAGTGACGTCGTTGGGGTCGAACTCCTCCTCGGCGGCCGCGACGAGCGTGAGCGCCGACGCGAGCGCGGGGCTCATCGGCGGTCTCCGCGAATGGTGACGGCGGGCGCGACGAGCATCGGATTCCCTTCAGGGACGGCGGGTTAGGCTGGGAGCCAAGCCTAGACGATCCACCCGGGAAGGAGCCGCGCGGTGCCCCGACGCGAGTCCGCCGACGCGGCGGCCGAGGACGCCGCACTCGATGGCGTCCCCGCACCGGCGGGAACCCGATCCTCCACCGACGCGAGCGGATCGACCGGCGCACCCGACCTCGCCCGGCGGTACGGCCGCACGCCCGCTCGCCGTCGCCGCGACCGGTCCATCCTCATCGGCGGCGCGATCGCGTTCGCGGCGGTCCTCGTCTCGTGGGTGGTCTGGGCGGGGCTCGACGGCAACACGCCCCTCGTGCAGGCCACCGATCTCGGTCACGAACTCCTCGACACACGCGCGGTCGAGGTGACCTGGCGGCTGTCGGTTCCGTCGGGGAACGCCACCGCGTGCGTCGTGCAGGCGTTCAACGAGGACTTCACCGTCGTCGGATGGAAGGTGGTCGAGATCCCGGCGTCCGACCGGCCGTTGCGCACCTTCACCGAGACCGTCCGGACGGCGCAGGAGGCCAACACCGGTTTGATCTCCACCTGCTGGCTTCGGTAGAATGGGTGATTCGCCCCGGCACACGCTGGGGCGACATGTCTATCCACGGGAGTGTGCACCATGGCGCAGGACGCCACCGTCACCTGGCTCACCCAGGAGGCCTTCGACCGCCTGAACGCCGAGCTCGAGCACCTCTCCACGACCGGCCGGGACGAGATCGCCAAGCGCATCGAGGCCGCGCGTGAGGAGGGCGACCTCAAGGAGAACGGCGGCTACCACGCCGCGAAGGACGAGCAGGGCAAGCAGGAGGCCCGCATCCGCCAGCTCACCGAGCTGCTCCGCCACGCCGAGGTCGGCGAGGCGCCGACCTCGAGCGGCGTCGTCGAGTCCGGCACCGTCATCACCGCGGTCGTCGCGGGCGACGAGGAGCGGTTCCTCATCGGCAGCCGCGAGATCGCGGGCGACTCCGAGCTCGACGTCTTCAGCGAGCAGTCGCCCCTCGGCGCGGCGATCCTCGGCCTGAAGGTCGGCGATTCCACCACGTACACCACGCCGAACGGCCGCGAGATCGCCGTCGAGATCACCGGCGTCGACACCTGGTCCGGGCAGTGACGCGCTGACCCGGTGAATCGCGAACGGCCCCTCCGATCGGAGGGGCCGTTCCGCGTTCCGGGATCAGCCGCCGGTCACTCGGCGATGATCTCCGGCTCGTATCCGGCGCGACGCAGGATCGCGACGACCTCCTCGCGATGCACCGGCCCCCGCGTCTCGACGGAGAGCTGCAGCGCGACCTCGGAGATCTGCATGCCGGCGCCGTGGCGCGTGTGCAGCACCTCGACGACGTTCGCGTTCGCCGCGGCGAGCAGCTCGGAGATGCGCGCGAGCTGGCCCGGGCGGTCGGGCAGCCCGATCCGCAGCGTCAGGTAGCGGTCGGATGCCGCCAGGCCGTGTGCGATCACGCGCTGCATGAGCAGCGGGTCGATGTTCCCGCCCGAGAGCACGACCACCATCGGGCCGTCCGAGCGCACCCTCCCGGTCATGAGTGCGGCCACCCCGACCGCCCCGGCCGGCTCGACGACGAGCTTCGCCCGCTCGAGCAGCACGAGCAGCGCCCGGGCGATGTCGTCCTCGCTGACCGTGACGACCTCGTCGATCGCGTCGCGGATGATCTCGAAGTTCAACTCGCCGGGCCGGTACACCGCGATGCCGTCGGCGATCGTCGGCACGACCGGGACGGCGGTCGGCTCGCCCGATGCCAGCGACGGCACGTAGGGCGAGGCGTTCTGGGCCTGGACGCCGATCACGCGCACCGTCCGGCCGAGCGCCGCGGCCTTCTGCTTGGCCGCGCTCGCGATGCCGGAGGCGAGCCCGCCGCCGCCGATCGGCACGACGATGGTCGTCGCGTCCGGAGCCTGCTCGAGGATCTCGAGGCCGAGCGTGCCCTGTCCGGCGATGACGTCCGCGTGGTCGTAGGGCGGGATCACGGTCGCGCCGGTCTCGGTCGCGAACCGGGCGGCCGCCTCGAGCGTCTCGCCGATCGAGTCGCCGCGGAGCACGACGTCGGCGCCGTACGCCCTGGTCGCCTCGAGCTTCGGCAGCGCGACGCCGACGGGCATGAAGATGGTCGCCCGGATGCCGAGTTCTCTCGCCGCGTAGGCGACGCCCTGCGCGTGGTTTCCGGCGGACGCCGCCACGACGCCCCTCGCGCGTTCGTCGGCGGTGAGCGACGAGAGCCGGTTGAATGCGCCGCGGAGCTTGTAGGACCCCGTTCGCTGCAGGTTCTCGCACTTGAGGTGCACCGGCACCCCCGCGATCGCGCCGAGGTAGCGCGAGGTCTCCATCGGCGTGCGGCGGGCGATGGCGGCGACCGTGCGCTGGGCGTGCTCGAAGTCGGCGAGGGTCGGGCCGGGGAGCGCTGCTCCGGCGGTTCCGCTCACCGCGGCGGAGGTGGTGTCGAGGGCGTGGTTCATGTCACCGTCCGTATCCGGGTCGCTGGGGTACCGTGCGCCACAGCGGAGATCGGATCTCGGCGGGCGGGGGCGGTTCGGCCTGCCTCCAGGCGCCGCCCGAGATGTACATGATCATGACGTTGGCCACGGCGGCGACCGGCACCGCGAAGAGCGCGCCCGGGATGCCCGCGAGGAGCGACCCGGTGGCGACCGCGACGACCACGCCGAGCGGATGCACCTTGACGGCGGTGCCCATGATCAGCGGCTGCAGCACGTGACCCTCGACCTGCTGCACCAGCAGCACGACGCCGAGCATCGCGAGCGCGATGCCCCAGCCGTTGTAGACGAGTGCCACGAACACGGCCAGCGCACCCGTCACGACCGCACCGACGATCGGGATGAACGAGCCGAGGAAGACGAGCACGGCGATCGGGATCGCGAGGGGAACGCCGAGGAGGAGCGCGCCGAGGCCGATGCCGACCGCGTCGATGGCCGCGACGAAGATCTGGACGCGGACGAAGTTCTCGAGGGTCGACCAGCCCGATCGGCCGGCCCCGTCGATCGCGGCGCGCGCGCGGCGGGGGAAGATCCCGACGATCCAGTCCCAGATGCCGCGGCCATCGATCAGGATGAAGAGCGTGGCGAAGAGCGCCAGCAGGAGCCCGGCGAGGAAGTGCCCGATCGACGAGCTCACCGACAGCGCGCCCGACACGAGCACCCCGCTCTGCTGCTGCGCGGCCTCGACCACCTGCTGCACCACCTGGTCGAACTGCTGGGAGGTCACGTGCAGCGGCCCTTCGAGGAGCCAGGCGCGGAAGTCCTCCCACGCCACGACGCTCTGCTCGGCGAGGTCGGCGGAGCCGCGCACGATCTGGGAGATGCCGAGTGTCAGCAGCCCTCCGACGAAGGCGAGCGTCGCGACCATCGCGGCGGCGACCGCGAGTCCCTTGGGCCACCGGTGCCGTTGGAGGAACTCCGAGAACGGCACGAGGAGGGCCGAGATGAGCATGGCGACGAGGACCGGGATGATCACGAGTCGCAGCTGGATGACCAGGAAGATGACGACGGCGAGCACCCCGCCGACGAGCAGCAGCCGCCACGACCACGCGGCGGCGACGCGCATGGGATAGGGCACGGATGCCGCCGCGTCGCGCACGGGCTCGGCATCCGGCCGCTCGGCGCCTCGGTACGCCCGCTCGGACGTGGAGGATCGGCGCACGCGCATCCGCCGCGCACGCGAGGTCCCCTTCGCCTCGGTCACCGTCACAGTCTAGGCGCGGGTGCATGCGCGGACGGCCATGTGTCGGCGGTCATCGCTATGGTCGAGACACCATGGTCGACCAGGTCTCTCCCGCGCTCGCACGTCGCATCGCCCTCGCTGCCCAGGGCTTCGGTCGCGCCGCTCCCGAATCGCCCGGCACGCGACAGCTCGCGGGCGTCGTCGACCGGCTGGGGCTCCTGCAGATCGACTCGGTGAACGTGTTCGAGCGCAGCCACTACCTCCCGGCGTTCAGTCGTCTCGGCTCGTACGACCGCGAGCTGCTCGACCGGATGTCGTGGGGGCGCAAGGGGCGCATGGTCGAGTACTGGGCGCACCAGGCGGCCTTCATCCCGCGCGACCTCTGGCCGCTGTTCGAGTTCCGGCGTGCCGAGTACCGCCGGGAGGGCGCGTCCGCCTGGGGCGGGTGGCTGACCGAGAACCGCGACCTGGCGACCTGGCTGCTGGCCGAGCTCGCCGAGAACGGGCCGATGCCCGCGAGCGCGATCGAGCACGATGCGAACGAGCGTCGGGGCCCGTGGTGGGGCTGGTCCGACGCGAAGCGCGCGCTCGAGTGGATGTTCCGGACCGGCGAGGTCGTCTGCGTCGAGCGCCGGCGATTCGAGCGCGTCTACGCGCTGCCCGAGCAGGCCCTCGAACCGCACCTGCTCGAACACGGGCCATCCGAGCCCGACGCGATCCGCGTCCTCGTCGAGCGGGCCGCGGTCGCGCTGGGCATCGCGACCGTCGCCGACCTCGCCGACTACTGGCGGATGCTCCAGACGCAGGTCCGGCCCGCGATCGCCGACCTCGTCGACGCGGGGGTGCTGGTGCCGGTGGAGGTGCCGGGCTGGGGCAACGGCGGCCGGGCGGCGACCGCCTGGGTGCACCGCGACGCCCGACGACCCCGACGCATCGAGGCCGTCGCGCTGCTCTCGCCGTTCGACCCCGTCGTCTGGTTCCGCCCGCGCACCGAGCGCCTCTTCGACTTCCACTACCGCATCGAGATCTACACCCCGGAGCCCCAGCGCAAGTTCGGCTACTACTCGCTGCCCGTGCTCCTCGACGACCGCGTGGTCGGCAGGGTCGACCTCAAGAGCGATCGCAAGGCGGGCGTGCTGCGCGTCCAGTCCGCCTGGGCCGAGGCCGGCGCCCCCGGAGACACCGCAGAGCGGCTCGTACCGGTCCTCCGCGCAGCGGCGGCATGGCAGGGCCTCGACGACGTGACGGTGACCGGTCGCGGCGACCTCTCGCCTGCCATCCGCTCGGCCCTCGGCGACTCCGCGCGGGCGACGACCGTACCGACGAGCGCCGTCCCGTGACGCCGAGCACCCCGGCCACGACGGAGGCGGTCTAGAAGCTCCGGCCCATCTCGTGCAGTCGCTTCACCCGATCGGGGATCGGCGGGTGCGTCGCGAACAGGCGGTCGATCACGCCGGGCTTCAGCGGGTCGGCGATCCAGAGGTGCGCCATCGACGAGTTCTGGCGCCGCATCGGACGGCCGTACTGCTCGAGCTTGAGCAGTGCGCGTGCGAGCGCGTCGGGATGACGGGTGGTCATCGCGCCCGTGGCATCCGCCAGGTACTCGCGCTGCCGCGAGATCGCGAGCTGGACGAGGCTCGCGACGAGCGGCGCGATGAGCATCGCCACCAGGCCGAAGATCATCACGACCGGGTTGCCGTTGCTGTTCCGCCCGAAGAAGGCCATGCGCACGAACATGTCGGAGATGAAGCCGACGGCGACGACGAGGCCGAACACGATCATGGAAAGCCGGATGTCGTAGTTGCGGACGTGCCCGAGCTCGTGCGCCATGACGCCCTCCAGCTCGGAGTCGTCCATGATCTCGAGCAACCCCGTGGTCGCCGCGACGATCGCGTGCTCGGGGTCGCGCCCGGTGGCGAACGCGTTCGGTGCAGGATCCGAGATGACGAAGACGCGCGGCATCTGCGTGCCGGTCGTGATCGAGAGGTTCTCGACCGTGCGCCAGAGCCGCGGATGCTCCGACACGCTGTGGATCTCGACCGCGCCCGACATGGCGAGGGCCTGCCGGTCGGCGGTGAAGTACTGGAAGAGCGCGTACGCCGTCGCGATGACGAGCGTGATCACGACGATGGTCAGGTCCTGGTAGATCACCGCGGCGAGGTAGCCGAGCCCGCCGACGATGGCGAGGAAGAGCAGGATCGTGAAGACGGAGTTGCGCTTGTTCCGGGCGATCGCTCGGTACATCGGCGGCTAGAACTGCACGCGCGGAGGTTCGGCGATGGCCGCCGCCTCCGTCACCTCGAAGAACTCCCGCTCGTGGAAGCCGAGGCTGCGCACGAACAGCGTGTTCGGGAAGACCTTGATCTTCGTGTTGAGCTCGCGGACGCCGCCGTTGTAGAACCGGCGCGACGCCTGGATCTTGTCCTCGGTGTCGACGAGCTCGGACTGCAGCTGCAGGAAGTTCTGGCTGGCCTGGAGCTGCGGGTACGCCTCGGCGACCGCGAAGATCGACTTCAACGCCTGCTGCATGTGGTTCTCGGCAGCGGATGCCTCGGCCGGGCCACCGGCGGAGAGCGTCTCGGCACGTGCCTTGGTGACGTTCTCGAAGACGGCTTTCTCATGGGCCGCGTAGCCCTTGACCGCCTCGATGAGGTTCGGGATCAGGTCGGCGCGACGCTTCAGCTGCACCGTGATGTCGCTCCACGCCTCGTCGACGCGGACGTTCAGCGTCACGAGGGAGTTGTAGGTCGCCCACAGGTAGATGCCGATCACCAGGACGAGGACGACGACGATGATGAGCGGGATCAGCCATTCCATGGCGGGGACTCCTGAGGCTTCGGCGACGAATTCACTGGACGATCAATCCTAGCGATCGGCCCCGCGAGGCGCCTCAACTCCCATGAGACTCGAAGCGAGCGGAGGCGTCCCTCCGGGGCGTAGGCTCGGCCACGTGGACGAGTCCGCCACCCCGCACGCACGACACCGCGCACCGACGGCGGCCGTGGCCGCGACCGCACCCCGTGGGACGCCCGAGGGCGACGGCGCGGACTCCGTCATCGTCGTCCGCGACCTGCACGTGCGCCGCGCGAGGACGCCCGTGCTCCACGGGCTCTCGCTCACGGTGCAGCGCGGGCGGATCGTCGGCCTCCTCGGCCCGAGCGGCAGCGGCAAGACGACGCTCATGCGCTCGATCGTCGGCGTGCAGGTCGTGCAGTCGGGCACGGTCGAGGTGCTCGGACTCCCCGCCGGCTCGCGCGAGCTCCGCCGCCGCGTCGCGTACGTGACCCAGCAGCCGAGCGTGTACGACGACCTCACCGTGCGGCAGAACCTCGCCTACTTCGCCCGCGTGCTCGGCGTCCGGAGGACGAAGGTCGACGAGGCGATCGCGAGGACGCATCTCGGCGACGTCGAGCGACGCCTCGCCGGCTCGCTCTCCGGCGGGCAGCGGAGCCGTGTCTCGCTCGCCGCCGCACTCCTCGGCGACGCCGAACTGCTCGTGCTGGACGAACCCACGGTCGGGCTCGACCCGGTGCTGCGCGTCGAGCTGTGGGAGCTCTTCCACCAGTTGGCGAACGAGGGAGCGACCCTCATCGTCTCGAGCCACGTGATGGACGAGGCCAAGCGCTGCGACCAGCTCCTGCTGATGCGGAACGGCGAGCTGCTCGCCGACGCGTCGGTCGCGAGCGTGCTCGCCGCGACCGGGACCGACGACATGGAGACCGCGTTCCTCACGCTCATCGAGCGCGCGACCACGCCGATGACCGACGAGGAGACGTCGCGATGACGCCCGCGCGCACGCTCGCGACCGCCGGTCGGGTGCTCAGCCAGATCCGGCACGATCCGCGCACCATCGGGCTGCTGCTCGTCGTGCCGAGCCTGCTCATCGGCCTCGTCGCCTGGATCTTCACCGACACCGACGTGTTCGCGACGATCGGCCCGGCGATGATCGCGCTGTTCCCCTTCATCGTGATGTTCCTCGTCACGAGCATCGCGACGCTCCGCGAGCGGCGTTCGGGGACCCTGGAGCGGCTCTTCTCGATGCCGCTCGGCAAGGGCGACTTCATCCTGGGCTACGCGCTGGCGTTCGGACTCCTGGCGATCTTCCAGACGGCGATCGCGGTGTCGTGGGCCGTCTGGGTGTGCGGCCTCGAGATCGAGGGGTCGATCTGGCTCCTGTTCGCCGTGGCGGTCTCCGATGCCCTCCTCGGCACGGCGCTCGGGCTCCTCGCGAGCGCGTTCGCGCGCACCGAGTTCCAGGTGGTGCAGTTCATGCCCGTGCTGGTGTTCCCGCAGATCCTGCTGGGCGGGATCTTCCTGCCGCGCGACCAGCTGCCCGAGGTGCTCCAGGCGATCGGCGACGCGCTCCCGCTGAGCTTCGCGATCGACGCGCTGACCGCCGTCGCCGACGGTTCGGAGGACGCGGCGTGGATCTGGGGGAAGGTCCTGGTGATCGGGGCCTGGATCGTCGGGTCGATCGTGCTCGGGTCGATCACGCTGCGCCGTCGAACGCCCTGACCTCCGACCGGCCGCCGGCCCCTTCGGCGCCGCCCAGCACGCGGTCGAGGTACGGGTTGGCGAATCGCCGCTCCGGATCGAGTTCGGCGCGCACCGCGAGGAAGTCGTCGAACCGCGGGTACAGCCGCCGGAGGGACTCGGCGGTCTGCGTGTGCATCTTGCCCCAGTGCGGCCGTCCGCCGAGCGAGCGCATGATGTCCTCGACCCCCGCGAAGTACGCGGCAGGGTCCTCGCGAACGTAGCGGTGGACGGCGATGTACCCGGTCTCCCGCCGATACGCGGTCGACAGCCAGTTCTCGTCGGGAGCGGCGGCCCGTACCTCGATCGGGAAGCTGATGCGCCATCCGCGGGTCGCGATGAGGGAGCGGATGGCGCGGAACGCCTCGGGAACCGCGTCGAGCGGGATCGCGTACTCCATCTCGCGGAACCGAACCGACCGGTTCGTCGTGAAGACGTTCGGCGAGAGGTCGCTGAAGTCCCGGTTGCCGGTGAATCGCTCGACGAGGCGCGCGAGGGGCGGCGTGGCACCGGGGGCGACCGTGCCGAGCGCGCACATCGCCCGGTAGACGCCGTTCGCGAGCACCTCGTCGGAGAGCCAGCGCTCGGCGCGACCGAGCGGGTTCCGTCGGGCGTCGCCCGGCAGCCGCGTGTTGGTCTTCGTGAGGGCCGTCACCGTGTGCGGGAACCAGTAGAACTCGAAGTGGTCGTGGGCGCGGACGCGCGGCATCCACTCGTCGAGGACCTGGTCGACCGGCTCGGTCCGCTCGACGGCGTGCAGCACGAACCGCGGCACGAGCTGGAGCGTGAGCTCGGTGAGCACGCCGAGGGCCCCGAGGCCGAGCCGCACCGCGGGGAGCAGTTCGGCCCGCTCGGCCTCGCCGATCGTGAGGAGCTCTCCCGTGCCGGTCACGATCCGAGCGCCGACGACCTGCGTCGCGAGACCGCCGAAGCGGATCCCCGTCCCGTGCGTCCCGGTCGAGGTCGCGCCCGAGATGGTCTGCCGGTCGATGTCGCCCATGTTCGCCATCGCGAGCCCGTAGGGCTCGAGCAGGTGGGGCAGGCGATGCAGCGGGGTGCCGGCGCCGAGCGTGACGCGGCCGGAGGCGGCATCCGCGGCGAGCACGCCCGAGAGGTCGGTGAGGTCGAGCTGGATGTCCGCCGCTGCCGCGATCGCGGTGAAGCTGTGGCCGGACCCGACGGGCTTGATGCGCCGACCCTCCGCGGCGAGCACCGCACGCTGCACCGCACCCTCGTCGGCCGGACGCTCGATCCGATTCGGGCGCACCGCCGCGGTGCGCCCCCAGTTGCGCCAGACCGCTCCGCTCGCCGTCACAGGAATGCCTCCCCCTCTCCACGATACGTCGGCACCGTGCCGACGAACTCGTCGCCGTCGACCACGGCGAACTCGTTCAGGTGCTCGGCGAGCTCCCCGGACTTGGTGTGCCGGAACCACACCCGGTCGCCCGGTCGCAGGCGCCCGGCGCCGTCGCCGGTCAGCGGGGTCTGCACCTCCCCCGCACCCTCGCGCGGCAGCATCCGGAGCCCCTCCGGCCAGACGATGCGGGGCAGCCTGTCGGCCGCGGGAGGGCCGGACGCGACCCAACCGCCGCCGAGGACCGTCGCGTGCCGCGGGCTCGGGGAACGCACGACGTCGAGCGCGAACGCCGCGGCCGGCGCGGGCGTGAAGTGGGCGTAGCCGTCGAAGAGATGACCCGCGAGGATGCCGGATCCCGCGCCGAGCTCGGTGATCGACGGGTCCGCGGCGGTCGCCTCGAGCGATCCGGTGCCGCCGCCGTTCACGAACTCGAGTTCGGCATGGCGCCGCACCGCGGCGACCGCGCGGGCGCGGCGCTCGACGAGTTCGGGCAGCGAGCGGGACTGCATCCAGCGGTTCACCGCCCCGTCGACGGGGCGGCCGCGCGGTGCGTTCGCGACGCCCGCGATCTGCGCCTCGTAGGCCATCAGCCCGACGACGCGGAAGCCGGGACGCGCGGCGACGTACGCGGCGAGCGCGCCGGCGTCCTCGGGCTCGTGCACCGGCGAGCGGCGCACGCCGAGGTGGCCGAGCAGGGGCGCGTGCCAGGATGCGTCGAGTTCGAGGCACACCCTGAGGGTCTCGCGCTGCGCCGGCGGCAGGACCGCGTCCACGAGGTCGAGCTGGGCGGGCGAGTCGACCATGAGGGTGATGCGGCGCGCGAGGTCGGGGTCGGTCGCGAGCCGGCGGATGCCCGCGACCTCGGCGGTCGGGTAGCCGACGACGAGGTCGTCGAGCTGCGGCATCCGCTCGGCCAGCCGGATCGCCTCGCCGAGGGCGTACGCGAGGACGCCCCGATAGCCGGGCAGCGCGAGGAGCGCCTCGACGACCGCACGGACCCGGATCGACTTGGTGGCGATGCGGATGGGCGTGCCGGCGGCGCGGCGCAGCATCTCCTGCGCGTTCCAGCGCAGGGCGCCGAGGTGCAGGGCGCCGACCGGCGCGTCGAGGTGCCGAGTCGCCTCGGTGAGTGCCGGCCAGTGGGCGGACGGCTCGAGCCACGTCCGTGCGGCGGACGGACGGAGGTCGAGCGCGGCCGGAGGCGTCGGTGCTGCGGCGGCGTCGGTCCGGGTCACGTGGGGTCCGCCATTCTCGAGAGCGCGTCGGCGGCCGCACGCGCGGCCGCCAGTGCCGCGCGGTCGTCGCGGTGGACGAGCCAGTTCAGGGTGATGCCGTCGGAGAACGCGACGAGCACGCCCGCGACCTCCGAGACCGAGGCGCGCCACGCGACGCCGGCGCGCTCGGCGGCCAGCGTCAGCGCCTCCTCGGCGAAGTCGGCGTAGCGGCGGTACTGGGCGACGGCGACCGGATGGCGCTCCGGCGCGCGCAGGGCGTGCTGCGTGAGCTCGAGCATGGCCTGCTCGCGCGCCGGATCGGCGCGGAGGTGCTGGAGGTAGCGCAGGAAACCCGCCTCGATGACCTCGCGCAGGTCGCCGTCCATCTCCGGCAACGGCAGCACGGCCTGCGTCTCACGGGCCACGACCGCCGCCGTCAGCTCGTCGAGGAACACCTCGCGCGACGGGAACGCGTAGTGGAAGCTCGCGAGGGACATCCCCGCCTCGGCGACGATGGCCCGCGTGGAAGCACCGGAGATGCCCTCGCGGGCGATCACCCGCAGGCCTGCCTCGATGAGCGCCGGGCGGCGCTCGGCGGCGGACATGCGGGACACGGCACTCCTCTCGACGTGCTCGACTTCGGCGCCGGAGACACGGGAACTGGGACACGCGTCCCAGTCCGACCAAGTATGCAGCCCCCGCGCGCGCCGCACCAGTCGCCCGGTACGCTCGCAGCATGCGCCTCGGGGTTCTCGACGTCGGATCCAACACCGTCCATCTGCTGGTGGTCGACGCGCACCCCGGCGCCCGGCCGATCCCCGCCGCGTCGCACAAGGCGGTCCTCCGACTCATGCGCTACCTGGACGACGACGGGTCGATCAGCGAGGCCGGCGTCGAGGCCATCCTCGAGGCCGTCCGCGAAGCGTCCGCCGTCGCGAAGGAATCCGGCATCGACGAGCTCCTGGCGTTCGCCACCTCGGCCATCCGCGAGGCGACGAACGGCGCAGAGGTGCTCGCGCTCATCGAGGAGGCCGCAGGGATCCACCTCGACGTGCTGAGCGGTGCCGATGAGGCCCGGATCACGTTCCTCGCCGTCCGCCGCTGGTACGGCTGGTCGGCGGGCCGCATCCTGCTCTTCGACATCGGCGGCGGGTCGCTCGAGATCGCCCACGGCGGCGACGAGGTCCCCGACAACGCGCGCTCCGTGCCGCTCGGCGCCGGCCGGTCCACGATCGAGTACCTCTCGACCGACCCGCCGACCGACGAGCAGGTCGACGCGCTCCGCACGCACGCCCGAGCCGTCCTCCGATCGACCGTCGACGAGATCGGCGGCATCCCCGAGGTCGACCACGTGGTCGGGTCGTCGAAGACCATCCGCTCGCTCGCCCGGCTCGCGGGGAGCACCGAGGAGGGCGTCGGCTCGGAGGAACGCAGCATCCTGAAGCTCTCGCGCCTCGACGACTGGATCCCGCGTCTGGCGAAGATCCCGGCCGACGCGAGGCCCAACCTCCCCGGCATCACCGCCGACCGGACGTTCCAGATCGTCGCGGGCGCGGTCGTGCTCTCCGAGACGATGCGCGCGTTCAAGGCGAAGACGCTCGAGGTCTCGCCGTGGGCGCTCCGCGAGGGGCTGATCCTGCGTCGGATCGACCGGTTGTCCTGACCCGCTCGGCAGCGACCGCCGACGCAGCCGGCAGCGACGGCCGATCGAGTGCTCCCGCTGGGATTCGAACCCAGACTGAGGCGAGTTTAAGTCGCCTGCCTCTGCCGATTGGGCTACGGGAGCGCGGTGCCGGCCGAAGGGGCCGGCACCGCGTCACAGCATAGGACGCGCTACTTGGCGGCGACGGCCTTCTCGACCTGCTTGGCCGACTTCGCAGCGGGCTTCTTGGCCTCCGACTTCGCCGGAGCGGTCGGCGCCGCGACCTCGCCAGCGGGCTTCGGACGCGCGGCGAAGCGCTCGAACTCGGCGCGCGGATTCTGCACCGCGCTGAGCGAGACGATGTCGCGCCCGAGCCAGAAGTTGTTCCACCAGCCCCAGAACACGCGGAACTTGCGCTCCCACGTCGGCATCGCGAGACCGTGGTAGCCGCGGTGCGCGAACCACGCGAGCAGGCCCGTGATCGCGATCTTGCCCGACTGGAAGGCGCCGGATCCGATGCCGAGGCCTGCGACCGCGCCGAGGTTCTTGTGGAAGTAGTCCTTCGGCTCCTCACCGCGCAGGACCGCGACGATGTTCTTCGCCATGAGCTTGCCCTGGCGCACCGCGTGCTGCGCGTTCGGCACGCAGTAGCCGCCGACGCCGCCGCCCGTGAGGTCGGGCACGGCGGCGATGTCGCCGGCCGCCCAGGCGTCGGCGACGATGTCGTCCTCGTCGCCCACGCGAAGGTCGGGGCGCGCCTTGATGCGGCCCCGCTCCTCGACGGGCAGGTCGCTCGTGCGCACGATCGCCGGGTTCGCCATGACGCCGGCGGTCCACACGATGAGGTCGGTCTCGAAGGTCTCACCCGTCGAGAGCTCGATCCGGCCGTCGACGGCGCTCGTGAGCTGGGTGTCGAGGTGGATCTCGGCGCCGCGCTGGGCGAGGTGCTTGATCACCCAGTGGCTCGTGGGCAGCGACACCTCGGGCATGATCCGGCCCATCGCCTCGATGAGGTGGAAGTGGGTGTCGTCGAACGAGAGCTGCGGGTAGAACTCGAGCAGCGCGCTCGCGAAGGAGCGGAGCTCGGCGAACACCTCGATGCCGGCGAAGCCGCCGCCGACGACGACGACCGTCAGCAGGCGGTCGCGCTCGGGGCCCGCGGGGAGGTTCGCGGCCTTGTCGAAGTTCGTGAGCAGGCGGTCGCGGATCGCGACGGCCTCCTCGATGGTCTTGAGGCCGTACGCCTGGTCTGCCACGCCCGGGATCGGGAACGTGCGCGAGACGGCGCCGCCCGTGACGACGACCACGTCGTAGTCGAACTGCCACGGCTCGCCGGCCTCGGGCGTGATGGTGGCGGTCTTCGACGCGTGGTCGATGCCGGTCACCTTCGCCGTGATGACGTTGGTCTTCTTGAGGTGGCGACGCAGCGACACGACCGAGTGGCGGGCCTCGATCGAGCCCGCGGCCACCTCGGGGAGGAACGGCTGGTAGGTCATGTACGGCAGCGGGTCGACGACGGTCACCTCGGCTTCGCCGGGACGCAGCCACTTCTCGAGCTTCCACGCCGTGTAGAACCCCGCATAGCCGCCACCGACGATCAGAATCTTGGGCACGGTGAATGGACTCCTTGGATCTGTGATGCCTGCGTCGCCTACGCGTCGGAGCGCGTGGAACGCCTGATGTGCCGAGTGGCGCCGATGCCCAACAGCGCTGCTAGCGTACCAAACCCGGCGACCAGCGAGAGCGGCACCGTGATATAGGACAACGTCCACGGCGTCGGCAGGAGGGTCTTCGCGCTGTCCGCGCGCGGAGGCGGAGGGTCGGCGATGGGCACGATCTCCTGGTCATCGGTGCTCTCCGAGCCGCCATCCGCGTCGGGGAGGTCGGCGCGCCGATGCACGCGGATCCAGTCCTCGAGGCTGCCGAGCGGGTTCTGCTCCACGGCCTCGACCTCGGCCGTGAGCGCCGCGACCGGGTCGATGATGCCGTAGCCGTAGAGCGGGCCGGGCACCTCCTCGCCCTTCGGATCGGAGGTGCGGATGATTCGGTTGATGACGTTCGCGGCGTCCAGCTCGGGGTACGCGGAACGGACGAGCGCGACGAGACCGGAGACGAGGGGCGCCGCAGCGCTCGTGCCGGACCAGACCACATGGCTCCCGTCGGGCAGCACGCCGACCAGGTCCTCGCTCGGAGCGGCGACGGCGATGGTGATGCCCTGCGAGCTCGCGTCGAAGCTCGCGTTCTGGTCGCGGTCCACGCCGGCGACGGCGAGCACTCCCGGGACCGTCGCCGGCGCGCCGACCTGGGTCGTGCCCGACCCGCGGTTCCCCGCGGCGGCGACCACCACCACGTCGTTCTCGAACGCGTAGCGGAACGCGTCGTCCCAGCTCTCCGGCCAGTCCGGCGTGTTCCGAGTCAGCGACATGTTGATCACGTCGGCACCGTTGTCGACCGCCCAGACGACGGCCTCGGCGATCTGGTCGTCGTTGGTCTTCTCCGCCCCCGTGTCGAGACCGAAGGCGACGGATGCCGTCAGCAGGTCGGCATCGGGGGCGACACCGATCACGCCGTTGCCCTCGCCGGTGCCGCGGCCCGCCAGGAGCGAGGCGACCATGGTGCCGTGCTCGTCCTCTTCCCCCACGGGCGTCTGGCCGTCGGACGATCCGATGCCCGAGACATCCGTGCCGCCGATCACGACGCCCTCGAGTTCGGCGACGTCGCCGTTCACGCCGGTGTCGATGATCGCGACCGTCACGTCGTCGCCGCGCGACATCGTCCACGCCTGGGTGAAGCCGTAGTCGTTCAGCCAGTACTGGAGGTCGCGGACCGTGTCGGCCTGCGCGGGGGCGGCGCCCGAGAGCGCGAGCACGCCGGCGACGACGGCCGCGACGCCCGCGCGCCAGATCGGCCGGCGACGCGCACCCGGGAGCGCCCGGCCGACCGGCCGGGTGCGACGGCTGCGGGCACGGCTCACGCGGTCGCCCCCTCTTCGACGTCGTCGACGCCGTAGTCGGGGCACCGGCAGACGTCGGGCGACCAGGTCGACCGCTCGAGCGCCAGGTCGCCGATCGGGTTCACTCCGGGGCCGGCGGCGAGCGCGTGGCCGGCGAGCGCGTGCAGGCACTTGACGCGAGTCGGCATGCCGCCCGCCGAGACGCCCGCGATCTCCTCGACGACACCGAACATCGCGCGGTCGGCGAGGTACTGCTCGTGGGCCGCTCGGTACGCCGTGCGGACGTCCTCGTCGCGGCCGAGCAGGTCGGTGAACTCGACCATGAGCTGCGCGGCCTCGAGGAACGACATCGCGGCGGTCGCCACCGGATGGGTGAGGTAGTAGAACGTCGGGAACGGCGTGCCGTCGGACAGCCGCGGCCGCGTGGAGACGACCGTCGGCGCGCCGCACGCGCAGCGCGCCGCGATGCCCACGACGTCGCGCGCGGGTCGCCCGAGCTGCGCCGAGACGATCCGGAGGTCGCGCTCGGAGACGGGTTCGAACGGCGGGCGGGTCATCGGTTCCCCTCGTCAGCGGGTGGGTCGGTCGGGTCGGACTCGGTTCCGGTCGGGTCGGGCGTCCGCCCCGAGGCATCCGTCGCGCTCTGCGCCAGGCCGGCGGTCATGACCGATCGGAGCATCGTCTGCATCCAGTCGCCGCGCGCCTCGGTCACCTCGGCGGAGACCGCGCGGTCGGCGGTGATCGCCATCGCAGGGTCGCGGTCGTCGATCACGAGGTAGCTCACCTCGCCCGGAAGCACGTAGTAGAGCCGCTCGCGCGCCTGCGTGACGATGAAGGTCTCGTCGTTCCAGCGTTCGCGCTCCTCCGTGAGTCGCGCGACCTCGGCCTCCTGCCGGGCGACGTCGGCCTTCAGCTCGGCGATCTGCTGGCGCTGCGCCGCGTACGCCGCGATGCTCGGGGCGAGCACGACCACGGCCAGCACGAGCACGCCCATCATGATGATCGAGAACCCCGAGAAGCGGATGCCGGCGAGCCAGGTCTCGGCGACCTGGCGGATCGACTGGCCCGGCGCGCGCTTCGCGCCCTTCGGAGCGGTCGAGCGCTTCGGAGCCGTCGAGCGCTTCGAAGCGGTCGAGCGCTTCGCACTCGGCGCGGACTTCGAGCCCCGGCCCGCCTGGGTGCGATCCGGACGCGAGGGACGACGTGCAGCGTTCATCGTCCTCCTCACCTCTGGAATGACCGACGGGGGCGGCCACCGGCCACCCCCGTCGTGCGTCTCAGGTACGCGTCACGCCGTGAAGCGCGGGAATGCCGAGCGGCCCGCGTACTCCGCGGCCTCGCCGAGCTCTTCTTCGATCCTCAGAAGCTGATTGTACTTGGCGACCCGCTCGGACCTGGCGGGCGCGCCCGTCTTGATCTGACCGCAGTCGGTCGCGACCGCGAGGTCGGCGATCGTCGTGTCCTCGGTCTCGCCCGAGCGGTGCGACAGCACGGCGGTGTAGCCGGCGCGCTGCGCGAGCTTGACGGCGTCGAGCGTCTCGGTGAGCGTGCCGATCTGGTTCACCTTCACCAGGATCGAGTTGCCGGCGCGCTTCGCGATGCCGTCCGCGAGGCGAGCCGGGTTGGTGACGAACAGGTCGTCGCCGACGAGCTGCAGCTTCGAGCCGAGCTGTTCGGTGAGCGTCGCCCAGCCCTCCCAGTCGTCCTCGGCCAGCGGGTCCTCGATCGAGACCAGCGGGTACGCGGCGGCGAGCTCGCCGTAGTACGCGCTCATCTCGGCCGCCGTGCGGTCCTGGCCCTCGAAGCGGTACACGCCGTTCTCGAAGAACTCGGTCGACGCGACGTCGAGGCCGAGCGCGATGTCGGTGCCGAGCGTGAAGCCGGCCTTGCCGATCGCCTCGGCGATCAGGTCGAGCGCCGCGCGGTTGCTCGCGAGGTCGGGCGCGAAGCCGCCCTCGTCGCCGAGGCCCGTCGAGAGCCCCTTCGACTTCAGCAGGCTCTTCAGCGCGTGGTACGTCTCGACGCCCCAGCGGAGCCCCTCGGAGTAGGTCGGCGCGCCGACGGGCAGCACCATGAACTCCTGGATGTCGACACCGGTGTCGGCGTGCGCGCCGCCGTTGATGATGTTCATCATCGGCACGGGCAGCACGTGCGCGTTGGGGCCGCCGAGGTAGCGGAACAGCGGCAGGTCGGCCGAGTCGGCCGCGGCCTTGGCGACGGCGAGGCTCACGCCGAGGATGGCGTTCGCGCCGAGTCGGCCCTTGTTGTCGGTGCCGTCGGCCTCGATGAGCGCGGCGTCGACGACGCGCTGGTCGGCGGCGTCGAGGTCCTCGATGGCCGGGCCGAGCTCGTCGAGCACGGCGTCGACGGCCTTCTGCACGCCCTTGCCGAGGTAGCGATCGGCTTCGCCGTCGCGCAGCTCGTACGCCTCGAACGCTCCGGTCGATGCCCCCGAGGGCACCGCGGCCCGCGAGACGGTCCCGTCGTCGAGGAGCACCTCGACCTCGACCGTGGGGTTGCCGCGCGAATCCAGGATCTCCCGTGCGCCGACAGCTTCGATGAATGCCACAGTGAACTCCTCTGTGATGGGGATGTGCGAGGACGACTCCGTCGTTGCCCGCAGGACAGTCTAGGACCCCGGTTCCGAGGCCCGCTCGCGTATGTCGGCGACGGACCGGCGCACGGACCCGAGGGGCGCGCGGGGCCTCAGCCGAGGTCGCGGAACTCGAGCGACGCGGCATCCGTCGTCTCGGCCGTGACGGGAACCCACGCGTCGAAGCCGTCGGCGGTCACGCGGTCGAGCAGCCCGCGCAGGTTCTTCACGCGCCGCTCGAACCGCACGCGCATGCCGGATGCCACGAGCTCGTGCTTGAGCGAGAGCAGCGCGGCGGGTGCGAGGTCGGCGTCGTGGACGAGCACGACCGAGCGCGGGCGCCCGTCGTCGCGCACGGCGAGCAGGTCGACGATGCGCTCGAACCCGATCGAGAACCCGCATGCGGGCACCTCGTGCCCGAGGAAGCGGCCGATCATGTGGTCGTAGCGGCCGCCACCGCCGAGCGAGTAGCCGTGGTCGGGGTGCGCGATCTCGAAGATCGTGCCGGTGTAGTAGCCCATGCCGCGGACGAGCGTGGGGTCGAAGTCGATCGCGGTTCCGGGCACGGCGTCGCGGAGCGCCATGAGCTCGCGGTACGCGTCGAGGTCGAGCCAGGCGAGTGGCGGCGCGACGCCGTCCGCGAGGTGCCAGTCCGCCGTCGCGAGCTGCCGCAGCTCGTCGGCGACATCCGCCTTCTCGACACCGAGCGTCGCGAGTTCGGCGGCGACGCCGTCGGGCCCGATCTTGTCGAGCTTGTCGATCGTGATGAGCGCGCGCTCGCGGAGCTCGCCGGGCACGCCCCACGAGCCGAGGATGCCGGCCAGGATGCGCCGGTCGTTCAGCCGGATGCGGCACCCCTCGAGCCCGAGCGCGTCGAGCGCGCCGACGGTAGCGGTGAGCAGCTCGAGCTCGGCGAGCGGCCCGGCCTCCCCGATGATGTCGATGTCGCACTGCACGAACTGCCGGTAGCGGCCCTTCTGCGGCCGCTCCGCGCGCCACACGGGCGCGATCTGGATGGCGCGGAACACCGGCGGCAGCGCGGCGCGGTGGGTCGCGTAGAACCGGGCGAGCGGCACGGTGAGGTCGTAGCGCAGCCCGAGGTCGGCGAGCGAGAGGGCGTCGCCGGATGCCGCGGCGGCGGCGAGGTCGTCGGGCGTGATGCCGCGCTTCATGACCGCGAACGCGAGCTTCTCGTTGTCGCCCCCGAGCCCCGCGTGCAGGCGTGACGAGTCCTCCATGACGGGCGTCTCGATCTCGTCGAACCCGTGCGTCGCGTACACCCCGCGGATGACCGCGAGCGCGTGCTCGCGGCGGGCCTTCTCGGCGGGCAGGAAGTCGCGCATGCCGCGCGGGGGCGTGACGGTCTGGGCCATGCGCTCCATTCTTCCAGCAGCGGATGGCGCCTCGCGCCGTGCCCGGGGGCGCACGCGCCCGGAGGGAGTTCTCCACATCCGTGCGATCCCCGATCCCCTGACGCCCCTGCGTCGCTAGGCTCCCGTAGCGTCGGTGCAGCGCCGACCCGAAGGAGGTCGGATGGCCGGCATCGAGGTGTCCGGGGTGGCACGCGCGTTCGGCGACGTGCACGCCGTGCGGAACGCGACGTTCACGGTCGAGCCCGGCCACGTTGCCGGGCTCATCGGCCCGAACGGCGCGGGCAAGACCACGCTGTTGCTCATGCTCGCGTCCCTGCTGCGACCCGATGCGGGCACCATCCGGGTGGCGGGCTTCGATCCCGTGACCGATCCGGCCGAGGTCCGCGCGCGGATGGGCTGGATGCCCGACCTGCTGGGATCGTGGGCATCGCTCACCGTGCGCGAGGCGCTCGTCACGAGCGCCCGCCTCTACGGCCGTTCGACGGATGCCGCGACGGCGCGCGCCGACGAGCTGATCGACCTCGTCGACCTCGACGAGCTCGCGGACCGTCCGACCCGCGTGCTCTCGCGCGGGCAGAAGCAGCGGCTGAGCCTCGCCCGCGCGCTCGTCCACGACCCGGAGGTGCTGCTCCTCGACGAGCCCGCCTCGGGGCTCGACCCGGTCGCACGAGCCGCACTGCGCGCGCTCGTGCGGCGGCTCGCATCCGAGGGTCGCACGGTGCTCGTCTCCAGCCACGTGCTCGCCGAGCTCGAGGAGATGGCCGACCAGGCCGTCTACCTCGCCGGCGGCGTGACCGCGGCGGCCGACCAGGTCGCGCGTGCCGAGCGCACCGCGCGGGACTGGCGCATCCGATCCCTCGACCGCGACCGCCTGCGAGGGGCGCTCGAGGCGGCGGGCTGGGCCGAGGCCGCGCGGATCGACAACCTCGGGGCGGTGGTCCCCGTGGCGTCCGAGGAGGAGGCGGCGCAGCTGCTCGCGCACCTCATCGGGTCCAGCGTGCCGGTCTCGTCATTCGCTCCGGCGGTCGGCGACCTGGAGCACGTGTTCCTCGATCTCAGCCGCAACGGGGAGGAGGACGCATGACCGGCTTCCTGCAGGGCCTCTGGCTGGTCGTGACGCTCGACCTGCGCCAACGCGTGCGCACGGCGGCGTGGTACGTGCTCCTCGGCGTGTTCGTCGTGCTCGTCGCCGGCGTCACCGTCCTGCTGGTCCTGGCGACCGACGCGTTCCTCGCCGGCGGCGGCGGGGTCTTCTCGTCGATCGTGTTCTTCGTGCTGCTGCTCGGCACGCTCGTCTCCCCCGCACTCAGCGCGAACGCGATCAACGGCGAGCGCGACGCGGGAACACTCGCGACCACCCAGGTCACGCTCGTCACGACGACCCAGATCGTGCTGGGCAAGTGGGTCGCGGCGTGGATCACCGCGCTCGCGTTCCTCGCGGCGGCCGTGCCGTTCCTCGTGTTCGCGGTCGCGTTGGGCGAGGTCCCGGCGACCACCATCCTCGTCTCCACGATCGTGACCGCGCTCGAACTCGGCGTGGTCGCCGCGATCGGCGTCGGCCTCTCGGGCCTGCTGACCCGGCCGCTGTTCTCGGTCGCGGTGACGTACCTGGTGGTCGCGGCACTCTCGATCGGCACGCTCATCGCGTTCGGCCTCGGCGGGGCGTCGGTGCAGTCCGAGGTCCGGACGACCAGCACGTACGTCGACTGGATGGCGGTCGAGCGCGACGGGGTCCCGCCGGGCGAGGAGCCGCCCTGCCTGCCGCCCGAGACATGGATCTACGACGTGCCGCGATTCGACTACGTGTGGGGCTTCCTCGCGGCGAATCCGTACGTCGTGGTGGCGGATGCCGCGCCGGCGAGCTTCGACGACCGGGGTACGCCGACCGACCTCTTCACCTGGATCGCCGTCGGAGTCCGCCAGGCGCAGCACGCCCCCGAGCCCGAGGTCGTGTACGACGAATGCGCGAACTGGACCCCGAGCGGCGCGATCGTCGACGAGGAGTCCGAGACGCCTCGCGAGGTGTACGAGGACTCGGTCCCCTCGTGGTTCGTCGGCCTGGCCATCCACCTGCTGCTCGCGGCCGGCGCCCTGGTGTGGGCGATCCGGCGCACCACGACGCCCGCGCACCGGCTTCCCCGCGGCAGCCGGATCGCCTGATCGGAGCGCACCGCGCGGGGAGCGTGCGCTCAGGCCTCCGCGGCGCGGACGTCGTCCTGCATCGAGCGGATGGCACCCCTGAGCGCGCGTTCGGCGTCGAACCCCTGGGCGCGGGCCGAGGCCACGAGCGACATGAGCGTATCGCCGAGCTCGCCCTCCGTGGCCGGCGCGAACGCGGCATCCGCCGCCGATCGGGTGACTCCGACCTTCTCCGCCTTGCCGAGGAGCTTCTGCGCGAGCGCGAGCGCCGGCATGCCCTGCGGCACGCCGTCGAGCACGCTCGTGCGGTGCGGCTTCTCGCTGGCCTTGAGGTCATCCCAGAACGCGACGACGTCGGCCGCGGTCTCGGCCTCGCGGTCGCCGAAGACGTGCGGATGGCGCGCCACCATCTTCGCCGTCATGTGGCGGGCGACGTCGTCGATGTCGTAGTCCTCGCCGGGAGTGTGCGCGGCGAGGTCGGCGTGGAAGAGCACCTGGTAGAGCACGTCGCCGAGCTCCTCGATCATCTCTTCGCGACTGCCGGACTCGATCGCGTCGATGAGCTCCCAGCACTCCTCGACGAGGTACTGCACGAGCGATTCGTGGGTCTGCTCGGCGTCCCATGGGCATCCACCCGGTCCCCGCAGACGTCCGACCATGGCGACGAGTTCGAGCAGCCCGTCGCCGTCGACCGGAGCCGCGGCCGCGGCATCCGTCGTCGCCCACTCGGCCGCATCGTGCCCGCCGGTCGTTCGCGTCATGACCCACCGCCCCTCACCGGGCCGTGCGCGACCCGTCGCTGCGAGCCTAACCGCGCCGCCCGATAGACTCGACGGCAGGAGTGCCGGGAAGTCTGGTCGGCCGACGCGTCGCGCGTCGTCGCTGTTTCCGCACGGCTCCGTCGCCGTTTCCGACCCCCGTCAGAGGTGCCATGAACATCCTCCGCTCCGAGCGCGTCTCCGCGTCGCTCCTGCTCGCCGCCGCCGTGCTCGGCCTGATCCTCGCGAACTCGCCGATCGGTCACGACCTCGTCGAGTTCAAGCACGCGCATCTCGCGGTCCCGTTCACGGGCCTCGACCTCTCCCTCGGGCACTGGGTGAGCGACGGCCTGCTCGCGGTCTTCTTCTTCATCGTCGCGGTCGAGCTCCGACGCGAACTCGTCATCGGCGAGCTGAACAGCTTCTCGAAGGCGGCGCTGCCCGCCATCGCCGCGCTCGGCGGCGTCGTGGCACCCGCGCTCGTCTTCCTCGCGTTCGCCGGGGCAGGCCCGACCGCCGACGGCTGGCCCATTCCGACGGCGACCGACATCGCGTTCGCGCTCGGCGTGCTCGCGATGTTCGGACGCTTCATCCCGACGCGCGTTCGCGTCTTCCTGCTCGCGCTGGCCGTGCTCGACGACCTCATCGCGATCCTGATCATCGCGTTCTTCTTCACCGCCGATGCCGACCTCGCCTACCTCGGGTTCGCCGCCATCACGGTCACGCTCTTCGGCATGATGAGCCGGCTGCTCGCGCCCCGGTCGCCGTACGTGCTCGCGCGGCGCGCCCTGTGGCCGGTCATGGTCGGGCTGTGGACGCTCGCCGTGCTCACCTGGTCGTTCGTCTACCTCTCGGGCGTGCACGCGACGATCGCGGGCGTGATGCTCGGACTCGTGATGTCGCGTCGCCCCGCCGGCCGTGCCGTGCACTCGCTCGAGCCGATGTCGAACGCGGTGATCCTGCCGCTGTTCGCGTTCTCCGCCGCGCTCGTGGCCATTCCCGCGGTGCGGCCGAGCGAGCTCGACCCGGCGTTCTGGGGCATCCTCGTAGGCCTCCCGGTCGGCAAGATCGTGGGCATCACGATCATCGGCGGCATCGCCACGCTGTTCGTGCACCGACGGACGGGCATCAAGCCGCTCACCTGGTCGGACGTCGCCATGGTCGGCGCACTGGGCGGCATCGGCTTCACCGTGTCGCTGCTCATGAACGAGCTCGCCTTCCGCGAGTACCCAGAGGTCGCCGACCAGGGCGTCGTCGCCGTGCTCATCGGCTCGGGCATCGCGATCGCGATCTCGGCGGTGTTCGTCAGCCTGAAGTCGCGTGCGTACCGACGGCGCGGCGCTGCGGAGGGCGTCGGCGGACCGCTCGCGCACTGAGCGCGCCGCCCCGGCCGGGTCTCGCGCCTGCGTCAGCCGGCGGTTGCGGCCGTGCCCTCGGCGGGCGCGGCCCGCTGCTCTGCCGGGAAGATCACCCCGATCAGGTTCGAGACCCATCCGATGAGGTCGGCGTCGCCCGGCGCCTCGCCGCCCGGCGTCGGGAACGGCACGAGGATGACGTCGTTCTGCGGGAAGAGCTTCGCACCCGGGTACATGCGCTCGAGCCGCACGCGACGCGAGTCCGGCAGCTTCGCGGGCGCGATGCGCAGCTTGGAGCCCGTCGCGATGACGTCGGAGAGTCCGGCGAGCTGCGCCGTGCGGCGCAGCCGCGAGACGGCCACGAGATGCTCGACCGGTTCGGGTAGCTCGCCGTAGCGGTCGACGAGCTCCTCGACCACCAGGTCGATCTGGCCGTCCTTCGCGGCCGGGCCGCTCGCGGCCGAGAGCTTCTGGTAGGCCTCGAGTCGCAGTCGCTCGCTGTCGACGTAGTCCTCAGGGATGTGCGCGTCGACGGGCAGCTCCAGCCGCAGCTCCGTCTGCCCCTCGGCGACCTCGCCGCGGAACGCGTTGACGGCCTCGCCGATCATCCGCAGGTAGAGGTCGAAGCCCACGCCCGCGATGTGCCCGGCCTGCTCGGCACCGAGCAGGTTGCCCGCGCCGCGGATCTCGAGGTCCTTCAGGGCGACCTGCATGCCGCTGCCGAGCTCGTTGTTCGCCGCGATCGTCGAGAGCCGGTCGTGCGCGGTCTCGGAGAGCGGCTTGGCCGGATCGTAGAGGAAGTACGCGTAGGCCCGCTCGCGGCCGCGGCCGACCCGGCCGCGGAGCTGGTGCAGCTGCGACAGGCCGTACTTGTCGGCCCGGTCGATGATGATCGTGTTCGCGTTGGAGATGTCGAGTCCGGTCTCGATGATCGTCGTCGAGACGAGCACGTCGAACTTGCGCTCCCAGAAGTCCCCGACGATCTGCTCGAGCACGTGCTCGTTGAGCTGGCCGTGCGCGACCGCGATGCGCGCCTCGGGCACGAGTTCGGCGAGCTGCGCCGCGACCCGGTTGATCGAGGACACCCGATTGTGCACGAAGAACACCTGGCCCTCGCGGAGCATCTCGCGGCGGATGGCGGCGGCGACCTGCTGGTCGGTGTAGGGGCCGACGAACGTCAGGATCGGATGCCGGTCCTCGGGCGCCGTCGCAAGCGTCGACATCTCGCGGATGCCGGTGACGGCCATCTCGAGGGTGCGCGGGATCGGGGTGGCGCTCATCGCGAGGATGTCGACGTTGGTCTTCAGCTTCTTCAGCTGGTCCTTGTGCTCGACGCCGAAGCGCTGCTCCTCGTCGATGACCAGGAGACCCAGGTCCTTGAACGCGATCTGCTCGGTGAGGATCCGGTGCGTGCCGATGACCATGTCGACGGTGCCGTCCGCGAGGCCGGCGACGGTCTCGCGCACCTCCTTGTCGGTCTGGAAGCGGCTGAGCGCGCGCACGTGCACGGGGAAGCCCGCGAACCGCTCGGAGAACGTCTCGACGTGCTGACGCACGAGCAGCGTCGTCGGCACGAGCATCGCGACCTGCTTGCCGTCCTGGATCGCCTTGAACGCGGCGCGCACCGCGACCTCGGTCTTGCCGAACCCGACGTCGCCGGCGAGCAGTCGATCCATCGGGATGGGCCGCTCCATGTCGGCCTTGACCTCGTCGATGGTCTGCAGCTGGTCGGGCGTCTCGACGTACGGGAAGGCCTCCTCGAGCTCGTGCTGCCAGGGCGTGTCCTGGCCGAAGGCGTGCCCCTTGGCCGCCATCCGCGCCGAGTACAGCTTCACGAGCTCGACCGCGATGTCGCGCACGGCCTTGCGCGCACGGCTCTTGGCCTGCGACCAGTCGCTCCCGCCCATCTTCGACAGGCTCGGCGCCTCGCCGCCGACGTAGCGGCTGAGCAGGTCGAGCTGGTCCATGGGCACGTAGAGCCGGTCGCCGGGCTGCCCGCGCTTGGAGGGCGCGTACTCGAGCACGACGTACTCGCGCACGGTCTTCGGCGCCGGCTTGATCCCGGCGGTGCGGCTCGGACCGGTCGGCCGGGCGCCGGCGACCTCGCGCTGCACGAGTTCGACGAACCGGCCGATGCCGTGCGTGGAGTGGACGACGTGGTCGCCGGCCTTCAGCTGCAGGGGGTCGACGACGTTCCGTCGCCGGCTCGCGAGCTTCTTGACCTGCCGGGTGTCGTACCCGGCCGAGCGACCGTAGAACTCGGCCTCGGCGATGAGGCCGACCTTCGCCTCGGGCAGCTCGAACCCGGCAGCCGCCTGGGCCTGCACGAGGAACGCGACGCCCGGCTCGAGCTCGTCGGGCACGGTCTCGACGATGCGCCCGGCGAGCCCGTGCTCGGCGAGCACGTCGCGCGCGCGCTCGACGAGTCCGTGTCCGGCGGCGGCGACGACGAGGCTCCACCCGTCGCGCAGCCGTTCGCCGACGTGCGCGACGGCGCCCTCGACGTTGCCCTGGAAGCTCGGCACGGTCGTGGCCGCGACCCGCACGTACGCGGCATCCGCCCCGCCGGCGGTCTCGCCGACGGCCTCGGCCGCGTCGCCCTGGTCGAAGCTCGAGAAGGTCCACCACACGTGGTCGGCGTCGGGCGCGCCGGGAGCGCTGAAGAGCACGGATTCGCGCAGTGCGCGCAGGGTCAGGAAGTCGCCGGCCGCGAGGTCGATGGGCGCCGCGGCACCCGCGGTCGCGGCATCCCACGCCGCCGCCAGGAACTCGCGGTTCGTCTCGCCGAGGCTCACCGCACGACCGGCGACCCGCTCGGGCCCGACCACCGCGACCGCGGCGCCCGCGGGGAGGTAGGAGGTCACGGGAACCAGTCGCTCGACCAGCGCCGGCGCCAGCGATTCCATGCCCTCGACCGGGATGCCCTCGGCGATGCGCTCGAACATGCCCGAGAGGTTGGGGAACTCGTGGACCATTTCGCGGGCGCGCTGGCGCACCGGCTCGGTGAGCAGCATTTCGCGGCTCGGCGCGAGGACCACCCGATCGACCGCGTCGGGCAGCGATCGCTGGTCGGCGACCGAGAACGCGCGGAGCTCCTCGACCTCGTCGCCGAAGAAGTCGACGCGGACGGGGTGGTCGGCCGTCGGCGGGAAGACGTCGAGGATGCCGCCGCGCACCGCGAACTCGCCCCGGCGCGACACCATGTCGACGCGCGAGTACGCGAGGTCGACGAGCCGCAGGGCGAGGTCGGACAGGTCGTGCCCGCGCCCACCCGCGACGAGTTCGACGGGGGCGAGGTCGGCCAGGTTGTCGGCGACGGGCTGCAGCGCGGCGCGCACCGACGCGACGATGACGAGCGGATGCCTCGCGCCCTCGGCACTCCATGCGGCCATCCGCCGGATGGCGTGCAGGCGACGCCCGACCGTCTCGGCGCTCGGGCTGAGCCGCTCGTGGGGCAGCGTCTCCCATGCCGGGAACTCGAGGATCTCGGCGTCGTCGAGGTACGGGGCGAGCGAACTGCGCAGCGCCTCGCCTTCGCGACTCGTCGCGGTGATCACGAACAGGACGGGCGGGTGGCCGTTGGTCGTGCGACGGCCCAGCAGCCCCGCGAGCAGGGGCGCGTCGAGCCCGGCCGGAGCGGAGAAGTCGGCGTTCCGATCGGCCTCCGCGAGGGCTCGGTCGATCGTGGAGGCGCGCGAAAGCGCCGTGTTCAAGCCCTGCAGGATCACCGGAGCAGTCTACGCGCGCGCCCCGACATGACCGCCCGGTCCGCCGAGGTCGGGCGGCCCGTCGGCGCGATCGGGTCGGCGGCCGCCGATAGCATGGTCGCCGCCCGCCCCGACCGGAAGGACCACCGCATGATCATCGCCGCCGCCGACGGCTCCGCCCTCGGCAACCCCGGCCCGGCGGGCTGGGCCTGGTACGTCTCCGACGACTGCTGGGCGGCGGGCGGATGGCCCCGCGCGACGAACAACCAGGGCGAGCTGACCGCGGTGCTCGAGCTGTTCCGCGCGACCGCCCACCTCGACGACGAGCTCCTCGTGCAGTGCGACAGCCAGTACGTGATCAACTCGCTCACGAAGTGGATGGCCGGCTGGAAGCGCAAGGGCTGGCGCAAGGCCGACGGCTCCCCCGTGCTGAACCGCGAGCTGCTCGAACAGCTCGACGCGGCACTCGCCGGTCGCCGCTACCGGTTCGAGTGGGTCCGGGGCCACGTCGGCCACCCGATGAACGAGGCCGCCGACGACCGCGCCCGTGCCGTCGCCGAGGCGTACCGCCGCGGCGGCGACATCCCGGCCGGCCCCGGATGGGTCGGCGCCTGCGAGCCGGAGGCCGATGCCGCCGCCACCGCCGTTCCGGTCACGGCCACCGCTCCTCCCGTGCCCGCGGCGTCGGCGCTCGCCGACCGCGACGCGGAGGACGCGGCGCTCTTCGACTTCGACGAGCCCGAGGCGGACTGGCGCACCCTGTCGCTCGAGCTGACGACCGAGGAGCACACGCGGCTGGTCGAGCGCGCCCGCGCGGCCGGGGTGACCCCGGAGGAGTTCCTGCGCGGCCTGATCTAGCGCCTCCGCCGCCCGACGCCCGGCCGGGCCCGCGGCCGGGGAGCTGCGTGAGCTCCGCCGCGGCCGCGGGGAGGTCAGTCGTCGTGGTGCTCGGCCTCGCGCTCACCGGTGAGCACCGCGACCGGCACCGTGCAGGCATCCCCGCGCCATGCCTCGACGCCCTCGCGGAGCGCGAACCCCGCGATGACGAGCGCGGCGATCGAGTCCGCCCACGCCCATCCGAACAGGCCGTTCAGCAGCAGGCCGGCGAGCAGGGCTCCCGACAGGTAGGCGCAGATCAGCGTCTGCCTCGAGTCGGCGACCGCACTCGCGGAGCCGAGCTCGCGCCCGGTCCGGCGCTCGAACCAGGACAGCAGCGGCATGATCACGAGGCTCGCCGCTGCCAGCGCGAGGCCGACCGGCGAGGGATCGGGATCGGCTGCACCGAGCAGGGCGCTCGCCGCGTCGATCGTGACGAACAGGGCGAGCCCGAAGAACGACACGGCGATCAGCCGGAGCGCGAGGCGTTCCCGCCGCTCCGGGTCGGGCGCGGCGAACTGCCAGGCGACGGCGACGGCGGAGAGCACTTCGACGACGGAGTCCAGGCCGAACGCGACGAGGGCGGCGGATGACGCGATGCTGCCGGCCGTGAGGGCGATGACCGCTTCGATCACGTTGTAGGTGATCGTGGCGGCGACGATCCAGCGGATCCGTCGCTGGAGGATCGCGCGACGCGCCACCCGGGGCGCGGGGACCGGCTGCGACGGCGTCATGCGCAGGCGCACCCGTCGCTCGAGCAGCACTCGGGGTCGACCACCAGCACGAGTCGCAGCAGGTCGCCGAGCGCCGATGAGAGGGCCGGGTCGACGAGGCGGTACGAGGATCGCCGCCCGTCGGGGCTCGCCTCCACGAGGCCGCAGCCGCGGAGGCAGGCGAGCTGGTTCGACATGACCTGCCGCGAGACGCCGAGCGATGCCGCGAGGTCGGACGGATACGCGGGACCATCGCGGAGCTGCAGCAGGATCCGCGCCCGCGTGCCGTCGGAGAGCGCGTGCCCGAGTCGAGCCAGCGCGGCCGTGTGCGTGAGCGTCGTCGTGGTGGTCACGCGTCCGACGATACACGCATTCGTGTACTCACGAGTTCGTGGACGACGCGCGCCTCAGGCGGGCGAGTGGAACCGCTGCTGCGCCGCGACGAGACCGTGCTCGACGATGGCCTCGACCGCGTCCGCGGCATCCGACAGCAGGTTCGGGAGGGCCTCGCGCTCGGGCCCG
Organism: Agromyces binzhouensis; assembly: GCF_042672355.1. Taxonomy (NCBI): domain Bacteria; kingdom Bacillati; phylum Actinomycetota; class Actinomycetes; order Micrococcales; family Microbacteriaceae; genus Agromyces; species Agromyces binzhouensis. Next base: position 50,924 of record NZ_JBHXVJ010000007.1, on the reverse strand, counting down.
GCGAAGTCGCGCAGCACGTAGTCTGCGGCATCCATGCGACCCGGCGGACGGCCGATGCCGACGCGCACGCGCGTGAAGTCGGGCGAGCCGGCGGCCTTCTGGATGTCGCGCAACCCGTTGTGGCCGCCGTGGCCGCCGCCGCGCTTGAGGCGCACGGCGTCGAACGGGATGTCGAGTTCGTCGTGCACCACGACGAGCCGGTCGGCGCCGAGCGAGTAGAACTTCAGCAGCGCCGAGACGGGCCCGCCGGAGGTGTTCATGTAGCTGTTCGGCTTGGCGAGCACGAGCTTCGGCCGCCCCGGGCCGAGGAAGCCCTCGGCGACGCGGGAGGGCGTCTTGTGGCTCTTGAACGTCGCGCCGATGCGCGAGGCGAGCTCGTCGGCGACCATCTGGCCGACGTTGTGCCGGTTGCCGGCGTACTGCGCGCCGGGGTTGCCGAGGCCGACCACGAGCCAGGTGTTGTCGGACACGGGGTCGTCCTTCCGGCGATGCAGGAGGCGGTCGATGAGGTTCACGGATGCCTCCGGGCAGGTGTCAGGGGAACGGCGGAGGGCCCGCGGCCCCGCGATCCGAGCGTACCCGGATGCGGCGACGCGGACCCTCGCGACGAAGCGGGATCGACTACTCGGCCGACTCGCCCTCGGCGGCCTCCTCGGCGGGAGCGGCCTCGACGGCCTCCTCGCCCGCGGCCTCGGGCTCCTCGCCCAGGTCGACCTTCTGCGGCACGTGCACGTTGACGACGAGCGAGTCGGGGTCGCCGAGCAGCGAGGCACCCGTGGGCAGCTCGATGTCCTTCGCGAGCAGCTGGGTGCCGTCCTCGAGGCCCTCGACGCTCACGACGACGTTCTCGGGGATGTGCGTCGCCTCGACCTCGAGCGACAGGGTGTGCGCGTCGAGGTCGGCGATCGTGCCGGCAGCGCTCTCGCCCTCGAGGTGCACGGGCACCTCGACCTGGACCTTCTCGCCGCGCGTGACGACGATGAGGTCGATGTGCTCGATGATCTGGTGCACCGGGTCCTTCTGCACGTCCTTGACGAGCGCGAGCTGGCTCTCGCCCTCGATCTGGAGCTCGAGCACGGCGTTCGCCTTGCGGATCAGCAGCGCGGTCTGGTGGCCGGGCAGGGTCACGTGGGTCGGCTCGCTGCCGTGGCCGTAGATCACGGCGGGGATCTTGTGCGCAGCGCGGATCTTGCGGGCAGCGCCCTTGCCGAACGACTCGCGCAGTTCGGCGACGACCTTGTTGTCTTCGTCCATGGTGATGGCTCCTTGCGGGCTCGCGGCCCAGGTTGGGTTCTGTCGTGTCAACTCGAACGCCCGGGGCTGCGCGCGCAGCCAGCGTGAGGAACAGCCGTGAGTCTGATTCCACCGCGTCGATAACGGATGCCGCACCGGGACGAACCCGGCTCCGGCGGCGTCCCTCGCCGAAGTTCAATAGGCCAGTCTACCCGATGCCGTGGCGCGTCCCCGACCCGCATGTGAGACCATCGTGCGCGTGAGCACACCCGGGGCACTGTGGCGGTCGTCGCACCCCGGGCCGACATCGATCGTCACCGCCCTCGCGTCGGCGCTCGGGTGGTCGGCCGGCCTCGACCCGGCTCGCATCGTCCTGCTCGCGCTCGCGGTCCTCGCCGGCCAGCTGTCGGTCGGAATCTCCAACGACGCGATCGATGCGCCGCGCGACCGCATCGCGTCGCGACCGGACAAGCCGATCGCGCGCGGCGAGGTGACCCTCGCCGTCGCCTGGGGCGCCGCCCTCGTCTCGCTCGCGACGGCCCTGACGCTGTCGGCGCTGCTCGGTGCGGGGATGCTCGCCGCGCACGCGCTCGCCCTCGGTTCGGCCTGGGCGTACAACGCGTGGCTCAAGTCGACGCCGGCGTCGATCGTGCCGTTCCTCGTGAGCTTCGGGATCTTCCCGAGCCTCGCGACCCTCTCGGCGCCGCAGCCCGCCGTCGCCCCGGGGTGGACGTGGATCGCCGGCGCCGCGCTCGGGGCGGCGGTCCACCTGACCAACGTGCTCCCCGACCTCGACCAGGATGCCGCGACGGGCGTCCGGGGACTTCCCCATCGCCTGGGGCCGAGGGTGTCGGCGGCCGTCGCCGCCTGCGCGGTGGTCGCGGGCGCGGTGGTCGTGCTGACCGGATCGGCTGGCGGAGAGGCGTCCGGGGTGTCCGCGATCTCGTGGGCGTTCTTCGCGGGCGTCGTCGTGGTCGCGGTCGCGACGCTCCTCGCCGCGCTCCTGCGCCCGCCGTCGCGCACGCTCTTCCGCCTCGTCATGCTGGCCGCCCTGCTCCTGGCCGCGCAGCTCGTCGCGGCCGGTCGCGTGCTCGCCGGGTGACTCAGAACATCGACGGCACGGGCCGGTCCGGGTAGAGCTCCCGCATCGCGCTGTCGTACCTCCGCTTCAGGAGCAGGAGGTAGAGCAGGCGGATCGGCGCGGGGACGTTCGCGTGGTACCACGCCTCGCGCTCCCCCTCGGGAACGCTCGCGAGGAGCAGGCCGAGCTGCAGCGACATCACGTCCCTCGGGAACTCCTTGCGGCGCGCCAAGAGCGTGGCGCGCGTGTGCGCCTCCAGCTCGTCCCACTCGCGCTGGGACATCACCGCGCCCGCGACCGGGAGGATGTCGTCCTCCTCCCGCCCCAGGTGCACCAGGAGCGTGTCCCGGAGGAACTCGATGTCCCCGGCGAACGCGTCGCGGCGCTCCGAGTCGGCGGTCTCGACCCAGGGGGCGAGCTGGGGCTCGATGCGCGCGAGCTGCGACGCGACCTCGGCATGCTGGGCTCGCATCAGCTCCACGTGCGCGGCACAGGCGGGCTCGCGGGCGGCCAGGCGGTCCCAGAGCACGGTGTCCTCCGTGCGGTGGTGGAGGTGGAGCGCGAAGAAGTCGAGCTTCGCGTAGATCCCGACGACCTCGGCGCGCGCGACGTCGCCGGCGCGGACGTCGCGGACCAGCAACGGGAGCTCGCGGTACAACCAGCGGAAGATGCGATGGACGAGGATCATGCCCGACGTGTCGCAGCCCGCGACCTGGCCGTCGGGCAGGGAACCGGACGACGGCAGCTTCTCGGCCATCTTCACCCCGATCTCGCCACGGGGGCTGCGGGTGGATGCCGCATCCGGCGGCGAACACCCGGATTCTACACCCGGGCGTGTTCCGATCCCGGGGCCGGTCGACGCACGACGACCGGACGATTGCGGGCGTCGCCAGCCGCGAAATACACTCACGTCCGTGGGGAGCGAGGCTTCCGCGGGTGAGGTCCCCGTCGACCGACGTCGGCGCGGGCACGAGCCGAGGCTGCGTCGCTGGGAGCGTCACGTCGTCGTGCACGCGACGGTGCACCACCCCGTCGAGGTCGTCTTCCCCTATCTGGCCGACCCGATGAGATGGCACGAGTTCGCCCCGGCCGTCGCATTCCGACGGCAGATCGACGAGGGCCCCATCCGTCTCGGCACGCGCTGGATGTCGACCGACCGGATCGGCCCGTTCAGGGCCCACTTCATCGACACGCTCGAGCACCTCGACGAGAACCGGCGGGTGGTCTGGCTGTCGTCCGCGCCGTGGAACGCGCGCGTCGAGTACGCGTGCCGAGGGACCGGAGGGGTGACGCGGATCAGGGCGGACTACTTCGGCGAGCTGAGCGGCGACCTGCGCTGGCAGGCCGGCTGGCTCCCGCGGTGGGCGACCCACCTGATCCTCGCCGGGGACTTCCGCCGGCTGGATCGCGTGCTCACGCGCAGGGTCCGCGCGGCACGTCGTTGGGAGCAGCAGCACGGGGCCCCGACGAGCTGATCGGGTCGGGATCCTGGGCGGGCGGCGCTCGCCGGTGACGGCCTCCGCCTCGTCGGCGGATCATGCGTCGCGGTCGAATCCCATCGCGTAGGCGTGGGCGAAGACACGTCCGAGCGGGGGCGCGAGCCCCAGGCGCAGGCCGGCACGTCGCGCGGCGTCGCCCGGCGGCGACTGCGGGCGACCGAGCGCGGTGTTCGTGCCCGCCAGCCGCGCGGCGACGCGCGCCGAGGCGACGCGTCGCCGCTCCCAGCGCGCGAGGGCGGACCGCGGCTCGTCTCGCGAGGCGATCCACCCCGCGAGCAGGGGCGCGAGGGTGATCGCATCGAGGAGGCCGAGGTTCATCCCCTGCCCGCCGATGGGGCTCACCTCGTGCGCCGCATCCCCGACGACGACGACCCGGCCGCGCCGCATCGACGGCGCCACGAACCGGCGCACGCCGAACGCGGTCGCCTCGGTGATCGCGTGGGCCGCGTCGGCCTCGCCTCGCACGGCGAGCGCGTGGCGAAGGCGCGCCGCACGAGCCGGGGCGGATGCCTCGGCACCCGGCGAGTCCCAGGCGACGAATCGGCGCCGACCCTCGGGCAGGGGGAAGGACTCGAGCACGCCGGTGCGGTTCAGGTGCACGACCGCGACCTCGGCGTCGGCCCGCTCGCCCACGTCGGCGTCGGCCATGAGGTAGCGGTCGTGGTAGTCGTGAACGACCGCCCGCTCGGGCCGGAACACGAGCCGTCGACCCGATGCCCCCGCGGCCACGACCACGATGCGGGTCCGCCGCTCGACGATGTCGCCCGCGATCGCGGCGCGCACGACGACGTGGTCCGGCCGTGGCAGGACGGCGAGCACCGTCGCACCGCGGACCGGTGGGGGTCCGCCCGCGGCCAGCGCCGCCTCGGTGCGGTGCTGGGGCTGCGTCGCCACGAACGGGAACCGCACGGCCAGGCGGTCGAACGGCACGACGCCGATCACCTCCCCCGCGGCGCGGGCCTCGCCCCGCGAGACGCGCACCGCGCCCTCGAGCAGTCGCTCCGTGATCCCGGACGCCTCGAGCGCGGCGAGCACGGGCGGATGCACGCCGACCGCCCTGCTGCCCTGCCCGGCGACCTCGCGCCGCTCGAGGACCTCGACGTCGAGCCCCCGCCGGGAGAGCTCGGCGGCCAGCAGGACGCCCACCGGACCCGCGCCCACGATGATCACGTCACGCACGACCGCCCCCGGTGCCGGCGAGCGAGCCGGCGCCGGGGGCGTCGGGCGGCTGCACGTGCGCCACGGCGGGTTCGGACGCCGGGCGTGCTCCTCGCGGACATGGTTCACGATATCCACGTCGGGCACCGCCGGCCCACGCCCTGCCCGCAGCCCGCCGATATGCTCGCCGCATGGGTTCCCGCCTGCACGACCTGGCCGTCGAGCACCTCGGCTCGCGGATCGTGTCGGGTGACCTCGAACCGGGCGCGGTCCTGCGCACCGAGGTGCTCGAAGCCGAACTGCGGGTGTCCCGGTCGGTGGTGCGCGAGGCCGTCCGAGTGGCGCAGTCGCTCGGACTCGTCGAGTCGGTGCGCCGCATCGGGATCCGGGTGCGCCCGATGGCGTCGTGGAACCTCTTCGATCCCTCGGTGATCCGGTGGCGGCTCGAGTCCGAGCGCAAGGGCGCGCAGCTGCGGTCGCTCACCGAGCTGCGCACGGCGGTGGAGCCGGTCGCGGCCGAGCTCGCGGCTCGGTTCGCGCCGCCCGAGCAGGGGGCCGAGCTCATGGGCATCGCGGCGGCGATGCGTGCGGCGGGGCGTGCGGGCGAGGCCGGTGCCTTCCTCGAGCACGACATCGAGTTCCACCGAACGGTGCTCCGCGCCTCGGGCAACGAGATGTTCGCCGCGCTCGGCGACGCGGTCGGCGAGGTGCTGCACGGGCGAACGTCGAGCGGCCTGATGCCGGCGCATCCGAGCGAGGACGCGATGCAGTGGCACGTCGACGTCGCCGACGCGATCCTCGCGGGCCGGGCGGATGCCGCGCGCGAGGCCATGCTCCGGGTGCTCGGCCGCACGGCCGACGATGTGGAGCGCACCTGGCGCGACATCCCGAGGTCCCTGCCGACCCCATGAGGCGGGTCGACGACGCGCGATCGCATGACGGGGCGCGTCACGTCGCGCCATCCGTTTTAAATCATACTTATTCGGTGTCATACTGATTGGCGTCTGATTCTTCGGTGGCACCGCCCTGCTAGCGTGGTGCCGGAACCCCCACCCACGCAGGAGCCATGAGCATGCCCGAGAGCACCACCACCGCCCGCGCGAACATCGGAGTCGTCGGCCTCGCCGTCATGGGCTCGAACCTCGCCCGCAACCTCGCGAGCCGCGAGGGCAACACCGTCGCCGTGTTCAACCGCTCCCCCGAGCGCACCCACACGCTCACGGGCGAGCACCCCGAGGCCGGCTTCGTCGCCTCCGAGAGCTACGACGACTTCGTGGCATCCCTCGCCCGGCCCCGCACCGCGATCATCATGGTGCAGGCGGGACGGGGCACCGACGCCGTCATCTCCGAGCTCGTCTCGCGCTTCGAGCCCGGCGACATCATCGTCGACGGCGGCAACGCGAACTTCCACGACACGATCCGCCGTGAGGCCGAGATCAAGCCGACCGGCATCCACTTCGTCGGCGCCGGCATCTCCGGCGGCGAGGAGGGCGCGCTGCACGGCCCGTCGATCATGCCCGGCGGCTCGGCGGAGTCCTACGAGACGCTCGGTCCGATCCTCGCCTCGATCGCCGCGATCGCCGAGGGCGAGCCCTGCGTCACCCACATCGGCACCGACGGCGCCGGCCACTTCGTCAAGATGGTGCACAACGGCATCGAGTACGCCGACATGCAGCTCATCGCCGAGGCCTACGACCTCATCCGCCGCGGCACGGGCAAGAGCCCCGCCGAGATCGCCGACGTGTTCGCCGAATGGAACACCGGCGAACTCGAGAGCTACCTCATCGAGATCACCGCCGAGGTCCTCCGGCAGACGGATGCCGCGACCGGGCAGCCGCTCGTCGACGTCATCCTCGACGAGGCCGGCGCCAAGGGCACCGGCGCATGGACCGTCCAGAACGCGCTCGACCTCGGTGTGCCGGTCTCCGGCATCGCCGAGGCCGTGTTCGCCCGGTCGCTGAGCTCGAAGCGCGCGCAGCGCGAGGCCGCAGCCGACCTCCCCGGCCCCGACGAGGCCTGGTCGGTCGCCCCGGAGGACGCCGACGCGTTCATCGAGGACGTCCGCAAGGCGCTCTACGCGTCGAAGATCATCGCCTACTCGCAGGGCTTCGACGAGATCATCGCCGGCGCCGAGCAGTACGGCTGGAACGTGCACAAGGGCGACGTCGCGAAGATCTGGCGCGCGGGCTGCATCATCCGCGCCCGCTTCCTCAACCGCATCGCCGACGCCTACGCCGAGGACCCGAGCCTCGTCGCACTCGCCGTCGCACCGTACTTCCGCGACGCGATCGCGAACGGCCAGTCCTCGTGGCGCCGCGTCGTCGCGACCGCCGCGCAGGCCGGCATCCCGACCCCGGCGTTCTCCTCGTCGCTCGCCTACTACGACGGCCTGCGCGCCGACCGCCTCCCGGCTGCGCTCGTGCAGGGCCAGCGCGACTTCTTCGGCGCGCACACATACAAGCGCATCGACGCGCCGGGCGTGTTCCACACGCTCTGGTCGGGCGACCGCAGCGAGATCGAGACCACGCCCTCCTCGCACTAACCGATACTGGACGAAGGGATCCCACGCGAGGCAAGGAGGCGCGCAGTGCGCGAACCATCGTGGCGCCGCGACGGCGAGCACCCGGACTACCGGTTCACGCTCGCCAACGAACGCACCTTCCTCGCGTGGATCCGCACCGCGCTCGCGCTGCTCGCGGGAGCGGTGCTCCTCGACCAGTTCGCCACCGCCCTCGAACCGCGCGTCGCGGTGCTGGTGCTCGCGGTCGTGCTCGCGATCGCGGCGGCGGTGCTCAGCGTCGGCGCCTACACGCGCTGGCGCGCCAACGAGATCGCGATGCGGCGGAACGGACCGCTCCCGTTCAGCTGGGTGCTGCCGCTGATCTCCGCCATCGGCCTGCTCGCGGCCGCGGTGCTCGCGGCCCTGTTCGTGGTGACGTCATGACGGACGCCGTCGCCCGCGATCCGGGCCTGCAGCCCGAGCGGACCGCGCTCGCCTGGACGCGCACCGCGTTCGCCGTCGCCCTCAACGCACTTCTCGTCCTCCGCGAGGGGATCGTCAGCGACACGGCCTGGCTCGTCGCGGCTTCCGTGGTCCTCCTGGCCGGCGCGGTCGCGATCCTCGCCGTCGGCTGGCATCGCCGACGGACGCTCGCCGCCGCGGCGGCGCCGCTGCCATTGCCCCTGCCCATGGCCTGGACCGTGCTCGGCGCCACGCTGCTCGCGTGCGTCGCGGCGACGTGGTCGATGTTCGCGAGCTCGGCATGGTGAACCTCGGACCCGCAGGCGGGTGGGAGGAATCCGGCGGCCTCGACGACGGCCCCGTCATCGGTGCACGCCGCAGGCGCGCCATCCGCATCGCCGTGGTCCTCGCGCTCGGCGCGATGGTGCTGCCGGTCGTGCTGTCGGCGTTCGGCGTCGCCCGCTCGGCCGCCGCGAACGCGTGCGCCGTCTACGTCGCCGACCTCAGCCGGCTCGACGACTCGCGCGTCGAATTCGACCTCTTCGCGCGCGGCGGGCCCGGATGGCTGTGCATCGCGGTCGCCCCCTCCGGGTCGAGCACGGTGCTCGGCAACCTCGGGCCGATGCCCGCGTTCCCGAAGCCCGCGGCACCCGGCCGCGACGCCTAGTCGGCCGCCGCCTGACCCGACTCGACCGATCCGGCCAGCAGCTGCTCGCGCACCTGGCGCCGGATCACCTTGCCGATGAGCGAGCGCGGCAGGTCGTCGACCGCGACGACCCGCCGGGGGACCTTGTACGGTGTCAACCGGTCGCGCACCGCGGTGCGGATTCCCTCGGCGTCGAGGTCGGCACCCGGCCGCAGCACGACTGCGGCGACGACCTGCTCGCCCGACCGCTCGTCGGGCAGGCCCACGACGGCGCAGTCCGCGACGTCGGCGTGCTGGCGGATCGCCTCCTCCACCTCGCTCGGCGCGACGTTGAAGCCGCCCGTGATGATGAGCTCCTTGATGCGATCCACGATGCGGATGAAGCCGTCCTCGTCGATCGTGACGATGTCGCCGGTGCGGAACCAGGGAGCGCCGCCCGCGGGGTCGTCGACGAAGACCGCGGCCGTCTCCTCGGGCTTGTGCCAGTAGCCGCCGAAGACCTGCGGTCCGCGCACCACCAGCTCGCCGCGCTCACCGGCCGGCACGTCGTTCGACGGCTCGTCGGGGTCGACCACGCGGCACTCGGTGTCGGGCAGCGGCAGGCCCACCGTGCCCGCCTTGCGGGTCGGAGCGACCGGGTTCGCCATGAGGACGGGCGAGCACTCCGACAGCCCGTACCCCTCGACGAGGTAGCCGCCGGTCTTCGCCTCCCACGGCTCGACGACGGATGCCGACAGCGGCATGGCTCCCGAGATCGCGATGCTGATGCCCTCGAGCGAGACGCCCTGCTCGGCCGCGGCCGCGGTGAGGCGTTCGTAGATCGGCGGAACGGCCGGGAGGAACGTGGGCGGGTGCTTCTTCACGACCTTCAGCACGAGGTCGGGGTCGAACCGCGGGAACAGCACGAGCCGCGACCCCATGCTCATCGCGAACGTGAGGCACAGCGTGAGGCCGTAGGCGTGGAACATCGGCAGCACCGCGTACACGACCGACGTGCCGCGCTCGATGTCGGGCACCCACGCGCGCGCCTGCGCGGCGTTCGCGAGCAGGTTGGCGTGCGTGAGCGTCGCGCCCTTCGGGCTGCCGGTCGTGCCGCTCGTGTACTGGATCAGGGCGACGTCGCCCACGCGCGGCGCGTGGATGTGCGGGGCGATGCGGTCGGATGCCACCAGCTCGCGCCACGGCACGGCGCCCTGCACGCTCGCGGTGAGCGCCGCCCGCGCCTCGCGGGCCCTCGCGATCGGCAGCCGCAGCGCGGCGCGCGTCGCGAACGGCATCGCGCGGGTGAGGTCGACCGACACGATGTGGCGCATCGCGAGGTCGTCGGGGAAGTCCTGGATCGTCGCGACGACGTTGTCCCACGCGATCACGACGCGAGCGCCGTGGTCCTCGAACTGGTGCCGCAGTTCGCGCGGCGTGTACAGCGGGTTGTGCTCGACGACGATCGCGCCGAGGCGGAGCACCGCGTAGAACGCCACGATGTGCTGCGGGCAGTTCGGCAGCACGATCGCGACCGGATCGCCCGGCTGCACGCCGAGCCGCCTGAGGCCCTCCGCGGCGCGGTCGATCTGCTCGCCGAGCTCGGCATACGACGTGACGCGGCCGAAGAACTCCAGCGCAGGGCGATCCGGGTACTGCTCGACCGTGCGGTGGATCAGGTCGATGAGCGACCCCTCCGGCGCGGGCAGCGAGTGCGGGACACCCGGGGCGTAGCTCGCGAGCCAGGGCTTCGCCGTGGCATCCGCCATCAGGCCGCCCCGTCGAACATGCTCGTCACCGACCCGTCCTCGAAGACCTCGTGGATGGCGCGCGCCAGCAGCGGTGCGATGGGCAGCACCGTGAGGCGGTCCCAGCGCTTCTCCTCGGGCAGGGGCAGCGTGTCGGTGACCACGACGCGGTCGATGAAGTCGGACTGCAGGATCTCGGTCGCCGGGTTGGAGAACACCGCGTGCGTCGCCGCGACGACGACGCCGGTCGCACCGTTCGCCTTCAACGCCTCTGCGGCCTTCACGATCGTGCGACCGGTGTCGATGAGGTCGTCGACCAGCAGGCACACGCGGCCGTCGACCTCGCCGACGATCTCGTGCACCGACACCTGGTTCGGCACGAGCGGGTCGCGGCGCTTGTGGATGATCGCGAGCGGCACGCCGAGCTTGTCGGACCAGATGTCGGCCACGCGGACACGCCCCATGTCGGGCGAGACGACCGTCAGGGTCTCGGGGTCGAGCGAGTTCTTGAACTCCTCGAGGAGCACCGGCATCGCGAAGAGGTGGTCGACCGGGCCGTCGAAGAAGCCCTGGATCTGGGCCGCGTGCAGGTCCACCGACATGATCCGATCGGCGCCGGCAGCCTTGTAGAGGTCGGCGACCAGGCGCGCCGAGATCGGCTCGCGGCCGCGGCCCTTCTTGTCCTGCCGGGCGTAGGGGTAGAACGGCGAGACGACGGTGATGCGCTTGGCGGACGCGCGCTTCAGCGCGTCGACCATGATGAGCTGCTCCATGAGCCACTCGTTGATCGGCGCCGCGTGCGACTGGATCACGAACGCGTCGGAGCCGCGCACGCTCTCGTCGTAGCGGGCGTAGAGCTCGCCGTTGGCGAACGTACGGGCGTCGGTCGGGACCAGCTCGCTGCCGAGCTCGGCGGCGATCTGCTTCGCGAGCGCCGGATGCGCGCGCCCCGACACGAGGACGAGCCGTTTCGATCCGGTGGTCTCGATTCCCGACATGGTCACTGTCCTTCCCACCGGCCAGGCCGGGTCCTATTCAGGGTCGCGCTCATCGTTCTCGTCGGTCTCGCCCGCGCCGTGCGCGGCCTCGGCCGCCTGTGCGGCCGCGCTCCCGGCACGGTGCTGCTGGACCCATCCGTCGATGTTGCGTTGCGGGGCCACGTTCACGCCGAGCGCACCGGCCGGCACGTCCTTGCGGACGACCGTGCCTGCCCCCGTGTACGCCCCGTCCCCAATCGTAACGGGCGCGACGAACACGCCGTGCGACCCGGTGCGAACGTGCGATCCGATGGTCGTGCGGTGCTTCTCCACGCCGTCGTAGTTCGCGGTGATCGACCCGGCGCCGACGTTCGAGCCCTCGCCGATCTCGGTGTCGCCGATGTAGGAGAGGTGCGGCACCTTGCTGCCCTCGCCGATGTGCGCGTTCTTCGTCTCGACGAACGTTCCGATCTTGCCGTCGGCGTCGAGCACGGTGCCCGGGCGGAGGTACGCGAAGGGGCCGACCGAGGCGCCGGCGCCGATCACGGCCAGCGTGGCATCCGCTCGCTTCACCTCGGCGCCCTCGCCGACCTCGCAGTCGACGAGGGTCGTGTCGGGTCCGACGACCGCTCCGGTCGCGATCGCCGTCGCGCCCTTGAGCTGCGTGCCCGGGCGGATGGTGACGTCGGGCTCGATGCGCACGGCGAGGTCGATCCAGGTCGTCGCCGGGTCCTCGATCGTCACGCCGTTGAGCTGCCAGCCGCGCACGATGAGCGCGTTCAGCCGCGCCGCGGTCTCGGAGAGCTGGGCACGATCGTTGACGCCCGCGACGAGCCATGCCTCGGAGACCGGTCGCGCCTTCACCTCGGAGCCCGCTTCCCGAAGCAGCGCGATGATGTCGGTGAGGTACTTCTCGCCCTGCGCGTTCTCGGTCGTGAGATTGGCGAGCTGGTCGCGGAGCGCCGAAGCGCCGAACGCGTAGACGCCCGCGTTGATCTCGTCGATGGCGAGCTCGTCGGCGGAGGCGTCCTTCTGCTCGACGATGCGGTCGAACGCGCCCTCGGGGCCCCGGACGATGCGCCCGTACCCGGACGGGTCGTCGTACCGGGCGGAGAGGACCGACGCCGCGAGCCCGTCGGCGCGATGGCGTTCGAGCATCTCGGCCAGGGTGGAGGCGTTGAGCAGCGGCACGTCGCCGTTCAGCACGAGCACGTCGCCGTCGAAGTCGTCGGGCAGCGCGGCGATCGCCTGCTCGACGGCGCGGCCCGTTCCGGCGACCTCGTCCTGGTCGACGATGACCGCCTCGGGCAGTTCGGCCAGGATCGCGCCCGCGACGAGGTCGCGCTCGTGCCTGACGACCGCCACGACGTGCTTCGCGTCGAGCGCGCGCGCCGTGGCGAGCACGTGCGCGATGATCGGCGCGCCCGCGAGCGGGTGCAGGATCTTCGGGGTGGCCGACTTCATCCGCGTGCCCTGGCCGGCGGCGAGCACGATGATCGCGAGGTTCTCATCCATGCTCCGCCACCAGGATTCGAACCTGGTCCTCACAGCTCCAAAGGCTGTCGTGCTGCCGTTACACCATGGCGGACCGCGCACGGGACCGCCCCCGGGCGGCCCTCGGGCGCGGTGTCAAGTCTGCCATGCGAGGCGCGTCCGGCGATGCGCGGCCGGCGGGGCGTCGACCGCCCGCCGGAGTCGAGGTCGCCGGCTCCTGGCGGTCCCCGGGCGTCGGTGGGGAGGACGCTCAGGTCGTCAGCGCCTCGGCGATCCGGCCCGACCACGCGCGGATCTCGTCCCAGTCCCGGAGGTCCTGGTAGTCCTCCGGGGTGTTCTGGAGCATCGCGCGTTCGACGAAGTTCCCGGGGTCCTGCGGCACGCGGCCGCCGAACACCACATGCTCGCGGACGCCGAGCGCCTCGGCCTGCTCGATGACCTTGCGCGGCTCGAGCCACTTGTCGTCGTCGGGCGGCGCATCGGGCTTCGGCTCCCCGATCGGGCCGGAGCTGAACACCCAGAACGGCATCTTCGCGAGCCGGTCGCGTTCATGCGAGAGGAAGTGCCGAGCCTCGCGACGCCAGCGGCCGGCGTACGTCGCACTGCCGAGCACGACGGCGTCGAAGCCGTCGGCGGTCGCGCCCCCGGCCTCCGCCGCCTCGGCGGCGTGGCCCCGTGCGCGGAGTTCGCCGGCGATCGCCCGGGCGATCTCGGCGGTGGACTGGTGCTTGGTCGCATAGGCGACGAGGACGCGTGCCATGTACTCCAGCCTGCGACCGCGGGCGGGCGCGGTCGGGACCTTGGGCCCGTGGGCGTCGACGAGCCGGCGAGCCGCCGGTGGGATACTGGCGGCATGACGACCGGCGACCAGGACGAGGTGGACCGGATCGTCGACGACTGGGAGCGCGAGCGACCCGACCTCGACTTCGCGCCGCTTCAGGTGTTCTCGCGGGTCGGCAGGCTCGCGAAGCTCCTCGATCGGGCGCGGAAGCAGGCGTTCGAGCGATCCGAGCTCGAGTCGTGGGAGTTCGACGTGCTCTCGGCCCTGCGCAGGGCCGGAGCGCCGTTCCGCCTGCCGCCGAAGGCGCTGCTCGCGCAGACGCTCGTCTCGAGCGGCACCATGACGAACCGCATCGACCGGCTCGTCGCCCGCGGCCTCGTGACGCGGCAGACCGACCCGCACGACGGCCGGGGCATCCTCGTCGAGATGACGCCCGCGGGAGTGACCCGGGTCGACGCCGCGATCACCCGCCTCGTCGATGCCGAGGCGGAACTGCTCGCCGGCCTGCCGCCGGCCGAGCAGCGCCGGCTCGCCGCGCTGCTTCGGAAGCTCTCGCTCGGCTTCGCCTGACCGGGCGGACGCCGCGGCGCACGCGCGCGCTCCGGCGCATGCGGCATGCGGCATGTGCACCGGAGCGCGACCCGTGGCCGGGCCTAGCGCCGCAGCACGCGTCGGGCGAGCCAGTTGCCGGCATACTGGACCACCTGCACGAACACGACGATGAGCAGCACCGCCGCCCACGTCACGACGGGCTCGAACTGCCGGAAGCCGTAGAGCTGCGCGAAGTAGCCCAGCCCGCCGCCGCCGATGAGGCCCGCCATGGCCGACATGTCGATCACCGCGATGACGATGAACGTGTAGCCGAGGATCAGCGGGCCGAGGGCCTCGGGCACCGCGACCGTGCGGAGGATCCGCCACGGGCCCGCTCCCATCGACCGCGCCGCCTCGATGACCCCCGGGCGCACCGTGAGCAGGTTCTGCTCCACGATCCGGCCGATCGCGAACGACGCGGCGAGCGACAGCGCGAAGATCGCGGCATCCGTCCCGATGCCGACGCCGATGACCGCGCGCGTGAGCGGCTGCACGGCGGCGATGAAGATGATGAACGGGATCGGCCGGAAGAAGTTGATGACGACGTTCAGCACGTTGTTCACCACTGCGTTCGGCAGCAGGCCGCCGCGCCTCGTGGCGTACAGCCCGAGCCCGAGCACGAATCCGCCGGCACCGCCGAACAGCATCGTGAGCGCGACCATGTAGAGGGTCTCGCCGGCCGCGGCCCAGAACTCGGGGCCCAGTTCGAGGAGGCGATCCATCAGCGCACCTCCGTCACGTCGGTGTGCCGTGCGACCGCGGCGAGCGCGCGGTCGATCGCGGCGTCCTCGCCGCGGACGGCCAGGGTCAGGTGGCCGAACGCGCGGCCGCGGATGTCGTTGATGCCGCCGTACACGAGCTCGAACTCGAGTCCGGCCTCGGCGAGGTCGAGGAACACGCGCGCCTGCGACGCGTCGCCGTCGCGGAAGGAGCACGTGACGATGCGCCCCTCGTGCCGCTCGCGGAGCACCGCGAGCTCGGCGGGCGAGGGCACGCCCTTGACCACCGTGCCGACGAACCGCTGCGACGACGGATGCCGCGGGCTCGAGAACACGTCGAAGACGTCGCCGTGCTCGATGACCCGGCCCCGGTCCATCACGGCGACCTTCGTCGCGATCGATTGGATCACGTCCATCTCGTGCGTGATCACGATGATCGTCACGCCCTGGTCCTCGTTCACGCGCTTGAGGAGCGCGAGCACCTCCTGGGTCGTCTCGGGGTCGATCGCGCTCGTCGCCTCGTCGGCGAGCAGGATGCGCGGGCGCGTCGCGAGGGCGCGGGCGATGCCGACGCGCTGCTTCTGTCCGCCGGACAGCTCGTCGGGGCGGGCGCCCGCCTTGTCGGTCAGGCCGACGAACGCGAGGAGCTCGTCGACGCGCGCGCGGATGTCGGCCTTCGCCCAGCCGGCCACCTTCAACGGGTAGGCGACGTTGCCCCGCACCGTCTTCGCGTCGAAGAGCTCGAACTGCTGGAAGACCATGCCGATGCCGAGGCGGATGCCGCGGAGCTCGCGTTCGCGAAGTCCCGTGATCTCGCGGCCGTCGATCCGGATCGAGCCGCTCGTCGCCGGCTCGAGGGCGTTGACGAGTCGCACGAGCGTCGACTTGCCGGCGCCCGAGTAGCCGATGATGCCGTAGACGTCGCCTGCCTCGATCTCGAGGGACACGTCGTCGACGGCCGTGACGGCCTCGGCCGTGCGGCCGACGGCGGGATAGGACTTGCTGACGTGCTCGAGGGTCACGAGCGCCATGCGGTACCTCCTCCACGCACGCGCGTCCGGGTGGCGACGCCCGGTCGGGGCGCGCCACCCGGGCGCGTGCCGGGTCGTGTCGTGGTCGGGTCAGCCCAGGGTGCGGGTGTCGTCCTCGACGGTGGCGAGCGAGGCCTCGAGCTCGTCGACCGGGGTCGTGAGCGGCACCGCCGTGCCGCCGGAGGCCTCGAGCAGGCCCGCCTGGACCTCGGGGTCGGTCTGGAAGATCTCGACGAGCTTCAGGTACGTCTCGTCTTCGGCGTCGTCGGCGCGCGCGGCGAAGATGTTCACGTACGGCAGCGCGTTGGGGTCGCTTGGGTCGTCCTGCGCGATCGCGTCCGCGAAGGTGAGGCCGGCGTCCTGCACGAAGTCGTTGTTGATGATCGCCGCTGCGACGTCGGGCAGGCTCGTGGGGGTCAGCGACGCCTCGAGCGGCGTGACCCGCACCTTGGAGGCGACCTCGTCGATGTCGTCGACGGTCGAGAAGATCGAGCCGCCGCCGTCGAGCTCGATGAGGCCGGCCGACTGGAGCACGAGGAGCGCACGGGCCAGGTTCGAGGGGTCGTCAGGCACGGCCACGCTCTCGCCGGCGGGGATGTCCTCGACCGAGTCGTACTCCAGCGAGTACAGGCCGAGCGGATAGATCGCGGTCGCGCCGATCGGCACGAGGTCGGCGTCGGCCGACACGTTGTAGTCGGCGAGGTACACGATGTGCTGGAACTGGTTGAGGTCGAGTTCGCCCTCGGTGAGCGCCGGGTTCGGCTGCGTGTAGTCGGCGAAGTCGACGAGCTCGATGTCGATGCCGGCGGCTGCCGCGGCCTCCTCGAATGCGGGCCACTGCGGGTCGGACTTGCCGACGACGCCGATGCGGACGACGTCGTCGCCCTCCGCGGCACCGGCCGACGAGCAGGCCGCGAGGCCGATGACGAGCGGGGCTGCGGCGAGCGCGGCGATGAGCTTGGTGGTGGTGCTGGGCATGGCGGGGTTCCTCTTCCGATCAGCGCGCGCGTTCGGATGCTGGTGGCGGTGGTGCCTGGACATGACGAACCCCACCGCTGGTGGCGGTGGGGCGTCGTTGCCGCGTTCGCGGGCGCACCTCAACGGTAGGCGAAGGATCTGCGCCTGATTGACCACCAGGTCATCGATGGTCACAGATCCTGCGACGTCATCCTTCGAGCTGCTCGGATACTTCGAGCCAGCGCGTCTCCAGGTCTGCCACGGAATCCTCGAGGGACCGCAGCTCGTCGCCGAGGGCGCCGAGCCCGACGTAGTCGGACTGGTCGTGACGGGCGAGCTTCTCGTGGTGCTCGGCGATCTGCGCCTGCAGCTTCTCGAGCCGCCGGTCGATCGACGACAGCTCCTTCTCGGCCGACCGGCGGTCGGCACCCGTGAGGGCCGGGGCGGATGCCGCGGCACTCGCGCCGCCGCCCGCTGCCGCGCCGGGCCCGCCCGCTGGCGCGGTCGGGCGCGTCGCCGCCGACGACGTCGCGGCCGCGGCATCCGTCGCCTGCTGCCGGCGCAGCTCGAGGTACTGGTCGACACCGCGCGGCAGGTCGCGCAGGTGCCCGTCGAGGATCGCGACCTGCCGGTCGGTGACGCGCTCGACGAGGTACCGGTCGTGGCTGACGACGAGCAGCGTGCCGGGCCAGGCGTCGAGGAGGTCCTCGATCGCGGCGAGCATGTCGGTGTCGAGGTCGTTCGTCGGCTCGTCGAGGATCAGCACGTTCGGCTCCTGCAGCAGGATCAACAGGAGCTGCAGGCGGCGCTTCTGCCCGCCCGAGAGGTCCTTGACCGGGGTCGCGAGCTGCTGGCTCGTGAACCCGAGCCGCTCCAGGAGCTGGCCGGGCGTGAGCTCGACGGCCTTCGAGCCCGAGCCGACGACGTACGCCGTCTTCTGCGCCGCGACCACCGCGCTCACGCGCTCCTCGGTCCACTCGGCGAGCTCGGCGAGCTCCTGGCTCAGGACCGCGATCTTCACGGTCTTGCCGCGCTTCACGCGCCCCGTCGTCGGCTCGACGTCGCCCGTCACCAGCTTCAGCAGCGTCGACTTGCCCGCCCCGTTCACGCCGAGGATGCCGGTGCGCTCCCCCGGCGCGATGCGCCACTCGAGCTCGTGCAGCACGGTCCGCGTCGCGGGCGCGCCGGGCGCGGCATCCCGCACGGGGTACTCGACCGACACGTCGAGGAGGTCGACCACGTCCTTGCCGAGCCGCGACACCGCGAGGCGGTTGAGCTCGACCGGGTTGCGCACGGGCGGCTCGTTCTCGATGAGCTCGTTCGCCGCGTCGATCCGGAACTTCGGCTTCGACGTGCGGGCCGGCGCGCCGCGGCGCAGCCACGCGAGCTCCTTGCGCATCAGGTTCTGCCGCTTGGCCTCGGATGCCGCCGCCATCCGGTCGCGCTCGACGCGCTGCAGCACGTAGGCCGCGTACCCGCCCTCGAACGGCTCGACGATGCCGTCATGCACCTCCCACGTGGCCGTGCACACCGCGTCGAGGAACCACCGGTCGTGCGTGACGACGACGAGCGCGCCGTCGCTCGCGGCCCAGCGGCCCTTCACGTGGCGCGCGAGCCACGCGATGCCCTCGACGTCGAGGTGGTTCGTCGGCTCGTCGAGGAAGAGCACGTCCCAGTCGCCGATGAGCAGCGCCGCGAGCCCGACGCGGCGACGCTGGCCGCCCGACAGGTCGCCCACGCGACCCTGCCACGGCACGTCGCCGAGCAGCCCCGCGATCACATCGCGCACCTTCGCGTCGCCCGCCCACACGTGCTCGTCGATGCCGCCGACGACGGCCTCGGCGACCGTGGCGTCCGGGTCGACGGCGTCGGCCTGGTCGAGCATGCCGATGCGGACGCCGCGTCGGACGGTCACCCGGCCGCCGTCGGGCTCGAGCCGCCCCGCGAGCAGCTTCAGCAGCGTCGACTTGCCGTCGCCGTTGCGCCCCACGATGCCGATGCGGTCGCCCTCGTCGATGCCGAGGGTGACCTCGTCGAAGACGGTGCGCGTGGGGAACTCGAGGTGCAGGCGCTCGGCGCCGAGGAGGTGTGCCATGTCGCGCTCAACCCTACTTCGCCGCGCGCAGCGCCGGCCCGCGCTCGGCTCGGCCACGGGCCGACGAGGCGTCACCCTCATGTCGAGGAGATGCCATCCGCACCGGTCACCGCGCCGCGCGGTGCAGATGCCATCCTCTCGTTCAGCCGCGGTCCGTGCCGCGCGCGACGAGTCGCCGACGCACGCGGTCGGCGAATGCCGCCGAGTCGCGCAGCTCGCCGTCCGCGCTGACGTCGTCCGCGGTCGCCTGGACGATCACCCAGCCCGCATCGGCGAGCCGCTCGATCCGGCGGATGTCGCGTCGCCACTGCGCAGTCGACCGGTGCAGGTCGCTCTGGTACTCGATCCCGACCCGACGATCGGGATACGCGAGGTCGATCATCGCGACGAGTTCGCCACGTCCGTCCAGGACCCGGTGATTGGGGACCGGCTCGGGTAGGCCCGCCCTCACGAGGTCGAGCCGCAGCAGCGTCTCCCTGCGCGACAGGGCACCCCATCGTGCGGCGGCCAGGGCTCGACGGAGCGCGTCGATCCCACGACGCCCGGGATGTGCGGCGAGGGCGGACTCGAGCTGGTCCCGTCCGCAGAGCGGTACTCGTCCGTCGAACGGCTGCGATCCGGTGATCAGGTACTCGGCGGCAGCGACGAGGTCGTCGACACGGAGCGATGCGCCGAGCTGCACCCAGGCGCTCGCCGGATCGACCACGCGCAACCCGCCATGCACGATGACCCGCACGGACTCGAACGAGATCACGTGCCCTTCGACGCCGGCGGCGCTCGGTCGCGCCGAGCCACGCGGCACCGCGACGTGCAGGAGCGGGCGCGCCGACGCGCTGTCGGCGACCGGTCCCGGGCGGGCGCGCTCGGCGCGCCTCGGTACGGGGATGCCCCACAGCGCGGCGGCCGTGACGTGACTGAACACCTGCCGGCGAGGCATCCGCTTGGCGTACGCCTCGGCGAGTTCACGGATCGAGGGCTCCGCCCCGACGTGCCGGCGCACGCCATGGAACGTCCGCTCGAGGTCGGGTGCGGCGAGCCGGCGCCACCCCACGCCGTGGCGGTTCGCCTCCGCGCGGGTGAAGGACGGCACGGCGCTGAGGTGCCACGGAAGCCCAGCGGATCTGCTCACGGACCCCAGCGTCCGGGGTCGCGCGACGGCACGGTGCCGGCTGTCCACAATCCGCGGCCTGGATTCATCGAGAGGATGTCACCTGCACCGCCCGCACGGCCGAGCGGTGCAGATGGCATCCTTTCGCTGGCGGCGCAGCACAGGGCAACTGGTTCGCGCCCGCGTCGGGAGGCGCGAGCGTGCCCGCGCGGCGCGGCCGCGGGATGGAGCGGCGCGGCCGGGGGCCGGAGCGGCGCCGCCGGGGGCCGGAGCGGCGCCGCCGCGGGTCGGGGCGGGGCGGGCGGGCGTCAGATCAGAAGGGCAGGACGCGCGCGCCGTGCACCGGACCGTGCACGTGCAACGCCGTGAGGCCCGCCGCCGAGAGCGCCACCTGGAGCTCGAGCGCACCGTCGGCGTCGTCGACGAGGAACGCGACCGTCGGGCCCGAGCCCGACACGAGACCGGCCAGGGCGCCGTTCTGCTCGCCGAGGTCGATCACCTGCGCCAGACGCCCCGCGAGCCCGATGGCGGCCGACTGGAGGTCGTTGTGGAGCGCTGCCGCGAGCTGCCGCGGGTCGCCCGCGCGGAGCGCCTGCAGCACGGCCGCGTCGACGGTCGGCGAGTCGAGCGCGGTGCGCGCGCCGTGGTGCCCGTCCCGCCACTCGGGGTCGAGGCCCGCGTCGCGTCGCCGGTCGAGCTCGCCGTACACGGCCGGCGTCGAGAGCCCGAAGTCGGCCGTCACGAGCACCCAGTGGAACGAGCCGGTGGCCAGCGCCGGGCTCAGCCGGTCGCCGCGCCCCGTGCCGATCGCCGTGCCGCCGGTCAGCGCGAACGGCACGTCGGCGCCGAGCGACGCCGCGAGCGCGTGCAGCTCCTCCTTCGGCAGCGCGGTGCCCCAGAGCGCGTCGCACGCGACGAGCGTGCCCGCGGCATCCGCCGACCCGCCGCCCATGCCGCCCGCGATCGGAACGTGCTTGTCGATCTCGAGGCGCACCCCTCCGGGCACGCCGGCATGGCGGGCGAGCAGCTTCGCGGCACGGAGCGCGAGGTTCGAGGCATCCGTCGGCAGGCCGGAGGTGTCGACCGAGCCGCCGAACGCGACCGAGAACTCGTCGTCGGGCCACGCGCGGATGTCCTCGTAGAGCGACACGGCCTGGTACGCGGTCGCGACGTCGTGGTAGCCGTCGTCGTCGAGGGCTCCGACCCGCATGAAGAGGTTGATCTTCCCGGGGGCTCGGACGTGCACTGCCGCGTCGGTCGCCGGGAACACCATGGCACCACGCTAGCCGACGCGGGCGGGCCGATCGCGCAGCGCCGAGGGCCACTTCGGGGGCCGAAGACCGGCACCGCACCCGGTGTGCGAGGTCAGGCGACGGATGCCGCGGCCCGCGCGATCCGCAGGAAGTCCTCGACGGTCAGCTGCTCGCCGCGCGCCTGGGGGTCGACGCCCGCGCGCTCGAGCACGGCGCTCGCCGTGGCGGCGGATCCGCCGAGCACGCCCGACAGCGACTGGCGGAGCATCTTGCGCCGCTGCTGGAACGCGGCGTCGACGATCGCGAACACGACCCGCCGCTCCGCCTCCGTGCCAGGCGGATCGCCGGGGGCCTCGCCGCGCTCGAATCCGACGAGCACGGAGTCGACGTTCGGCACCGGCCAGAACACCATTCGGGACACCTGGCCGGCCGTGCGCCAGTCGCCGTACCAGCTCGCCTTGACGCTCGGACCGCCGTAGACCTTCGAACCGGGCTCGGCGGCGAGCCGGTGTCCGACCTCGGCCTGCACCATGACGATGCCCGAGGTGAGCGACGGGAAGTGCTCGAGCAGGTGCAGCAGCACCGGAACGGAGACGTTGTACGGGAGGTTCGCGACGAGCCGCGTCGGCTCGCCCGGCAGGTCGGTCACGCGCAATGCGTCCTCGCGGACGACCGTGAGCGACGGGCCCGGCTGCATGACGCTGACCGTGTGCGGGAGCTGGGCCGCGAGGCGCGCGTCGATCTCGACCGCGATCACCCGCGCTCCGGCCTCGAGGAGCCCGAGCGTGAGCGACCCGAGCCCGGGTCCGATCTCGAGCACGGTCTCGCCGCGCTGCACCCCGGCGGTCTGCACGATGCGGCGGACCGTGTTGGCGTCGTGCACGAAGTTCTGGCCGAGCTTCTTCGTCGGCGTGACGTCGAGCAGTTCGGCGAGGTCGCGGATCTCGGCCGGTCCGAGCAGGCGCGGCGTGACGACGCCGCCGCCGTCGGCCTCGTGTCGATGCGCGTTCACGCCCTGCTCCCCCGCACCCTCACGATGCTCCGGCAGCCGGCGGCGCCTGCGCGCGCGGCACGCCGCGTCACGCGGAACCCGCCTCGAGCCCGTCGGCCCACGTGCCGTACGCGCGCTCGGTGTTCGCGGCGACCTGGGCGCACAGCTCGTCGAGGTCGGCACCGAGCGTTGCGGCCATGAACCGCATGGTGTGCGGCACGAGGTACGGCGCGTTCGGCCGCCCGCGCAACGGCACCGGGGTGAGGTACGGCGCGTCGGTCTCGACGAGGATCCGGTCGCGCGGCACGGCCCGCAGGGCGTCGCGGAGGTTCTCGGCGTTCTTGAACGTCACGTTGCCGGCGAACGAGCAGTACCAGCCGGCGTCGCCCGCGAGCCGGGCGAGCTCCCGACCGCCCGAGAAGCAGTGGAAGATCGTCGTGTCGGGGGCGCCGGCCCGGCGCAGCGTCGCCACCACCTCGTCGTGCGCGTCGCGGTCGTGGATCTGCAGCGCGATGCCGTGGCGCTTGGCGATCTCGATGTGCGCCTCGAACGAGCGGAACTGCGCCTCGCGGCCGTCGTCGCCGGTGCGGTAGAAGTCGAGCCCGGTCTCGCCGACGGCCCGCACGCGCGCCTGCGCGGCGAGTTCGTCGATCACCGCGATCGCCGCATCGAGCTCGCCGCGGGCGGCGAGCTCGGGCGCCTCGTTCGGGTGCAGAGCGACCGCGGCCAGCAGTCGCGGCTCGCGGGCCGCGATCTCGGCGGACCAGCGGCTCGTCGCGACATCCGTGCCGACCTGCACGGCTCCCGCGACGCCGACGGATGCCGCGCGCTCGAGGTGCTCGTGCGCCGTGAGCGGCAGCGCACCGTCGGCGATCTCGAGGTGGGTGTGGTTGTCGTAGACGGGCACCGCGAGCGGCTCGGGCGAAGGCGGGTACTCGACGGCGCGCCCGCCGTCGGACCGGGTGCGGAGGTGGTCGGCGCCAGCCGTCACTCGGTCGCCTCCACGCGCGGGAACAGCGGCTCGAGCGCCGAGGTCTGGGTGCCGACGCTCCACTCGTGTGCGCGGTCGATGCGCTGATCCTGCACGGTGCCGGGCGCGCCGAGCGCGGTCCAGAGCTTCGCCGTGGCCTTCGGCAGCACGGGCGAGAGCAGCACGGCGAGCGTGCCGACCCCGTGGTAGGCCGTCTCGAGTACGGCCTCGAGGCGCGCGCGCTTCGTCTCGTCCTTCGCGAGGACCCACGGCTCCTGCTCGGTGATGTACCCGTTCAGGGCGTCGACGAGCCTCCACGTGGCGGCGATCGCCTCGTGGATCTGCAGGCGGTCGATCGCCTGCCACGCGGCGTCCGTCGCCTCCTGCTCGATGCGCCGGATCGCCTCGTCGGCCTCGGTGCGGGCCTCCCCGGTGCCGGTGGGCACGGCGCCGCTGCAGTAGCGGCCGATCATCGCGATCACGCGCGAGGCGAGGTTGCCGAAGCCGTTCGCGAGCTCGGCCTGGTAGCGCGCCGCGAGGTCCTCCCATGAGAACGAGCCGTCCTGCCCGAAGGAGATCGCCGACAGGAAGTAGTAGCGGAACGCGTCGGAGCCGAACGTGTCGGTGATCTGCGACGGCGCGATGCCGGTGAGCTTCGACTTCGACATCTTCTCGCCGCCGACGAGCAGCCAGCCGTGGCCGAACACGCCGGTCGGCACGTCGAGGCCGGCGGCCATGAGCATCGCCGGCCAGATGACGGCGTGGAAGCGGAGGATGTCCTTGCCGACGAGGTGCTGCGCCGGCCACCGGCGCGCGAACCGGTCGTCGTCCTCGCCGTACCCGACGGCGGTGATGTAGTTGAGGAGCGCGTCGAACCAGACGTAGACGACGTGCGTCTCGTCCCACGGGACCTTCACGCCCCAGTCGAACGTGGACCGCGAGATCGAGAGGTCGTCGAGGCCGCGTCGCACGAAGCTGACGACCTCGTTGCGCGCCGACTCGGGCTGGACGAAGTCGGGCCGCTCCTCGTAGAGGGCGAGCAGCCTGTCGGCGAACGCCGACATGCGGAAGAAGTAGTTCTTCTCGTGCAGCAGCTCGACGGGCTTGGAGTGGATGGCGCAGACCAGCTGCCCCTCGTACTCGCCGGTGCCGTCGACGAGCTCGGACTGCTGCTTGTACTCCTCGCAGCCGACGCAGTAGTAGCCCTCGTACTCGCCGGTGTAGATCCACCCCTCGTCGAAGAGGTGCTGGAGGAACCGCTGGACGTTGCGCTCGTGGCGCTCGTCGGTCGTGCGGATGAAGTCGTCGTTGGCGACGTCGACCGTGTCGAGCAGCGGCTTCCACGCGTCGGCGACGAGCTTGTCGGCCCATTCCTGCGGGCTCACGCCGTTGGCGGTCGCGGTGCGCAGGATCTTCTGGCCGTGCTCGTCGGTGCCGGTGAGCATCCACGTGTCGCGACCCGCCTGGCGGTTCCACCGC
The DNA here is from genome assembly GCF_042672355.1 of Agromyces binzhouensis. Classification (NCBI taxonomy): domain Bacteria; kingdom Bacillati; phylum Actinomycetota; class Actinomycetes; order Micrococcales; family Microbacteriaceae; genus Agromyces; species Agromyces binzhouensis. The sequence continues at coordinate 26,172 of NZ_JBHXVJ010000007.1, read as the reverse complement.
GCGAGCACGTCGGCGGCCACCTCCGTGTACGCGTGCCCGATGTGGGGCACGTCGTTGACGTAGAAGATGGGGGTCGTGATGTAGAACGAGGAGGCGTCGGCCATGCCGACAATCCTACGGGCGCGCACACGCCCGCTACGCCCGGGCGGACTCCCGCCCGGCCGGACGCCCGCCCGGCCGGACGCCCGCCCGGCTCAGCCGCGGGGACCGCTCGGCTCCACCACGGGGATGGATCCGGTCCGCAGGTGCCGGGCGCGTCCGTCGCCGATGACCGGCGGCAGCACGCCCTCGACCGACATCCGCTCGTGCGGGGTCGGGACGCCGATGGTGAGGTCCTGCTGCTTGAGCCGAGACGGCTTCACCTTCTGGCCGGGGTAGTCGACGAGGTTCATGCCGATCACGATCTTCCCGGGGGCGTCGCGCCGGTCGAGCTCCCGGTAGGCGTCGGCGATGTCGGCGAGCGGGAACACGTCGGCGATCGGCAGTCGGACCTGCCGGTCGGCGATGAGCTGCGCGATGCGCCCGAGCGCGATGGTGTCGCCCGCGTACAGCTTGACCGCATCGTCGTCCTCGACCGCGTCCCAGTCCGTCGTCGTGAACACGCGCGACGCCGGGACCCCGAGCTCCGCTGCCTCCGCGGCCTGGCCTCCGAGGAAGTCGAGGAACGCGGTGACCTGCCGATCGGTGATGCTCCGGATGCGCGATGCGAGGTCGGGCCCGTACGCGATCGGCTCGATCCCGAACTGGCGGACGAAGTCGAACCGCGACTCGGTCGTGGTGCCGATCACCACCGCACCGCGAACCCGCGCGAGCTGCGCCGCGAGACACCCGATCCCGCCGGCGACCGCGGTGATCACCACGACGTCGTTCGGGCCGAGGTTCAGGCCGTCGACGGCGGCGAGCGCGGTCGTCCCCGCGACGTACAGCGACCCGGCGACCTCCCAGGACACCGACGCCGGCTTGGGAAGGAGCTGCGACGCGGGCGCGACGACGAAGGTCGCCTGGGCTCCTCGCGAGACGAATCCCATCACCTCGTCGCCGCGCCGGAACCGCGTCACGCCGTCCCCGATCGCGTCCACCACTCCTGCGACGTCGCGGCCCTGGCCGGATGGGAACTCGACCGGCCAGCGATCGGCGTGATCGCCTCGACGCACCGCCGTCTCCACGGGCGAGATCCCGCTCGCGAACACCTTGACTCGCACTTCCCCTGGGCCGGGCTCCGGGACCGGGACCTCGGTCACCTCGAGCACGTCGGGCCCCCCGAACCGGTTGAATCGCACTGCCTGTGCCATGTCCGTCACCCCCGAAACGACGCTGTTGATTCAGAGTGCGCCCGGATCATGTGAGCGGCGTGGGAGCCACCTGTGATTTCGATACGTGTGCATGGACCGCGGGGGAACGCGAACCGCCGGGAGGGCATCCGGCCGCGCGGGCACCCGGGTCCCTCGGCGTCAGCGGGCGGCGCGGGCGGCGAGCGCGGCCTCGTAGAGGTCTCGCTTGCCGAGGCCCGTCTCGCCGGCGACGAGCGCCGCGGCATCCTTCAGCCTGGTGCCGGATGCCGCGAGCGCGACGACCCGCGCGACCGCCTCGCCCGCATCGGCGACCGGGGCCTCCGTCGCCCCGCCGACCACGACGCAGATCTCGCCGCGGACGCCGGCCTCGGCCCACTCCGCGAGCTCGCGGAGCGGGCCGCGTCGAACCTCCTCGTGCAGCTTCGTGAGCTCGCGGCACACCGCGGCGGGCCGGTCGGCGCCGAATTCCTCGGCGAGCGCGCCGAGGCTCGCCGCGAGGCGCGACGGCGCCTCGAAGAAGACGAGCGTGCGGCGGTCGCCCGCGAGTTCCGCGAGGCGTCGTGAGCGATCGCCAGCCTTGCGCGGGAGGAACCCCTCGAACGCGAACCGATCGGTCGGCAGGCCGGAGACGGCGAGCGCCGTCACGACCGCACTGGGCCCGGGTATCGCGGTCACGTCGACGCCGGCGGCCACAGCCGCCTGCACGAGCGGGAAGCCCGGGTCGGACACGGTCGGCATGCCCGCGTCGCTCAGCACGAGCAGGTCGTCGTCGCGAGCCAGTTCGACGAGGTCGGCCGCGCGTGCGCGCTCGTTGTGCTCGTGCAGGGCGATGAGTCGGGGCCGATTGGCGATGCCCAGCGCGGCGAGGAGACGCTGCGTGACGCGCGTGTCCTCCGACGCGACGACGTCGGCGTCCTCCAGCGCCTGCCGGAGCCGGGTCGATGCGTCGCCGAGGTTGCCGATGGGCGTCGCCGCGAGGATGATCACCGCTCCAGTCTGGCGCACGGATGCCGCGGGAGGCGCGGATACAGTGGAGCGCATGGGTCTCCACGGGGTCGGCGCTGACGCGCGCGACGAGCACGAGGCGACCTCCACCGGACGCGACGGCGGGGCATCCGCCGGATCGAGCGCGACCGCGACCGCGACCGACGCGACCCCGGCGGCCCCCGTCGCCCCGGCAGCCCCCGTCGCCCCCGCGACCCCCGTCGGCACCCGCCTCGACGCGTGGTGGGCGAACCTGCTCCGCACGCCGCGCCGCCGAGCCCTCTGGACCTGGGGCGGCCCGATCGCCGTCACCCTCCTCGCGGCGGTACTGCGGTTCTGGAACCTCGGGAATCCGCAGGCGATCGTGTTCGACGAGACCTACTACGTGAAGGACGCCTGGACGCTCCTCGCCAACGGGTACGAGTCGGCGTGGCCGGAGGGCGCGAACGAGGACTTCGCACGCGGCGACACCGAGGTGTTCTCCGACGACCCGGCGTACGTCGTGCACCCGCCGCTCGGCAAGTGGATGATCGGGCTCGGCATGGCGCTCTTCGGAGCCGACAGCGCGTTCTGGTGGCGCGCGTCGACGGCGCTCGCCGGCACGATCGCCGTGTTCCTCATGACGCTGGTCGGCCGACGCCTCTTCCGCTCCACGCTCGTCGCCGTGATCGCCGGGTTCCTGCTCGCCATCGACGGCAACGCGATCGTGATGAGCCGGGTCGCGCTGCTCGACAACTGGGTCATGCTCTTCGCCCTGTTCGGATTCTGGTTCGTGCTCCTCGACCGCACGGCGTCCGAGTCACGGCTGCGCGAACGGCTCGCCGCGCTGCACGAGGGCGGAGCCGAGCCGCACTGGGGGCCGGTGATCTGGGCGCGTCCGTGGGTGATCGCCGCGGGCGTCGCGTTCGGTGCGGCCACCGCCGTGAAGTGGTCGGGCCTCTACTTCGTCGCCGCCTTCGGCATCTACCTCGTCCTCGTCGACGCGATGGCCCGGCGGCGCGCCGGGCTGGGCTTCTGGGTCGAGGGCGCGCTGTTCAAGCAGGCGCCTGCGACCTTCCTCCTGCTGGTCCCGGTGGCCGGCGTCGTCTACCTCGCGTCCTGGGCCGGATGGCTCGTGACCGACGGCGGCTACTACCGCGGGTGGGCCGACGAACCGGGCAACGCGGCGACGGGGTTCTGGTCGTGGGTGCCGCACTCGCTCCAGAGCCTGTGGCACTACCACCAGGCTGCGTACGGGTACCACGTCGGCGTGGCCTCCCCTCATCCGTGGCAGGCGAACCCGCTGACCTGGCCGATCTCGCTGCGCCCGACGAACATGTACTTCGCCTCGACGATCGACGGGTCGGGGGGCTGCGGCCAGGGGGAGTGCTGGGCGTCGATCATGGGCATCCCGAACCCGATCATCTGGTGGGCCGCGACGCTCGCCACGGGCTACCTCGTCTACCGCTTCGCCCGGTATCGCGAGTGGACGGCGGGCGCCATCCTCGTCGGCGTCGCCGCCGGCTACCTGCCGTGGCTCATGTACCTCGGCCGCACGGTCTTCCAGTTCTACACGATCGCCTACGAGCCTTACGTGCTGCTCGCGCTCGCCGCGGTCATGGGCATCGTGCTCGGCCGGCGCGACCACCCGAGGTGGCGGCGCCAGCAGGGCATCGCCACCGTCGGGGTGTTCCTCGGCGTGGCGGTGGCGGTCTCGATCTTCTTCCTCCCGCTCTGGACCGCGGTGCCCGTGACGCCCGACTTCCGGCAGTTGCACTTCTGGCTGCCGGGCTGGGGATGAACGGTCGGGGGCCCGACGGCCCGGGCCCTGCATCGCGGCGGTGGCGCAGCCGGACGGCCGGCCTCGGCGTCGCGGCGGCCGCCGCCGCGTTCGCCTGGCTGGTCCACCTCGCCGTCCCGGTCGTCCCGCTCCTGACGGTCGCCGTCGCGGCGGGCATCGTGGCCGGCCAGGTCCCCGCCCTGCGCCCCGCGCTCGACGGGGTCCTGCGGCCGGGCCTCGCGTTCTCGGCGCGGACGCTGCTGCGCGCCGGCATCGTCCTGCTCGGCCTGAAGCTGAGCCTCGCCGACATCGCGGGGCTCGGCTGGATCACGATCCTCACCACCGTGGCCGTCGTCGTGCTCACCTTCGCCGGCACGTTGGCGCTCGGCCGTGCCATGCGGCTGCCCGGTCACGAGCCGCTGCTCATCGCGAGCGGGTTCGCGATCTGCGGGGCGTCGGCCATCGGCGCGATGGCGGCGACGGTGCGGGCCCGCGACGACGAGCAGGCCCGTCCGGTCGCGCTCGTCACCCTGTGCGGCACGCTCGCGATCGCCGTGCTGCCCGCGCTGTGGCATCCGCTCGGCCTGTCGGCCGCGCAGTTCGGGCACTGGGTCGGAGCGGGCGTGCACGACGTCGGGCAGGTCGTCGCGACCGCCCAGATCGCGGGGGCCTCGGCGCTCGCCGTCGCGGTGGTCGTGAAGCTCACCCGCGTGCTGCTGCTCGCACCGATGGTGGCGATCGCCGCGGGCGCAGAGCGGCGACGGTCGACGGATGCCTCCGGCCCGCGCCCCGCGATCGTGCCGCTGTTCGTCGCGGGGTTCCTCGTCGCGGTGCTCGTCCGAACGTTCCTGCCGGTGCCCGAGGTGGTGCTGACGGCCGCCGACCTCGTGCAGACGACGCTCCTCGCGATGGCGCTGTTCGCGCTCGGCGCGTCGATCCGCGTCGCCGCGCTGCTGCACACGGGCTGGCGCGCGCTGGTGACCGGCCTCGCGTCGTGGGTGCTCGTCGCGGCGCTCGCCTACGGTGCGGTGCTGCTCGGCTGAGCACCCGCGTCCGGCGTCACCCGGTCCCGCCTCCCCCAGCGTGATCGGATGTCGCGGCGCTCGCCGCGGCGTCGGATGCGGCATCCGCCTGCGCGTCGGGCCGGATGCGGATCGCGACCTTGCCGCGAACCGATCCGGATGCCAGCCGGGCGAGGGCCTCCGGCCCGCGTTCGAGCGGGAAGACCTCGTCGACCACCGGTCGGAGCCGCCCGGCCTCCGCGAGTGCGCGGACCTCGTCGAGGTCGTCGCCGTGGTGCTTGGCCGCCAGCGGCTTCAGGCGGCGCCTCGTGAACGGCGAGCGCAGCGTGGCGGCCGCCATCCGGGGCAGGGGGCCGAAGGTGCGCGAGCCCGTGCCCGCCGAGAGCACGAGCGTGCCGCGCGGCGCGAGGATCCTGCTGAGCGCGGTGAGCGACTGCGCCGCGACGAGGTCGATGATGACGTCGTAGACGGCGGCGTCCCGCGTGGGGTCCTCCGTGCGGTGGTCGATCACGCGGCTCGCGCCGGCGGCGCGCACGTGGTCGGCCTTCGCGCCGCTGGCGACGCCGGTGACCTCCGCGCCGAGCGCCGACGCGAGCTGGACGGCGTACGTTCCGACGCCACCCGACGCGCCGATCACGAGCACGCGGTCCCCCGGCCCGACGCGACCGAGCCGGAGCGCCTGCAACGCGGTCGTGGCCGACACCGGGATCACGGCGGCGTGGACGTCGTCGAGGTTCGCGGGGGCGCGCCGGACGTACCTGGCCGCGACCACCACGGTCTCGGCGAAGCCGCCCCGGTCGGACTCGGCGAACACCCGGTCGCCGACGGCGAGCTCGGCGACGCCCTGGCCGACGGCGGTGACGACGCCGGCGATGTCCCGCCCGATGACGGGCTGCTTCGGGCGCTTCACCCCGAAGGCGGCCCGGATCAGCAGCGGCTCGCCGCGCATGATCCACACGTCGCCGGCGTGGACGCCGGCCGCCGTGACCGCGACCGCGACCTCCCCGCGGCCGGGCGCGGGCTCGGGGACGTCGGCGACCGCGAGGACCTCGGGGCCGCCGTAGCCGTTCTGTACGATCGCGCGCATCATGCCTCCTGGTGTTCGGGCACGGGCGTGACGACGACCGTGCCGGCCTTGTGTCCGGTGTCGACGAGGCGGTGCGCGTCGGCGACCGCGTCGAGCGGGAACACGCGCTCGATGACGGGCGTGAACGTCCCGGCTGCGGCGAATGCGGCGAGCTGCTCGAGGTCGGGCCGCTTGGCCTCGGCCGAGCGGAGTCCGGTGAACATGACCACCGCGCGGCGGTGGCCGAGTCGCGACGTCACCTGCTGGGCCATGATCGCCCACGACGGCACTGTGGTGAGGTAGCGGCCGTCCGGGGCGAGCACGGCTCGCGCCCGCCGGAAGGTCGACTTGCCGACCGCGTCGAACACGATGTCGAAGGGTGCTCCCGGCGCGTCCCGGCGCATCGCGTCCTCGTGCGTGTAGTCGACGACCCTCGCCGCGCCGAGGCCGGTCACGAGTTCGGCGTGCGACGGGCCGCACACCGCGGTGACCTCGGCGCCGAAGTGGACGGCGAGTTGCACCGCGGCTGCGCCGACCGCGCCGGAGGCGCCGTTGACGAGCACACGGCTGCCGCGCCGGACGCGGCCGCCGTCGCGGAGGAACGGCAGCGCCGTCATCGCACCGTCGCAGATCGCGACGGCCGCTTCGACGGACACCCCGTCGGGCAGGGGGACGACGGCGCCGTCCTCCCGGACGACCACCGCGTCGGCATGCGCGCCGCCGTCCGCTCCGGTCGCGCCGAACACGCGATCCCCCACGGCGAAGCGCGTCACTCCCCCGCCGACCGCGTCGACGACACCGGCGAAGTCCGAGCCGAGCACGGCGTTGCGCGGACGGCGCAGCCCGAATGCGAGCCGCGCGAACCAGGGCGAACCCGATCGTCCGGCGGCATCCGCCGCCCCGACCGACGCCGCGTGCACGCGCACGCGGATCTCCCCGGGACCGGGCTCAGGCCGCTCCCGCTCCTCGACCCCGACGACCTCGGGGGCACCGTACCGGTGATACGCGGCGATCCTCATGATGCCGACACCTCCTCTTGGGGGTACTGGAAGACGTCGTCGAGCGGTACCCCGAACACCCGAGCGATCTGGAAGGCCATCTCGAGGGAGGGCGAGTAGCGCCCCTGCTCGATGGCGATGACGGTCTGGCGGGTGACGCCGAGGCGCTCTGCGAGCTCGGCCTGCGTCATCTCGCCGTGGCGGAAGCGCAGCGAACGGATGTCGTTCGTGACCCGCGTGGGCTTCACCATGCGGGCACCCCCCGGCGGTACATCACGAGCTTCGCGACGCTCGACAGGATGCCGGCGAGCACGAACCCGAGGTAGATCGCGTTCGCGATCCAGAACCAGTGCACCTGGAGCATGGCCAGGATGAGCGCGCCGACCCCGGCGGCGACGACGAGCGAGTTGCCCACCTGCTCGCCGGCGCGGTCGATCTGCTTGTCGCGCACGTCGGCGCGGTGGCTCTCGCTCGGCGTGATGACCTCGAGCAGGATCCGCCCGACGATGCCGGCGACGATGGCGCCGCCGATCGTCCAGAGCATGGGGATCGCGTAGTCGACCTCGTCGACGGGCGTCCCGGCGGCGAGCTGTGCGAGCACGAGCCAGAGGTAGATCCCGTAGACCACGATCGTGACCACGAGGAACGACCACGTGCCCTTCTCCTCGTACGACATCCGCGTTCCCTTCGATGTGAAGAATGTTTGACATGCCCAGTGTCAACCATTGTCGACACCATGTCAAGCATTCTTTACACACCGGACGCGGCGCCCGCCCGCCCTCCGAGCGCCGTGCTCGAAGCGATGTCATCTGCACCGCTGGGCGCTCGCAGCGGTGCAGGTGGCATCCACTCGACGACGTGGACCGGCGGCCCGGCGGAGCACGGCGGCGGTCGGCTAGTGGTCGGCGCCGCCGACGAGCTTCAGGCCGACGACGCAGCCCACGAGCCCCGCGATGAGCGCCAGGCGCGCCCACGAGACCTCCGTCTCGCCCGTGATCATGGCCCAGATCACGGTGAGGGCCGCGCCGATGCCGACCCACACCGCGTACGCGGTGCCGACGGGAAGGCCGCGCATCGCCCACGCGAGCCCGCCCATCGAGAGGACGAGGGCCACGCCGAACACGACCGACGGCCAGAGCTTGGTGAACCCCTCGGACTTGCCGAGGGCGGTGGCCCACACGGCCTCGAGCACACCGGAGACGATGAGGACGATCCACGACATGACAAGCACTCCTTCGGCCAGTCTTGTCGCGTTCCGGGTACTGGGTTCCCTCGTCCGGTGCCGCCGTCGGGCGACATGAGCGAGGCTAGCAACGCGACCTGATCAGGCCATGTGCACTGCGAGCGCCTGCGGCGTAGCCTGACGGCATGGCGCGCATCCGCGTGGACGGGGTCGGACTCCACGTCGAGGAGCGCGGCGCGGGAGCGCCGATCCTCGGGATCCACGGCACGCCGAGTTCGGCCGTGCTCTGGGCCGACGCCGCGGAACGGCTCGCCGCGCACGGGCGAGCCATCACGTACGACCGCCGCGGCTTCGCGCGCAGCGCCGGCAAGCGAGCGGATGCCGCGACGGGGCTCGACGACCACGTGGCCGACGCCGCCGCACTGCTCGAACGACTCGGCGCGACGCCGGCCGCCGTCATCGGCCGCAGCACCGGCGGGCTCATCGCGCTCGAGCTCGCGCGCCGGCATCCGGACGCGGTCTCGTCGCTCGTGCTCCTCGAGCCCGCGCTCCTCACGATCGACGACGCCGCCCGGGCCTGGGCCGCGGAGGCCCGCGAGCGCATCGCCGCCGCGGCCGCCGACGCCCCCGACCGGGCCGCAGAGGCGGTGTTCCGCGTCATGCTGGGCGACGACGCGTGGACCGACCTCCCCTCGGAGGTCCGCGACGCGTTGGCGGCGGCGAACGGCGGCGTGCTCGCCGAACTCGCCGGCGACGGCCTCGACCTGTCCGAGCGGCCTCGACGCTACGACGCCGAGGAGCTCGAGGCGGTGCGCGCGCCGACACTCGTCGTGGTCGCGGAGGCGTCGCCTCCGCCGCTGCACCGCGCAGCGGAGTGGATCGTCGGGCACCTCCCGGACGCGCGTCGCGCCGACGTCGGCGGCGGTCATCTCATCGACCCGGCCGATCCCGTGGTGCTGGAGTTCATCGACGCGCACGCCGCGCGCTGACGCGAGGATCAGGTCCCGGCGAGCCCTGTCGGCGAGCCGTCCGGCTGGGCCGCGCGCCCGGCAGCGAACCGCGACGGCGCGGGCCCCGACCCGTCGGCGAGGTCGGCGAGGATCCGCCCGACCACGGGCGTGAACTTGAAGCCGTGCCCCGAGAAGCCGGCGCCGACGACGATCGGTCCGATGCGGTCGAGCACGAAGTGCTCGTCGGGCGTGGTGGTGTACGTGCAGCTGATCGGCGTCGCGGCGTCGGCGTCGACGCCGGGCAGCCAGTCCCGCGCGTAGCGCTGCAGGTCGGCCAGCTGGTCGGGCACGGGGAGGAAGTCGCGCGCGTCGGGATCGACGACCGGCCCGACCCCGTGCCATCCTGCCTTCACGCCCTCGCCCGGCGTGAGCATGCCGTAGACGGGCGAGCGCCAGTAGCCGTACCCGTCGGCCGCCGCACCCGGGAAGTGGTTGTAGCTCGGCCACGGCATCGACTCGTCGCGCACCGCGAAGTGGGCGGGCCCCTCCTGCGTGACGACGAGCGGCGGCAGCGCGAGTCCGTCGACGAACCTCGTGGTCCACGCGCCGAGCGTCACGACGGCCGTCCGAGCCTCGACGACCTGCTCGACGCCGTCAGGGTCGACGGATGCCACGCGCACGCGATCCTCGCCGAGGGTCTCGATCCGCGTGGCCCGCGTCCGGTGCCGGACGTCGGCGCCGGCGGCGGCGGCGGTCGCGTGCAGCGCGGCGATCGCGGCATCCGCGTTCACCCGCCCCGCCCGCTCGTTGAAGAGGACCCGCGTGTCGAAGCGGATGCCCGGCCACCGGCGCGACGCCTCGTCGACCGGCAGGAACTCCGACGGGATCCCGGCCGCGGTGAGGGCGGCGTGGACCGCGTCGAAGTGCGCGGCGGGGCCGTGGTTCGCGACCCCGACGAGCTCGAGCAGGGGCGTTCGCGCCTCCGCCTCGAGCTCGCGCCAGAGCGGCAGCGCCTCGACGAGCATCGCGACGTAGGCCGGGTCGGCGTACCCGACGTTGAAGTTCCGGGAGGCGCCGTGCGACGCGCCGTTGCGGTGCCCCGGCTCGTACCGTTCGAGCAGCACGACGTCGCGGCCACGCCGCGCGAGCTGCCACGCGGTCGCCGCCCCCATCGCCCCGCCGCCGACGACGACGGTCTCGACGCGGGTGACGCCGCTCATCGCGTCGCCGCCGCCGCGGAGGTCGGGTGGATGCCGTCGGTATCTGCGGGTTCGCGATCCTCCGCACCCGCAGATTCTGACGACATCCCGGTCGAAGCCACCTGCCGGAAGTGCTCGACGACCGGGAACGGCTCGTAGTAGCCGTGCAGCAGTTCGCGCCAGCGGCCGTACTCCGGCGCCTCGCGGAAGCCGGGGTCGTGGTCCTCGAGCCGCTCCCAGTGCACGAGCAGCAGGTAGGCGTTCGGCGTCTCGATCGAGCGCGACAGCGTCAGGGCGACGAAGCCGGGCATGCCGGAGATGATGGTCCGCGCCTCGGCGAAGGCGGCCTCGAACTCGTCCTCGCGGCCGGGGACGACGGGCAGGATCGCGTGCTCCAGGATCACGCGGGCCACGCTACCGCGCACCGTTGGCAGCCGCGCGCGGTGGAATGGCAGCCGGCGGCGACGCCCGCGCCGGGTCGCCGCGCGACGATGGAGGCATGGACCTCGACGACACCGCCGCCCTGATCGTGATCGACGTGCAGCAGGGATTCGACGACCCCGCGTACTGGGGCGAGCGCGACAACCCCGATGCCGAGGCGAACATCGCACGGCTCGTCGACGGGTGGGCGGATGCCTCGCGGCCGATCGTGCTCGTCCGCCACGACTCGCGCGAGCCCGGCTCGCCGCTCGCGGCGGAGACGCCCGGCAACGCGCTGAAGCCCGTCGTCGCCGACGCCCCGCACGACCTCTTCGTCACGAAGCACGTGAACTCGGCCTTCTACGGCGACCCCGACCTGCACGCATGGCTGGGCGAGCGCGGCATCCGCCAGCTCGTGGTCTGCGGCATCCAGACGAACCAGTGCGTCGAGACCACCGCCCGGATGGCGGGCAACCTCGGCTACGACGTCGTGCTGCCGATCGACGCGACGCACACGTTCGCGATGGCGGGTCCGGGCGGGATCCGCCTCACCGCCGCCGAGCTCGCCCGCGCGACCGCGGTGAACCTCGACGGCGGCGGCTTCGCACGCGTCGTCACCACCGACGACGTGCTCGGCGGCTAGGCTCCGGCGGCGGCATCCGTTGCCCTGCGTTACGGCCGGGTGCGGATGCGGCGGAACACCGGACTACCGTGTCCCCATGGCAGACCGCGAATACGGCTTCAAGACCCGCGCCATCCACGCGGGAAACATCCCCGACGCCGAGGCGGGCGCCCGCGCGCTCCCGATCTACCAGTCGAGCGCGTTCGTCTTCGACGACACGGCGGATGCCGCCGCGCGCTTCGCGCTGCAGAAGTACGGCAACATCTACTCGCGGCTGGCGAACCCCACGGTCGCGGCGTTCGAGGAGCGCGTCGCGAGCCTCGAGGGCGGCCTCGGCGCGGTCGCGACCGCGAGCGGGCTGTCGGCGCAGTACATCACCTTCGCGAGCCTCGCCGGCAGCGGCGACCACATCGTGGCATCCGCGAACCTGTACGGCGGCTCGATCACGCAGCTGGATGTCACGCTCCGCCGCTTCGGCGTCGAGACCACGTTCATCCGATCGTCCGAGCCGGCCGACTACGCGCCCGCGATCACCGAGCGCACCAAGGCGATCTTCGTCGAGACCGTCGCGAACCCGTCGGGTGAGATCGCCGACCTCGAGGGGCTCGCCGACGTGGCGCACGCCCACGGGATCCCGCTGATCGTCGACTCGACGATCGCGACGCCGTACCTGAACCGCCCGATCGAGTGGGGCGCCGACCTCGTGACGCACTCGGCGACGAAGTTCCTCGGCGGGCACGGCACGACGCTCGGCGGCGTGGTCGTCGAGTCGGGCCGCTTCGACTGGCACTCCGAGAAGTTCCCGCTCTTCGGCGAGCCGGTGCCGAGCTACGGCGGCCTGCAGTGGTCGGGCAACTTCGGCGAGTACGCCTTCCTCACCCGGCTCCGGGCCGAGCAGCTGCGCGACATCGGGCCGGCGCTCGCGCCGCACTCGGCGTTCCTCCTCGCCCAGGGCGTCGAGACGCTGCCGTACCGCATCCAGGCGCACATCGACAACGCGCGCGCCGTCGCGGAGTGGCTCGACGCCGACCCGCGCATCGAGCGCGTCTTCTGGGCGGGACTGCCCGACCACCCGCACTTCGAGCGCGCGGGCAAGTACCTCCCCAAGGGCCCGGGCTCGGTGTTCAGCTTCGAGGTGAAGGGCGGCCGCCAGGTCGGCCAGAAGCTCATCGAGTCGGTGAACCTGGCGAGCCACCTCGCGAACATCGGCGACGCGAAGACGCTGATCATCCACCCCGCGTCGACCACGCACGCGCAGCTCACCGACCAGCAGCTCGTCGACGCGGGTGTGCTGCCCGGCGTCATCCGCCTCTCGGTGGGCATCGAGGACGTCGAGGACATCATCGCCGACCTCGACCAGGCCCTGACCGCTGCGACGCGCGACCGCGTCCTGACCACCGTGGGAGGCGCGCGATGAGCATCGCGAGCGACACCGACGCGACGACGACCGAGGCGGATGCCGCGGCATCCGACGTCGAGACCGTCCGACTCGTCAACGGGCTCTCGTGCGAGCTGCCCGCGACCTCGCCGCTCGCGAAGCTGCTGAAGTCGCAGCGCACGTGGATCGGGCCCGACGCGAAGCAGCGACTGCGCATCCTGAACGCCGCGAGGTCGATCGCGATCGTCGGCGCCTCGCCGAAGCCGCAGCGCTCGAGCTACTTCGTGGGCACCTACCTGCAGCAGTCGAGCGACTACCGGGTCTACTTCGTGAACCCGAACGAGACCGAGATCCTCGGGCAGCCGGCGTACGCGAGCCTGCGTGACCTGCCCGAGGTGCCCGACATCGTCGTGGTGTTCCGGCGCGGCAGCGACATCCCCTCCGTCGTCGACGAGGTCGTCGCCGTCGGCGCGAAGACGATCTGGGTCCAGCTCGGCATCTGGAACGAGCAGGCCGCCTACTACGGCGAGGAGCAGGGCCTCACGGTCGTCATGGACCGCTGCATCAAGGTCGAGCACGCGCGCTTCCACGGCGGGCTGCACCTCCTGGGCTTCGACACCGGGCAGATCACGAGCCGTCGCGGCGGACGCTGACGCGACCTCCCAGCGGCGCCGTCCGATCGCTCATCGCGCGTCGTACTCGGCGCGGAGGTACTTCGGCGCCTGCACGCGCCAGGCCTCGGTCACCAGTTCGGCGAGGTGGGCCGGGTCGATGGCGGCGAGGCGGAACGCGACCTTCGGCTCACCCCAGCTCGTGGTCGTGCGGAGGAACACGTCGGGCGCCATCTGGACCAGGGCGAGGGCGTCGACGCGATCGGCGACCTTCACCCCCACGACGGGCTCGGCCGCGATGATCGCGCGCATGTCGGCGGGGATGCTGGGCCACGGATGGCACTCCCACGCGAACAGCTTCCGGCGGACGAACCAGGCCGCGCCGCCCGTCGTCGCGCGCTCCTCGCTTCCGGGCAGCTCGGCGGCGGTGCGGCGGAGGTCGTCGATGGTGGCCACGCTCCGAGGGTACGGCGCCGCACCGTCAGCCGGCCGGGGCGGTCACACGAGCGACGCGGTCACGCCGCCGGAGCCGTGGCGACGGCCGGACCGCCGGTGGCGCCGGGTACGTCGATCCCGTACGCCAGGATGTGCACCGGCGTGCCGTCGGGGCGCTCGAACGTGAACTCGCGGTCCTCGAGCCGCTCGAAGCCCATCCGCTCGTAGAGACGTCGGGCCGGCCGCATCTGCTCGCCCGTGTTGAGCACGACGCGACGGATGCCGCGACTGGCAGCGAGCGCCATGACGTGCCGCACGACCACTTCGCCGACGCCGCGGCCGCGCGCGTCGGCAGAGACACCGAGGAACCTGAAGTCGAGCTCGTCCTCGTGTCGTGCGACGGCGGACATGCGCCGCCCGGGGCGCGGCGTGGTCACGGTGCCGAGCAGCGCCCCGGTGCCGGCGTCGACCGCGACCCAGACCTCGTGTTCGCGGGCGCGCTCGCCGACGGCCTCGATCTCGTCGAGGTAGGCCTCGGTGAGCTCGTAGTCGCCTGCGTACGCATCGCGGACCAGTCGTCCGACTCGCGGAGCCTCGTGGTCGCGCATGCGGCGCACGACCAGCCCGTCGGCGGTCGAGGCGGGCGGGCGGAACGTCGGGATGGCGTCGGTCGTGGGCATCCGCACCAGCCTACGCGTGGCCGCCTGAGCCCCGACCGAGCGGCGGCGGGACGCACGAACGGCCGGGGTCCATCGATCCCCGGCCGTCCGCGACGGCAGCCCGGCGTCAGCCCGTGAGTCCGACCTGCCACTCGATGAGGTCGCCGATCTTCGCGACGAGCACGTCGTCCTGCAGGCCGTGCGCCTTTCCGTGCGCCTGGCGGAGGATCGCAACGGCGGCCTCGTGGTCGCCGGAGTCAGCGGCGACCTCTGCCTCGGCGAGGTACTCGCCCACGCCGCTGCCGAGCATCTCGGCGCGCATCGATCCGTCCGCGAGCCCGTCGAGCACTCCCCCGACCTCGCCGAACGTCACGCAGTCGCCGCCGCCCTCGACGACGCCCGCGGTCCATTCGATGCCGCCGAGGATGTGGCTGAGGAAGAGCGGGTCGGACCAGGCCGCATCCACGTGCCCCGCGCCCTCGTACCAGGAGCGGCCGCCCTCGAAGTTGTGGCACCACGCGATCGGGTGGTCGGCGCCCATCCTGCCGAAGCCCGGGTTGTACGTCGACTCGTCGAGCGTGATCAGCACGTGCACGTCGTCGCGCGGGTTGGTCGTGAAGTTGTACCACTCGTCGTAGCGCACCCACTCCGCGGGCAGCATCTCGGTCGAGGGGTGGGTCGGGCTCTCGACCCGCATGGTCGCGGTCTGCTGGGCCGGGTGGTTGCGGAAGCGGGCGCTTCCGCCGGTCAGTTCGCTGTACCAGGGCACGGTGTGCATGGAGTCGGTCGCGGCGTGGAGTCCGACGTAGCCGCCACCGGCGCGGATGTAGCCCTGGAAGGCCGCGAGCTCGGTGTCGTTCAGCAGCCGCGGCCGATTCGGGTCGAGGTTGTTCGTCGCATCCACCGGGGAGGCGAAGATGATCGTCGCGTACTTCGAGAGGTCCTCCGCCGTGGTGAACGGCGAGCTGGGGAGGGTCAGCGCGGGCTGGCCCGGCGAGTTGCCCTGCGGCGGGTCCCAGACGTCGACCTCGAAGCCGTGCTCCGCGCCGAGGGCGATGATCGCGTTGGTGGTGTCGTCGATGTGCGAGTGACGGAAGCCGAGCGTCTCGCCGACGACGAGCACCTCGTAGTCGTCGTCCGCTTGGGCGGGGGCCGCGGCGATGCCGAGGCCGAGGGTCAGGCCGACGGCGCAGAGCCCTGTGACGGCGAGCTTGGCAGGTTGGTTCATGGGTCGTTCTCCCCTTCGAGTGGACCGTTTCCGAGATCGCCTGAGGCCGTGAATATGTTGCGTCAGGCGACATATTGCGGGTCCGACACTATGCGCCGCCGGTCGCAGATGTCAATGCCTTTCGTCGATACCTGTGCATTCGCACTGCATCTTTTGTCGGTGCCGGGTTCAAAAGTGCCTAGGGGCTCGGCAACGGTGCATTCCGACGGCCACGGGCGAGGGCGACGCACGATTCTTCGAATCCACGGCGAATGCCTGCGCGTGCTGCGACGTAGCCTTGAGGGGTGACAGCGTTCGTCTCAGCCCTCGACCTGTTCTCGATCGGCGTCGGCCCCTCGAGTTCCCACACGGTCGGACCCATGCGGGCCGCCCGCGTCTTCGCCGAGGGACTCGCCGAGGACGGGCGCCTCGAACGCGTGCGCCGCATCACCTGCTCCCTCTACGGTTCGCTCGGAGCGACGGGACTCGGGCACGGCACGCCCGACGCCGTGGTCGCCGGCCTCGGCGGCCTCGCCCCCCACGACTGCGACCCCGACGACGTCCGCAGCGCATGGGCCCGGCTCGGCGACGGCGCCGAGGTCCTGCTCGCAGGTCGCCACGGCGTGCGGATGTCCCAGTCCGACGTCAGCCTCGAGCCCCGCACGCGGCTCCCCGGACACCCGAACGCGCTCACCCTGCAGGCATGGGGCGACGACGACGCTCTGCCCATCGCCGAGGAGACGTACTACTCGGTCGGCGGCGGCTTCATCCGCCGCGACGGCGACGCGCCCGAGCAGGCCGAGGCGCTGCGGCATCCGCTGCCCTACTCGACCGCGGCGGAGCTGCTCGCGCTCTGCGACGAGCACAGCGTGAGCCTCTGCGACGTCGCCTGGCGGAACGAGGTCGCCGTGCACGGCGAGGAGGGCATCGTCGCCGGCCTCGATGCGATCTGGGACGCCATGGCCGAGTGCGTGGCGAACGGTCTCGCCACCGAGGGCACGCTCCCCGGCGGGCTTCGCGTGAAGCGCCGCGCGCCCGAGGTGCGTCGCCGGCTCGAGGAGTACGACCGCGACGAGCACGTCCGCGACACGTCGACGGAGTGGCTGCACGCCTTCGCACTCGCCGTCAACGAGGAGAACGCCTCGGGCGGCCGCGTCGTGACCGCGCCGACGAACGGAGCGGCCGGGATCATCCCCGCGGTCGGCCACTACTACCTGAAGTACGTGCCCGGCGCCGACCGCGAGGGCATCCGCCGCTACCTGCTGACCGCGTCCGCGATCGCGAGCCTGGTGAAGAAGAACGCCTCGATCTCGGGGGCGGAGGGCGGATGCCAGGCGGAGGTCGGCTCGGCCTGCGCGATGGCGGCCGGCGGGCTCTGCGCCGTGCTCGGCGGCACGCCGCAGCAGATCGAGAACGCGGCGGAGATCGCCATGGAGCACCACCTCGGACTCACCTGCGACCCCGTCGCGGGGCTCGTCCAGGTGCCGTGCATCGAACGGAACGCGATCGCCGCGTCGACCGCAGTGTCGGCCGCGCGCCTCGCCCTGCACGGCGACGGCACGCACATCGTCTCGCTCGACACCGTGATCGAGACCATGCGCCAGACCGGGATCGACATGATGTCGAAGTACAAGGAGACGAGCGAGGGCGGCCTCGCCGTGAACGTCATCGAGTGCTGATCGGGGTCGTGTCCCCCGGATGGGTCGCTTACGGGGTGCCCCGCGATTCTGGGAAGGTAGCCGGGTGGACCCGAACATCGACCCCGGCCTGCTGATGGGCCAGAGCGTCGCCGTGCTCGTCATCGGCTCGCTCATCTACCTCGCCTTCATCGCCCTGAGCATCTGGATCGGCTATCTCATCATCAAGGCGGCGGTGCGCAACGGCCTTCGCGAGCACACGCTCTGGCTGGAACAGCGGCGCGGCCCGCTGCGCTGATCGGGCGCGCAGCCCTGCCCGGCCGGCCGGCCGCACGCGCGAGGCCGACACGTCGCGCGACGCCCGTGTCCCCCTAACAGGCGCATTCGACGACCGGTGCTCCGGTCGCCACGTTGGTCAGCGTGTCGACTGCGCGCCGTTCGCGCACCCCGTCCCGCTCGACCTCGAACCCCTCGCGCACCCAGTACTCGAATCCGCCGAGCATCTCCTTCACGGGGTGCCCGAGGCTCGCGAACGCGAGCGCCGCACGGGTCGCGCCGTTGCATCCGGGGCCCCAGCAGTAGACGACGACCGGCGTCCCCGACGCGAACCGGGTCGGCGCGACCTCCGCGATGCGACGGCCGGGCACGTGTACCGCGCCGGGTATGCGACCCGCAGCCCACGCGGCCTCGCTGCGCGTGTCGACCAGCACGAAGCCCGGGTCGGGGGCGCCGAGCGCCGCCGAGACGTCGGACACGTCGGTCTCGAAGCCGAGTCGCGCACGGAAGTGGCGCACGGCGTCCTCGGGCGTGGCGACGTCGGCGAAGATCCCGACGGCGGATGCCGCGGCAGCGGCGGGCACGGGGGCGGTCGTGTTCGTCATGCTCCGATGCTCCCACCGGCCGCGTCGGGCGCCGGGCGCGAATCCGGCCCGAGTTGCGCGACATCCCGCCAGATCCGACGGGCTCGGGTGGCCGGAGCGCGGCCGGCGTCTCCGGCGGGCGGCATCACGCGCCGCGGAAGTAGGCTCCGATCGCCGCACCGAGCGCGGCCAGGTCCTCGACGTGCGCGAGTTCCCGTGCCGAGTGCATCGAGAGCAGCGGCGGGCCGACGTCGACGGTGCGGATCCCCAGGCGGGTCGCCGTGAGCGGCCCGATGGTCGAGCCGCAGGGGATCGCGTTGTTCGACACGAACTCCTGCGTGGGCACGCCGGCTGCGACGCACGCCGCAGCCCAGAGCGCCGACCCGGCGGCATCCGTCGCGTAGCGCTGGTTCGCGTTCAGCTTCAGCAGCGGCCCGCCGCCGAGCACCGGACGGTTCACGGGATCGTGGCGCTCCGGGTAGTTCGGGTGCACGGCGTGACCGGCGTCGCTTGACACGTGCCACGATGCGGCGAACGCGCGGCGGCGGTCCTCGACGCCGGCGCCGAGGCCGGCGCCGATACGGGCCAGGACGTCCGCGAGGAAGGGGCCGCTCGCACCCGACCTCGACTCGGATCCGAGCTCCTCGTGGTCGAAGGCGGCGAGCACGCTGATGTGGCCGGCGTCGTCGGGCGCGCCGAGGATCGCGGTGAGTCCCGCGTGCACCGACGTGAGGTTGTCCATGCGTCCGGAGGCGAGGAACACGTCTCCGCGACCGAATCGGGCGGGCGCCGCCGCGTCGGCGACGAGCACGTCGTGCCCGACCACCTCCTCGGGATCGACCCCGGCGATCGCGGCGAGGTGGGCGACGACGTCGGTCGGTTCGCCGCTCGTCTCCACACCCCAGATCGGCTGCACGTGGCGCTGCTTGTCGAGCGTGAGCCCGTCGGCGTTGACCCCGCGGTCCAGGTGCACGGCGAGCTGCGGGATGCGCAGCAGCGGACCCGTCTCGACGAGGTGGGTCGCGCCGTCGCGAGTGGCGAGGCGGCCGGCGAGTCGCAGCTCGCGGTCGAGCCAGGAGTTCAGCAGCGGGCCGCCGTAGACCTCGACGTTCGCCTGGGAGAGTCCGGCGGCCGCGCTCGAGGGGTTCGGCTTGAGCTTGAACGACGGCGAGTCGGTGTGCGCGCCGAGGATCCGGAACGGGGTCGTCGCCTGCGCGCCCTCGGGCTCCACCCAGGCGATCACGGCTCCGTCGCGGACGACCACCCGACGCCCCGGACCGCTCGGCCAGGCGTCGCGCTCGTCGAGGCGCTCGAAGCCGGCCTCCTCGAGGCGGCGGGCCACCTCCTCGGCCGCGTGGTACGACGACGGCGATGCCGTCACGAACCCGGTGAAGTCCTCGATGTACGCGTCGACGTCAGGGGTGCCCATCCCTCCATCTTCGCAAACCTCGACGGATGCCCCGGACCGCGGCCGCGGACGACGACGACAGCGACACTGACGGCGACGCTCAGGCGAACCGGATGGCCGCCTGCAGCCGCGCGCGGATCTCCATGACGTCCGCACCGCCGAGGACGGGCGACCCGGGGATGCCCTCGCGGATCGCGCTCGCGAGTCGCGACCGGCGCACGAGCGCGACCGCTGCGCCCCGCACCGATCCCCCGACCTCGAGCGGTGCGCTCGCGTACTCGTCGGGCACGACCACCACGAGCGCGGTCGGCTTCACGCGCGCCGCACGCGTGACCGACTTCGCGCGCGCCGCGAGCAACCGGATGGGCCGCTCCCCCGCGAGCGCCTCGCCGATGAGCTCGCCGCGCTTGAACGCGACCGGTCCGCCCCAGTCCTCTGACTGGATCGCGATGAGCCCGGTCGGGCCCAACACCAGGTGGTCGAGCTTGGGCGGGAAGCCGGGGCCCGCGGCATCCGTCGCGATGTCGTGCCACACCGTGTACGCGATGCCGAGCGTCGCGAGCGAACGCGCGGTCTCCTCCTCGGCGAGCGCGTCGGCGAGCACGTGGCGGATGTCCCGCGGCGCCGAGCGCACGAGCGAGGCGTCGTAGGGGTCGTCGACGGTCACGCCACGGCCCGCCCACTCCCGGATGAGGTCGAGGTAGCGCTCGCGCGTCCACCCGCCCGGGTGCCCGTAGGCGCGCGCCATCGGCCGCGAGTCGCGGCGGGGGCGGGGCGCCGACGGCGCCCACGCCTCGTGCTGGGGCTCCGCCATTCCGCCGCCGGACCCGCGATCGAACGCCGCGCGCGCCTCCGGGGTGCCGACGAGTTCCCAGGCGCGTTGCACGGCGTGGAACCGCGTGGCATCGCCGCCCGTGTCGGGGTGCGCGTGGCGCAGCGCTCGACGGTACGCGAGGCGCAGCGCCGCGGCATCCGCATCGGAGGCGACGCCGAGCACCTCGTAGGGCGAATCGGACAGTGGGGAGTCGGGCATGGGCTCGCTTTCGGTGGCAGCCACGAGGATACCGCCGCCATCGGGGATCTCGCCGTGCGCCGCCTCCGAGGCCGCCTCAGTCGACGACGGGCCGCAGCATCCCGCCCGCGACGAGCTCGCGCGTCGCGGGCGCGAGCTCGTCCCACAGTTCGCCGCGGTCGACCTCGAGCAGGTCGGCGATCGCGTCGACGAGCACGCCGAGCGGCAGTTCGCCGTCGGCCGCCCCGACGAGCGCCGCGAGGCCCGTGCCCGCATCGACGACCCGCCCGAAGCCGCCGCCCTGTCGCAGCAGGATCACGGTCGGCTGCTCGGCGCCCGGCCAGTGGTGGCGCTCCTCGGTCACGTCCCCGGCGACCGCGAGGCGCAGCGCGCGGAGGGCGCCGTCGTCGAGCGCCCCGACGAGGTCGGCTGCCGCGAGGCACGCCTCGAGGTGGGCGGCGAGCCCGCCCGAGACGTCGCCGAGCGGTCCGTGCAGCCGTTCGGCGCGCCCGAGGGCCGGCGCGCGTCCGTCGGCCGGCCTGCGCAGCAGGACGTAGCCGAAGCCGACGGACTCGACCGCGCGAGCCGCGAAGTCCTCGAGCCACGCGCCGTGCAGCGCCTCGAACTCGGGCGTGCCCGGCCGCGTCCCGCCGTCGCGGATCCACGTCACGGCGTACTCGCTGGGATCCTGGCGCTCGCGCTCGACGATCCAGTACTCGAGTCCCGCCTCGGCAGCCCACCCGGCGACGCGTTCGAGCCCGTCGGCGAGGTCGTCGCCGGCGCGACGGTACTCCCAGTTCCCGAGCAGCTGCGCGATCCCGCCGGGTGCGAGGTGGCCGGCGGCGCCTCCGACGACCGCTTCGACGATGGCGTCGCCCACCAGCCCGCCGTCGCGGTAGTCGTACGCCGGGACCCCGTCGCGGCGAGGCGTGATCACGAAGGGCGGGTTCGACACGATGCGATCCACCTGCTCGCCGCCGAGCGGTTCGTAGAGGCTGCCGAGCCGGAAGTCGATGCCGTCGATGCCGTTGAGCGCGGCGTTCAGCCGCGCGAAGCGCAGCGCCCGCGCCGAGATGTCGCTCGCGATGACGCGGTCGCTGAAGCGCGACGCGTGCATCGCCTGGATCCCGCACCCCGTGCCCAGGTCGAACGCGGTCGCGGTCGGCCGCTGCAGCAGGAGGCCGCTCAGCGTCATCGACGCGCCGCCCACGCCGAGCACGTACTCCTCGGGCAGTGCGCCACCGGTCGTCATCTCCCCGGGGTCCGATGCGATCCACCACTCCCCGCTCCCGGCGGCGTCGGTGAACGCGTAGGGACGCAGGTCCATGACCGGCACCGCCTGGTCGCCCTCGAGGCGCACCATGCCGAGCGCCTCGGCCCGGGCGGCGCCGAGGCCCGGCAGTGCTGCGGCGAGGTCGACGGATGCCACGGGCACGCCGAGCAGGAAGCACCGCACGAGCGTCGCCAGCGAGCGCTCGTCGGCCCCGACGTGCGCGAGCGCGCGCAGGGCGGGGACGCGGTGGCCACGGCGGAGCGCCGCGCCGGGATGGGTGGACGTCTCGGCGGCACCGCGCTCCCAGAGCGATTCGATCGCTGCGACCGTGTAGCCCGCGGCGTCGAGGTCGCCCGCGAGCGCCTTCGCCGCCTCGTCGTCGTGCGTGTGGTCGGGGTGGCCCGCGGGTGTGCTCACGCTGGTATTCAACCAGTCGCGATCGGGCGTCCGTCGGAGCCGCCCGACCTCCGGCGAGCTCGCCGGGCGGACGTGTTCACCTTGCGGTCGCCCACGCGTCGTCGCCGCGTCCTCCGCTCGCCGCCTGCGCGTCACCGCGCGTCCACGCGGCGCAGGGGCGTGTAACCCGCACGACACACGCGCCAAGTACCGTCGGTTACCATCGGACGAGCGAGGGGAGGTCGCACATGGCAGAGCCGACCACGCTCGAGCGCCTGCGACAGGACGCGCGAGACGAACTCTCCGCACTCATCGAACTGCGGTGCCGTCTCGGGGAGGACCCGTGGGCGTTCCTGCCCGAGCTGCCCTCGGTCGACGAGCAGGTCGTCGCGACGCTCCGCGAGGAGCGCCTGCACTCGGAGCGGTGGAGCCCCGCGCGTGCGCGCGCCTACCACCCGACCGCCCGGCGCGGCGCCGTCGAGCGCTTCGAGTACGAGATCCTCCGCGACATCGCGATCGACCACCCCGAGCTGAGCACCGCGGTGTGGAGCATGCTCGGCCGCGTGCCGACCAACTGGTGAGGTCCGCCGGGGAAGTCCGCCCCGGTTCGTGGCAGGTCAGGACGCGGCCGGTGCGTCCGCTGCATCCGCCCGTCGCTGCACGCGCATCCACGTGACGAAGCCGATGAGCGTGAACACGCCGTAGAAGAGGTACAGCAGCGCCGATGCATAGAACCCGGCGCTCACGAGCAGCGGAACGCCGACGATGTCGACCGCGACCCAGATCAGCCAGAACTCGGTCCATCCGCGCGCCATGCCCCAGGTCGCGAGCAGCGACCCGACGAAGATCCACGCGTCGGCCCAGACCGGCTCGAACGACCCGAGCGCGCGGAAGATCGGGGTGAGCGCGAGCGTCCCGCCGACGAGCAGCACGGCGAGGAGCACGCGTTCCCGGCCCGTCGCCCAGCGCGGCCTCACGGCCGGCGCTGACGCGTCACCGTGCCGGTTGCGCGACCACTGGATCCAGCCGTAGATCGAGACGATGATGAACATGACCTGACGCGCCGCCTGTCCCAGCAGGTTCACCGGGTTCGGCGTGCCGAACACGGCCCCGAGGAACACGGTGAACAGCAGGGCGTTCCCGATGATGCCGACCGGCCACGCCCACACCCTGCGGCGGAGGCCGCCGAGCGCCGACGCCAGGCCGAACGCGTTCCCGACGATCTCACGCCAGAGGATGACCTGGTCGCCGATCACCAGCTGCGCGTCGAACAGCCACGCGATCGGGTTCACGGCGCGACCGCCGCGCCGTCGGGCGACGCCGAGCGGTCGCGTCGCACCCGCCGCACGAGTGCGGCGACGGCCCGCCATCCGAGCAGGAACGCGGCCAGCGTCAGCGTGGCGACGATGACGAACGCGAACGCCGCACCCGACCCCGTCACGACGCGCAGCAGCATGCCGACGAGCACCGCGGCCAGCCACGCGGCGATGCCGGTCGGCCGTACGGCGAGCGGATGGCGCCACCCGCGCACCACGAGCCATCCGATCGCCAGGCCAAGCAGGAACGGCCACGCCGTCTCCCATACGCCGACCGCGTCGACGACCTCGCGATGGGTGCCTCGGCCGATCGCGGCGAACGCGACCACGAGGACGACGTCGACCGCGCCGGCGACGACCGCCGTGACGGCGGGACTGGAGGCGGGGGCGGGCATGCGACCATCGTAGGTCGCCCGGCACCCCTAGTCGGTGGCGAGCCGCCGGAGCCCGCCGGCGGTCGTCACGGGCAGCGCGCACACGAACGACCGGCATCGGTAGGCCGCGGCGCGGCCGTCCCGCAGCGTCCGCCCGGCGAACAGCTCGAATCCGGCCTCCGCGAGTGCATCGGCCTGCGCCTCGGTGACGACGGCCGTGACGGATGCCTCCTGCCGGCGCGCCTCGTCGACCAGTTCGGCCGCGGGGCGGACCTGTCCGACCGACGTGGCGCGCACGTCCTCGGGGACGATCACGACGAGCTGCAGGAGCGGCGCCGCGAGCCGAGCCATCACGCCGAGCGCCCCGCCGAACGCGATCGGCCGCGTCGGCGCGATGCCGGCGACCACGCGCATGGCCGCCTCGGCCAGGTCCCGGTATCGCTCTCCCGCGCCGATCGCGGCGAGGCGCCATGCCGCATCGGCGCAGGCGGTGAGCCCCGACGGCGTCGCCCCCTCCGCGGGGTCGTCGGCGAAGCCGAGTCCGCGAGCGGCGAGCACGGGGTCGCCGCCACCGGGTGCGGCGAACGGCGGGTGCGCCTGCTCCTCGCCATCCTCGGCCGACGCCGCGCTTCGACTCGACGGGGCGGCCGCCGTCTCGGCCGCGGCGTCGACCAGCCCACGGGCCGCGACGGCGTAGCGCGCCTCGCCCGTCGCCACGGCGAGCCGCACGAGTCCTCCGGCGAGCATCCCGGTGTCCTCGAGGGTGGCGGGCGCACTCGATGCGCGACCGTCGAGGGACGCGCGCACAAGCATTCCGTCCCCGCGCACGTGGTCGACGAGGAGCCGGTCCGCGGCGCGTCGTGCGGTCGAGATCGCCGCGGCGTCGCCGAACACCTGGCCGGCGCGCGCGAGCGCACCGATCGCGAGCCCGTTCCACCCGGTGAGGAGCTTCGCGTCGAGCGCCGGAGGTTCGAGGGGTGCCCGGCCCGCGGCATCCCGCCGGTAGTAGCCGCCCTCGTCGCGGCGACCGTCGATGGTGCTCTCGGAGTCCTGGGCCGCGGCGAAGCCGCCGTCGGGCAGCTGCATCCGGTCCGTGAGGAACGCGACGACGCCCGATGCGAGGGCCTCGAGGAACACCGGGCGGTCGTCCCCCGTGGAGAGCTCTGCGGCGACCTCGAGGAGCAGGGCGTTGTCGGTGAGCATGCGCTCGTAGTGCGGCTCGCTCCAGTCTTCGCGCGTCGCGTAGCGGAAGAACCCGCCCTCCACGGGGTCGCGGAGCGGCGACGCGCCCATCTTGCGCAACGTGCGGATCGCGAGCGCTCGTCCCGTTCCACCGGCCGCGGCGAGGAAGCCGAGGACGGGTGCGACGGGGAACTTCGGCGCCGATCCGAATCCGCCGTGCACGGCGTCCTCGTCGTCGGCGAGTTCCCGCACCGCGTCCTCGAGGGCCGCCCGGTCGGGCAACCCGGCGTCGGTCCGGGCGACGGATGCCGCGGCGATCGCCGCCCCGACGGCCTCGGCGGTGTGGTCCAGGTCGTCGCGGCGTTCGCGCCACGCCTCGCCGACGGCCTCGAGCACGTCGCGGAACGACGGGATCCCCTGCTGCGCGCGCGGCGGGAAGTACGTGCCGGCGTAGAACGCCCGGCCGTCGGGGCGGGCGAAGATCGTGAGCGGCCAGCCGAGTTGCCGGGTGAAGGCGGATGCCGCGGCCAGGTAGCTCGCGTCGACCTCGGGATGCTCCTCCCGATCGACCTTGATCGCCACGAAGCCGTCGTCGAGCAGCTCGGCGATCGACGGGTCGCTGAAGCTCTCGCGAGCCATCACGTGGCACCAGTGGCACGTGGCGTAGCCGATGGACACCAGGACCGGGACGTCGCGGCGTCGGGCATCGGCGAAGGCCTCCTCGCCCCACGGATACCAGTCGACGGGGTTGTCGGCATGTGCGCGAAGGTAGGGACTCACGGCGTCGGCCAGTCGATTCGCCATCGATCCAGCGTATGCCCGCGCCCGCCGGGCTGGGTGTTAAATGCAGAAGAGCCACCCTGTTCGGGGTGGCTCTTCTGGAATGTGTGTCCGGCGGTGTCCTACTCTCCCACAGGGTCGCCCCTGCA
>NZ_JBHXVJ010000006.1:0-331274 GCF_042672355.1 Agromyces binzhouensis | reverse complement strand
GCCTCGGAGTGAGGCGGCGCCCCTCGCGGGCGCTTCGGTCGATCGACGTCAGACCGTCGTGGTGTCGTCCGGGCGCGACGTCTCGTTGCGCGTCACGCGGTCGCCCGTCGCGGGGTCGACCGTCGTGCGCTGGGTGGAGACGGAGCTCCGGCGTCGCGCCATCAGGATGATGCCGAGGATGATCACGACGGCGCCGGCCGCCATGAGGATGTAGCCGACCATCTGCAGGTTGATCCAGTCGACCGCCAGGTTCAGCGCGAACGCCAGGACGGCGCCGATGGCGAAGAGGACGATTCCGAGGCCGAGACTCATTGTGCGGTGCCTGCTTTCACTCGGGCGGCGCGGGGCCGCGCGGGGAAGGGGCGGGATGCCGCCCCGATGCGCCCGAGTGTAGTGATCGCCGCTCGCGCCGGACAGTACGCTGGGAGGGCTGGCGTACGAAGGAGTGTTCATGGTAACGACGGTCAGGCTCGCGGTCATCCCGGGCGACGGCATCGGTCCCGAGGTGGTGGGCGAGGCGCTGAAGGCGCTCGACGCCGCGACCGCCGGAACCGACGTGGTGTTCGAGCAGACGCGCTTCTCGCTCGGTGCCGCGCGCTACCTCGAGACCGGCGACACGCTGACCGACGACGACCTCGAGTCCATCAAGGGCCACGACGCGATCCTCCTCGGCGCCGTCGGCGGCGTGCCCGGCGACCCGCGCCTCGCGGGCGCGAACATCGAGCGCGGCCTGCTCCTGAAGCTCCGGTTCGAGCTCGACCACTACGTCAACCTCCGCCCGAGCGTGCTCCACCCCGGCGTCGCGAGCCCGCTCGCCGATCCGGGCGACGTCGACTTCGTCGTCGTCCGCGAGGGCACCGAGGGCCCCTACGTCGGCAACGGCGGCGCGATCCGCGTCGGCACGCCCGCAGAGGTGGCCAACGAGGTCTCGGTGAACACCGCCTACGGCGTCGAGCGCGTCGTGCGCTACGCGTTCGCCGCGGCATCCGCTCGCCCCAAGAAGAAGCTCACGCTCGTGCACAAGACGAACGTGCTCGTCTTCGCCGGATCGCTCTGGAGGCGGCTCGTCGACTCCGTCGCGGCCGAGTACCCGGAGGTCGCGGTCGACTACCTGCACGTCGACGCAGCCACGATCTTCCTCGTCACGGATCCTGCTAGATTCGACGTCATCGTCACGGACAACCTCTTCGGCGACATCCTCACCGATCTGGCCGGCGCGATCAGCGGCGGCATCGGACTCGCGGCCTCGGGCAACATCAACCCCGACGGCCGGTTCCCGAGCATGTTCGAGCCGGTGCACGGTTCGGCTCCGGACATCGCCGGGAAGGGCATCGCCGACCCGACCGCCGCCATCCTCTCGGTGGCGCTCCTGCTCGACCACCTCGGGCAGGCGGCCGCCGCCGACCGGGTGCGCGACGCGGTCACCGCCGACATCGCCGAACGCGGCGACGCGCGGCGATCGACCTCCGAGATCGGCGACGCCATCGCCGCACGCATCGGCGCCACCGTCGGCGCCCACTGACTCGCACCGTTCCGAAGGAGGACACCTTGACCACGTCGAACCTCACCCTGAAGACCCCGTCGCCCGCCGGGCTCGTCTGGCAGGTCACCGCCAACGAGAACGCCAAGTCGGTCGAGGAGCGCGAGGCGATCCTCGCCGACCCGGGCTTCGGCAACCACTTCACCGACCACATGGTCGACATCTGCTGGTCGGAGAAGGGCGGATGGCACCGTCCGCGGGTCTCCCCGTACGGCCCCATCCAGCTCGACCCGGCCGCCGCGGTGCTCCACTACGCGCAGGAGATCTTCGAGGGCCTCAAGGCCTACCGTCACGCCGACGGCTCGATCCGCACGTTCCGCCCGTACGAGAACGCCGCGCGCATGCAGCGGTCCGCCAGGCGGATGGCGCTGCCCGAGCTGCCCGTCGAGATCTTCATCGACTCGCTGAAGCAGCTGATCGCGGTCGACCCCGACTGGGTGCCGAGCGCGCCCGAGACGAGCCTCTACCTGCGTCCGTTCATGTTCGCCAAGGAGGCCTTCCTCGGCGTGCGGCCGGCGAAGAAGGTCAACTACTACCTCATCGCGAGCCCGGCGGCGGCGTACTTCCCCGGCGGCGTGCAGCCGGTGAACATCTGGCTGTCGACGCACTACGCGCGCGCAGGCAAGGGCGGCACCGGAGCGGCGAAGACCGGCGGCAACTACGCCTCCAGCCTGCTGCCCCAGGCCGAGGCGCACGAGAAGGGCTGCCAGCAGGTGCTCTTCCTCGACGACGGCAAGTACCTGGAAGAACTCGGCGGCATGAACGTCGTCCTGGTGAAGAAGGACGGCACACTCCTCACGCCCGAGTCCGAGTCGATCCTCGAGGGCATCACGCGCGACTCGATCCTCCGCCTCGCGGCCGACCGCGGCCACCAGGTCGAGCAGCGGCCGATCACGCTCGACGAGTGGCGCGAGGGCGCGGCATCCGGTGACATCGTCGGCGCGTTCGCCTGTGGCACCGCCGCGGTCGTCGTGCCCATCGGGCGCCTCCTCGGCGAGGACTTCGAGATCGTCCACTCGGGCGCGGCCGCCGAGGAGCTCGCGCTCTCGCTCCGCGAGGAACTCACCGGCATCCAGTACGGGCGCGTCGAGGACCGTCACGGCTGGATGGTGCGACTCGACGCGTAGTCGCCTCACGGCGTCCGCACCGCCCGCACGTCCGCGGGCCGGTGCGGACGCCGCGCAATAGGCTGGCCGCATGAAGATCGCGCGCTTCTCCCACGGTGAGACCATCTCGTTCGGCATCGTCGATGAGGAGGAGCACGAGCTCGTCGTGCTGAAGGCCGATCCGATGTTCGCCGGGTACGAGCCGACGGGGGAGCGCGT
This sequence comes from Agromyces binzhouensis, assembly GCF_042672355.1. NCBI lineage: Bacteria > Bacillati > Actinomycetota > Actinomycetes > Micrococcales > Microbacteriaceae > Agromyces > Agromyces binzhouensis. Next base: position 328,409 of record NZ_JBHXVJ010000006.1, on the reverse strand, counting down.
GGCGCTCGCCGACGCGAAGCTGCTGGCCCCGGTGATCCCTCGGTCGAAGGTCGTCGCCGTCGGCAGGAACTACCGCGAGCACGCGGAGGAGATGGGCGGCGAGGCGCCGGCAGAGCCGCTGCTCTTCCTGAAGCCCAACACGTCGGTGATCGGACCCGGCGACGCGATCGTGCTGCCACCCGAGAGCGCGCAGGTCGAGTTCGAGGGCGAGCTGGCGGTCGTCATCGGCCGCGTCGCGCGTCGCGTCAGCGAGGAGGACGCCGAGTCGGTGATCTTCGGCTACACGATCGCGAACGACGTGACCGCGCGCGACCTGCAGCGACGTGACGGGCAGTGGACGCGAGCGAAGGGCTTCGACACCTTCTGCCCGCTCGGCCCGCTGATCGAGACCGACGTCGACCTCGCGAACGGCGAGATCACGACGAGCGTCAACGGCACGCGCCACCAGCACGGCCGCTTCGCCGACATGGTGCACTCGGTCGCGAAGATCGTGTCGTACGCGTCCGACGTCTTCACGCTGCTGCCCGGTGACGTGATCCTGACCGGCACGCCGGCCGGCGTCGGCACGATCGTCGACGGCGACTCGGTCGAGGTGGCGGTCTCGGGGCTGGGGTCGCTCGTGAACCCGGTGCGCGAGGCGCCCGCGCGCTGATGTCGGGCGAGGTGTCGCGCGGATCGGCCGTGCCGGCGGGGCCGAACGAGGTGCGCGACGTGCGCGAGCTGCGCGACCGCGACGACATCGCCCGACTCGTGCGCGAGTTCTACGGGCGTGCCTTCGCCGACCCGCTCATCGGGCCGATCTTCACCGAGGTCGCGCGGATGGACCTCGAGCACCACCTGCCGATCATGTGCGACTTCTGGGAGACGGTCGTGTTCCAGGCCGGCACGTATCGCCGGAACGCCCTCGCACTGCACGAGGCAGTGAACCGTCGCGCCCCGCTCGGCGCGGAGGAGTTCTCGCGCTGGCTCGACCTCTGGACCGCCACCGTCGACGACCTGTTCGAGGGCGAGGCCGCCGAACGGGCGAAGGTGCAGGCGCGACGGATCGCGTCGTCGATGCGCCGTCGACTCGAGGGCGGCTCGGGGAGCGCGTTCGACACGATCGGCACTCGTGAGCGGCTCGCTGCGGCGGGCGAGATCGACGAGGTCCGCGGGAGCCGACCGGCCGGCGCGTGAGGGACCGGCGGCGTTCGCGGGCGCGGGTGACGGCTCAGGCCGAGCGGTGGCTCCGCGTGACCGCGGCGGCGGCCATCGCGACGTCCTCCTCGTCGTTCCACACGTGGAACGCGACGCGCGCGCGCCCGGCGCGCCCGGACGCGACGAGCCCCGCCGCGGTCAGCGCAGCGAGGTCGTCCCCGTCGGGATCGGGCCACGTGACGATCGCACTGTCCGACGGTGCGAGCCCGAGGCGCGCGCGGAAGGCGTTCGCGAGCCCGAGGTCGTGCGCGAGCACCGCTGCCGGGTCGTGCCCGGCCGCGAGCTCGAGGGCCGCCTCGGCACCTGCCCACGCGTGCCACGCGGGGGAGACGTCGAACCGCCGCGCCCCGGCGGCCAGGTGCAGCTCGGGCCCGTAGCACGACGCCCACGGGTCCTCGCCCGAGTACCAGCCGGCCGTGAGGGGCGTGATCTCGTCGAGCGCCCGGTCGCCGACCGACATGAACGCCGCGCCGCGCGGCGCGGAGAGCCACTTGTACGCGTGGCAGACGACGATGTCGGCTCCGAGGTCGGTGGTGGGGAGCCATCCGGTCGCCTGCGTCGTGTCGACGAGGCTGAGCGCGCCCGCCGTCCGGGCCGCGGCGATGACGGATGCCGCGTCGGCCACCTCGCCCGTCGCGGACTGCACGAGCGAGAACGCGACCAGCCAGGTGGTGGGCCGAACCTCGTCGGCGAGGTGGTCGAGCGGCACGTGGCGGACGCGCAGGTCGCCGCGGGCGAGGAACGGAGCGATGACCGAGCTGAAGTCGCCGTCGACGCAGACGACCTCGGCGCCGGCCGGGGCGGATGCCGCGACGAGCCCCGTGAACACCGAGACCTGCGAGCCGACGGCGACGCGGTCGGCGGTGGTGCCGAGCAGGGTGGCGGCGTGGCCGCGGGCGCGTTCGACGACGCCGGTGTACTCGGCGGCCGAGGCGCGACCGTCGCGCCAGCGCTCGAGGTCGCGGGCGACCGCCGCGACCGTGGGTGCGGCGGGGATGCCGAGCGTGCATGCCGCGAGGTAGCCGCGCCCGGCGGCGAAGCGCGGGTCGGGCAGGTCGGCGCTCGTGGTGCCGGAGCCGGTCGAGGAGATGGTCGTCGCGGTCATGCCTCCAGCGTGCGCCGCGCCATCCGATCCGTCGAGAGCAGGTCTGCGATCCATTGCATAAGGCGGGCTTATGATCGGGGCATGGATGCCTCGTCCGCCTCATCCGCCTCGCCCGCCGAAACGACCGGACTCGCCGACCTCGACGCGACCAGCCTGCTCGTGCTCCGCGAGATCGCCGAGCGCGGGTCGATCACCGCGGCCGCGAACGCCCTGGGCTACAGCCAGCCGGCACTCAGCCAGCAGGTGCGACGGGCCGAGGCGCGTGCGGGCGTGGCACTCGTGGAACGGACCGGCCGGGGCATCCGCCTCACCCCTGCCGGTCGCGTGCTGGCCCGGCACGGCGGCACCGTCGCGACGGCGCTCGAGGCGGCCCGCGGCGAACTCGCCGAGCTGCGCGGCCTCCGCTCGGGCCGCGTGCGGATCATGGCCTTCCCGTCGGCGTCGCCGACCATCGTGCCCGAGCTCATGGCGGAGATGGCCCGCCGGCACCCGGGCGTGCAGGTCAGCTTCGTCGAGGCCGAGCCGCCCGAGGCGGTCGCCGCCGTGCGCGAGGACCGCGCCGACCTCGCGCTCACGTTCAGCTACCCCGGCGACCGCAGCGACCCGCACCGCGAGAGCGCCAGGGGCCTCGAGGTCACGACCATCGGCGTCGACCCGATGCACGTCGTGCTGCCCGACGCGCACCCGCTCGCGGGCGGCGAGACCGTCGACCTCGCCGGGCTCGCCGCCGAGGCGTGGATCGCCGGCTGCCCGCGGTGCCGCGGCCACCTGCTCGAGCTGTGCGACACCGCCGGATTCGCGCCGCGCATCGCGGTCGAGACCGACAACTTCGTCGCCGTCGAGGAGCTCGTCGCGAGCGGACTCGGCGTCGCGGTGCTGCCCGCGCTCGCGATCGAGTCGGCGGGGGAGCGCGCCGGAGTCGCAGTGCGCGGCACCACGAACGGCGACCGTCGCACGCTGCACCTCGTCACCGCACGCGGCGGTCGCGGCGTCCCAGCGGTCTCGGTGGCCGCCGAGGCGCTCGGGCGGCTCGTCGCCCGACGCGGCGGCACCTCCTCCGACACGGCCCCGCCCCGTACCATTGAGGGCGATGTCTGACACGACCCACCCCACGACGACCGCCACCGGATCCGACATCCGCGTGCGGTTCTGCCCCTCGCCCACCGGAACCCCGCACGTCGGCCTCGTGCGCACGGCCCTCTTCAACTGGGCGTACGCGCGCCACACCGGCGGCACGTTCGTGTTCCGCATCGAGGACACCGACGCCGCCCGCGACAGCGAGGAGAGCTACGCGCAGATCATCGACGCGCTCTCCTGGCTCGGCCTGCAGTGGGACGAGGGCATCGACGTGGGCGGCCCCCACGGCCCGTACCGCCAGTCGCAGCGCGGCGAGATCTACGCCGACGTCATCGAGCGGCTGAAGGCCGCCGGGCACGTCTACGAGAGCTACTCGACCGCCGACGAGATCGACGTGCGCAACGAGGCCGCCGGCCGGCCGAAGCAGTTCGGCTACGACAACTTCGACCGCGACCTCACCGACGAGCAGCGGGCCGCGTTCCGCGCCGAGGGGCGCCAGCCCGCGCTGCGCCTCCGCGTGCCCGACGTCGACCTCGGCTTCGACGACCTCGTGCGCGGCCGCATCGACTTCGCGGCGGGCTCGACGACCGACTTCGTCGTCGTGCGCCCGAACGGCGCCCCGCTCTACACGCTCGTGAACCCCGTCGACGACGCGCTCATGGGCATCACGCACGTGCTCCGCGGTGAGGACCTGCTCTCGTCGACGCCGCGCCAGATCGCGCTGTACCACGCGCTCATCGAGATCGGCGTCACCAGCTTCGTGCCGCGCTTCGGCCACCTGCCCTACGTCATGGGCGAGGGCAACAAGAAGCTCTCCAAGCGCGACCCCGAGTCGAACCTGTTCCACCACCGCGACCGCGGCTTCATCCCCGAGGGCCTCGTCAACTACCTGGCGCTCCTCGGCTGGGGCTTCTCGGCCGACCGCGACGTGTTCAGCCGCGGCGAGCTCATCGAGGCGTTCGACGTCGAGGACGTCAACCCGAACCCGGCCCGCTTCGACCAGAAGAAGGCCGACGCGATCAACGGCGACCACATCCGCCTGCTCGAGCTCGCCGACTTCACCTCGCGCACCGTGCCCTACCTGCAGGCCGCCGGTGTCGTCTCGACGCCGATCACCCCCGGCGAGGAGGCGCTCCTCGTCGAGGCCGCGCCGCTCGTGCAGGAGCGCATCACCGTGCTCGGCGAGGTGCCCGGCCTCCTCGGCTTCCTCTTCACGGATGCCGCGAGCCTCGAGTTCGACGAGGCCGCCGTCGGCTCGCTGTCCGCCGACGCTCCGGCCGTGCTCGCCGCCGCCCGCGAGGCGCTCGAGCGCATCCCCGGCGAGGCATGGACGCACACCGAGATCGAGGAGGCCCTGCGCTCCGCGATCATCGACGGCCTCGGCCTCAAGCCCCGCGTCGCCTTCGGCCCGATCCGCGTCGCGGTCTCCGGCCGCCGCGTCTCGCCGCCGCTCTTCGAGTCGATGCAGATCCTCGGCCGCGTGGAGTCCATCGACCGCATCGACCGCCTCGCCGCGCTGGTCGACTGACCCCGACGGATGCCGCGGCCGGCACCCGAACGGCACGGCCGCGGCATCCGCTCACGAGGCCCCCTCGATTTGGACCGCACCCCGCGATCGGCTACAGTTACATGTCGGCCCGGAACCCCGGTTCAGGGCCATTGGGGTATGGTGTAATTGGCAACACGGCTGATTCTGGTTCAGTTGTTCTTGGTTCGAGTCCAGGTACCCCAGCAAGTGAAAACCCCCGGTCATGCCGGGGGTTTCGTGTTCTCCGCCGTCCTCGTCGCGCGTGGCCGAATCCGGCGAATCGCCGCGGTGGGACGGAACCGCGAAAGGGGCATCGGCGTCCCAGAGGCCGGTCCCGGGGTTGCGACCGTCCGCCCTTCCGGGAGCCGCCGACGCCCCGCGCCTCCCTGCCTCATCTGCGCGCGCAGCTCCGCGTGCGCGGGCGGTCAGGTGACGCGGTACGCGGTGTACCGGACGGCGTCGGCGTCGCGGATGCACGACGCGACGAACACCGAGCGCTGCAGGTGCGCGAGGTGCGGTGCCGACGTCTCGATCGTGACGACGGTGCGGAAGTAGTACGCCGACGGCTCGACCGCGTCGCCGCGGAGCAGCGACTCGAGGACGTCCGGTTCGCCCGAGCGGACCCCGGCGACCCGGAGGAACAGCAGGTCGCCGGCATCGGTGCGTGCCGAGTACCGCCCGTCGATCTCGATCGTGCCGTCGGGTCGTACGAGCTGCCAGTCGGCGCCGCCGGGCAGGATCTCGCCGACGATCGAGCCGGTGATCCGGCCCCCGACGATCCCGATGACCCGACGGCGCCCCGCGCGGGTGTCGCCGTAGTCGTCCACGGCGCCGACGTGCACGACGACCTCGAAGGCCGGCTCGAGTCTGGGCACCGGCGGTGCGGGCCGATCGGTCATGCGAGCCCCTCCGCGTCGCCGTCGGCGCCTCCGCCGCCCGAGGCCGCGTCGCCGTGCCTCAGGTCGACGAGCACGTCGCGCAGCCGTTCCAGCGCCGGCAGCGCGGCGTCGAGGGCGGCGAGGTCCTCCGGGGGCAGGGCGGATGCCGCATCGGCGACGATCGCGGTCGAGGCGCGGTCGAAGCGCACGAACAGGTCGAGGGCGTGGGCGGATGCCGCGACGTCGACGCCCCGGCCGTCGCCGGCCCGTGGGGTGCGACCGACGAGGCCGTCGCGTTCCATGCGGTTCAGCAGGTTGCTGACGGTGGGACGGCCGAGGCCGAGCGACGCCGCGAGCTCGCTCGGCGACGCGACGGTGCCGCGGGGGAGGGCACGGATGACCTCGATCTGCGCGTCGGGCAGCTCTGGAAGCCCCTCGCGGCGGCGCGCGGCGCCGAGGATCGCGCGGCGGAGCGGGGAGACGACGGCGGCGAGCCGGGCGGCGTCGAAGCTCATGGGTTCGCCGTCCGGGTGCGCTCCGTGCGGGCTCCGGCATGCTCGACGGTCATCGATGCCCGCGCGTTGAGCAGGTCGGGGTGGAATCCCGCCGCGCGCTTGTAGGCGGCGGCGATCTCGACCAGCTCCTCCTCGGGGATCACGTCGTGGACGTCGGCGAAGCCGTCGGGTGCGCGCTCGTAGGCGAGTTGCATCACGCGTTCGGGGCCGGTCCGCCTGGTCATCTCGAGCAGGGCCGCCGTCGCCGGGCGTCGGTCGGCCTCGTACGCCTCGAGGGCCGCCGGAACGGTCGGCGCAGTCGCGAGGTGGAAGGCGAGGGTGCGCGCGTCGAGGATCGCCTGGGACCCGCCGTTCGACCCGTTCGGGTACATGGCGTGGGCGGCGTCGCCGACGAGGGTGGTCCGGCCGAAGGTCCACCGCGGCAGAGCGTCGCGGTCGACCATGGGGTACTCGAGGATCTCGTCGGCGGCGGCGATCGCGGCGGGCACGTCGAGCCAGTCGAACCGCCAGTCGCGGAACAGGTCGACGATGGGCGCCGGGTCGACGGCGCGGTTCCAGTCGGCGTCGGGGGAGCCCTCGCCGCGCCGCTCGGCGATGAAGTTCACGCGCTGCCGGCCGGCGCCGTCGGGCGCGCTCAGCGGGTAGGCGACGAACTTCTGGTCGCCGTCGCCGGCCATGACCATCGTCCGTCCGTCGAGGTATCCGGGGATCACCGCGGTGCCGCGCCAGAGGGTGAGTCCGCTCCAGGGCGGTGCGCCCTCGGCCGGGTAGCGGATCGCGCGAAGCGCCGAGTGGATGCCGTCGGCGCCGATGACGAGGTCGCCCGTCGCGTCGACCGGGCCTGCGGCGGTGTCGAACGTCGCCGCGACGGCGTCCGCGCCCTCGGAGACGTCGACCAGGCGATGTCCGGTCTCGATGACCTCGCCCAGGCGTTCCCGCACGAGGTCGACCAGTGCGAGCTGCAGCCGCCCCCGGTGCACCGAGAGCTGCGGCCACCGGTAGCCGGCGTCGAGCCCGCGCGGCTCGGACCAGATCGGCTGGCCGAGCCGGTTGAAATAGGCCAGGCGCGACGGCGCGACGCCCAGCGCCTCGATCCGGTCGGCGACGCCGAGCTCCGTGAGTTCGCGCACGGCATGCGGCAACAGGTTGATGCCGACGCCGAGACCGCGGATCTCGGACGCGCGCTCGAAGATGCGGATGTCGCGGATGCCCGCGGCCTCGAGGCTGAGGGCGGTGGCGAGGCCGGCGATGCCGGCTCCGACGATGACGACGTTCACGATGCGGGCTCCTGTCTGCGCGACCTCGTCGGCGCGCCGAATGTAGTTTTGCACATGAACTACTTTCTGTCGACCCGCGTCGGAGGTCCCCGGTTCACACCAGGAGGTACACCCCCGACGCGAAGGTGAGCAGCAGGACGACGCGCTCGAACCACGCCTGCGAGATGCGGCCCGCCGCCATCCGCCCGCCGAAGGCGCCCAGCACGAGCGCGGGTACGAGGAGCAGGTCGAGCAGCAGCGACTCCGGGGTCATGAGTCCCAGGCCGATCGAGAAGGGCAGCTTCATGGTGTTCACGATGAGGAAGAACCATGCCGCCGTGCCGAGGATCGCCCGCACCGGCAGGCGCGAGGCGACGAAGTAGAGCGTCATCACCGGGCCGGCCGCGTTCGCGATCATCGTCGTGAACCCGCCGAGCGGGCCGAAGACGATCGAGAGCGCCGGCGGAACCGGTCGGGCCTCGAGTCCGGCGGCAGCGTCGGCGCGCCGGCGGAGCATGAGCACGACGCTCAGCGCGACGAGCACGAGGAGCGTCGCGCCGATGATGCGGCGCACCGTGACGTCGTTCGCGGCCCAGAGCACGACGACGCCCAGGAGGATCCCGACGAGTACGGACGGGAGGAGACGGCGGAGGACCTTCCAGTCGGCGTGGGCGTGGTGCATCCGTACCGCGATGAGGTCGCCGACGAGGAGGAGGCCGAGGACCGCCCCGGTCGAGGCCTTGGCGGGCAGGACCGACGCGAAGATCGCGGCCGGGATCGGGCCGAGCGCGGGCATGCCGCTCTTGGCTGCTCCGACCGCGAATGCGGCGAGGCCGAGCAGCAGCCACTCCGGTCCGGTGAACGTGGGCATCACGCTCCATCGTGCCGGACCGGCGCGTTCCGTGCCGACGGGCTCGATCTCAACCATCCGGACGATTCGCCCACCGCGTCGACGCTCCTACGCTGGCCGCCATGGGATCGCGGATCGGGTCATCGGAGTTGCAGAGGTTCATCACCCACACGGAGGGCACGATCTCGCCGAAGGGCGTCGCCGCGCTGTACGGGCGGGCCGAGATGCTCGCGAGGCTGCCCCTCGGCCTGCAGCGCCGGATCGTGTCGCACGCCCGGAGCGAGGACTACATGGGCTTCGTCGTGGAACCGTACTGCACGTTCCTGGCGTACGAGATCCGCGACGAGGTCGCGGCGACTCGGCTGCTGCCTCCGGGCTATCGCCTCATCCCGACCGCCATGTTCGCCGATGACGAGCCACGCGCCTGCGCCATCCTCGGGGCGTTCAACGTCCACGCGTCGGTGTTCTGGGGTGCTCGGGTGGAGCTCTACCTCATCGCGGAGGACACGCGCACGGGGATGCTGACGTGGGTCATCTGCGACTACGAATCCAACACGATCAACTACGACCCCGGGCAGGGGTTCTCGGCCTCCACCACCGATCGAGCCGTGGTGACCACGTCGCATGCCGGCGAGGTGATCGTCGATGTCCGGAGCCGGCAGCGCCCGAACGCGCTCACGATGGCGGCGCCGCTGGCGACGGGTGCGATGCGGCCACTCGATCAGCGGCTGTGGGTGGACGGGAACCTGTCCGTCGACTACGGGGGACGGCTCGAGCACGCGGACTCCGTCCCGTTCGGGCTCGTCTTCGACCCGGGCGAGATGACCCGGGCGCTGGAACTCCCTCTCGAGACCGTCGAGGTGGAGCGCAACACCTTCGGCGCCGATTTCCGGGCCGACGCGCCGTTCTCGGTCGCCTGCTTCCCCTACGCCCAGCACTTCCTCACCACCAGCTACCCTCGGGCGAGCCCGATCCGCGACCGGCGGTCGCTGGAGGACGCCGTCCGCTCCCTGGCGGCCGAAGCTCGCTGACGTCGCCCCATCCGGGTCCACCGTGGTCGGCTCGTCGCGCTAGCGTGAGCGGATGGACCTTCAGCTCACCGGTCGTGTCGTGCTCGTCGTGGGTGGCGGCGGCTTCATCGGATCGGCGATCGTCCGGCGCGCCCGCGCGGAGGGCGCGACCGTCGTCGTCGCGTCCAGGAATCCCAGTGAGGGCATCGTCCTCGACGCGGGCGACGACGACTCCGTGCGGTCGGCCGTGGCACGGGTGATCGACGAACACGGCCGACTCGACGCGGTCGTGGTGACCGCGGCGCCGGCGGCCCAGACGCTCGACGCCTCGCGCAGCGGCGAACCGACGCAGGTCGCCGAGGCGTTCGATGCGAAGGCGCTGGCGTTCCTGCGCGTCGCCAACGCCGCCCTCCCGGTCATGACCGCGGCGGAGTACGGGCGGATCGTCGGCGTGAGCGGGCAGAACGCGTTCGTCACCGGGAACATCACGGGTGCCGTGCGCAACGCCGCGTTGAACGTCATCGCGAAGAACCTCGCCGATTCGGCCGCGGGGTCGGGAGTGACCGTCAACACGGTCAATCCCGGGCTGGTGACGCCCGAGCCGTCGGGGGACGTCGAGGTCGGGAAGGGCGGCGAGTCCTCCCCGACCCAGATCGCGGACCTGGTCGCCTTCCTCATCTCGCCCCTGTCGGCCGTCTCCGGCGAGACCATCGCCGTGGGGCACCGGGTTCGCGGAGTGATCTCCGGCTAGCAGACCAAGGGGCGCGCGTCGCGTCGCTTTACAAGGGCCGATCCCTGAGGTTCGATGGAAGCTGCGCCGAACGCGTGCCGGACCCCTGCGTCCGGCACGGGTGGGGACGGCGGGAAGGTCGGGATTCGGTTCGATGATGTACGGCGACACGCACGATCGCGCGGTCACCCGACCGCGCACGTTCAGCGGTGTCCTCGGCGGCCTGCTCGGCCTCGTCGCGGTCAGCGCAGCCGCGGCGCTGCTCGTCGCCGCCGCGGTGACGCCGGCGATCGCCACGGCCGGTGTCGCGGCATCCGGCACCATCTCGCTCTTCGAGAACCTGCCGAGCTACCTGAAGATCGGCGAGCTCTCGGTGAAGAGCAACATCTACGCCAAGCAGTCCGACGGCAAGCAGAAGCTGCTCGCCTCGTTCTACGACCAGAACCGGGTCGAGGTCGAGTGGGACGAGGTCAGCCAGTACGTCAAGGACGCGGCCATCGCCGGCGAGGACCCCCGCTTCTACGACCACAACGGCGTCGACCTGCAGGGGACGATGCGCGCCGCAGTCACGACGGCGAGCGGGCGCGAGACCCAGGGCGGCTCGTCGATCGCCCAGCAGTACGTCAAGAACGTGCGCGTGCAGGAATGCGAGCGCGAGGTAGTCGACGAGGCGGAGCGCGACGGATGCTACGACGCCGTCACCGAGACCTCGATCGATCGCAAGCTCAAGGAGATGCGGCTCGCGATCGGTGTCGAGAAGCGCTACACCAAGAGCCAGATCCTGCTCGGGTACCTGAACATCGCGGGCTTCGGGGGCACGGTCTACGGCATCGAGGCGGCGGCGAACTACTACTACGGCACGTCCGCGTCGAAGGTGACGCTCGCCCAGGCGGCCTCGCTCGTCGCGATCGTCAACAACCCGTCGAAGTTCCGGCTCGACCAGCCGAACAACGAGGTCAACGGCGCGGCGGACGGGTACGCCGCGAACCATGCTCGGCGCGACTACATCCTGCAGAGCATGCTCGACGAGTCGAAGATCACGCAGGCGGAGTTCGACGAGGCGGTCGCGACGCCGGTGGAGCCGAAGATCACCGAGCCGAGTACCGGATGCCAGACGGCGGGCGGCAGCGCCTACTTCTGCGACTACGTCAAGCACATCCTGCAGAACGACCCGGTGTTCGGCGAGGACGAGGCGTCGCGACTGCTGAACTTCCGCCGTGGCGGGTACAACGTCTACACCAGCCTCGACCTCGACCTGCAGGCCGCTGCTGAGCGGGCCATCGCCGCGCACGTCCCGGCGACCTACCCGGGATGGGACGTCGGCGGCGTCATCTCGACCGTCGAGGTCGGAACCGGCCGCGTGCTCGCGATGGCGCAGAACCGGGCCTACAGCCAGGACCCGAAGGTGCTCGAGAGGGGTCCGCAGTACACGAGCATCAACTACAACACCGACTTCGACTACGGCGGTTCCCGCGGATTCCAGCCGGGATCCTCCTACAAGGTCTTCACGCTCGCCGAGTGGCTGAAACAGGGCCACGGGCTCGCCGAGCGCGTCGACTCGAGGCCGAAGAGCAATTGGGGCGTGTTCCAGGACAGCTGCCTCGGGCCGCACTTCGCGGGCGACTGGAACCCGCGCAACGACGCGAACGAGTCCGGCGCCAACTACAGTGCGCTCGAGTCGACGATCGGATCGATCAACACCGGCTTCATCGGCATGGCGAAGAACCTCGATCTCTGCGGCATCCGCAAGACGGCCGAGTCGTTCGGCGTGCACCGCGCCGACGGGAACGTGCTCGTGCAGGGTCCGTCCTCGGTCATCGGCACGAACGAGGTCGCGCCCCTGTCGATGGCGGTCGCCTTCGCGGGCATCGCGAACAACGGCAAGACCTGCACGCCGATCGCGATCGACCGGATCACGGGCCGCGACGGCGAGGAGATCCCGCCGCCGAAGTCGGAGTGCAGGCAGTCGGTGCCCGAACCGGTCGCGGCCGCGATGCACACCGCGATGGGCATGGTGATGACGCAGGGGACCGCGGTCGCGTCTCGCGCTGCGACCGTCCCGGCCGTGCCGCTCATCGGCAAGACCGGTACGACGGACGGCGCCAAGGACACGTGGATGGTCGGCGCGAGTTCCAAGGTCGCGACGGCGGCCGCCGTGATCAGCGTCAACGGCGACGCGAACCAGCGCGGCATCTGGTTCGCCACCGGCCAGGCGGCGACCGCGCGTCACCGGATGTGGCCGGAGGTGATGTCCGCGGCAGCCGCGAAGTACGGCGGGGACGCGTTCACCCAGGCCGGCCTCGGTCCCGTCGCAGGACCCGGGTCCTTCCCCGACGGACGCGTCGTCGAGCCGGATCCGCCCCCGTCGAACGGGCCCGCCTCGCCGGGCGAGCCTCCCTCGGGCGGCGGCGGCAACGACGGCGGCGGCGACTCCGGCGGTCGGGGCAACGGGAACGGCAACGGCGGCGGCAACGGCGGCCCGGGGGGCTGATCCGTCGATCCGGCGGCGGATGCCGCGGCATCCGCCGCGTCACGCGTCGAACGAGTCGCCCGGTTCGAGGGGAAGGTACTCGCCGCCGCCCTGCTCGGTCGCCCAGCCGAGGCGGGCGTTCGACAGGTCCTTGCCTGCGCGCGAGAGCACCATCTCGTGCGTGGGGAAGGCGCGCTTGGGGCGGACCGCCATGACGAAGTCCATGGCCTCCGAGATCTTCATCCACGGCGCGCCGGCGGGGGCCGCGAGCACGTCGACCTCGACGCCCTCGGGCACGGCGAACGAGTCGCCGGCGTAGTAGAGCGCGTCGTTGACGAGCACGCCCACGTTGTCGATCACCGGGATGGACGGATGGATGACGGCGTGCCGCCCGCCGAAGAAGCGCAGCCTGAACGGGCCGACCTCGACCTCGTCGCCCGGCGCGACGCGCACGACCTCGATGCCGGACTCGGCGGCCGCAGCGACGACCCCCTCGGGTCCGAAGACCCGCACGTCCGGGCTGCGGTCGCGGATGCGACCGAGTTGCTCGGGCGTCCAGTGATCGTCGTGCAGGTGCGTGATCACGACCGCGAGCGCGCCGGACGCCTCGGTGATCGGGGTGGTGAACTTGCCCGGGTCGATGAACAGCCGATCGCCGGAGTGCTCCACGACGAGGGCGGCGTGCTCGAGCTTGGTGACGCGCATGTTCCGAGCCAACACCGTGCGTGTCGTGCGCGCAACCGGGTCGCCCTGCCATGATCACTGCATGTCGCGTGGCCCCCGTCGCCTCCTGCTCGCGGTGAATCCGAGCGCCTCGTTCGGTCGCAACCGGTCCATCGGGCCGGCCACCGCGCGCCGCCTCGAGGCGGAGGGATACGTCGTGACCGTGCTCCGGGCCGACAACTTCGAGCTGCTCCGGCGCGAGGTCCAGGCGGCGTTCGAAGCCGGGACCGACGGCCTCGTCGTCGTCGGCGGCGACGGCATGGTCTCGCTCGGCGTCAACGTGCTCGCGGGCACGCAGGTGCCCATGGGTCTCGTCGCCGCCGGGACGGGCAACGACCTCGCCCGCGCGCTCGGCCTGCCCCACGACGACCCCGAGGCGGGCATCGAGGCGCTCGTGGAGGCGCTCCGGCGGCCGCCGCAGCAGATCGACCTCGGCCACATGCGCCACGGCGGGCTCAGCACGTGGTTCGCCTGCGTGCTGTCAGCGGGGTTCGACGCGGTGGTGAACGAACGGGCGAACCGGATGTCGCGGCCGCACGGTCCGAGTCGGTACACCATCGCGCTCCTGCGGGAGCTCGCGACCTTCCGGCCTCGCCGGTACGCGATCACGATCGACGGCGTCCGGCGCGACCAGGCCGCCATGCTCGTCTCGATCGCCAACACCCCGTCGATCGGCGGGGGGATGCGGATCGTCCCGCACGCCGACCTCGCCGACGGCGTGCTCGACGTGTTCATCGTGCATCCCCTGTCGCGCATCGGCCTGCTCGGCGTGTTCCCGCGAGTATTCGCGGGTCAGCATGTGGACCATCCGGCCGTCGAGTTCGTGCGGGCGCGTCGGGTCCGGGTGGAGGCCGACGACATCATCGCGTACGCAGACGGCGAGCGCGTCGGCCCGCTGCCGATCGAGGTCGAGGTGGTGCCCGGCGCACTCCGGATCTTCGCCTGATGCGCGGGTCCGGATCCGCCCGGCGGCGCCGATTTGGAATGCGCCGGAGTCGTATGCCATACTCGATGACGTCGCAGCGAGGCCCCATCGTTTAGCGGCCTAGGACGCCGCCCTCTCACGGCGGTAGCGCGGGTTCAAATCCCGCTGGGGTCACCAATGACAGGCGAACGCCCCCGCATCATCGTGCGGGGGCGTTCGTCGTTTCCGCGGGCGTTCGCCTAGACTCGTCCGAGCGAAGGGGAGTATCCCGTCGGGCCGTTCGGTCCGGGCCACGATCGTCAGTACGAGCGCCGTCGATGCCGCTCCGGGCGTGGCGGCGCATCCGATGCGCCGGGAGAGACTTTCGGTCCTCGACGCACCCTCCGAAAGGCCCTCCGTGACCGCATTGCCCCTCTGGTTCGAAGTCGGTTCGCTCGTCGTCCTGACGCTGATCCTCGTCGCCGACCTGCTGATGGTGATCAAGCGACCGCACGTCCCGTCCTTCCGGGAGTCGACCCTGTGGGTCGTGTTCTACATCGCGCTCGCGCTCGTGTTCGCGGGGCTGATGTTCGTCATCGGCGACGCCGAGCACGGTGCCCAGTTCCTCGCGGGCTGGCTCACCGAGTACAGCCTCTCCATCGACAACCTGTTCGTCTTCGTCATCATCATGGCGAGGTTCGCGGTGCCGAGGAAGTACCAGCAGGAGGTGCTCATGGTGGGCATCATCCTCGCCCTCATCCTCCGAGGGATCTTCATCCTGCTCGGCGCGCAGCTGATCGAGAACTTCAGCTGGATCTTCTACATCTTCGGCGCGTTCCTGCTCTACACCGCGGCGCAGCAGGCGTTCGGCGACCACGAGGACGAGGGGCGGGACTCCGCGCTCATCCGACTGCTCCGCCGCCGGCTGCCGATCACGAACGACTACGACGGCATCCGGCTCCGCACGATGATCGACGGTCGTCGCTTCTTCACGCCGATGCTGATCGTGTTCGTGGCGATCGGCACCACCGACCTGATCTTCGCGCTGGACTCGATCCCGGCGATCTTCGGCATCACCCAGAGCCCGTTCATCGTGTTCACGGCCAACGTGTTCGCACTCATGGGCCTCCGCCAGCTGTACTTCCTGCTCGGCGGCCTGCTCGAGCGCCTCGAGTACCTCAAGTACGGCATCGCGTTCATCCTCGCGTTCATCGGCGTGAAGCTCGTGCTGCACGCGATGCACGAGAACGAACTGCCGTTCATCAACGGCGGCGAGCACATCGAGTGGGCGCCGGACATCTCGACCTGGACCTCGCTCGCGGTGATCATCGCGGCGATGGCGGTGGCGACCGTGGCGAGCGTCGTGAAGGCGAACCTCGACGCCCGCCGCCGCGGCCACACGCTCGGCGAGGAGATCCCGCACTTCACCGAGGAGAACGAGCACGACCGCGACTCCGACAGCACCTCCGTCGAGCGCTGAGCGGCGCGCCCGTCCGATCACTCCCGGCGAGAGTGCCGTGCGCGCCGCGAGCGCTTGCTAGCGTGGAGCGACTGCGCCCCGCGGCGTGAACTCTGCCCTGTCCAGAGAGGACCCGATCACGTGACGTCTGACGGCAGCGGTGTCGTGCCCATCCGCACGGGATCCGCACGGATCGCGCACAGCGCCCGCACCCACGTCGGCAACGTCCGCACGGTGAACGAGGATTCGCTGCTCGCGCAGCCGCCCGTCTACCTCGTCGCGGACGGAATGGGCGGTCACGCTCGCGGCGATGCCGCGAGCCGGGCGGTCGTCGACACCTTCCGCCGGCATATCGACGCGGGTGCCCCGTCGACCCCGGAGCGCGTGCTCGATGCGATCCACAGCTCGAACGACGTGGTCCGCGGGCTCTCCGACGAGGGCGACGAGGGCACGGCCGTGGCCGGAACGACCGTCTCGGGGATCGCGCTGGTCGACGCCGGCGACGGCCGCGGCGTGCACTGGATGGTGTTCAACGTCGGCGACTCGCGGGTCTACCTCTGGGACGGCCGCCGCCTCGAGCAGGTCACGGTCGACCACTCGGCCGTGCAGGAGATGGTCGACGCGGGCCTCATCGGTGCGGACGAGGCGGAGCGGCATCCGGACCGGAACGTCATCACGCGGGCGGTCGGGGCCGATGCGCACGTCGAGCCGGACGTCTGGCTGATCCCGGCATCCGGCCGACAGGTGTTCCTCGTGTGCTCCGACGGGCTGACCAAGGAGGTCGACGACGCCGGGATCGGGCGGATCCTGGCCGGGCACTCGATGCACGCGGCCGGCCTGGCCGGGGAACTGGTGGATGCCGCGTTGGCGACGGGGGCACGCGACAACGTGAGCGCGATCGTGGTGGAGTCCGTCCTCGGCGGCGCCGCCGACGACGACGCGACGCGCGAGGAGGCGCCGGCGGTGCCTCCGTCCGGTCGCGTCGATGGCCTGCCGGGGCGCTGACCGCTCCCGCTTCCGTCGACGCCGATGACGCCGGGTCGCGCCGTCGCCTCGCGTTAAGGTGGGGGCGTGAGCGAGCCGGACTCCATCGTGCCCCCGCCGGGGGTCGTGCCGGACGAGCCCGAGGCGGATCGGGCGGATCGGGCTGGGGGCACCGGGCGCGTGCAGCGCGCGGTTCCGGCGTTCCGCCCGCCCCCCGGCATCCGCCCGCCGTCGGCCCTGCCCATCGCGCCGCCCGCGTCGGCGTTCCCGGCCGCCGCGCCGGGCGCGGAGCGAGGTGCGGCACCGAGTACGGCCGATCCGCGCGATCCGCCGGCCGCGACGGGCCCGTGGCACCTGCGGAGCGCCGACGGGATCGAGTTCTCCGTCCCCGATCGCGTGGTGGCCGGCCGCGACCCGAAGCCGCCGGCCTGGCTCCAGGGGGCGACGGTCGTGGCGATCCCCGACCACACCCGTTCGATGTCGAAGACGCACGCCCTCCTCGAGGTACGGGACGACCGGCTCATCGTGACCGACCTCGACTCCACGAACGGCGTGCGAGTCTGGCCCGAGGGGTCGGAGCCCGCCGACCTCGAGTCGGGTGTGCCCGCCGAGGTGCCGCTCGACGCGGTCATCCTGCTCGGCGACGTCGCCTTCCTCGTGGAACGGGCCCCCGCCGACTCGGTGTAATCTGTCGGCATGCGTGCTCGGCGACGTCTCCTTCCGTGCCGCGGCGGGGCCCGGTTCTGAGGCCTTCCCCGCCGCGGAGTCCGTCGACGGCCGACCACTCTCCCGAAGGAAGACGAACCGCATGAACGACAGCACCTCGAACCCGGCACGTCCGCGCACCCTGGCCGAGAAGGTGTGGGACGCCCACCTGGTCGCCAAGGGCGAAGCCGGCACGCCCGACCTCATCTACATCGACCTCCACCTCGTGCACGAGGTCACGAGCCCCCAGGCGTTCGACGGGCTCCGCATGGCCGGCCGCCCCGTCCGCCGCCCCGACCTCACGATCGCGACCGAGGACCACAACACCCCGACGCTCGACATCGACAAGCCGATCGCCGACCCGACGAGTCGCACGCAGATCGAGACGCTGCGCCGCAACGCCGCGGAGTTCGGCATCCGCCTGCACTCGCTGGGCGACAAGGAGCAGGGCATCGTCCACGTCGTGGGTCCGCAGCTCGGGCTGACCCAGCCCGGCATCACGGTCGTCTGCGGCGACAGCCACACCTCGACGCACGGCGCCTTCGGCGCCATGGCGTTCGGCATCGGCACCAGCGAGGTCGAGCACGTCCTCGCCACGCAGACGCTGCCGCTGAAGCCGTTCAAGACCATGGCGATCACGGTCGAGGGCACGCTCCGGCCCGGCGTCACGGCGAAGGACGTCATCCTCGCGGTGATCGCGAAGATCGGCACGGGCGGCGGCCAGGGCTACGTGCTCGAGTACCGCGGCAGCGCCATCCGCGCGCTGTCCATGGACGGCCGCATGACGATCTGCAACATGTCGATCGAGGCGGGTGCCCGAGCCGGTATGGTCGCGCCCGACGAGACCACGTTCGAGTACCTGAAGGGCCGCGCGCACGCGCCGCAGGGCGAGGACTGGGACGCGGCGGTCGAGTACTGGAAGACGCTGCCGACCGACGAGGGCGCGGTCTTCGACGCCGAGGTGTTCATCGACGCCGATGAGCTCGAGCCCTTCGTCACCTGGGGAACGAACCCCGGGCAGGGCGTCTCGCTCAGCGAGTCCGTGCCCGACCCCGCCGCGATCGATGACCAGCACGAGCGGGCCGCCGCCGAGCGCGCGCTCGAGTACATGGACCTCGAGCCGGGCACGCCGCTGAAGCAGATCCCGGTCGACGCGGTCTTCATGGGCTCGTGCACGAACAGCCGCATCGAGGACCTCCGCGCGTTCGCGTCGATCATCGAGGGCCGCACCAAGGCCGAGGGCGTGCGTGTCATGGTCGTGCCCGGCTCGGCGCGCGTACGCCTCGAGGCCGAGGCCGAGGGGCTCGACAAGGTGTTCGAGGCGTTCGGCGCCGAGTGGCGCTTCGCGGGCTGCTCGATGTGCCTCGGCATGAACCCCGACCAGCTCGCCCCGGGCGAGCGCTGCGCGTCGACGTCGAACCGCAACTTCGAGGGCCGCCAGGGCAAGGGCGGCCGCACCCACCTGGTCTCGCCGCTCGTCGCGGCAGCCACCGCGGTGCGGGGCACGCTGTCGAGCCCGTGGGATCTCGAACAGGATTCCGCCGCCGAACCTGTCGGCGCCGGCGCGAAGGGCGGCAAGTGACCATGGAGAAGTTCAGCACCGTCACCGGCGTCGCCGTCCCGCTCCGCCGCTCGAACGTCGACACCGACCAGATCATCCCCGCCGTCTTCCTGAAGCGCGTCACCAAGACGGGCTTCGACGACGCGCTGTTCCACGCCTGGCGACAGGATCCGGAGTTCGTGCTCAACCACCCGGCGCACGCAGGCGCATCCGTCCTGATCGCCGGTCCCGACTTCGGCACGGGATCCAGCCGTGAGCACGCCGTGTGGGCGCTCCGCGACTACGGCTTCAAGGTGGTCGTCTCGAGTCGCTTCGGCGACATCTTCCGCGGCAACTCGGGGAAGCAGGGGCTGCTCGCGGCCCAGGTGGCCTACGAGGACATCGAGCGCCTGTGGGAGGCCATCGAGGCCCAGCCGGGAATAGCAGCGACCGTCGATCTGGTTGAGCGTACGGTGAGCATCGGGAGCCTCACAGTCGCCTTCGATATCGATGACTACACTCGGTGGAGGCTGCTCGAGGGGCTCGACGACATCGGGCTCACCCTCCGGGACGAGCAGGCCATCTCCGACTTCGAGGCGACTCGGGCGGGATGGCGGCCGACGACGCTCCCCATCAGGGAGCCGGCAGAGACAGGGAACTGAGTGAACACACTCGTGGATGACGCGAAGCAGCACGGCACGGCGGTCGGCCTCCAGGTCGACCGCATCACGATCAACGGGGGCAAGCCGCTTCGTGGTCGGATCGAGCTGAAGGGGGCCAAGAACCTCGTCACGAAGGCGATGGTCGCGGCGATCCTCGGCGACACGCCGAGCGTCCTGAAGGACGTCCCGAACATCAGCGACGTGCGCATCGTGCGCGGCCTCCTCGAGGTGCACGGGGTGACCGTCACCGAGGGCGCGGAGCCCGACGAGCTCATCCTCGACCCGTCGGCGGTCGAGACGGCGCACATGGCCGACATCGACGCGCACGCGGGCTCGAGCCGGATCCCGATCCTGTTCTGCGGTCCGCTGCTGCACCGCCTCGGCGAGGCGTTCATCCCCGACCTCGGCGGCTGCCGCATCGGCGACCGGCCGATCGACTACCACCTCGAGGTCCTGCGCAACTTCGGCGCGATCGTCGAGAAGCTGCCGAGCGGCATCCGCATGTCCGCACCGACCGGGTTGAAGGGCGCGAAGGTCTCGCTGCCGTACCCGAGCGTCGGGGCGACCGAGCAGGTCCTCCTCACCGCGGTGCTCGCCGACGGCATCACCGAGCTGTCGGGCGCGGCCATCGAGCCCGAGATCATGGACCTCATCAACATCCTCCAGAAGATGGGCGCGATCATCACGGTCGACACCGACCGGGTGATCCGCATCGAGGGCGTCGATCGACTGCAGGGCTACACGCACCGCGCGCTGTTCGACCGGAACGAGGCGGCGAGCTGGGCCGCGGCCGCACTCGCGACGGAGGGCGACATCTTCGTCGGCGGCGCCCGCCAGCCCGAGATGCTGACGTTCCTCAACGTCTTCCGCAAGGTCGGCGGCGCGTTCGAGATCGAGGACGACGGCATCCGCTTCTACCACCCCGGCGGGGACCTCAAGCACGTCATCATCGAGACGGACGTGCACCCGGGCTTCATGACCGACTGGCAGCAGCCACTCGTCGTGGCGCTCACCAAGGCCAAGGGCGTCTCGATCGTGCACGAGACCGTCTACGAGCAGCGTTTCGGCTTCGTCGACGCGCTCGTCGAGATGGGCGCGTCGATCGACGTGCACAAGGAATGCCTGGGCGGGCGCCCGTGCCGGTTCGGACAGCGCAACTTCAAGCACTCCGCGGTGATCTCCGGTCCCTCGCAGCTCCGCGGCGCCGACATCGAGGTCCCCGACCTGCGCGGCGGGTTCAGCCACCTCATCGCGGCGCTGACCGCCGAGGGCCGCTCGACCGTGTCGAACGTCGGGATCATCGCGCGCGGCTACGAGAACTTCATCATGAAGCTGGAGCTGCTCGGAGCGGACTTCGCGCTCGAAGGATAATGGGTCAGTGCCCCATCGTGACCCCGCCGTCGTGCCCGCAGTGAAGCCCGGCGCCGAGAAGCGCCGACCGTCGTTCTTCTGGGTGCTGGCCGTGCTGGTCCTCCCGATCTGGAGCCTGGGCGTGAAGTACCGCTTCCACCACCCCGAGCGGATGCCGCAGGCCGGCGCCTTCGTCCTGTCGCCCAACCACTACAGCGAGATCGACCCGATCGTGATGGGCGTCGCCTCGTGGCACCTCGGGCGCCTTCCCCGCTTCCTGGCGAAGGCCTCCCTGTTCAAGATCCCCGTCGCCGGGTGGTTCCTCCGCAGGTCGGGCCAGATCCCCGTCGAGCGGGCCGGCAGCAGCAGCCACGCGGCGATCCGCGCGGCCGAGGAGCTCGTCGAGAAGGGGCGGATGGTCATCGTCTACCCGGAGGGCTCGCTGACGCGCGATCCCGACCTGTGGCCGATGCGCGGCAAGACCGGCGCGGTGCGCATCGCGCTCGAGCGCGGCATCCCGGTGATCCCGGCGGCCCACTGGGGCACGCAGCAGATCATGCCCCGGTACGCGAAGAAGGTCAGCTTCTTCCCGCGGAAGACCGTCGACGTGATCATCGGCGAGCCGCTCGACCTGTCGGCCTACGAGGGGAAGCCGCTCGACCAGGCGACCCTGCTCGCCGCCACGAACGACCTGATGAACGCGATCGCCGCACTCGTCGGCGAACTGCGCGACCAGCCGCCGCCCGCGGAGCGCTGGGACCCGACCAAGCACGGGCAGAAGGAGACGGGGCGCCTCGATGGCTAGGGGAGCGGGGCGCCGCGTGCCCGGCAAGCGCGTCGCCGTGCTCGGGGCGGGCAGCTGGGGCACGACGTTCGCGAAGATCCTCGCCGACGGCGGGGCCGACGTCATGCTGTGGGCCCGGCGCCCCGAACTCGCGCGCGAGATCCAGGAGGCCAAGCGCAACAGCGACTACCTCGCCGGCATCAACCTGCCGATCGGGCTCCGTGCGACGAGCCGGCTCGACCTCGCCCTCGCGGGTGCCGAGCAGGTCTACATCAGCGTGCCGAGCCAGACCCTCCGCCAGAACCTGATCGCGGCCGAGCCGCACCTGCACGCCCAGGCGACGATCGTCTCGCTCATGAAGGGCGTCGAGAAGTCGACGGGCCATCGCATGAGCGAGGTCATCGCCGAGGTGCTCCCGATCGCCGAGTCGAAGATCGCGGTGATCTCCGGCCCGAACCTCGCGCTCGAGATCGCCCGGGAGCAGCCCACGGCGGCCGTCGTGTCGTCCTCGAGCCTCGAGACCGCGCAGTCCGTGGCATCCGTCTCGCGCAATCGCTACTTCCACTCGTTCGTGAACACCGACGTCATCGGCACCGAGTTCGGCGGGGTCCTCAAGAACCTCATCGCGGTCGCGATCGGCATCGTCGACGGGGCGGGGTACGGCGAGAACACGAAGGCGTCGATCATCACGCGCGGCCTCGTCGAGATGACCGACTTCGCGGTCGCGTACGGCGCGCACCCCGACACGCTGTCGGGCCTCGCGGGCCTCGGCGACCTCATCGCGACCTGCCAGTCGCCGCTGTCGCGCAACAACACCGCCGGGCGCCTGCTCGGCCAGGGCTACAAGCTGCCCGAGGTCGTCAACCAGATGCAGCAGACCACCGAGGGGCTCGCGTCCGTCGGTCCGATCCTCGAACTGGCGCGCGCCAAGGGCGTCGAGATGCCCATCGTCGAGCAGGTCCGGCAGGTGCTGGCCGGGACGCTCGAGCCGAGGGACATCGCGCCGCACCTCACGACCGACGACGAGCCGCAGGGCGAAAGGACGATGGATGGACAAGCTCAGGGTGGTTCTGCTCTTCGGCGGGCGCTCCAGCGAGCATTCGATCAGCTGCGCCACGGCGGCGGGGGTGCTCCGGGCGATCGACCGTGACCGCTACGAGCTGATCCCGGTCGGGATCACGCGCGACGGCGCGTTCGTGCTGGAGGCCGACGACCCCGAGCGGTTCGCGCTCGACCCCGAGCACCTGCCCGAGGTGCACGACAACGGCACGCGCGTGCGCTGGCCCGAGTCGGCGGCGTCCCGCGAGCTCCGCGTGGTGACCGCGAGCGGCGAGGAGGCCTCGCTCGGCGAGGTCGACCTCGTCTTCCCGATCCTGCACGGTCCCTTCGGCGAGGACGGCACCATCCAGGGCCAGTTCGAACTGCTCGGCCTGCCGTACGTGGGCTCGGGCGTGCTCGCGAGCGCACTCGGCATGCACAAGCACTACACGAAGACCGCACTCGCCGCCGCCGGCATCCCCGTCGCGCCGTGGCGCACCGTGACCGCCAGGGAGTGGGCGGACGACCCGGCCGCCGTTCGCGCGGACGCGGCGTCGCTCGGCCTGCCGCAGTTCGTGAAGCCGGCCCGGGCGGGCTCGAGCGTCGGCGTGAGCAAGGTCTCCGGCGGGGACGAGCTCGACACGGCGCTCGAGGTCGCGTTCGCCGAGGACGACACCGTGCTCGTCGAGTCCGCGGTGATCGGCCGCGAGGTCGAGATCGGCGTGCTCGGCGGTGCGCCCGGCGAGCCGCCGCGCGCGTCGGTCGCGGGCGAGATCGTGCTCACGGGCGACGGGTTCTACGACTTCGCGGCGAAGTACCTGGACGCGCCCGGCGTCGACCTCGTGTGTCCGGCCGACCTCGGCGACGGCCGGCTCGATGAGATGCGCGACCTCGCGATCCGGGCGTTCGAGGCGATCGGCGCCGAGGGGCTCGCGCGCGTGGACTTCTTCCTCACCGAGGACGGGTTCGTCGTCAACGAGCTGAACACGATGCCGGGCTTCACGCCGATCTCGATGTTCCCGCGGTGCTGGCAGGAGTCGGGGGTGAGCTATCCGGAACTGATCGACGAGCTCATCCGGGTGGGACTCGCGCGGGGCGTCCGCGTCGGCTGAGGCGGGTCGCCGCGGCCCCGAACGGACGGCGCGACCGGGTCAGCCGGCGTCGGCCGCCCCGTCGGTCGCGGGCGCGAGGTCCTCGAGGTCGGTGCACGCACCGTCGGCGGGGATCGCCGCGACCGCACCCGAGAGGTCGGCGATGGCCGTGGAACCGGCGACCGTGTCGTTGTCGACGACGACCTCGACGGCGGGCGTGCGCCCGTAGGTCACGAAGCGGTAGGTCGGCGCGTCGGACTCGTCGATGATCCAGTCGACGTCGTCGACGCTCACGCAGCGCAGGGTCGTCGGCCCGGGCGGCTCGACCCCGCATCGGAGCAGCACCGACGCCGGCGAGCCCCAGGCGCCCGTGCCCTGCGCGGTGGTCTCGCGGGCGTCGAGCCCGGCGACCCGGTCGGGGAGGCGGACGACGACCGACGCGCAGTCGGCGTCCGCGGCATCGGGTGCCGCATCGAAGGGGACCGGTTGGGTGCAGGCGGCGAGGAGCGGCACGGCCGACGCGGCGACGAGCGCGGCCGCGGCGAGGCGCGCACTGCGGCGCCGGGGGCGGCCTGACGGGGGAACTGGCATCGTCGATCAGGCTA
Source organism: Agromyces binzhouensis (assembly GCF_042672355.1). Classification (NCBI taxonomy): domain Bacteria; kingdom Bacillati; phylum Actinomycetota; class Actinomycetes; order Micrococcales; family Microbacteriaceae; genus Agromyces; species Agromyces binzhouensis. The sequence goes on along the minus strand of NZ_JBHXVJ010000006.1, from coordinate 303,948 downwards.
CCGTGGGAGCCATGGAGCAGCCTGCACTCGAGCCCTCTCCGACGATCGGGGAGCTTGGCGAGACGGCGGTGCTCGCCCGCATCCTGCCGCGCCTGGAACCCGGCGACGCCGCGCTCCTCGGCGCGGGCGACGACGCGGCGGTCGTGGCCGCCGCGGACGGGCGGTTCGTCGTCACGACCGACCTCATGGTGCACGGGCCGGACTTCCGTCTCGCATGGTCGCGCCCGCACGATCTCGGCTGGAAGGCGGCGGCGACCAACCTCACCGACGTCGCCGCGATGGGGGCGCGCCCGACGGCGCTCGTCGTCTCGATCGCCGCGCCGCCCACGACGCACGTCGGGTTGCTCGAGGGCATCGCCGACGGGCTGCGCGACGCGCTCGCCGAGCTCGCACCGGGTGCCGGGGTGGTCGGCGGCGACCTGTCAGCGTCATCCGTGCTCACGATCGCGGTGACCGCGTTCGGCGACCTCGAGGGGCGCGCTCCGGTGCTGCGCTCCGGGGCCCGGCCGGGCGACGTCCTCGCGCACGCCGGAGCGCGCGGCGACGCGGCGCGCGGGCTCAAGCTGCTCTTCGCCGAGGCACGCGACGCCGACGGCGAGCCCGACGCCGGCCTCGCCGACGCGGCCCGGGCGAGGCATCCGCGGCTCGTCGGAGCGCAGCTCGCGCCCTCGCCGCCGGTCTCGGCCGGCGTCACGGCGGCGACCGCCGGGGCGACGGCGATGCTCGACGTGAGCGACGGGCTCGCACGCGACGCACGGCGCCTCGCCGAGGCGAGCGGGGTCGGGCTCGACTTCCACGCCGATGCGCTCGGCCCGGATCCGCTGACGGCGCTCGCCGGCGCCGAGGATCACGGCCTGCTCGCGACGTTCCCCGCGGGTGCGGTGCCTCCCGAGCCGTTCGAGGTCGTGGGCGTCGTGAACGCCGACGCCGGGCGGCTCACGCTCGACGGCGAGCCCGTCGACACCAGCGGATGGGACCCCTACTCGGGCTGGGACGGCGGCGCCGGCTGATCCGGCCCGGTCGCTGCGGCCCACCACAGCGTCGTCTCGCCGTAGTCGCGGCGGCGCTCCGGCTCGATGCCGTCGGGCCAGGCGGGCTCGGGGGAGCGGCTGCTGCGTTCGACGACGACCGTCGCCGCGTCGGCCAGGAGCGGGGCGAGCAGCGACAGGTCGCGAGCCAGCTCGACCTCGCCGAGGTCGTACGGCGGGTCGATGAAGGCCAGGTCGACGCCCCCGGCCGCCGACTCGAGGTACGACGCGACGCTCCGCGCCTCCACGCGGATGCGCGGGGGTCGCACTCCGCGCGCGGCCCTCGCGAGCGCCGCGACGTTGCGGCGGCAGACCTCCGCGGCGGGTCGCGCCTTCTCGACCAGGACGACCTCGGCGGCGCCGCGGCTGGCGGCCTCGAGCCCGAGCGCGCCCGAACCGGCGTACAGGTCGAGCACCGCCGCGCCGTCCACGGCATCGCGTGCCTCGAGCGCGGAGAAGATCGCCTCGCGCACGCGATCGCTCGTCGGACGCGTGCCCGAGCGGGGCACGGCGAGGGTGAGCGAACCGGCGAAGCCGGCGATGATGCGCGTCATGTCTCGGGAGCATAACGGCCCCTCCCCGGGCGCTGCCATGATGGTCTGGTGGATGATTCGACCGACGCCCTGCACGCCGATCCGTCGCACCACCGGGCGCAGGAGCAGCTCGCCATCGACCGGATCTGGGACTTCGCCGATCCCGCGGCGAGCGAGGAGCGCTTCCGCGCCGCCGCGGCCGACGAGACGCTGACCGCCCACGGTCGCGCGGTCATGGCCACGCAGCTGGCCCGCGCCATGGGGATCCAGCAGCGCGAGGACGAGGCGCTCGCGGTGCTCGCCGAGGTCGAGTCGGCCGACGCGGGCGATTCCGACGAGGAGGCCGCGGAGCTGCGCGCGCGCATCGCGCTCGAGCGGGGTCGCATGGCCGCGGCCGGCGAGCGCGTCGACGAGGCCGTGCCCGAGTTCACGCGCGCCGTCCGCGAGGGCGCGCTCGGCGGCTCGACGTTCCTCGTGCTCGACGCCCTGCACATGCTCGCGCTGAACGACGCCGGACACGAGGAGGAGTGGGCCGCCGAGGGCTTCGACATCCTCGAGGGCGTCCGCGACCCTCGCCTCAAGCGGTGGGGCGTGGCCCTCCACAACAACCTCGGATGGACCAAGCACGACGGCGGCGACGCGCAGGCTGCGCTCCACCACTTCCGGAAGGCCGTCGACGCCGCCGACCGCTACGGGACGGCCGGGCAGCAGCACGTGGCGCGCTGGTCCGTCGGGCGCGCGCTGCGCACGCTCGGCCGCACCGACGAGGCGCTCGAGATCCAGCGCGAACTCGCGCTCGCGCGCCCCGACGACCCCTACGTGCGTGCGGAGCTCGAGGCCCTCGCGCCCGCACCGACGGAGGCGGAGCCTACGATCGAGCCATGACGGCCGATCGCGTGGCGGAGGGAGCGCTGACCCTCGACAGCCGCCTCACCGGCGCGCTCGGCGGTCGTACCGCGCAGGCGCTGCAGCGCGCGTTCGGGTACACGACCGTCGGCGACCTGCTCGCGCACTATCCGCGTCGCTACGCCGCGCGCGGCGAGCTGACGGCCCTCGCCGAGCTCCCGCTCGACGAGAACGTCACGATCGTGGCCGAGGTGCTCGAGGTGCGAGAGCGCACGATGCGGTCGCGTCGCGGCTCGATCCTCGAGGCCAAGATCTCCGACGGCACCGGCATCCTCACCCTCACGTTCTTCAACCAGGCGTGGCGTTCGCGCGAACTCAAGCCCGGCGCACGGGGCATGTTCGCCGGCAAGGTGTCCGACTACCGGGGTGCCCGCCAGCTCGCGCACCCCGACTACCAGCTGTTCGACGAGGCGGTACCGACGAGCGGGGCGGATGCCGCGGCCGTGCGCTGGGCGACGGCGCCGATCCCGATCTACCCGGCCACCGGCTCGCTCTCCAGCTGGCAGCTGCAGACCTCGATCGGCGTCCTCCTCGACGGGCTCGGTCCCGTCGACGACCCCATCCCCGAGCCGGTGCGGCGGGCCCGTGGCATCCGTTCGCACCGCGACGCGCTCGAAGGCGTGCATCGACCCGAGCGGGAGGAGGACTGGAAGGCAGCGCGCCGCGCGCTCCGCTTCACCGAGGCGTTCGTGCTGCAGACCGCGCTCCTCGAGCGCCGTGCCGCGGCGCGCGCGCACGAGGCCGTGCGCCGCGAACCCCGCCCGGACGGCCTGCTCGAACGGTTCGAGGCGTCGCTGCCGTTCTCGCTCACCGACGACCAGCGCGAGGTCGGCGGCGAGATCCTCGCCGACCTCGCCGAGCCCGTACCCATGAACCGGCTCGTACAGGGCGAGGTGGGCTCGGGCAAGACGGTCGTCGCGCTCCGCGCCATGCTCGCGGTCGCCGAGTCCGGCGGGCAGTCGGCGCTCCTCGCGCCGACCGAGGTGCTCGCCGCCCAGCACCTGCGCTCGATCGCCCGCATGCTCGGCCCCGAGCTGGCGGCCGAGCTCATGCCCACGCTGGTCACCGGACAGCTCCCCGCAGCGGAGCGGCGGAAGGCCGCGCTGCGCGTCGCCGCCGGGCAGTCGCGCATCGTGGTCGGCACGCACGCGCTCCTCGGCGACACCACGACGTTCGCCGACCTCGGCCTCGTCGTCGTCGACGAGCAGCACCGCTTCGGCGTCGAGCAGCGCGAGGCGCTCCGGCTGAAGGGACGTCACCCGCACGTGCTCGTGCTCACCGCCACGCCGATCCCGCGTACCGTCGCGATGACCGTCTTCGGCGACCTCGACGTGAGCACCATCCGCCAGCTGCCCGCGGGCCGGGCCGGGATCGAGACGCACCTCGTGCCGCTCGCCGAGCGCCCGACCTGGCGTGCGAGGGTCTGGGAACGCCTCGCGGAGGAGCTCGCCGAGGGCCGGCAGGGGTTCGTCGTCTGCCCGGCGATCGAGCCGAAGGTGGCGGAGGAGGATGCCGAACCCGCGGAGGGCGAGCCGGCCCCCGGCGCCGGCCCCGCGGCATCCGTCGCCTCGGTGCTCGCCGAGCTGCGGGCGCTGCCGTCGCTCGCCGGCGCGCGCATCGCGCCGCTGCACGGGCGGATGTCGGCCGACGACAAGGACGACACGATGCGCGCGTTCGCCGCGAAGGAGCTCGACGTGCTCGTCGCGACGACCGTGATCGAGGTCGGAGTCGACGTGCCGAACGCGAGCACGATGGTCGTCGTCGACGCCGACCGGTTCGGGGTCTCGCAGTTGCACCAGCTGCGCGGGCGAGTCGGCCGGGGGAGCGTGCCCGGCCTCTGCCTGCTCGTCTCGCACGCCGAGGCCGGCACCGTCGCACGCGAGCGCCTCGAGGCCGTCGCCACGACGCTCGACGGATTCGAGCTCGCGCGCGTCGACCTCGAGCTCCGACAGGAGGGCGACGTGCTCGGCGCGACGCAGTCCGGCGGGCGCTCATCGCTGAAGCTGCTCCGCGTCGCGCGCGACGGCGACCTCATCGCCGACGCCCGCGACGCCGCCGCCGAGCTGCTCGCGGACGACCCGGGACTCGCCCGGCACCCGGCGCTCGCGGCCGCCGTGCGGCGCCGCCTCGACGACGAGTCGAGCGAGTACCTGAGCAGGGGCTGAGACTCTCCGGCACCGCTCCCGGAGCGCCGAACGCGCACTACGCTGGCACGTATGCAGCGGATCGCCGTCGTCCCCGGATCGTTCGACCCTGTCACGCGCGGACACCTCGATGTCATCGAGCGGGCCGCCGGCCTGTACGACCAGCTGCACGTCGTCGTGGTGCACAACCCCGACAAGTCGGCGCTGCTGCCGATCGCGCAGCGCGTCGCGCTCATCGAGCAGTCCATCGCCGACGCCCGCATCCCCGGCGACATCGTGGTCGCGTCGTGGAGCATGGGCCTGCTCGTCGACTACTGCACCGACGTCGGCGCCTCGGTGCTGGTGAAGGGCATCCGCTCGCAGGTCGACGTCGGCTACGAGACGCCGATGGCGATCGTGAACCGGCACCTCGCCGGCGTCGAGACGATCTTCCTCCTGCCCGACCCGGCGAACGCGCACGTGTCGAGCTCGCTGGTGCGGCAGGTCTCCGCGCTCGGCGGCGACGTCGCCCCGTACGTGCCCCGGTCCGTGGCCGAGTACCTCCAGGGGGCGATGCGGGCATGAGCGACACCGAGGGCGCCGTCGGCCTCGCGGGCGCGATGGAGATCGACGAGGTCGGCGATCGTGCGGCGGCCATCGTCCGCAACGTCGAGACGGTGATCAGCGGCAAGCGCGATGCCGTGACCGCCTCCCTCACCGTGCTCCTGGCCGAGGGGCACCTGCTCATCGAGGATGTGCCGGGCGTCGGCAAGACGATGCTCGCCAAGGCGCTCGCCCGATCCGTGGACTGCACGGTCAGCCGCATCCAGTTCACCCCCGACCTGCTGCCGAGCGACGTCACGGGCGTCTCCGTCTTCGACCAGGTCTCCCGGCGGTTCGAGTTCAAGCCCGGTCCGGTGTTCGCGAACATCGTGATCGGCGACGAGATCAACCGCGCCAGCCCGAAGACCCAGTCGGCGCTGCTCGAGTGCATGGAGGAGCGCCAGGTCACGGCCGACGGTACGACGTACCACCTGGATCAGCCGTTCACCGTCGTCGCCACGCAGAACCCGGTCGAGATGGAGGGCACGTACCCGCTTCCCGAGGCGCAGCGCGACCGCTTCATGGCCCGCATCTCGATGGGGTACCCGGCGAGCGCCGACGAACTGGCGATGCTCGCCCAGCGCGAGACCGCGAGCCCGCTCGACAGCCTCCAGCCCGTCGTCTCGCTCGCCGAGCTCCGCGCGATGATCGAGACGGTCCAGCGCGTGTTCACCTCGGAGCCCGTCAAGGCGTACGCGGTCGACCTCGCGCGGGCGACGCGCGAGGACCGCCAGCTCCGGCTCGGAGCGAGCCCCCGGGCGACCCTCCAGCTGATCCGCGCGGCGAAGGCGCACGCCGCCATGCACGGCCGCGACTTCGTGCTGCCCGACGACGTCGATGCGCTCGCCGTGCCCGTGCTCGCGCATCGCCTCGTGCCGACCAGCCGTGCCGTCGGCGGGCACGACCACGACGGCGGCCCGCTCATCGACCAGATCGTGCGCCGCATCGTCGGCGAGACGCCCGTCCCGGTCGGCAGCGCGCGGAGGGAGTGATCCTGATGGCGCGGGACGGCCGGGTGCGGCACCAGGCGCGTCCGCGCCTGACCCCGCGAGGGATCGCACTCATGGTCGTGGGCGGCATCCTCTTCGGCGTCGCGCTCTGGTACGACCTGCGCGACATCCTCCTCCTCGCCGCGGTCGGCCTCGCCATGCCGATCGCTGCGCTCGGCTTCCTCGCCGCGCGTCCGCCGCGACTCGCCGTCCACCGCACCTTCGAGCCGCCGGTCGTCGGCGCCGGGCACTCGACGACCGTCCGGCTGCGCGTGCACAACCGGAGCCGCCGGGCGTTCGACGGTGCGCACTGGCGCGACCTCGCCTCTCCGGCTCTCCGACCGCCGCCCGAGGCGATCCTGCCCGCGATCGGGCGCACCGAGGGGATCCTTCCCTCGGGCGACGACACCGTCGGCCTCGAGTACCGGCTGCGGACGCCTCGGCGCGGGGTGTTCGACGTGGGGCCGCTCCGCGTGGCGGTGACCGACCCGTTCGGACTCGCGCGCATCGATCGGGTGGCGGGCGGCGCCAGGGACCTCGTCGTGACGCCGCGCGTCACGCCCCTCGAGCCGGCGGTCGGCCTGCTCGCCAGCGTCGACGGCACGGTGCACGCGCTGCAGCGCCGCACGCGGCCGAACAGCGACGAGCTCATCGCGCGCGAGTACCGGTACGGCGACCCGCTCCGGCGGGTGCATTGGGCCGCCACCGCCCGTCGCGGCGAGCTGATGGTGCGCGACGAGGAGCAGCGCGGCGACCCCGAGCTCCGCATCCTCCTCGACACGGCCCTCGGGGGGCGTGTCGCGCACCCGGCGTCGGGCTCGCGCGACCGCTCCGACGCCCTCGACCCGGCGTTCGAACTCGGCGTCGAACTCGCCGCATCGCTCGGCGTGCACCTGCTCGGACGCGGTTTCCGGGTGCGACTCGACCCGGTCGAGGACCCCGCGGCGCACATCGAGCCGATCGCGCCGGAGGCGGGCGGCTACCGCGCCCCGGGCGGAGACCTCGCGCTGCTCGAGGACCTCGCCCGGTTGGACCCGGCTCGTCGCGACGTCGGGCGCGGCGAGCAGCGTGAGGCCCGGCGGCATCCCACCGCCCCCGTGACGTCGGTGCGTCGCGACACGCGGATGCCGGCGATCGCCGTGCTCGTGGACCCGTCCGGCGATGCCGCCGAGGCGCTCGTCGCACTCCGCAGCTCGGTCGAGCCCGCGATCGCGTTCGCCGCCGACGCCGTCTCCGCCCGCATCGTCGAGCGGCTCGAGGAAGCCGACTGGCGGGTCATCCGCGTGCACCGGGCCGCCGACCTGCCCGCCGCCTGGCAGGACGCGTGGCGGTCCGCCCGCGAGGCGGTGCGCTCGGGAGGTCGCCGTGGGCCCTGACCGCTACCCGCTGACCCGCGCGCAGTCGCTCGCGCTGTCGGGGGTGAGCCTGCTGCTCCTCCTCGTGGCGACGACGGCGCTCGGGCCGCTGATCGCGGGAAGCGGATGGTGGTGGGCCGGCGCCGTCGTCGCGGTCGCGGTGATCGGCGGTGGAGCAGCGCTCCGGGCCGTCCGGACGCCGCCGTCGCTGGTCCCGCCGCTCGAGCTCGTGGTCATGCTGCTCGCGCTCACGCTGCTCTTCGGCGGCGGGACGAGCCTCGCACTGGTGATCCCGACGACCGAGACGTTCGCGGTCTTCGGGGAGCTCACCGAGGGCGCGCGCCGCACGATCGAGCAGCAGTCGGTGCCGGCGATCCCGGTTCCCGCGCTCGTCTTCGCGATCACCGTCGGCGTGGGACTCATCGCCGTCCTCCTCGACCTGCTCGTCCAGACCGTGCGCGTCCCCGCGCTCGCCGCGATCCCGATGCTGGTGCCGGTCCTCGTTCCGGGACTGTTCCTCGCGGACGGCGCCGAGGTGCCCGCGCTCGTGCTCACCGCGGCGGCCTACCTGCTGCTGCTCCGCGTCGACGTGCGCGTGCGGCGCGCCGCGGAGCTCGTCCAGGAGGACGATCGCGACGACGCACCGGTCGTCAGCGCGCCCAAGCGGGCGCCGATCGTGTCGACCATGGGCGCATCGCTCGGCCTCGCCGCGATCGGGCTCGTCGCGGCATCGGTCATCGCCGCCGCCACGCCGAGCGTGAGCACCAGCTTCCTGGTCGGCACCGGCGGGCCGGCGACGCTCTTCGCCAGGGGCGTCAGCCCGTACGTCGACCTCGGTCGCGACCTGCGCAGGCCCGAGCCGGTGCCCGCCTTCTCGTACGTGTCGCCCGAGGGCGAGCGACCGTACTTCACCCTGCTCACGATCGAGCGACTCGAGGGCCAGGTGTGGTCCGCGACCGACCGTGCGGTCGACGGGGACAACACCCTCGGGACGCTGCCCGGGCCCGACGGACTCGCGGACGACGTGCTGGTCGAGCCCCGTCCGATCGCCGTGCAGGTCGACCAGGTCCGCACCGCGTGGCTTCCGGTGCCGTACCCGACGACCGAGGTCAGCGGCGTCAGCGGGTCGTGGTTCTGGGACCAGGGCACGCTCAACGTCCGCAGCGTCGACTCGACGACGCTCGGGCAGCAGTACCGCCTCACCCACCTCGACGTGCAACCCGATATCGCGCAGCTGCGCTCGGCGCCCGTGCCGTCACCCGGCGCGGTGGCCGACGCGACGCGCCGACTGCCCGACGACGTTCCGCCGATCATCGCCGAGACGGCGGCCGCGGTCACGGCCTCGGCGCCGACGCGGTACGACGCGGCCGTCGCGATCCAGGCGTACCTCCGCGGTTCGGACTTCGAGTACTCCGAGAGCGCCCCGGTGGTCGACGGCTACGACGGAGCGGGGTTCGACGCCATCGCCGCGTTCCTCGAGCAGGGTGCGGGCTACTGCGTGCACTTCGCGTCGACCATGGCCGTGCTCGCCCGCGAGGTCGGCATCCCGTCGCGCATCTCGATCGGGTACACCGCCGGGACTCCGGGCGACGGGCGGGTGGACGACCAGGTCGTGATCGAGGTGGACTCGCACGACCTCCACGCGTGGCCCGAGCTCTACTTCGAGGGCGTCGGGTGGGTGCCGTTCGAGCCCACGCCCGGCCGCGGGACCGTGCCCGACTACACGCGACCGAACGCCGGACAGGCCTCGCCCGGGGTGGTCCCGACCGGGCCGGCCGCGACGCCGGGGGCGACGGGCCGGCCGGAGGGCGATCCCGACCGGGCGCTCGGCGGTCCCGGCGGCACCACCTCGGCCGGGGCGCGGGCCGCGCAACTCGGCCTCATCGGGCTGGCCGTGGCGCTCGTCCTCCTCCTGCCGGCGATGATCCGCGTCGGCGTGCGCTCGGTGCGCCGCGGCGCCATCCGCTCCGGAGACCGCCCGGCGGATGCCGCGTGGCGGGAACTCCTCGCGACCGCCGTCGACCTCGGGCTCCCGGTCGATCCGCGGCGCACCGTGCGCGGGCTCGCCGCCGAGCTCGCCGACCGGCCGGCCTTCCGCGCCGACCCGGAGTCGCCGCCGGGCGGCCGCCCGGCGGCGCGCGACGCGCTGGAGCGCGTGCGCGACGCGGTCGAGCGCGAACGCTACGGTCGCGTCCGCGGCCGGGACGCGGCGGCGGGCGCCGTCGACGTCGGCCCGGCCGGCTCCACGGACCGGGAGCGCGCGCGCCGGGTCGCACTCGCCGCCGACCTCGAGGCGTCCTCCGCCGCGCTCCGTGCCGACGCGCCCGCTGCGCGCCGCGCGGCGGCGGTGCTGCTGCCGATGTCGCTCCGCCCGTCGGCGCGAGTCGCGTTCGGCCGCCCCGCACCGCCCGGCGAGTAGGATCGTCGTTCGTGGCCGTACAGCATTCCCCATTCCGCATCAGCGTGCGCGACCTCGTCAACCGTCCCGGCGAGATGCGCGAGCAGCAGTTCGACGTGCCTGCGCCCGAGCCGCTGGGCGAGGGACTGGTGTCGATCCGGCAGGGGTCCGACCTCGCGATCGACGTGCGCCTCGAGTCCGTCCACGAGGGCATCCTCGCCAGCGCGGAGGTCGACGCGACGGCCGAAGGCGAGTGCGGTCGATGCCTCATCGACATCGCGCTGCCCGTCCGAGTCGAGTTCCAGGAGCTTTTCGCGTATCATTCTGGGGAAGCTTTCGAGTATGAGGTTCAAGACGACCACGTGGATCTTGAACCGCTCATCCGAGATGCGGTGGTGCTGGCACTGCCGTTCCAGCCGGTGTGCCGGCCTGACTGCCCGGGTCTCGACCCAGAGACCGGACAGCGTCTGGCCGATCATCCGGAACTCGTCACCCCTGTAGAGCACGACCCGCGTTGGGCTGCGCTCGCAGGGTTCACGGCTTCCGAAGACGAGGGCGCGGATGCTTCATCCGACGCCGACCTGCAGAGAGATTGAGAGAGAGTCATGGCTGTTCCCAAGCGGAAGAAGTCACGCGCCAACACCCACGCGCGCCGTTCGCAGTGGAAGGCCGAGGCCCCCACGCTCGTCAAGACCGTCGAGAACGGCAAGGTCACCTACAGCCTCCCGCACCGCGCACGCGTGGTCGAGGACTCGGCGGGCACCCCGCTCTTCCTCGAGTACAAGGGCCGCAAGGTCGCCGACGTCTAGTCGGCCCGTGAACGACGAACGACCGGTCGTGAGGCGCGTCGAGCGCACGGACACCGGGGCCGACGAGCTGGCCGAGCTGCAGCGCACGCTGCGCGTCGAGCTCGACCCCGATCTCCTGCTCCTCGCACTCACGCACCGGTCGTTCGCGTATGAGAACGGCGGCATCCCGACCAACGAGCGTCTGGAGTTCCTCGGCGACTCGATCCTCGGGCAGGCGGTGACCGTCAAGCTGTTCACCGACCACCCCGAACTCGACGAGGGCGAACTGGCCAAGCGCCGGGCGAGCCTCGTCTCGAGCGTCGCGCTGGCCGAGGTCGCCCGGGCGATCGGCCTGGGGCCCTACATCCGACTGGGCCGCGGCGAGACGATGACCGGCGGCGCCGAGAAGCCGTCGATCCTCGCGGACACCGTCGAGGCGATCATCGGCGCGGTCTACCTCTCGCGGGGCGGCGAGGTCGCGACCGACCTCGTGCTGCGGCTCATCGCGCCCCTCATGCGCGACCCCGACCGGTTCGGGGCGGCGATGGACCCCAAGACGAGCCTGCAGGAGATCGCCGCCCGCCGCGGTGCGACCGCGCCGTCGTACTCCGTGAGCGAGAGCGGCCCCGATCACAGCAAGCACTTCGTCGCGACCGTCACCGTCGCGGGCCTGGTGACGGCATCGGGCGAGGGCTCGAGCAAGAAGCAGGCCGAGATGGCGGCCGCGCTCGAGGCCTGGACCACCCTGAACGACCGCTGACGTGCCCGAACTGCCCGAGGTCGAGGTCGTCCGCGCCGGGCTCGCGCCCGCGGTCACCGGCGCACGCGTCGCCGCGGTCGAGGTGCTCGACGCCCGTTCGCTGAAGCGCCACGAGGCGGCATCCGGCGACTTCGAGACGCTGCTCACCGGCGAGCGCATCGAAGCCGCGGTGCGTCGCGGCAAGTTCCTCTGGATGCCGCTCGCGGGCGGCGGTGCACTCGTGGGGCACCTCGGGATGAGCGGCCAGCTCCTGCTCCGCACACCGGACCATCCGGGCGACGACCGCCATGCGCGGATCCGGTTGCACCTCGAGCACCCGGAGCACGGCGAGCTCCGGGTCGACTTCGTCGACCAGCGCATCTTCGGTTCGATGGCGATCGATCGCATGGCGCCGACCTCGGACGGACGCGTGGCGGGGTTCTCGGCCGACGTCACCGGTCCGTGGGCGCGATCGATCCCGTCGCAGGTGGCGCACATCGCCCGCGACCCGCTCGACCCGGCGTTCGACGACGACGGGTTCGCCGCCGCCCTCGCCCGCCGGGCGACCGGCATCAAGCGCGTGCTGCTCGACCAGGGCGTGGTGTCGGGCATCGGCAACATCTACGCCGACGAGGCGCTCTGGGCGGTCCGCATGCACGGCGAGCAGCCCGCGTCGAGCCTCAGCCGGCGGCGGGCGCGCGAACTGCTCGCGGCCGTGCGCGAGGTGCTGCAGCGGGCGCTCGCCGAGGGCGGCACGAGCTTCGACGCGCAGTACGTCAACGTGAACGGCGCATCCGGGTACTTCGCCCACTCGCTGAACGCCTATGGTCGCGCCGGCCGTCCCTGTCCGCGGTGCGGGACGCCCATCGTGCGCGAGGCGTTCATGAACCGATCGTCGCACCGCTGCCCGCGGTGCCAGCGGCTGCGCGCCGGCGTCCGCAGCGGTGCGTCGACGGGCGCCTCGACGCCGGTCGCACGGGTCATCCCCGCTGCCATGTCGCCTGGATCGAGTGCGGGCGGAACCCCAGTTCGCGGTTGATCGCGAGCATGGGCCCGTTCTCGTCGGCGTTCCAGGTGTAGACCTCCGTCCGCTCTGGTGCGGCGTCGGTCAGCGCGACCAGGTTCGCGAGCTTCATCCGCATGCCGAGGCCGTGTCCGCGGTGCGGGCCGAGGACCAGCGTGTCGTCCTGGTACGCCCCGCGCTTGCCGGGGGCGAGCGTGAGGATGGTGAAGCCGGCGACCTCGCCGCCGGGCGCGATCGCGGCGACCGTCAGGTGCGTGCGCCCGGCCGCCACGGCGCGCGCCTCCTCGTCGAGGATGCGCGCCGCGTCCCAGTGCTCGTCGGGGAAGTCGACGGCTCCGCTCGGCGCCTCCGCCACCATCTGCGAGCGGGCGAGGGCGAACGCGTCGAGGTGCTCGGCGGGCGTGTGGTCGCGCCAGTGCTCGAGGCGGTAGCCGTCGGACCGGGCTGCCTGCTCGGCGAGGCCGCGGACGCGTGCGGCGATGCCGGAGACGGGGAGGGCGCTCGCCACGAGGAGCTGGCCGAGCCGGTAGCCGCGCGACCGCGCGAATCGGACCGACGGCGCCCCGGCGGGCAGGGACGCACCGCCCTGCGGTGCGTGGAGGCGCTCCCCGGAGCCGTCGTCCGTGCGGTGCTCCGAGATCATGATCGTGGCCTCGCGTCCGGCGTCGCGAGCGGATGCCTCGATCGCATCGAGCACGCGACCGCCGAGTCCGCGCCGGCGATACGCGGGGTCGACGCCGACCATCGTGATCATGGGCGCGGCGTCCTCCTGCTCGCGCTCCCACCACGCGGCGACCGCCGCGACCAGGCGACCGTCGTCGAAGATCCCGAACCGACGTCGCTCGAGGTACGGGTTGCCGCCGAGCACCGCGAGCTCGGCCGCCGAGTGGCTGAACTCGTCCGTGCCGACGGTCTCGAGCTGGATGCGACGGGCGAAGTCCGCGTACGCCTCGAGGTCGGCCGACTCGGGGATGCCGATGCGATCGGAGGCCAGGATCGGACGGAGCGTGCCCGGACCGTCGGTCGCTGCGGCGCCGGCCGCCGGCGCGTCGCCGTTCACGGCCGCTGCCAGACGGACTCGAGGGCGAACGGCCGGAAGCCGAGGTCGAGGTTGATGGCGAGCATGTGCTCGTTCTCGTCGGCGTTCCAGGTGTAGACGCGTTCGCGCGAGGCATCCGTTCCCTGGAGCAGGAGGAGGTTCTCGAGCTTCAGGCGCATGCCGAGCCGGTGGCCGCGGTGGTCGGCGAGCACGATGGTGTCCCACTGCTCGACGGCCGGGGAGCCGGCGAGCAGCGACAGGACGGTGAAGCCCGCGACGGTGCCGTCTGGCGCGACGGCCGCCGCCGTGAGCGTGGTCCGCCCCTTGGCGAGGGCACGACGCTCCTCGTCGCGGACCCGGTCGGCGTCCCAGTGCTCGAGTTCGTACGCGATGGCGCCCGACGGTGCGTCGACCGACATGCGCTCGTGGGCCACGGCGAGCGAATCGAGGAGGTCGTCGGGTGCACGGTCGACCCAGGTGCGCACCCGGTAGGGATCGGATGCACCGAGGTCCGCGAGCCGCGAGCCGAACTCGGCTGCGCGCCCCACGACGTCGAGCACGCTGACCCGGTCGAGCTGGCCGAGCGCGTAGCCGTGCGACAGGGCGAACCGCGCGGCCGGGTCGTCGGCCGGGATCGTCGCGTCGCCCTGGGGGGCGCGCAGGAGCGCCTCGGCCGGGCGTACCAGGTGGTCCGCTCCGTGGTCGGCCGACAGCACGAGGGTCGGGCGCCCCGCGTCGGACGCGACCCGTTCGGCGTGCGCGAGCAGCGTCGAGCCGACGTCCTGACGGCGGCGGTCGGGCGCGACGCCGAGCATCGCGAGGTACGCGGTCCGGGCATCGTCGTCGCGCTCCCACTCGAGTTCGGCGATCCCGATGAGGACGTCGCCGTCGAACGCGCCGAGCGGCACGTGCGCCCGATACGGGTCGTCCGCGAACTCGCGGAGCAACTCCGCCACGGGCCGCGCGAGCTCGTCGGTGCCCAGGCGCTCGACGTCGAGCCCTCGGATCAGCGCGGCGTACGCGTCGAGTTCGGAGGGTGGCGCGGCATCCGCCGCCGTCGGCAGCCGGATCTCCCGGACCTCTGCGCCCATGCGTCCTCCCTCGACTCGGAGCAGCCTGCCAGCCTAGCCAAACGGCGGTCCGCCCGGTACCGCGATCCGAGCCGGTGCCCCGTGGACCGGGCGCACCCGGCCGACCCGATCCGCCCGAACGCGGCGAGCGAACCGGGCCCGCGGCATCCGCTCGGGTACGCTCATCCGAGGCATCCAGCACCATCACGCCGCGACACCGGGGGGACATGTACCTCAAGAGCCTCACCGTGAAGGGCTTCAAGTCCTTCGCGCAGCCGACCACCTTCGCCTTCGAGCCCGGGGTCACGTGCATCGTCGGCCCGAACGGCTCCGGCAAGTCGAACGTCGTCGACGCGCTCGCCTGGGTGATGGGGGAGCAGGGCGCCAAGACGCTCCGCGGCGGCAAGATGGAGGACGTCATCTTCGCGGGCACCTCGACCCGCGGGCCGCTCGGCCGCGCCGAGGTGAGCCTGACCATCGACAACTCGGACGGCGCGCTGCCGATCGAGTACACCGAGGTCACGATCTCGCGCACGCTGTTCCGCAACGGCGGCAGCGAGTACGCCATCAACGGCGAGCAGTGCCGCCTGCTCGACGTGCAGGAGCTGCTCAGCGATTCCGGGCTCGGCCGTGAGATGCACGTCATCGTCGGGCAGGGCCAGCTCGACCAGGTGCTGCACGCCAGCCCCGAGGACCGTCGCGGGTTCATCGAGGAGGCCGCGGGCATCCTGAAGCACCGCCGCCGCAAGGAGAAGACGCTCCGCAAGCTCGACGCGATGCAGGCCAACCTCACGCGCCTGACCGACCTGGCCGCGGAGCTGCGCCGCCAGCTGAAGCCGCTCGGACGCCAGGCCGAGGTCGCGCGCGAGGCCGCGGGCATCGCCGCGGTCGTCCGCGACGCGAAGGCCCGGCTCGTGGCCGACGAGGTCGTCGAACTGCGCCGCGCCCTCGAGGCCGCCGGACGCACCGAGCACGAACGGCACGCCGAGCGTCTCGTGCTGCAGCAGGAGCTCGAACGCCACCAGGCGCACATCGAGCGGCTCGAGCAGGCGCAGGGCGGCGACGACGTCGACGCGGCCCGTGCCGTGAGCTTCGCGCTGGAGCAGTCCGAGGCCCGGCTCCGCTCGCTCGACTCGCTGGCGCGCCAGCGCATCGCGCTGCTCTCCGCCGCCGACGAGGGCACGGATGCCGCGCCGACCGTGACGCTCGCCGACATCGATGCGGCGCGCGGCGAGCTCGACGGCATCCGCGGCGGCGTCGGCGACGCGGCGTCCGCGCTCGAGCAGGCGGCCGCGACCACCCGCGATGCCAGGACCGCGCTCGACGCCGTCGACGAGGAGATCGCCGCGCAGGCGGCGCGCGTCAGCGAGTACGACCTGCGTGCGTCCCAGCTCTCGGGCCGCGCCGACACGGCCGCCTCGAAGCTCGCAGGGGTCCGCGGCGAGGTGCTCCGGCACCGGAACGCGCTCGATGCGGCGCAGCTGCGCCGGGAGACCGCCGCCGCCGACCTCGCACGGGTCGAGGCCGAGTCCGACGCCGATCCCGCCGCCGCGACCGACCTGGACGAGGCGTACGAGCTCGCACAGGCAGCGGTCTTCGAGGCCGAGGCCGAGATCGAGAAGCTGCGCGAGGCGCTCCACGACCGCGAACGCGAACGCGACGCCCTCGGGGCGCGCGTCGGCGCGCTCTCGCTCGCGCTCGACCAGAAGGACGGGTCGGCCGCGCTCGCCGCATCCGGCACCGCGGGCGTGCGTGGCCTGCTCGCCGAGCACCTGCGCGTCGAGCCCGGCTACGAGGCCGCGATCGCCGCGGCGCTCGGGCCGCTCGCCGAGTCGGTGCTCGTCGACGACCGCGACGCGGCGCTCCGGGCCGTCGAGGTCGCGACCAAGGGCGACTTCGGGCGCGTCGCCCTCACGATCGCCGAGCCCGGCGCCGGAGCCGGCAGCCCCGGGAGCGCTGCGGTCGACGGGCTCACCCCCGCCGCCGCCGTGGTCACCGCACCCGCCGGCGTCCTCGCCCTCCTCGGCGAGGTGCTCGTCGCAGACGACCTCGACGCCGTCCGCGCTGCCGAGCACGCGCTCGCCGCGCTCGACCGGCCGGCGACCGTGATCACGCGCGACGGCACCGTCGTCGGGCGCTACGTCGTGCACGGCGGCTCGGGCCGCACGCAGAGCCGCATCGAGCTGATCGCCGAGCGCGATCGAGCCCGGGCCCGGCTCGACGAGGTCCGATCCGACATCGAGCGCGCTCGCTTCGACCTCGACGAGCAGCGCGGCGACGCCGAGCACGCCAAGGAGCAGTCGAAGCTCGCGCTCGCGGCGCTCCGCGAGTTCGACGCGCAGCTCGCCCAGCGCACCGAGTCCCTGAACCGGGCCCGCGTGCAGGCCGAGGCCGCCGCCGCCGAGACCGAGCGGCTCGCCGAGGCCCTCCGCACCGCGGAGGAGCGCATCGCCGAGGCCGAGCAGGCGGCGACGACGGCGAAGGAGGAATTCGAGGCCGCACGCGGCGAACCGCGACCCGTGCTCGACGCCGACCGCCGCGACGGCGCGCTCGCCGCACTCGAACGCGCCCGCGAGGGCGAGGTCGAGGCGCGACTGAGGCTCGAGACCGCGCGCGAGCGGGTCCGCGCCGAGGAGGCGCGCATCGTCGCGATGGAGCGCCAGCACGAGGCCGAACGCCGCGCCGCCGAGGAGGCCGCGCGTCGCGCCGTCATCCGTCGCGCCCAGCTCGAGGCCGCGTCGCGCGTCGCCGACGCGCTTCCGCCGGTCCTCGCCGCGGCGGGTCGGTCGGTCGCCGAGGCCCGCGTCGCGCTCGCCGCCGCCGAAGCAGAGCGGGCGAGCCGCAACGAGGAGGTCCAGGTCGCACGTCGGGCCGAGGCATCCGCCCGCGAACGCCTGCAGGCCGTGACCGAGGACGTGCACGGCCTCGAACTGCGCATCTACGAGAAGAAGCTCCACGTCGGCTCGCTCGTCGAGCGTGCCGAGAGCGAGCTCGGGCTCGGCGAGGAGGTCCTCGTCTCCGAGTACGGGCCCGACCAGCCGATCCCGGACGAGGCCGACGCCGAGGCCGAGCCGCGGCCGTTCGTGCGCGCCGAGCAGCAGAAGCGACTGCAGGCGGCCGAGCGCAAGCTCGCCCAGCTCGGCCGCGTCAACCCGCTCGCGCTCGAGGAGTTCGCGGCGCTCGAGCAGCGCCACCAGTTCCTCACAGAGCAGCTCACCGACCTCGCGAACACCCGGAAGGACCTGCTGACGATCATCGAGGAGATCGACGGGCGCATGGAGTCGATCTTCCGCTCCGCCTTCGAGGACACGCGCGCGGCCTTCGCCGAGGTCTTCCCGATCCTCTTCCCGGGTGGTGAGGGGCGCATCGCGCTCACCGACCCCGACGACCTGCTCACGACCGGCATCGAGGTGAGCGTGAAGCCCGCGGGCAAGAAGATCGAGCGTCTCTCGCTGCTCTCCGGCGGCGAACGCTCGCTCGCCGCGGTCGCGCTGCTCATGGCGATCTTCAAGGCCCGCCCGAGCCCGTTCTACATCATGGACGAGGTCGAGGCGGCCCTCGACGACGCCAACCTGGGGCGCCTGCTGACGACCTTCGAGTCGCTGCGCGAGGAGAGCCAGCTCATCGTCATCACGCACCAGAAGCGGACGATGGAGATCGCCGACGCCCTCTACGGCGTCTCGATGCGCCAGGACGGCGTCTCGGCGGTCGTGGGGCAGCGCGTGCGCGAGGAGTTCGGCGCGAAGGCGAGCTGAGCAGCGCGGCCGAGCGGATGCGGCGGCCGCGCCATCCGGTCAGGTGAGCCGTCTGTCGCCCGGCGCGAGCACCCGGAACCAGCGGTACCCGTACGAGTCCAGCTCGACGTCGACCCGGCCGCGATCGTCGATCGGGTCGGCGTCGACGGCGAACAGGTCGGAGAGCACCGCGTCCTCCGGCAGGTCGCCCAGTTCGAGGGTGACCCGCACCGGGTGGGGCGCGAAGTTGTGCAGCGCGACGAACCGCAGGTGGTCCTCGGTGATGCGGTGTGCGAGGACCGCGGGTTCGCCGACGTCGAGCAGCTCGAACCGGCCCCAGCCGATCTCGGGCGAGCTGCGGTACCTGGTCACGAAGCCGCGGATGACCGCGAGCAGCGAGTCGGGATCGTGCATCTGCGCCTGGACGCTGACGTGCTCCGGGGCGTACCCGTCGGAGGGCGGTGAGGCCGCGAGCCGCCCGGGCGCCGCCCGGGAGAAGCCGCCGTTGCGGCCGCCCGTCCACTGCATGGGCGTGCGCACGGCCTGGCGCTTCTCCTGCTCGCCGTTCTCGCCCATGCCGATCTCCTCGCCGTAGAAGAGCACGGGCGTGCCGGGGAGCGAGAAGAGCAGGCTGTAGGCCATGCGGATGCGGCGCGGATCGCCCTCGAGCATCGTGGGCAGCCGTCGCACGATCCCGCGGCCGTACACGCGCATCCAGTCCTCCGGGGCGAACGCGTCGAAGACCTCCTCGCGCTCGGCGTCGGAGAGCTTGTCGAGCGTGAGCTCGTCGTGGTTGCGCACGAAGTTCGCCCACTGCTTCTCGGGCTCGAGCTGGGGGCGCCGGGCGAGCGTGTCGCGGAGCGGCGTGGCATCCTGCCTCGCGAGCGACAGGTACAGCCGCTGCATCGCCTCGAAGTCGAACTGCAGCGTGAGCTCGGCCGGATCGCCGTCGGCCCCGAAGTACGCGATCTGCTCGTCATACGGCAGGTTGACCTCGCCGAGCAGGATCGAGTCGCTGGCGCGCCGCTGCAGGTACCGGCGGAGGTCGCGCATGAGCTCGTGCGGATCGCCGATGTCCACGCCGTCCGGGGGCTCGATGAGGAAGGGCACCGCGTCGACGCGGAACCCGGAGAACCCGAGCTCCAACCAGAACCCGACGGTCTTCGCGATCTCGTCGCGCACCTCGGGATTGGCGATGTTCAGGTCGGGCTGGTGCCGGTAGAACGAGTGCAGGTAGTACTGCCCCGTTCCCTCGTGCCACTCCCACACGCCCTCCTCCTCGCCCGGGAAGACGCTTTCGGCCGGGTTCGGCGGGATCTCGTCGCGCCACACGTAGAAGTCGCGGTAGGGGGCGTTGCGGCCGCGCTTGGCCGACACGAACCACGGGTGCCGGTCGGACGTGTGGTTCATGACGAGGTCCATGATCACGCGGATGCCGCGGTCCCGCGCCGCACGCGTGAACGCGACCACGTCGCCGAGCGATCCGAGTCGCGGGTCGACGCCGAGGAAGTCGGTGATGTCGTAGCCGTCGTCCTGGTCGGGCGAGGGCTGGAACGGCATGAGCCAGATGCAGGTCACGCCGAGTTCGGCGAGGTGGTCGAGCCGGTTCGCGAGCCCCTCGAAGTCGCCCG
This sequence comes from Agromyces binzhouensis, assembly GCF_042672355.1. Classification (NCBI taxonomy): domain Bacteria; kingdom Bacillati; phylum Actinomycetota; class Actinomycetes; order Micrococcales; family Microbacteriaceae; genus Agromyces; species Agromyces binzhouensis. The sequence continues at coordinate 283,988 of NZ_JBHXVJ010000006.1, read as the reverse complement.
TGCCGTCGTCGTTCCAGTCCATGTAGGTCTCGACGTCGAGGCAGTACACGACCGCGGTCTTCCACCACAGGTCGCCTCGGTCGGTCGCGCGCATCGGCTCAGCCCTCGATGCCGGCCGACGGGCCCGCGGCGCGAAGCGCGGGCAGCACGTGCGCGCCGAACGCGTCGATGAACCCCTGCTGCTCCTGCCCGACATGGTGCAGGTAGATGCGGTCGACGCCGAGGTCGGCGATCTCGAGCAGGGCGTCGAGGTGGCGCTGGGTGTCGGAGGTTGCGAGGAGCGTGTCGGCCACGTCCGACGGGTCCGCGTCGGCCGTCCGCTCGTCGAACGCCTCGGGGGTCGCGAGCTCCCACGCGAGGTGCGGCGGAACGAGGCTCTGACGCCACTGGTCGTGCGCGATGGCGAGCGCCTCGTCGTCGGTCGGCGCCCAGCTGAGGTGGACCTGGACGCAGATCGGACCGCGGCCGCCGGCGCCGCGGTACGCGTCGATGAAGTCCCTGAGCGCGTCGCGCTCCTGGTCGACCGTGATCACGCCGTCGGCCCACTCCGCGGTCTCGGCCGCGGTCTCGGTGCTCACCGCGGCGGCGATGAGCGGCGGCGCCTCCTCCGGCCGCGTCCAGAGCCGAGCCTCGTGCACGCTGACCGTGCCCTCATGGGTGACCGTCTCGCCGGCGAGGAGCCGTCGCATCACGTCGATCGTCTCGGCGAGCCGGCGATCGCGCGTGTCCTTGTCGGGCCACGGTTCGCCCGTGATGTGCTCGTTCACCGCCTCGCCGCTGCCGATCGCCGCCCAGAACCGACCGGGGAACATCTCGCCGAGCGTCGCGATCTTCTGCGCTGCGACGGCCGGGTGGTACCGCTGGCCCGGCGCGGTCACGACGCCGAGCGAGAACGAGGTCGCCTGCAGGGCCGCCCCGAGCCACGACCAGGCGTAGCCCGAGTGCCCCTGGCGGACGCTCCACGGCGCCCAGTGGTCGCTGCACATGGCGGCGTCGAAGCCGGCCTGCTCGGCATGCACGACGGCGTCCAGGAGCGCGCTCGGCGGGAGCTGCTCGTGCGACGCGTGGAATCCGACGAGGGGCATGGTGGTCTCCTTCCGCCCAGCCCGATGCTTCCGCGCGAAGCGTGGACGGGCAAGGCCTTGCCGTCGGGGCGCGCGGCCGGTACGCGGGCGCGGGCGAGCGGCATCGGGTCGTCAGGCGCGGCGAGCCGGAGGCATCCGCCCCCGTAGGCTGGGAGGCATGGCAGAACGCGCATCGTGGTCGCTCGGGTCGGCCCTCCGCAACGTGTTCGGCGCGAGGACGATCGACGAGGACACCTGGGACGACCTCGAGTCCGCGCTCATCCGCGCCGACTTCGGTCCGGCGGTGACCGAGGAGATCGTCGATTCGATCAAGGCGCAGGTCGAGCGGTACAAGACCACCGACCCTCGTGACGTGCAGCGGATGCTCCGCGAGACCCTCGAGGAGCGGCTCGCCAAGTACGACCCGACGCTGAAGCTCACCGAGCGCCCCGCGGTCGTGCTCGTCGTCGGCGTCAACGGCGTCGGCAAGACGACCACGATCGGGAAGTTCGCGAAGTTCCTCGGCAACTACGGCCGGAGCGTCGTCGTCGGCGCGGCCGACACGTTCCGCGCGGCGGCGGTCGACCAGCTCGCGACGTGGGCGGAGCGCGCGGGCGCCCAGGTCGTGCGCCCGGAGCGCGAGGGCCAGGACCCGGCCTCCGTCGCCTTCCAGACGGTCGACTACGCCAAGCGCACCGGCACCGAGATGGTCATCATCGACACCGCAGGCCGCCTGCACACCAAGGGCGGGCTCATGGACGAGCTCGGCAAGATCCGGCGCGTCATCGAGAAGCAGGCGCCGATCAGCGAGGTCCTGCTCGTGCTCGACGCGACCACCGGCCAGAACGGGCTCGCGCAGGCCGAGGCGTTCATCCAGCACGGCGGCGTCACGGGCCTCGTGCTGACGAAGCTCGACGGCTCCGCCAAGGGCGGGTTCGTCATCGCGGTGCAGGAGAAGACCGGGCTGCCGATCAAGCTCATCGGGCAGGGCGAGGGGATCGGCGACCTGACGGGCTTCACGCCGCACGTGTTCGCGCAGCAGCTCGTCGGCTGAGAGGGGAGAGAGCGGGATGTCCATGGAGCACGACTACTTCGGACTCGTCGGCGACTACTGGTCGGAGGACGTCGAGTACGGCGACCAGCGCGTGGAGGTCGTCCTCGACGCCGACGCCGACACCGTCGCGCGCACGGCGCTGGACGTCGCGGCCACGCTCGTCGGGGAGATCGAACTCGTCGACGACGAGCTCCGCTCGGCGTTCGTCACGCAGCTGGACTCGAGCTCGTCGCCCGTGATGCGGTTCCTCGCCACGGTCCTCGACCCCGGGCTCGAGCAGGCCGAGGAGGTCGAGGCCGCGATCGGGCGCGACTCGGGCGACCGCCAGATCGACGCGCTCCGCTCGATGTCGCTCCTCCGCGTCGACCTGCGTCCCGACGCCGACGAGCCCGGCGACGCGTTCGCCGAGTTCGAGTACGGCCTCGCACCGGAGGACACGGACGAGCGGCTCGTCGCCTCGATCGACCTCGAGCGCGAGATCGTCGACGTCCGCTTCGAGGGCTGACCCCCTGAGCGGATGCCCCGGAGTCGCCCTCTAGACTTGACGGCATCATGGCTACGTTCGGCACCCTCTCCGACCGTCTCACCGAGACGTTCAAGAACCTCCGCACCAAGGGCAAGCTCACCGCGTCCGATGTCGACGGCACCGTCCGCGAGATCCGGCGCGCCCTCCTCGACGCCGACGTCTCGCTCGACGTCGTCAAGGGCTTCACCGCGACGGTGCGCGAGCGCGCGCTGGGCGACGAGGTCAACCGGGCGCTGAACCCCGCCCAGCAGGTCGTGCAGATCGTCAACGAGGAGCTGGTCGGCATCCTCGGCGGCCAGCAGCGTCGGCTGCAGTTCGCCAAGAACCCGCCGACCGTCATCATGCTCGCGGGCCTCCAGGGCGCGGGAAAGACGACCCTCGCGGGCAAGCTCGCCAAGTGGCTCAAGAAGGACGGCCACACGCCCATGCTCGTGGCCGCCGACCTCCAGCGCCCGAACGCCGTGAACCAGCTCCAGGTCGTGGGCGACCAGGCCGGCGTCACCGTCTTCGCGCCCGAGCCCGGCAACGGCGTGGGCGACCCCGTGCGGGTCGCGAAGGACGCCGTCGCGCAGGCCTCGCGCGCCCAGCACGACGTCGTCATCATCGACACCGCGGGCCGCCTCGGCGTCGACGCCGAGATGATGAAGCAGGCCGCCGACATCCGGAAGGCCACGAACCCCGACGAGGTGCTCTTCGTCATCGACGCCATGATCGGCCAGGACGCCGTCACGACCGCCAAGGCGTTCCAGGACGGCGTCGACTTCACGGGCGTCGTGCTCTCCAAGCTCGACAGCGACGCGCGCGGCGGCGCCGCGCTCTCCGTGGCATCCGTGACCGGGCGGCCGATCATCTTCGCGTCGACCGGCGAGACGCTCGACGACTTCGAGCCGTTCCACCCCGACCGCATGGCGAGCCGCATCCTCGACCTCGGCGACATCCTCACCCTCATCGAGCAGGCCCAGCAGGCCTTCGACGAGGAGGAGGCGCTCAAGGTCGCCGAGAAGATCGCGACCGAGCAGTTCACGCTCGAGGACTTCCTCGCGCAGATGCAGCAGCTCCGCGGCGCGGGCTCGATCAAGAAGATGCTCGGCATGCTGCCCGGCGCCGGCGGCATGAAGCAGCAGCTCGAGAACTTCGACGAGCGCGAGATCGTGCGCACCGAGGCGATCATCCAGTCGATGACTCCGGCCGAGCGTCGCAACCCGAAGCTCCTGAACGGCTCCCGTCGCCTCCGCATCGCGAAGGGCTCCGGCATGACGGTCACCGACGTCAACCAGCTCGTGCAGCGCTTCGAGCAGGCCGCGAAGATGATGAAGACCGTCGCGCGCGGCGGGACGCCGCAGATCCCCGGCATGGGCCCGATCCCGGGCGGCGGCGGATACGGCGGCGGCAAGCGGCAGTCCGCGAAGGGCAAGAAGAAGTCGGGCGGCGGCTCGCGCTCGGGCAACCCCGCCAAGCGCGCCGCCGAGAACGCGGCGATCGCGTCCGGACAGGCGCCCGGTGCGGCATCCGACGCGCCCGCCGGCTCGGGCTTCGGCCTCGGCGGCGGAGCTGGTGCGAAGGGTGCGCCCTCCGAGGAGGAGATGGCGGCCTTGCAGAAGCTGCTCGGCCGCTGATCGGCGTCATCGACGTGCTGGGGCGGAGAGCTCCCGCGTAGTGTTGGACCCGCGGCCCACGCCGCGGACGAGGACGGAGCGACATGACGACCGGCGACCCCGACTACCGCGACTCGGGCCTCGAGTTCGCACCCGACTTCCTGCTCGGATCGGCGACCGCGTCGTACCAGATCGAGGGCGCCGCGACCGAGGGAGGTCGTGGGCCGTCCATCTGGGACACGTTCAGCCACACGCCGGGCAAGGTCTGGAACGGCGACACCGGGGACGTCGCGTGCGACCACTACCACCGGTGGGAGTCCGACCTCGACCTCATGGCCGAACTCGGGCTCGAGGCGTACCGCTTCTCGATCGCGTGGCCGCGCATCCAGCCGACCGGCCGCGGGCCGGCGAACGAGGAGGGGCTGGCGTTCTACGAGCGTCTCGTCGACGGACTGATCGCCCGAGGCATCCGCCCCATCGCGACCCTCTACCACTGGGACCTGCCGCAGGCGCTCGAGGACGAGGGCGGTTGGACCAACCGCGCGACGGCCGAGGCGTTCGCGGACTACGCGCGGATCGTGGGTGAGCGGCTCGGCGACCGCGTCGCCGTGTGGACGACGCTCAACGAGCCGTGGTGCTCGGCCTACCTCGGCTACGGATCGGGTGCGCACGCGCCCGGCCTCCTGGACGGCGCGAAGGCGCTCGCCGCGGTGCACCACCTGAACCTCGCGCACGGACTGGCCGTGTCCGCGCTCCGAGAGGTCGTCACGAACGACCCGGGCTTCTCGATCACGCTCAACCTGCACGTCATCCGCCCCTCGGGCGAGACGGGGCACGAGGCCGCCCGGCGCATCGACGGCCTGGCCAACCGGGTCTTCCTCGGACCGCTCTTCGGCGACGGCTACCCGTCCGACGTCATCGAGGACACCGCAGAGGTCACGGACTGGTCGTTCGTGAAGCCGGGCGACACCGAGCTCATCGCGCAGCCGATCGACCTGCTCGGCGTGAACTACTACTCGACCGTGACCGTGCGGATGTGGGACGGCGTGTCGCCGCGCGTGAACGCGGACGGCCACAAGGACATGGGCGGGACCCCGTGGCCCGGCTCCCAGCACGTCGAGTTCCTCGAGCAGCCGGGACCGTACACGGCGATGGGCTGGAACATCGACCCGTCGGGGCTCGAGGACCTCCTCATCGCGCTCCACGGTGCGTACCCCGAGGTGCCGCTCATGATCACGGAGAACGGGGCCGCCTTCGACGACGTCGTGACGGAGGGACCGGACGGGCCCGAGGTGCGCGACCTCGACCGCATCGACTACCTCCGGCGGCACTTCACGGCCGCGCACCGCGCGATGGCCCGGGGCGTCGACCTCCGCGGCTACCAGGTCTGGTCGCTCATGGACAACTTCGAGTGGGGCTACGGCTACTCCAAGCGGTTCGGCATCGTCCGGGTCGACTACGACACGCTCGAGCGCCTTCCGAAGGCGAGCGCCCGGTGGTTCGCGGAACTCATCCGGACGCGGAGCATCCCCGAGTAGCGGGGCGCATCCGCTATCCGCTCGAGCGCGGCCCCGTGCCCTCGCGGAGCTCGCGCGCGAGGTGCGCGACGACCGCGGTCAGGTCGCCGCCGTGCTCCTCGGCGACCTTGAGCTGGCGCTGGTAGCCGGCACCTTCGTCGATCGTGCGGCGGATCCGCTGGAGCTCGGCCGCGCAGCCGAGGCGCTCCGCGAAGGGTGCGAGCGTGACGAGCAGGTCGCCGAGGGCGTCGGCGACGGGGCGCTCGGCGCCTGCGGCATCCGTGATGATCTCCGCGTGCATGCCGTAGCGCGCGGCGCGCCACTTGTTCTCGCGCACGTACCAGGGCGGCATCGTCGGCAGGGTCTCGCCCTGGTCGATGCGGGTCGACATCCACTCGACCAGGCACTGGATGAGCGCGGCGATCGCGCCGATCTCGTCGGCCGACGACACGCCGTCGCACACGCGGACCTCGACGGTGCCCCAACGCGGCGAGGGGCGGATGTCCCAGCGGACCTCCGTGTGGTCTTCGATGACCCCGGTCCGGATGAGGTCGTCGACGTAGCGTTCGTAGGTCGACCAGTCGGGCAGCTGGTACGGCAGGCCGGCCGTCGGCAGCTGCTGGAACATCAGCGCCCGGTTCGAGGCGTAGCCGGTCTCGACGCCGGCCCAGAAGGGGCTCGAGGCCGACAGCGCCTGCAGGTGCGGCACGAAGGCGAGCAGGCCGTCGAGGATGGGGAGCGCCTTGTCGCGCTCCTCGATGCCGACGTGGACGTGGATGCCCCAGATCATCATGTTGCGGCCCCACCACCGCGTGCGCTCGATGAGCTTGCGGTAGCGGGGCTTGTCGGTGAGCCGCTGGTCGTACCAGCGGCTGAACGGGTGGGAGCCGCTGCACATCAGCTCGTACTCGCCGATCCGGTCGAGCACGGCCCGTACCTCGGCCACCTGCCCGGTGAGGTCGTCGACGGCACCGGCGACGTCGCGGTGCACGCCGCTCACGAGCTCGACGGTGTTCGTGAGGAGCTCCGAGGTGATGAACGGATGCGGCGTCCCGTCGGCATCGCCGAGCTCCGCGAGCACGCGGTCGCCCACCGAGGCGAGCTCACCGGTCGAGCGGTGCACGATCGCGAGCTCCCATTCGATGCCGACCGTCGATCGCTCGGATCGCGCGAACTCGATCCCCATGCGGCACCCCCGTCCCGCGCCAGTGGGCGCACGGCCATCATGACACGGCGGATCGCTCCGGGGTCGGAGTCGCGGGCGCGGGGGAGCCGGCCTACCGTCGCGCCGACGCCATCGCTAGCATGTAATGCATGACATATCACCGGCGTCGCAATGGGTGACGCGTCCCCGCTGCTCGAGGTCGCGAGCCTGCGCGAACAGGTCGAGCGCGCGCTCGCGTCCCGGATCGTCGCCGGCGAGGTCGAACCGGGCGAGGTCCTCACGGTGCCCACGACGGCGGCCGAGTTCGGCGTCAGCGCGACCCCGGTGCGCGAGGCGATGCTCGACCTCGCACGGCGCGGGTTCCTCGCGCCGATGCGCAATCGGGGCTTCCGCGTCACGGAGGTCTCGCTCGACGAGGTGCGCCAGCTCCGCGAGGTGCGTCGCCTGCTCGAGGTGCCGCCGATGCGCGAGCTCGCCGGTCGCGTCCCCGAGGAGGCGGCGGCGCAGCTCGTCGACCTCGCCGGCGAGATCGTCCGCGCGGGCGACGAGGGGCGCTTCCAGGACTACCTCGAGGCCGACACGGCCTTCCACCTCACGCTCCTCGGCCTCACCGGCAACCGGTACCTCGTCGACGTCGTCCGCGAGCTGCGCCAGCAGACGCGGCTGACCGGCCTCGTCGAACTGGCCGAGACCGGCGCGCTGACCGAGTCGGCGCTCGAGCACGTCGAGCTCGTCCGCCTGCTCGTCGACGGACGCGGCGATGCGGCAGCCGACCTGATGTCACGCCACATCGGGCACGTCGGCGGCATCTGGAGCGGCGAGGACGAGGACTGAGGCGCCGGCGTGCGGGTCGTGGTCATCGGGGCGGGCGTCATCGGCGCCGCCTGCGCGCTCGCCCTCGTCGAGCGCGGCGCCGAGGTCGTGGTCGTCGATCGGGTCGGCGTCGCAGGCGAGACCTCCAGCCGGTGCGAGGGCAACCTGCTGGTGAGCGACAAGGCGCCCGGCCCCGAGGCCGACCTCGCGGTCGCCTCGAACGCGATGTGGCGAGCGCTCGCCGAGCGGCTCGACGCCGATCGGCGCGACGGGCGGCCGGCGACGGAGTTCGAGGCGAAGGGCGGGATCGTCGTCGCCTTCCACGGGGGAGAGGCGGCGCTCGAGCGGTTCGCCGCCGCGCAGCGGGCGGCGGGCATCCGCGCCGAGGGGTTGGACGCCGCCGCGCTCGCGGATGCCGAGCCGCACCTGTCGTCCGAGGTCGCGCACGCCGTCCGCTATCCCGATGACGCGCAGGTGCAGCCCTCGAACGCGACGCAGGCGCTGCTCGCGGAGGCGATGCGGCACGGCGCGCGCCTCGTCGTCGCCGAGGTCACCGGGCCGATCGGCGGGGCCGCCCGGCTCGCCGGCGTGCGGACGAGCACGGGTGCGATCCCGGCCGACGTCGTCGTGAACTGCGCGGGGCCGTGGTCCGCGGAGGTCGCCTCGCGACTCGGCGCGCGCCTCGACATCCGCCCGCGGCGCGGCATGATCCTCGTGACGACCCCCATGCCGCAGCGCGTGTTCCACAAGGTCTACGACAGCGACTACGTCGGGGCGGTCGGGTCGGGCGACGCCGCACTGCAGACCTCGACCGTCGTCGAGTCGACGCCCGGCGGAACGGTGCTCATCGGGTCCAGCCGCGAGCGCGTCGGCTTCGACGAGCGGCCGGGCGTCGCCCCGGCGGCGGCGATCGCGGCCAAGGCCGTCCGGCTGTTCCCGTTCCTCGAACGGACGATGCTCCTGCGCAGCTACGTCGGGTTCCGCCCCTACGCGCCCGACCACCTGCCGGTCATCGGCCCCGATCCGGATGTCGCGGGGCTCGTGCACGCGACGGGACACGAGGGTGCGGGCATCGGCCTCGCGCCGGCCACCGCCGAACTCGTCGCGCACGCCGTGCTCGACGCACCGACCGCACTCGATCCGACCCCGTTCCTGCCGAGCAGGGACGGCCTCCGGGAGACCGCATGATCATCACCGTCGACGGCGAGCCCGTCCGGGGCCGGGACGGCCAGACCATCGCCGGCGTGCTCATCGGCGCCGGTCGCATCGCGTGGCGGACCTCGCAGACCGGCGGCCGCGGCGTGTTCTGCGGCATCGGCGTCTGCCACGACTGCCTCGTCACGGTGAACGGCGTCGAGGGCGTGCGTGCGTGCCGCCGCGAGGCCGTCGACGGCGACCGGATCGAACGCGAGGTGCGGCCGTGACGCACGTCGCGATCCTCGGCGGGGGCCCTGCCGGGCTCGCGGCCGCGCAGGGCGCCCTCGCCGCCGGCGCACGGGTGAGCCTGCTCGATGAGGGGGACCGGCTCGGCGGCCAGTTCTGGCGGCATCACGAGCGGCTCACCGACCCGCGCCTCCAGCACGGATGGCACCGGTTCGAGCGCCTTCGCGGTGCACTCGCCGGGGGCGATGCCCGGGTGCACGCCGGGGCGAGCGTGTGGTCCGCGGAGGCGACGGACGGCGGCGTGCGGCTCCGCGCCGTGGTCGGCGCCGCGGACGCCGACGCCCGAACCGCGGTCGACGTCGAGGCCGACGCGGTCGTCCTCGCCACGGGCGCCCACGACCTCGCGCTCCCCGTCCCCGGGTGGACGCTGCCCGGGGTCACCACGGCCGGCGCAGCCCAGGCGCTCGCCAAGCGCGACGGGGTCGCGGTCGGACGCCGCACGGTCGTGAGCGGCGCCGGCCCGTTCCTGCTGCCGGTGGCCGGGTCGCTCGCGCTCGTCGGGTCGGAGGTCGTCGGCGTGTACGAGGCGTCCGGGGTCGCCGCGCTCGCGGCGGGATGGCTGCCGCGGCCGTGGGAGCTCGCCGGCAAGGCCGGGGAGTTCCTCGACCACGCCGGAGGCCTCGTCCGCCGCAGGATCCCGTACCGGACCGGGCGCGCGGTCGTCCGGGTGCTGGGGGAGGGGCGGGTCGAGGGCGTCGTCGTCGCGGCGCTGGACTCCGAGTGGCGCCCGATCGCGGGCACCGAGCGCGAGGTCGCCTGCGATGCGGTCGCGCTCGGCCACGGCTTCACGCCTCGCCTCGAGGCCGCCCTCGCGCTGGGGTGCGCCCTCCGCGACGATCATCGCGGGCGATTCGTCGCGGTGGACGACGCGCAGCGCACGAGCGCCGCCCGGGTGTTCGCGGCGGGCGAGGTCACGGGCATCGCCGGCGCCGATGCCGCGCTCGCCGAGGGCGCGGTGGCCGGCTTCCTCGCCGGCGGTGGCGCGCTCGGCGACCCCCGGCTCCGCGGCCCGATCTCAGCCAGGCGCAGGACGCGCGCGTTCGCGCGGCGCCTCGAGCGCGCGCACGGGCTGCGGCCCGGCTGGACGACGTGGGTGGACGACGCCACGATCGTGTGCCGGTGCGAGGCGGTCACGCGGCGTGCGATCGCGGAGCGGGCCGGCGTGCCCCCGAGGGCGATGCGGCTCGCGACGCGTGCGGGGCTCGGCACATGCCAGGGGCGCTCGTGCGCTCGCGCGGTCGAGGCGATCGTGGCCGAGGCGGGCGGTGCCGCGGCATCCGTCGGGTTCGACCGCCGGCCGGTGCTCGCGCCGGTCCGGATCGGCGAGGTCGCGGCGCTTGCCGCGGCCGATGCCGACACGTAGCATGTGACATATTACTCGACGACTCGGAGGATCGAAGCGGATGACCAGCACCATGGACCTCGGCGGCGTCGTCGTCGCGACCACCCTCGCGTTCCGGGAGGACGACTCCGCCCCGGCCGGGCTCGCGGTCGACTACGACCGGTTCGCCGAGCACGTCGACTTCCTGATGCGGAACGGATGCCGCGGCGTCGGCCCGAACGGATCGCTCGGCGAGTACTCGTCGCTCACCGACGAGGAGCGCCGTCGCGTGATCCGGGTCGCCGTCGAGGCCGTCGACGGGCGCGGCATCGTGGTCGCGGGAGCGCACGGCGTGGGCAGCCACCAGGCGCGCACGTGGGCCGAGTACGCCCGCGAGGACGGCGCCGACGGGGTGCTGCTCCTGCCGCCGACGCTCTACCGGGCCAACGAGACGGAGGTGATCGCGCACTACGAGGAGGTCGCGAAGGTCGGCCTGCCGATCATGGCCTACAACAACCCGTTCGACACCAAGGTGGACCTCGTCCCGTCGCTCGTCGCGAAGCTCGCCGAGATTCCCGAGGTGGTCGCGATCAAGGAGTTCTCCGGCGACGTCCGCCGTGTCTACGAGATCAGGGAGCAGTGCGACATCGACGTCATCGCGGGCGCCGACGACGTGCTGTTCGAGCTCATGGTCAACGGTGCCGTCGGATGGTTCGCCGGGTACCCGAACGCGTTCCCCAAGGAGGCGGTCGAGCTGTACGACCTCTGCGCCGCGGGCGAGTGGCACGAGGCGAAGGCGCTCTACGAGCAGCTCGTCGCGGTGTTCCGCTGGGACTCGCGCACGGAGTTCGTGCAGGCCATCAAGCTCTCCATGGACATCTGCGGGAACTCGTACGGCGGCCCGACCCGCCCGCCGCGCGGTCCGCTCTCGGCGGAGCAGCGTGCGCAGGTCACCGCCGACACCGAGCGGGCGCTGGCCGCCCTGGCGGCCCGCTGATGCGCGCGCGCCGGGTGATCTCGGCCGTCGACTCCCATACCGAGGGGATGCCGACGCGCGTCGTCACGGGCGGGGTCGGCCGGATCCCCGGCGCCACCATGAACGACCGGCGCCTGTACGCCATGGAGCACCTCGACGGGCTCCGCGGCCTGCTGATGAACGAGCCGCGCGGGCACGCGTCCATGTCCGGCGCGCTGCTGCAGCCGCCGGCCCGGGACGACGCCGACTGGGGCGTGGTGTTCATCGAGGCCAGCGGGTTCCTGCCCATGTGCGGGCACGGCACCATCGGGGTCGCGACCGTCCTCGTCGAGACGGGAATGGTCGAGGTGGTCGAGCCGGTCACCGAGATCCGCCTCGACGTCCCGGCGGGCCTCGTCGTCGGGCGGGTCGACGTCGAGGACGGCCGTGCGAGGCGCGTCACGATCGAGAACGTGCCGAGCTTCGTCGAGCGGCTGGACGCGTCGATCGAGGTGCGCGGGCACGGGACCGTGCCCTACTCGATCGCCTTCGGCGGCAACTTCTACGCCCTCGTCGACCTCGACGCGATCGGCCTGCCGTTCGACCGGACCCGCAAGGACGACATCCTCGCGGCCGGGCTCGCGATCATGGAGGCGATCAATGCCGAGGCGCCGCCCCGCCACCCCGAGCTCGAGGGCGCGGATCACGTGCACCACGTCGAGTTCATCGCCCCCGGGTCCGACGCGGTGCGCTCGCGGCACGCGATGGCGATCCATCCGGGATGGTTCGACCGGTCGCCGTGCGGCACCGGCACGTGCGCGCGCATGGCGGAACTCCACGCGCGCGGCGAACTCCGGCTCGACGCGGACTTCGTCAACGAGTCGTTCATCGGGAGCGAGTTCACGGGGCGCCTGCTGCGCGTGACGAGCGTCGGCGGGGTGCCCGCCGTCGTCCCGACGATCACGGGCCGCGCCTGGCTGACCGGGTTCGGCCAGTACGTGCTCGACGACGACGACCCGTTCCCCGAGGGCTTCGTGTTCTGAAGCCGGAGCAGGCCCGGCGGAGCGGACGGGGCAGCGGTCGGCCGTGCGACCCGAGCGCTCAGCGCAGGCTGAACCCGGCCGCGAGGGGATCGTCGGGGTCGAGCTCGAACTCGCAGGCGCCCACCCGGTACGCCTGCCCGGTGATCTCCGGGATGACGCCGCCGGCGCCGCGATCGGCCACGCGACCGTGGAAGCGCGTGCCGATGATCGAGTCGTGCGTGAGCACCTCGTCGTCGGAGAGCGCACCGGTGTGCGCGAGCAGCGCCACGCGCGCCGCGGTGCCGGATCCGCATGGGCTCCGGTCGACCTCGCCGTCGGCGAAGACCGTCACGTTGCGCTGCCACGGTCCCTCGGACGTGCGGCCGAGGTCGTCGACGAGGATGGTCCCGTAGACGCCTGAGAGGCGGTCGTCGGCGAGCTTCGCATCGGGGTGGTCGTCCAGTGCCCACTTGACCTCGCGACCGAGGCGGATGAGCTCGGTCGTGTGCGCCGGGGTCACCTCGAGTCCGAGCGCGGCCGCGGGCAGGGTCGCGTACACGGCGCCGCCGAACACGAGGTCGACGTCGACCTCGCCCCGGCTCGTCGCCAGGCGGATCCCCGTGGCGAGGACGCGCGAGGGGACGTTCCGGAATACGACCCCGGTCGTCCGACCGCCGCGGCGTTGCACGCGCGCCTGCACGCGACCGCTCGGCACGTCGATCGTGACGATCGCCTCGCCGTCGTCGGGTGCCTGCACGCGCCCGGAGCGCACCGCCCACGCGCCGAGCGCCATGGTGCCGTGGCCGCACGCGGTCGAGAATCCGTCCTTGTGCCAGAACAGCACGCCGAAGTCCGCTCCGTCGTCGTCGGGCGGCGTGACGAAGCCGCCGTACATGTCGTCGTGGCCGCGCGGCTCGAGGCAGAGGAACCGGCGAACCGAGTCAGCGCTGCCGGACATGGCCTCGACGCGGCGTTCGGCGACGCTCGCACCCCGGGTGGGGACGTCGAGCACGATGCGGAAGGGCTCGCCCGCCGTGTGCCAGTCCTCGGTCGCCCAGCGCATCATCCGCCCCGTCCGTCCGCGAGGGCGAGCGGCGCCACGGCGAGGTCCTGCCAGCCCATCCCGCAGGTCTTCACGACCCTCGGGCGATCGGATGCCACGGGCGGCCCGTCGAACAGCTCGGAGAACGTGACCAGCGCATCGGCCGCCAGGCGGCCTTCGGAGACGGCGAGGATCACGTCGCCCGCCTCGGCGAGCGCGACGCGCTCCGACTCGACGATCACGTGCGAGCGCGCGAGGAGGTCGCCGGGCAGTTCGCGCGCCGCGGGCTCGTGCGAGCCCACGGCGACGACGGCCGCGTGCCGCGGGACGAGCGCGCCGTCGAACAGGGGCTCGCGCGCCGTCGTCGCGCAGACGACGAGGTCGGCGTCGGCGATGTCCGCGGCCGTGCCCACCGCGACGTCCAGCCCGGTCCCGGCGACGCTCGCCACCGCGCGCCGCGCCCTGCCGGGGTCGCGGCCGACGAACCGGACCCGCTCGATGGGGCGGATGGCGCGCATCGCCTCGACGTGGCGCACGCCCTGCGGCCCGGTGCCGAACACGACGAGCGTCGCGGCGTCCGGCTCGGCCACGACGTCGAGCGCGGCCGCCGAGACCGCCGGCGTGCGCAGGTTCGTGAGCTCGGTGCCGTCGAGCACGGCGACCGGGGCGAGCGTCTCGGCGTCGATCAGGACGTAGAGGGCCTGGATCCGGTCGAGGCCGCGCGCCGGGTTCGCGGGTGCGACGGTCGCGAGCTTCTGGCCGACCCATCGGCCGAGCTCGGAGGGCATGAGCAGGAGCTGTCCCTGCCGCACGTCGACGACGCTCCGCGGCGGATCCGCGTCGGGGTCGTAGCCGCCGCGCAGCACGCGCCGGACGGCGTCGACGGCCGCGCGCATCGGGACGCGCTCGGCGATCGCGGGCCCGTCGATGAGGTCGAGGGATTCGAGGGGGCTCCCCATGCGCCCATCGTAGGGTGGGCCGGATGTCGACGCTCGTCGCGGTCGCGCGCGCAGCGGGGGCCGCTCCGGAACGACGCGCCGGCAGATGTGCGGCTCGGAGGATTCTCGTTTCGGCGCGGAATCTGCAAGAATGGTCAGTCGAGTTCTGTACCGCCCGACCCTCTATCCGGCGCGCAGGACACCCTTTGAGCTTCCGCCGAGTGTGCACCCCACGCTCACGGCTGTCAGTTCGCCTACCTCACAACACATCCAGGAGAATCGTGGCTGTCAAGATCCGCCTCAAGCGGCTCGGCAAGATCCGTGCCCCGTACTACCGCATCGTCGTCGCCGACTCGCGCACCAAGCGCGACGGTCGCGTGATCGAGGAGATCGGCAAGTACCACCCGACCGAGAACCCCTCGTTCATCGAGGTCGACTCGGAGCGCGCGCAGTACTGGCTCGGCGTCGGCGCCCAGCCGACCGAGCAGGTGCTCGCCATCCTCAAGCTGACCGGCGACTGGGGCACGTTCAAGGGCGACAAGAACGCCAAGAACACCGTCCAGACCGCGGCGCCCAAGGCCGAGTACGAGGTCGACACGGCCAAGAAGTCGGTCGTGAAGCCGAAGGCCGAGAAGCCGGCCAAGGCCGAGGAGCCCGCCGAGGCTCCGGCCGCCGACGAGACCGCGTCGGACGAGGCGTAAGCCTTGCTCACTTCCGCGCTCGAGCACCTCGTCAAGGGGATCGTCGATCACCCCGACGAGGTGAAGGTCGTCTCCGCGTCGAGCGCACGCGGCGAGGTCCTCGAGGTGCACGTGCACCCCGAGGACCTCGGCCGCGTCATCGGGCGGGCCGGTCGCACCGCGAAGGCGCTGCGCACGATCGTGGCCGCCCTCGCCGACGGCCGCCGCGTCCGGGTCGACGTCGTCGACACCGACGACTGACGTGGCCGCGGCGAACCGCCCCCAGCAGCTCCGCGTCGGCCGGCTGACGAAGGCGCACGGACTGAAGGGCGCCCTCAAGCTCGAGCTCTACACCGACGACCCCGAGCGTCGATTCGTGCCCGGCGCGGTGTTCTCGCTGCAGGTGCCCGAGGAGTCGCCGTGGCACGGCCGCACGCTCGAGTTCCGCGAGCTGCGCTGGTACAACGGCCAACCGGTCGGGTTCTTCGAGGGCGTCGAGGACCGCACCGCGGCCGAGGGGCTCGCGAAGGCCATCCTCTGGGTCGACCAGCCCGTCGACGAGGAGCCCGAGCCCGACGCGTGGTACGACCACCAGCTCATCGGGCTCGCGGTCGTCCGCGACGGCGAGCGCATCGGCCAGGTGGCGCACGTCGACCACCTGCCCGCCCAGGACCTCCTCATCGTGAAGACGAAGCAGGGCGACGTCATGGTGCCGTTCGTCTCGGCGTTCGTCCCCGAGGTCGACATCGAGGCAGGCACGCTCACGGTGACCCCGCCGCCGGGGCTGTTCGAGGAGCTCCCCGACGAGGCTCCCGACCCCGAGGAGACCGGCGGCACCGACGCATCCGACACCGGCGATGCCGAGGGCGGCGCCGACGGGTCCGACGAGACCCCCTCCGCGTAGGCGGCGACGATGCGCATCGACATCGTCACGATCTTCCCCTCGTTCTTCGACGTGCTCGACCTGTCGCTGCTCGGCAAGGCCCGGCAGACGGGCCTCATCGACGTCGTCACGCACGACCTGCGCGACTTCACCCACGACCGTCACCGCACGGTCGACGACACGCCGTACGGGGGCGGCGCGGGCATGGTCATGAAGCCCGAGCCCTGGGGCGAGGCGCTCGACTCGATCGTCGGCGACGGCGACTCCGAGGCGCTGCTGGTGGTGCCCTCGCCCGCAGGCGAGCCCTTCACGCAGGAGACCGCCCGCGAGCTCGCGGCCGAGTCGCACGTGGTGTTCGCGTGCGGACGCTACGAGGGGATCGACCAGCGCGTCGTCGACCACTACGCGACGCGCATGCGCGTCAGGCCGATCAGCCTCGGCGACTACGTGCTGAACGGGGGCGAGGTGGCCGTCATGGCGATGATCGAGGCCGCCGGCCGCCTCGTCCCCGGCGTCGTCGGCAACCCCGAGAGCCTCGTCGAGGAGTCGCACGAGGACGGCCTGCTCGAGTACCCGAGCTACACCAAGCCCGCCGTCTGGCGCGGGCTCGAGGTGCCCCCGGTGCTGCTGTCCGGCCACCACGGCAGGGTCGCGGAGTGGCGCCACGAGCAGCAGGTCGAGCGCACGCGTCGCGTGCGCCCCGAGCTGCTCGGCGACGGCCCGGCCGACCAGCCGGACGCCCGCTGAACCGCGGTCCCGTCGCGCGCGGCGTGAGGGACTCTTCACGCGCCGGAAACACGTGGGTGTGCTCGGCGAAACACGCCCTGAATACCGTCGGATCGGCGGGTGAGACCGGATTCCGCCGGAAAGTGCGGGCATGAGATGGGTCGGACGAGCGATGCCGGAGACGTGTCCCAGCCGGTCCGTCGCCCGCCGCTCCGTCTCGTCGCCGTCACCCACGGCACCCCCTCCACGGCCAACCGCGAGGCGGTCATCCGGCTGATCGACGGCGTCGCATCCGCCCGCCCCGACCTCGACGTCTCGATCACCTTCGTCGACGCGAGCAACGCCGACATCGGCGCCGCCCTCGAGGCAGCGGCCGAGCCCGATGCGGTCATCGTGCCGCTCGTCCTGTCCGCCGGATTCCACGTGCGCACCGGACTGTCGCTGGGCCTCGACCGCATCGGCGGTTCGGCGCGCCTCGCCGCCGAGCTCGGCCCGGACGAGCGCCTCGTCGACGTGCTCGCCGAGCGGTTGCTCGACGCGGGCCTGGGCGACGGGGACACGGTGCTCCTCGCCGCCGCGGGATCGAACGACCCGCGCGCGGTCCGCGAGTGCTTCGAGACCGCGCGGCGGCTGGGGCAGCGCCTCGGCCGGTCGGTCACCGTCGGGTTCATCGCGGCCGCCATCCCGCGCCTCCCGGACGCGATCGAGATGATCCGCGAGGTGCACCCCGGTTCTCGGATCATCGTCGGACCGTACCTGCTCGCTCCCGGCACGTTCTACGACCAGGCCGTCTCCGCGGGCGCCGACGCGATCGCCGACCCCCTGCTGGTGCCGGCGGCGCCGCCGCCGCCCGCGCTCGTCGACCTCGTCCTCGATCGGTACGCGGCCGTCGAGCAGGAGCAGCGCGAGCACGCCTGAGCCGTTCCCGACGCGACGACGGACGCCGGCGTCCCGGACGTCGCGTGCGAGGTCACGCGGTGAGGCTGGGCGTCCCGTCCGCTTCGGCGGCGCGGGCGAGGACCTCGGCGATGCGCCCGCGGCATCCGCCGCAGCCCGTGCCGGCCCGAGTGTCGCGCCCGACGCATTCGACCGTCGCATTCCCGCACGCCGCCGACTCCTCGATGCGCCCGACGGTGACGCCGTTGCACCAGCACACCGTCGCCTCGGGCGCGAACGCGTCGGCGTTCGCCGACGGGTCGTCGTCGGGACCGTCGAACCGGAGCAGCAGCGACCGATCCGCGGGCAGTTCGGCGCGACGCTCGAAGAGGAGCGTCAGCTCGGCCGCCGTCCGCGGCATGCCGACGCTCGCGAAGCCGGTGAGGATCCCGCCTTCGGTGACCATCTTCACGTAGCGGAGGTGCTCGGGATCCGCCCACTGGGCGACGCGCCGACGCGGCGCGAGTGCGTCGTCGTCCCACGGCTCCACGGAGACGTCGCCGACGGCGACCACGTCGACGTGCTCGGCCTTGAGCATGACGATCGCGTCGCGCTCGGGCGCCAGGGGTGCCCCGGCCTCGCGGTCTCCGGCCTCGGCGGCGAGCGCGGCGGCGAGGTGCTCCGCCTGCCGCCAGCCCGGGCCGATCAGTCCGGACGGGGCGCCCGGCAGGATGCGCCGACCGGCGGTCTCGTGGGTGCGTTCGACGACCTGGGCGCAGTCGCCGATCGCGTAGACGTCAGGGTCGGACCAGCTGCGGAGATCCGGCCCGACGACGACGCCGACGGCGGTGCGGAGCCCGGCGAGCGTGGCGAGCTCGTTCCGCGGGCTCACGCCGCACGAGAGCACGAGGAGGTCGCCGCGGACCTGCTTGCCGTCGGCCGTGACGAGCATGTCGAACCGTCGCGCGCCGTCCGCGTCGGTGCGGAACCCGATCGCCTCGGCCCGGCTGTGCGCGATGACCGTGATGCCCGTGCGACGCAGCGCCGAGCGCAGCACGTGTCCGGCGCCGCGGTCGAGGTTGCGCGGCATGGGATGGGCGCCGTGGTGGACGACGCACACCTGCGCGCCCGCGTGGGCTGCGGCGAGTGCGAGCTCGAGGCCGAGGACGCCGGCTCCGAGCACCACGATGCGGCGACGCGAGCGCACCGCCTCGAGCACTCGTTCGGCGTCCTCGAGGTCGCGGAGCGCGGTGACGCCCGCCGGCAGTTCGTCGTCGCGCGCGACGAGCGTCGACGGGTGACGCTCGAGGTCGGCCAGGTCGCGCCTGGGCCGCTCGACGCCGTCCAGCGTCGGCACGTTCGCACGCGCTCCGGTGGCGAGCACGAGCCGGTCGTAGGGCAGCGCCTCGCCGGTCGAGAGGTGCACGACGTGCGCTGCGCGGTCGACGCGGGTCGCGCGGATGCCGAGGAGCACGGCGACGCCGGCCTCCTCGGCGGCCTCGCGGTCGCCGACGAGCATCGCGTCGAGGTCGGTGTTGCCGACGGCGTACTCGGCGACGAGGACCCGGTTGTACGCCTCGACGGGCTCGCCGGCGACGACGGTGAGCGCGACGGCACCCGCCCGCACGGCGGGCAGCAGCTCCTCGACGAAGCGAGCGCCGACCGGGCCGTAGCCGATGAGGACGATCCGCAGAGGGGTCATGATCCGGCTCCCGCTTCGACGAGGCGCGTGACGCGCACGAGGTTGGCCTTGAACTCGGGCATCGACGAGATCGGGTCGACCGCGTCGGAGGTGAGCAGGTTCGCGGCCTGCTCGTCGCCGTAGTGGAACGGCAGGAACACCGCGTCGGTGCGGATGTCGGTGGTGAGCCGTGCCCGGCATCGCACGGTGCCGCGCCCGTTGGCGACCTCGACGGGCTCGTCGTCGGCGATGCCGAGTCGTGCCGCCGTGGCCGGATGGATCGCGGCCCGTGCCTCGGGCTGGGCATCCAGCAGCTCGGGCACGCGACGCGTCTGCGCCCCGCTCTGGTAGTGCTCGAGCAGCCGCCCGGTGACGAGCGTCACCTCGTCGGACGACGGTGCCGGATGCGCGCCCGCGCGGGGTGCCACGGCCACGAGGCGGGCGAGGCCGTCGTCGTGGTGGAACCGCTCGGCGAAGAGCCGCGGGGTGCCCGCGCCTCCGCGCGGGAACGGCCAGTACGCCTCGACGTCGGAGTCGAGCAGTGCGTAGTCGATGCCGGAGTAGTCGGCGATCCCGCCCTCGGAGGCGAGTCTGAGTTCCTCGAACACGGTCTCGGCGTCGGTGTCGAAGCGCGCGGCCGACCCGAGCCGTCGGGCGAGCTCGTGCAGGATCCAGAGCTCGTCGCGCGCGCCGGCCGGGGGCGCGAGCGCCCGGCGACGACGGATGACGCGTCCCTCGAGGTTGGTCATGGTGCCCTCCTCCTCGGCCCACTGGAGGACCGGGAGGACGACGTCGGCGAGGGCCGCGGTCTCCGACAGCACGAAGTCGCAGACGACGAGCAGGTCGAGGCGCTCGATGCCGCGTCGGACGTCCGCGACGTTGGGCGAGGAGACGACGAGGTTGGAGCCGTGCACGAGCAGTGCCCGGACGCCGTCGGGCCGGCCGAGCGAGCCGAGCAGCTCGATCGCCGGGAGGCCGGGGCCCGGGATCTCCGCGGCGTCCACGCCCCAGACGCGGGCGACGTGGGCCCGAGCGGCGGGGTCGGTGATCTTCCGGTAGCCCGGCAGCTGGTCGCACTTCTGGCCGTGCTCGCGCCCGCCCTGGCCGTTGCCCTGCCCCGTGAGCGTGCCGTATCCGCTGCCGGGGCGACCGGGCAGTCCGAGGAGCAGCGCGAGGTTGATCGCCGCGGTCGCGGTGTCGGTCCCGTCGACGTGCTGCTCCACGCCGCGACCGGTGAGGATGAACGTCGGGCCGCCGGCGGCGAGCCGGCGAGCGATCGCGCGGACGGTCGCCGCGGGCACGCCCGTCACCGATTGGACGCGCTCGGGCCACCACTGGGCGACGCTCCGACGCAGCGCGGCGAACCCGCTCGTGCGGGCGGCGACGTAGTCCTCGTCGACGAGCCGCTCGGCGATCACGACGTGCGCGAGGCCGAGGAGCAGCATGAGGTCGGTGCCGGGCGCGGGCTGGACGTGCAGCCCCTGCCCGTCGTCGGTGAGCCGCGCGGTCGCCGTGCGCCGCGGGTCGACCACGATGAGCCCGCCCGCCGCCTGCGCTCCCGCGAGGTGGCCGATGAACGGCGGCATGGTCTCGGCGACGTTGGTGCCGAGCAGGAGGATCGTCGTGCCGTCGTCCAGGTCCGCGAGCGGGAAGGGCAGGCCGCGGTCGACGCCGAAGGCGCGGTTGCCGGCGGCGGCGGCCGACGACATGCAGTAGCGGCCGTTGTAGTCGATGCGGCTCGTGCCGAGTGCGAGCCGGGCGAACTTGCCGAGGAGGTAGGCCTTCTCGTTCGTGAGGCCTCCGCCGCCGAAGACGCCGACGGCGTCGGCGCCGTGCTCCGAACGGATGCCGCGGAGCCGCTCGGCCACGAGGTCGAGGGCCGCATCCCACGTGGTCTCGCGCAGCGAGCCGTCCGGTTCGCGCACGAGCGGCGCGGTCAGGCGGGACGGTGCGGCCAGGAGCTCGGCGGAGGTCCACCCCTTCTTGCAGAGCCCGCCGCGGTTGGTGGGGAAGTCGCGGCCCGCGACCGCGATCGGCGCGGTCGCGTCATCCGTCGCCGTCAGCGTCATCGCGCACTGGAGGGCGCAGTAGGGGCAGTGGGTCCCGGCTCCCATGTCGTCCTCCTGGAGTGCGTGTCGTCGCGGTGGTGGGGGGAGCGGGCCGGGCGGTGAGGTCGCCCGGCCCGCCCCGGTCAGATCCGGTGTCCGGAGCGCTTCGCGAGGGTCAGGTAGACGCCTGCGGTGATGGCGAGCATCACCGCGTACGCCCACACGAACCAGCTGAGCCCCGTCGTGTAGTCGCCGAACGTGGTCTTCGAGAAGCCGAGCAGCTGCGGGATCACGAACCCGCCGTACGCGCCGACCGACGAGATGATGCCGAGCGCCGCCGCCGCCTTCCGCTGCGAGCTCACGTCGCCGGCCGACTCGTGCGCGTTGTGCGCGCCGGCGCGGAGGGCGAACACCGTCGGGATCATCCGGTAGGTCGAGCCGTTGCCGACGCCGGACGCGGTGAACAGCACCAGGAAGAGGCCGAGGAAGAGCCAGAAGTTGCCGAGCGGGAGCGTCCAGACCACCGCGAGGGCCCCGAGCGCCATCACGGCGAACGCCGCGATCGTGATCTGCGTGCCGCCGAACCGGTCGGCGAGGCGGCCGCCGTAGGGCCGGGCGAGCGAGCCGACGAGCGCGCCCATGAACGCGAGCGACAGGGTCGCCGAGCCGACGTGGAACGCCGAGAAGTCGGGGAACTGGTCGGCGATGAGCTTCGGGAAGACGCCCGCGAACCCGATGAACGAGCCGAACGTGCCGATGTAGAGCACGGCCAGGATCCACAGGTGCGGCTCCCGCAGTGCCGCGAGCGAGGCCGCGACATCCGCCTTCGCGTTCGAGAGGTTGTCCATCCGGAGCGCGGCGCCGACCATCGCGATGAGGATGAACGGCACCCAGATCCAGCCCGCGAGGGGCAGGTTCAGCGTGACGGCCGCGCCGATGGTGATCGCGATGGGCACCACGAACTGCGCGACGGACGCGCCGAGGTTGCCGCCCGCGGCGTTCAGGCCGAGCGCCCACCCCTTCTCGCGCTGCGGGAAGAAGTAGGTGATGTTCGCCATGGAGCTCGCGAAGTTGCCGCCGCCGAAGCCGGCGAGCGCCGCGATCGCGAGCATCACGCCGAACGGGGTCTCGGGGTTGGCGACCGCGACGGCGAGGCCGATCGCCGGGATGAGCAGGAGCGCCGCGGACACGATCGTCCAGTTGCGCCCGCCGAAGCGGGGGACCATGAACGTGTACGGGATGCGGAGGGTCGCCCCGACGAGTGCCGGGATCGAGATGAGCCAGAAGATCTGGCCGGTCTCGAAGGCGAAGCCCGCGGCCGGGAGCGAGACGACCACGATCGACCAGAGCTGCCAGACGACGAAGCCCAGGAACTCGGCGAAGATCGACCAGCGGAGGTTGCGAGCGGCGATCCGCCGGCCCTCGCGCTCCCACTGGACGGGATTCTCGGGGTCCCAGCCGTCGATCCAACGGCCGGGCCGGACGGTGAGGGCGCCCGCGGCGGGGGGCGCGGTGACGGCGGCGGGGGCCGCGGGCGGCGGAGCGGAGAGGGTCTCGGTCATCGGTGCCTCCGGGGGGTGTCGGTCTCGTGTCGAGCTGGTGAGGCGACGCTATCCGCGGCGTGTTTCCCCGACCGGCGCGGGTGGTGAACTTCGTGTTCCCACCTGCTCACCCGCACCCGAGGCCGATGTGAGGTCATGGTCAGACGTCGATCCGGTAGCCGCGCTTGACCACGGTCGAGATGAGTCCGGGCACGGCGAGGGTCTGCCGGAGGCGGCTCAGCGCGACCTCGAGCGCGTGCTCGTCGGCCGTGCCGGGCATGCCCGCCGCGAGGCGCTCGCGCGCGACGACGGACCCCCGGGCCTGGACGAGCGGTCGCAGGATCGAGAGGGCGACGGGCGGCAGCGCCACGCGGCGTCCACGAACCTCGACGACCGAGCCTCGCAGCGCGACCGGGCCGTGCTGCGTCTCCAGGCGGATGACGCGCGTGTCCTCGAGGTGCTCGCACACCTGGCGGATCATCGCGCCCATCCGGAACCGGTCGGGCTGGAGGGGCGTGACACCCGCCGCGACCAGGGGGGCCGACGTCACCGGCCCGACGGTCGCGGCGACCACCGGGCCGCGCATCGCGTCCACCAGGTCGTCGTACCTGCCGCGCGCCTCGGCCGCCATGAGCAGGGCGTGCACGGCGGGCGCGCTCGTGAACGTGATGCAGTCGAGGCCCCCCGTGCAGGCGGCCTCGATCAGGCGGTCGACGCGCTCGTCCGTGAGGTCCGGGTCGATCCAGCGGTACGGCTCCACGGTGAGCACGCGATCGTGCACGTCGCGCAGGCGGTCGAGCGCCTCGGGCGGCAGGTAGCCGTGCAACTGCACCGCCACGGTGAGGCCCGGCGGATGCGTCGCCAGGACCTCGTCGATCAGCGACTCGGTGGTCTCCTCGGCGCTCATGCCGACGTCGTCGAGGCCGGCCGCGCGGATCCCGCCGCGCGCCTTCGGGCCGCGGACGAGGATCGCGGTGCGCCCGAGCGCGCACAGGAGCTCGTCGCCGAGCCCCGCGGCATCCGCCACCTCGAACCAGCGCCGCACGCCGTACGCCGTGGTCGCGAGGAGCACGTCCGGTCGCGCATCGATGATCGCGCGCGTGTCGGCGATGACCGGCTCGTCGGAGCTCGCGTTCGCCATGCGGATCGTCGGCGCGTGCACCACCTGCGCGCCACGGCGGACGAAGGCGTCGATGAGGTCTGCCGATCGGCGGTCGCTCGTCACGCCGATCCGGAACCCCTCGAGCTGGTCGGGCCGGAACCCGATCGTCGACTCGACCTGGTCGGTCACGTCGCCACCGCCGCGAGTCCCGTCGCGCGCTCCATGAGCTCCGCCGCCGTGCGGTCGCCGTCGTGCGCGAGCCGAACGACCTCGCCGACGACGATGACCGCGGGCGAGGCGACGCCGGCGAGCCCGGCGGCCGAGACGATCCCCGACAGGTCTGCGATGGTCGTGCGCTGGTCGCACCGGAACCCGCGCTCGACGATCGCGACCGGCATCGAGCCGCGCATGCCGTGACGGGCGAGCCCGGCCGCGAGCTGCGGCAGCGTGTTCACGCCCATGAGCACGACGATCGTCCCGCCGAGGCCCGCGAGGTGACGGAGCTCGTCGTCGCTGAGCGGTGCGTGCCCCGAGACGACGGTGAAGAGTCGGCTGGTCCCGCGGTGGGTGAGGGGGATGCCTGCGGCACCCGGCACCGCGACCGCGCTCGTCACGCCCGGCAGCACCTCGACGGGAACGCCCGCCCGATGGCACGCGAGCACCTCCTCGCCGCCGCGCCCGAACACGTACGGGTCGCCGCCCTTCAGCCGGACGACGTGCCGCCCCGCGCGGGCGTGGGCGACGAGGAGCGCCTCGATCTCCTCCTGGGGCAGCGCGTGGTGGCCGGGCCGCTTGCCGACGTCGACCAGTTCGGCGTCGGGCGCGAGCTCGGCCAGGCGCGCGTGCGGCGCGAGGCGGTCGTAGAGCACGACGTCGGCGGAACCCAGCGCCCGGACGGCCCCGACGGTGAGGAGGTCCTCCCGCCCGGGGCCGCCGCCGACGAGCGTCACGCGGCCGGTCATGCGTCGTCCCCGCGCACCGGGATGGTCGGTCCGGCGACGAGCACCGCCTCGCCGCGTGCGATCTCGTCCGGCCGCGCGGGCCGCAACTGGCCGCGCTCCTCGACGCGCGCGAGGCCCGAGACGACCGCGCTCCGGGGGTCGTCGGGGTCCGGGGCGTTCACGAACGGGCGGAACCTGCGCAGCCGTTCGGGGTCGGCGAGCGTCGCCGCCCACTCGTCCTCGTACGTGTCGACGTGCGCGGCCATCGCCGCCTCGAGCTCGTCGGCGAGTCCGAGCGAGTCGTGCACCACGACGTCGCGGACGTGGTCGAGGCCGCCGTCGAGGTCCTCCATCCAGCGTGCGGTGCGCTGCAGCCGGTCGGCGGTGCGGATGTAGTACATCATGTAGCGGTCGATGTAGCGGATGAGCGTCTCGTCGTCGAGGTCGCTCGCGAGCAGCTGCGCGTGCGCCGGCTGGAAGCCGCCGTTGCCGCCGACGTAGAGATTCCAGCCCTGGTCGGTCGCGATCACGCCGACGTCCTTGCCGCGCGCCTCGGCGCACTCGCGCGCGCAGCCGGAGACGCCGAACTTCAGCTTGTGCGGCGACCGCAGGCCGCGGTAGCGGAGCTCGAGGCGGATCGCCATCGCGACCGAGTCCTGGACCCCGTAGCGGCACCACGTGGAGCCGACGCAGCTCTTCACGTTCCGCAGCGCCTTGCCGTACGCCTGGCCGGACTCGAAGCCGGCCTCGACGAGCCGCTTCCAGATCTCGGGGAGCTGGTCGAGGCGCGCTCCGAACAGGTCGATGCGCTGGCCGCCCGTGATCTTCGTGTAGAGGCCGAAGTCGGTCGCGACCTGCGCGATCACGGCGAGCTTCTGCGGCGTGATCTCGCCGGCCGGGATCCGCGGCACGACCGAGTAGGTGCCGTCCTTCTGCATGTTCGCCATGGCGCGGTCGTTGGTGTCCTGCAGGCCGCCGCGGCCGCCGTCGAGGATGTACGAGCCGTGCTGTGCGGCGAGCACCGAGGCGACCACGGGCTTGCAGACGTCGCAGCCGCGCCCGCTGCCGAGTCGGCCGATGATCTCCTCGAACGAGGTCAGTCCGAGCACGCGGACGGACTCGAAGATCTCCTGCCGGGAGATCGGGAAGTGCTCGCACAGTGCGCGCGAGACGGTCCGGCCCGACTTCCTCAGCTCTCCCTCGAGCAGCTTCTTCACGAGCGGCACGCACGACCCGCACTGGGTGCCGGCGCGCGTGCAGGCCTTCAGCGGGCCGAGCTCCGCACAGCCCGCCTCGTGCTCGCCGTGCGGTCCGTTCACGGCGTCGCGGATCGTGCCTGCGGCGACGTTGTTGCACGCGCAGACGAGGGCGGATGCCGGCAGCTCGTCGCCGGCGGGCGCCTCCATGCCGGACGCCGACAGATACGCCGCCGGCTCGCCCGACAGCTCGGTGCCGAGCAGGGGCCGCAGCGACGCGTACGGCGAGGCGTCGCCGACGAAGACGCCGCCGAGCAGCGTCTTGGCGTCGTCGGTCATCACGAGCTTCTGGTACATGCCGCGCGCCGGGTCGGCGTAGACGATCTCGAGCGCCTGTCCGGTTCGCGCAAGCGCGTCGCCGAAGCTGGCCACGTCGACGCCCGACAGCTTCAGCTTCGTCGCATCGTCGATGGTCGTGAACTCGGCCGCGCCGCCCAGCAGGCGGTCGGCGACGACCTCGGCCATCGCATTGGCCGGAGCCACGAGCCCGGTGCAGCGCCCCTCGAAGCTCGCGACCTCGCCGATCGCCCAGACGTTCGGGGCGGATGCCGCGCACGCCGTGTCGATCGCGACGCCCCCGCGCGGACCGAGCTCGAGCCCCATCGCCCGAGCCAGCTCGTCGCGCGGCGTGATCCCGATCGCGAACACGACGAGATCGGCGTCGACGCGGCGGTCGTCGGTGAGCTCCACCCCCACGACGCCGCCGCTGCCGGTGAGCACCTTCGCGGGGCGGACCCCGAGGTGCAGGTCGATGCCCTGTGCGGCGATGATGCGCCCGAGCGCGCGCCCGGCGCCCTCGTCGAGCTGCGCCGACATGAGCCATGATCCGGAGTGGACGATCGCGGCGTCCGCGCCGAGCTTCGCGAGGCCGCCCGCGGCCTCGAGCCCGAGCAGTCCGCCGCCGGCGACGACGACCCGCGGCGCCCGGCCCAGGCGGGCCGCGAGCTCGCGGGTCTCGGCGACCAGGGCGTCCACGTCGTCGATCGTCCGGTATACGCGGATGTGCTCGCTGCCCGGGATCGACGGGACCGGGGCGCTGGAGCCGGTCGCGAGCACGAGGTCGTCGAAGCGCAGCTCGATGCCGTTCGCGGTCGTCGCGATGCCGGACGCGGTGTCCACCTCGGTGACCCGCTCGCCGGTGATGAGGCGCACCGTGCCCTCGGCCCACGGGGCGGCGGGCAGCGCGAGGTCGGCGGTGGAATCGGCCAGGCGGGTGCTGAGCGCGACCCGGTCGTACGGAGCGTGCGGCTCGTCGGCGACGACGGTGACGCGCAGCGACCGTCCGCCGTCGCGGGCGTGCAGGCTGTCGGCCAGTCGGTGCGCGGCCGGGCCGCCGCCGACGACGAGCACGTCGCGGGCGGCGACGGCGTCGATCTCGGTGTCGTTCATGGCTCCTCCGGTCCTGGGTTGACTGGGGAGCGTACGGCGGCACGGTTTCGCCCCTGTTTCGGAGCCGTAACGCAACCGCTCGGAGACCTTGCATGACTCCGTGCGTCGTGTGAGGGGGGTTTCACCCGAGCGAAACACCGCCGGCGCGGCCGGTGAAACATCACCCCCGTAGCGTCGTCGTCACCGAGGAGAGGAAGCCGCAGATGACGTCGACCATCGAACGCACGACCAGCTGGATGGCCGCGTGCGCGGTCGCCGATCTCGAGCCCGGCTGGGGCGAGGTCGCGCTCCTGGGCGACCGAATGGTGGCGATCGTGCGCGTCGACCGCGAGGAGGTCTACGCGGTGGACCACCACGACCCGCACACCGGCGCACCCGTCATGGCCCGCGGCATCGTCGGCTCCCGCGGCGAGCGCCCGACCATCGCCTCGCCACTGCACAAGGAGGTCTACGACCTCGGCACCGGAGAGTGCTTCACCGACCCCGCGCTGGGGCTCCGCACCTACCGGACGCGGGTCGTCGGGGGGATGCTCCAGGTGGAGTTCGACGCCTGAGTCCGCCGCGCAGGACGGCGTCGCGGCGGACGCCGGGGGCGATCAGCCGCGCTGCGTGAGGACGATCGGGTCGCCGTCGGTGATCGCGACCGTGTGCTCGGAGTGCGCGCCGCGCGAGCCGTCGACGCTGCGCAGCGTCCAGCCGTCGGGGTCGGTGAAGATGCGGTCGGTGCGGTGCAGGAACCACGGCTCGATCGCGACCACGAGGCCGGGCTTCAGCGGCAGGCCGCGGCCGGGACGGCCGTTGTTCGGGATGTGCGGGTCGCCGTGCATCGTGCGGCCGACGCCGTGCCCGCCGAAGTCGGTGTTGATCGAGAGCCCCTCGCCCTTCGCGACGTCCGCGATCGCGCGCGAGATGTCGCCGATGCGGTTGCCGGGGCGGGCGGCGGCGATGCCGGCGTCGAGCGCGCGCCGCGTCGTGTCGATGAGGCGCAGGTCCTCCTCGCGCGGGGTGCCCACGACGATCGAGACGGCGGAGTCCGCGACCCATCCGTCGACCGACGCGGCGAAGTCGAGGCTGAGCAGGTCGCCGTCCTTCAGCCGGTAGTCGTGGGGGAGGCCGTGCAGCACGGCGTCGTTCACCGACGTGCAGATCACCTTGCCGAACGGGCTGGCGCCGAACGACGGGTGGTAGTCGATGTAGCAGCTCTCGGCGCCGGCCTTCCGGATCATCTCGTGCGCGAGCGCGTCGAGCTCCAGCAGGTTCACGCCGACGGCCGCGGCCTTCGACGTCGCCTCCAGCACGCTGGCCACGAAGCGGCCCGCGGGGCGCATCTCGTCGATCTCGGCGGGGGTCCTCAGTTCGATCACGCTCATCCTCTCCGCACCCCATTCTGACGGCTCCGCCCTGAGTGAACACCCGGCCCTCCGCGACCCGGTCGAAGTACGCTGGGCGCATGCTCATCCGACGCGGGTTCTACCGGTGGCAGTTCGCCGCCGCGATCGTGCTCCCGGTGTGGCTGCTCATCGGCTACGCGATCTTCGGCTCGAGCGGCTGGGGCGTGCTCGGGCTCATGTTCGCCACCCCGGTCGCGTTCGTGATGCTCGGCGTCGTCGCCCTGCTCGTCGCCGCGCGACCCGACGTGCGCCGCGAGAAGGCGGTGGCCTGGTCCGACGTCGCGGTGCTCGGCGCGTGGCACGTGCTCATCATCGCCGCGGGGTTCTACGGTCCGACCGGCATCACCTTCGCGGTGCTCGCGATGGTCGGCGGCATCGCCGCCTTCTGGTACGCGATCTGGCGACTCCTCCGCGACGGCGCGCGTCGCGTGCGCGCCACGATGGACGAGTACGAGCGACTGGTCGCCGAGGGATCGACCCCGCAGGGAGTCGGCGGCGACGCGCGGCGCGCACCGGCCGACGACGCCGGCGAGGTCATCGTGATCCGCGAGGAGCGGCGCTGGGAAGAGCGGCGGGGCTGACCCCGAGGCTCCGGCGGCGCGCCGCCGCGAGGCATCCGTCCAGCGATTTTGGTCGGGAACGACCCGATCTGGCAGAATGGTTGTTTGTGCCGTCGCATGGCTCTGCCTCCGGGGAGCCCGCACGCCGCGAGTGATCGCGCGAACGGCACCGAACTCTTCTACCAATCAGATCCGCGTTCGACCGGTGGCGGGCGCAGAGAGCGAACCATCATGCACATCCTCGACCACGTCGACGCCGCGAGCCTCCGCACGGACGTCCCGGACTTCCGTCCGGGCGACACCGTCAAGGTGCACGTCAACATCATCGAAGGCACCCGCTCGCGCATCCAGGTCTTCCAGGGCGTCGTCATCGGCCGCTCGGGCGAGGGCGTGCGCGAGACCTTCACCGTCCGCAAGATCAGCTTCCAGGTGGGCGTCGAGCGCAAGTTCCCGGTCCACTCGCCGGTGATCGACCACATCGAGGTCGTCACCCGCGGTGACGTCCGTCGCGCCAAGCTCTACTACCTGCGCGAGCTCCGCGGCAAGAAGGCGAAGATCAAGGAGAAGCGCGACAACTGATCGGCCGCGCGCCGTTCCGTACGCGTCATCCGCTCGAGCTCCTCGCCCCTAGACTGGGGCGGGGAGCTCGAGCCGTTTCATGACTGAAGACACACGTACTGAGCGCGACGAACGCGCCACCTCCGGGGCGCCGTCGCGTCGCCGGAGCGCACTGCTGTTCCTCCGCGACCTGGTGGTGATCTTCCTGGTCGCCGTGCTCGTCTCGTTCCTCATCAAGACGTTCCTGATCCGGTCGTTCTTCATCCCGTCGCAGTCGATGGAGGAGACGCTGATGCAGGACGACCGCATCATCGTCAACCAGCTCGTGCCCGAGGTCACGCCCATCGAGCGCGGCGACGTCGTCGTGTTCAAGGACCCGGGCGGATGGCTGCCCGCTCGTTCCGAGGAGGCGCGGCCGCCGCTCGTCGCGGTCGTCGACGGTTTCCTCGCGTTCGTCGGACTCTCCGCGCCGGATTCGAACGACCACCTCGTCAAGCGCGTCGTCGGCCTTCCGGGCGACCAGGTCGCGTGCTGCAACGCGCTCGGCCAGATGACCGTCAACGGCGTGCCGCTCGACGAGCCCTACGTCGCGCTGCCGCCCGGCGAGACGAAGGTCTCGCGCGACGACTTCGACGTGACCGTCCCCGACGACGCCCTCTGGGTCATGGGCGACAACCGCTACAACTCCAAGGACTCCCGCTACAACACCGGGACGCCGCTCGAGGGCTTCGTGCCGATCGAGAACGTCGTCGGTCGCGCCGTCGTGGTGAGCTGGCCGATCTCGAACTGGGCCTGGCTCGACAACTACCCCGCGGTGTTCTCGGGCGTCGACGAGGGGACCGGCTGACGTGCCTCCCGCCGGGGTGCCGACGCTGAGGTTCGAGCGCGACCTGCTGGCCGGGGGAGCACCCGTGGTGCTCGCGTGCGACGAGGTCGGTCGCGGGGCCCTCGCCGGCCCGGTGACCGTCGGACTGGTCGCCATCGACGCGACGGTGAAGCGGATGCCGGCGGGCCTGCGCGACTCGAAGCTCCTGCCCGAGCCGAAGCGCGAACTGCTCGCACCGCGCGCCGCGACGTGGGTGCTCGCGTCGGCGGTCGGGGAGGCGAGCGCCGACGAGATCGATCGCCTCGGGATCATGGCGTGCCTCGGCCTCGCGGGGGCGCGTGCATTCGCCGCGCTCGGCATCGACCGGGGCGTGGTCGCGGGCGCCCCGCTGGTCCTCGACGGCAACTACGACTGGCTCAGCCAGTCGATCGAGCACCGGGCGCAGGTCATCACGCGCATCAAGGCCGACCGCGACTGCGCGTCGGTCTCCGCGGCATCCGTCATCGCCAAGGTGCATCGTGACCGGGGCATGCGCAGGGCGCATGACGAGACGCCGCTCTACCACTGGCACGAGAACAAGGGGTACTCGAGCGCCGCCCACTTCGCCGCGATCGCCGAGCACGGGCCGAGCGCGTTGCACCGGCACACGTGGCTGCACGACCGGACGCCCGAACCGGCGCCGTCGCTGTTCGACCTCGAAGTAGGATGATGCACGATGGATGAGGACGAGTTCGACGACTACGACCGTGAAGTGGAGCTCGCGCTGTACCGCGAGTACCGCGACATCGTGACCCAGTTCAAGTACGTGGTCGAGACCGAGCGGCGCTTCTACCTCGCGAACGAGGTCGAACTGGTGCGCCGCGACACCGAGCACGATTTCTACTTCGAGCTCACGATGAAGGACGTCTGGGTCTGGGACGTCTACCGCGCCGACCGCTTCGTGAAGTCGGTCCGCGTGCTGACCTTCAAGGACGTCAACGTGGAGGAGCTCGCGACCCGCGAGTTCGAGCTCCCGAAGGACCTCGCGCTCGAGGAGTAGCCCGATCGCGAGCCGTCCTCCACGGGCGGCGGATCGACGGGACCCGCCACGGAACGGCGTCGGGGCGGGGGCGGATCGGCGCGCGACCGCGACGCTGGGCCCATGGCCCACAACATCGAACTCGGCCGGCGTGGCGAACAGGTCGCAGCCGACCACCTCGTGGCGCGCGGCATGCGCGTCGTCGACCGCAACTGGCGCTGCGCGCACGGCGAACTCGACCTCGTGCTGCACGACGGCGACTGCACCGTCTTCGCCGAGGTGAAGACCCGCACCGGGCCGTCGTTCGGACACCCGTTCGAGGCGATCACCCCGCTCAAGCTCGCGCGGCTCCGACGGCTCGCGATCGCCTGGTGCGAGGCGCACGACCGGCCGACCGCACGCATCCGCATCGACGCCGTCGCGGTGCACGCGCCGGCGTCGGGGCCCGCGATCGTCGAGCACCTCGAGGGGATCGGCTGATGGCGGTCGCACGGACGCGCGCGATCGCGCTCGTCGGTCTCTCCGGTTCGGTCGTCGAGGTGGAGGCCGACCTCTCCAGCCAGCTCCCGGCGTTCGTCATCATCGGCCTGCCCGACACCGCGCTCGGCGAGGCCCGTGAGCGGGTGCGCTCGGCCGCGGGGAATGCGGGATGCCCCCTCCCGGCACGACGCCTGACCGTCAACCTCTCGCCGGCATCCCTGCCCAAGCACGGGTCGGCCTTCGACCTCGCGATCGCGCTGTCCTGCCTGGCCGCGGCCGGCACCGTCGACGCGGATTCCGTCGCGCGCGTCGTCCACCTCGGCGAGCTCGGACTCGACGGGCGACTCCGCCCGACGCACGGGATCCTCCCGGCCGTGCTCGCCGCCGCCCGGGCGGGCCACGAGCGGGTGATGGTGCCTTCGGCGAACGCCGCCGAGGCTCGGCTCGTCCCCGGGATCGAGGTGGTCCCCGTCGCGACGCTCCGCGAGGCGGTCGAGCGTCACGGCGGTGACCCCGGGATCGAAGCCGCCCGTATCGGTGCGACCGTCGACGAGGGCGAGGTGCCCGCAATCCCGGCCCTCACGGAGGCACCCGAGGGCGATCTCGCGGACGTGATCGGCGGCGACGAGCCGATCCAGGCACTCCTCATCGCAGCGGCCGGCGGTCATCACCTGCTGCTCGCCGGCCCGCCGGGCGCGGGCAAGACCATGCTCGCCTCCCGGCTGCCCGGAATCCTGCCCGACCTCTCGCCCGAGGCGGCGCTCGAGGTCGCGTCGCTCCGCTCGCTCGCCGGTCACCCGATCGGCGAGACGCTGTCGGTCCGACCGCCGTTCGAGGCGCCGCACCACACGGCGAGCGCTGCGGCCATGGTCGGCGGAGGGAGTCGGGGCATACGCCCGGGCGCAGCCGCGCGGGCGTCGCACGGCGTGCTCTTCCTCGACGAGGCGCCCGAGTTCCCGGCCAGCGTCCTCGACGCGCTCCGACAGCCGCTCGAATCGGGCCGGATCAGCATCCACCGGGCGAACGCGGTCGCGACCTTCCCCGCCCGATTCCAGCTCGTGCTCGCGGCCAACCCGTGCCCGTGCGGCGGCGGCGACTCGCCCGACGAGGGCTGCGCGTGCCCGCCCGCGACGAAGCGCCGGTACTTCGCTCGCATCTCGGGGCCGTTGCTCGATCGCGTCGACCTCAGGCTGTTCGTGCATCGCGTCACCCCGTCGCGGTTGAACATGGAGCGCGATCGCGCGGACGATCCCGGGACGGTTCCGGTGATGACCTCCGAGGAGGCGCGCCGAATCGTCGTGCGGGCTCGCGACGCCGCGGCCCGGCGTCTCGCGGGGACGTCGTGGCGCACCAACGCCGAGATGCCCGGGCCGTGGCTCCGCGGCGACGGCGGCCTGCATCCCGGATCGGTCGCGACCAGAGCACTCGACCGCTCGCTCGAGCGCGGCAGCATCACGATGCGCGGCTACGACCGCGTGCTCAAGGTGGCCTGGACGATCGCCGATCTCGAGGAGGCGGAGCGCCCGAACGCCGAGCACGTCGGGCGCGCGCTCGCGATGCGGCTGGGGACGGCGGCATGAGCGGCGACGTCCTGGGTGCGCTCGCCGGGAACCTCGCCGACGCGATCGGCGCGGTCAGGCCTCGGTCGGATGGAGGGGCCGCAGCGTCGATCGACGTCGAGGAGGCGGTCGCGACCGCCCTGCTCGGCTTCGTCTCCGAGCCCGGCGACGGCGTGCTCGGCCGGCTCGTCGGCGCACTCGGCGCCCGTCCCGTCGCGACCGGCCTGCTCGGCGGTCGTTCCGGAGCCGAGTTCGCCGAACAGGCAGCCGCCCACGATCCCAGCGGCCTCGACGGACCGAGTGCACGCGAACTCACCGCCGGACTCGCGCGCTGGCGGCCGCGCCTCGACGAGGCGGCGTTCATCCGATCGGTCGCGCAGGCCGCGCGCGTGCGCGCACGCCTCCTGCTCAGCGGCGATGCCGCGTGGCCGGACGCGGTCGGCGATCTCGGTGCGCACGCGCCGCTGGCGCTGTGGGTGCGCGGTCGGCCGGCGGCGCTCACCGAGTCCCCGTCCGTCGCCCTCGTCGGCGCGCGAGCCGCGACGGGGTACGGCGAGCACGTTGCGATCGAGGCGTCGGCCGGGCTCGTCGACCGCGGGTTCGCCGTCGTCTCGGGCGGTGCGTACGGCATCGACGGAACGGCGCACCGGTCGGCACTCGCCGCCGGGGGGACCACGGTCGCCTTCCTCGCGGGCGGCGTCGACCGCTTCTATCCGGCCGGTCACGAGACGCTCCTCGGCCGAGTCGTCGAGACCGGCGCGGTCGTCTCCGAGCTCGCGTGCGGCGCAGCACCGACGCGTTGGCGGTTCCTCCAGCGGAACAGGTTGATCGCGGCCGCAGCCGGGGCGACGGTCGTGCTCGAAGCGGGCATGCGATCCGGGTCGCTGAACACGGCGGGTCACGCGGCCGCGCTCGGCCGCCCGCTCGGCGCCGTGCCCGGACCGGTCACGAGCCCGGCGTCGGCGGGTTGCCATCGGCTGCTCCGCGAGTTCGATGCGGTCTGCGTGACGGATGCCGCGCAGATGGCGGAGCTCGTCATGGACGCCGGCGTCGGACTCGCGGACGGCCACGGCGCCGCGGTCGACGGCTCCGCGCCCGGAGCGCAGGTCGCGCTCGAGGGGCTGACCTCGGCCGAACGGCGGGTGCTCGATGCCCTCGCGGTCCGGCGCGCACGCACCATCGCCGAGCTCGTCCGATCGACCGGGCTGGCTCCGGGGGCCGTCATGGGTGCGCTCGGCGCGATGGACGCCACGGGCCTCGCGGCCCGGTCCGGCGAGGGTTGGGTTCGCCGACCCCCCGATTGAGGCTCGGCTTCACGCGGACGGTGGTTCTAGGCTGGCCGCGGAGGCAGACATGGATCATCCTCGGCTCGGCAGGTACCCCGCGGCACGACACGTGATCGCGCACCTCAGTGACACGCATCTCCTCGAGGGCGGTGCGCGACTCGGCGGGCGCGCCGACACCGTCACCCAGCTCGAACGCGCGTCGGAGCAGATCGCGCGCATGGCGGGCGGCCTCGACGCGATCCTCGTGAGCGGGGACATCGCCGACCTCGGCGAGGACGACGCCTATCGTCGCGTCCGTGCCGCGCTCGACCCCGTCGCCGCGGCGACCGGCGCCCGCCTGATCTGGGTGATGGGCAACCACGACGAACGCGCTCCCTTCCGACGGGTGCTGCTCGACGACGACAGCGGGGACGAGAGCCCGGTGAACCAGGTGATCGACATCGACGGACTGCGCATCGTCACCGTCGATTCGAGCGTGCCCGGCTACCACCACGGCATCCTCGAAGCCGAGACGCTGGACTGGCTCGACGCCGTGCTCGCGGAACCCGCACCGAACGGGACGATCGTCGCGCTGCACCACGCCCCCATCGCGACCCCCCTGGCGCTGATGGACGTCCTCGAGCTCCGACGTCAGGACGAGTTCGCCGAGGTCCTCCGGGACCGCGATGTCCGCGCCATCCTCGGCGGGCACCTCCACTATCCGACGCAGGGCACCTTCGCCGGCATCCCCGTCTCCGTGGCCGGTTCGCTCGCCTACACGATGGATCTCTCCGCGCCCGCGCGGCACCTCGTCGGCATCGACGGGGGCAGGTCCTTCTCGCTCGTGCACTGCTTCGACGACGCCGTCGTCACCTCGGTGGTCCCCGTCGGGACGTTCGGCGAGATCACCAGCTTCGGCGAGCAGTTCCTCGCCGAGGTCGAAGCCCTCGACGAGGAAGGGCGGCTCGACCGCTTCTCGCGGAAGCGGGAATGGGTGACGGATGGCTGATCCGGCGGAGGGCGGCCCGTCGGGCACCCGGACGCACAGCTCCGTCCGCCCGACGGGCATGGACGACGCCGTCGACGCGTACCTCGGGCATGTTCGCCTCGAGCGCGGCTACTCGGAGCACACGGTCGCCGCCTACGCATCCGATCTCGCAGACCTGACGCGATTCGCGGAGGCGCGTTCCGTGACCGGCGTCGACGGCGTCGACCTCGACCTGCTGCGCGACTGGCTGTGGGAGGCCACCGAGCGCGGCCTCGCCCGCGCCACCGTGGCGCGCCGCGCGGCATCCGCCCGGGGGCTCTGCGCCTGGCTCGAACGCACCGGAGCGCTCCCCGCCGACCCGGCCGCCCGACTGCGCGCTCCGCGCGCCAAGCGCACCCTGCCGCGCGTCGTCGGGGCTCCCGCCGTCGCCGCCCTGCTCGACGGACTCCAGGCGCGCGCCGCGACGGGCGAGCCGGTGCCCGTTCGCGACCTCGCGGTGATCGAGCTGCTCTACGCATGCGGCCTCCGCGTCTCCGAGCTGGTCGGGCTCGACATCGACGACATCGATCGCGGGAACCGCACCGTGCGCGTCACGGGCAAGGGGTCGAAGGAGCGCGTCGTCCCGTACGGCGCACCCGCCGCCGCCGCGCTGGACCGCTACCTCGCCTCGGGGCGGCCGGCACTCCTCGCCGCACCGTCCTCCGACGGCGGAGCGACCGCCCGCGCCGGGCGGGCGGTGTTCGTCGGCGTCCGCGGCGGGCGTCTCGGCGTCCGGAGCGTGCACCGCCTCGTCGCGGGCCTGCTCGAGGAGCTGCCGGGCTCCGGTCCCGCAGGACCCCACGCGTTCCGGCACAGCGCCGCAACGCACCTGCTCGACGGCGGTGCCGACCTCCGCGCCGTCCAGGAGTTCCTCGGGCACGCGAGCCTCGGCACGACGCAGATCTACACCCACGTCTCGGCCGAGCGGCTCAAGCAGACGTATCGCACGGCGCACCCGCGGGCCTAGCGTTCGGCGCCTCGCGTCACCCGGCCATGGGGAGGAGCACCGCACGCGGTACACCGCCGAACCAGAGGAGGGGCGAGACGTACTCGCCGTGCACCCGCACGCCGAGATGGACGCATCGGTCGTCGCAGTGACCGCCGGTCGCCACGATCGCCACAGGATCGCCGGCGCGCACCGCTGCACCGGCCGCCACGCCGGCTGCGACCGGCTCGATCGAGCTGACGACGCCTCCGCCGTGATCGATCGAGAGCACGCCCCGCCCGGCGACCGGGCCGGCGTACGACACGACGCCGTTCGCCGGCGCCACGACCGGGTCGCCCGGCAGGGCCGCGACGTCGATCCCGCGGTGCCCAGCCGAGTACGGCGTCGGAGGGGCTCGGAACGGAGCGACGACGACGACCGGCGGTCCGACCGGCCAGGTCCAGCGGTCTGCCGGCCCGGGGACGGTGGCCGCGGCGCGCGCGGTCGGGACCGTCGTCGCGACCGTCGATGCGGACGCGGAGCCGGGCGCCGCCAGGACGAGGACGAGGGCGGCGAGCAGTCCGGCGACGCTCGCTGCGACGGCGGTGCCGGGAACGGGGGAGAGGCGCATGCGTCGACCGTCTCGTGGCCGCATGCGGTCGTCGGCCGCGCGCCCCGCGCCGGTGCGCGGAGGCCGTCGGAAGCCCAGTGGTGAGGAGGGGTCGCCGAGCCGCGCCGTGATAACATGACCGGAGCGCCTCGCCTGTCGGGGCGACTACGCGTGCCCATTCGGCCACCGACTCCACTCAGTCCCGCTCGCAGCTGTCGAAGCTTGAGCCGGCGGAGCCGTGCCGGGCACCAGGGCTTCCGACCGCCGGTCGGAGCGTCAACTGAGAACAGAAGGAGTACGGCCATGGCCGTCGTCACCATTCGCCAGCTGCTCGACAGCGGCGTGCACTTCGGGCACCAGACCCGCCGTTGGAACCCGAAGATGAAGCGGTTCATCTTCACCGAGCGTTCCGGCATCTACATCATCGACCTCCAGCAGTCGCTGGCCTACATCGACAAGGCGTACGACTTCGTCAAGGAGACGGTCGCCCACGGCGGCACCATCCTCTTCGTCGGCACCAAGAAGCAGGCGCAGGAGTCGATCGCCGAGCAGGCGACCCGCGTCGGCCAGCCGTACGTCAACCAGCGTTGGCTCGGCGGCCTCCTCACCAACTTCTCGACGGTCTCCAAGCGCCTCGCGCGCATGAAGGAGCTCGAGGAGCTGGACTTCGAGGGCACGACCTCGGGCTTCACCAAGAAGGAGCTCCTCCTCAAGAAGCGCGAGCTCGACAAGCTGCACAAGTCGCTCGGCGGCATCCGCAACCTCTCGAAGACGCCGTCGGCGCTCTGGGTCGTGGACACCAAGAAGGAGCACCTCGCGATCGACGAGGCCAA
Organism: Agromyces binzhouensis; assembly: GCF_042672355.1. Taxonomy (NCBI): domain Bacteria; kingdom Bacillati; phylum Actinomycetota; class Actinomycetes; order Micrococcales; family Microbacteriaceae; genus Agromyces; species Agromyces binzhouensis. Next base: position 245,358 of record NZ_JBHXVJ010000006.1, on the reverse strand, counting down.
GAAGCTCGGCATCCCCGTCATCGGCATCCTCGACACCAACTGCGACCCCGACGAGGTCCAGTACCCGATCCCGGGCAACGACGACGCGATCCGCTCGGTGAGCCTGCTCACCCGCATCATCGCCGACGCGGCCGCCGAGGGTCTCATCCAGCGCCACCAGAAGCCCGAAGAGGGCGAAGAGGCCGAGCCGCTCGCCGAGTGGGAGCAGGAGCTCCTCAAGGCCGGTTCTGAGACCACCCCGGAGCAGGCCTCCGCCGAGACCGAGAAGGTCGCGGAGTCGGAGTCCGAGGCGAAGGCCGAGGCCGCGGAGGTCGTCGACGAGGCGGCGACCGAGGTCGCCGCGACCGAGTCCGAGGCCGACGCCACGGCCGCCGCTGCTGCCGCCGAGTAACGCGGCACCCCCACCCACTCCGAAACGACAGGGAGTCCATTCCACATGGCCAACGTCAGCATCGCCGACATCAAGGCGCTCCGCGAGCAGCTCGGGACCGGCATGACCGACACCAAGAACGCGCTCGTCGAGGCCGACGGCGACATCGAGAAGGCGACGGAGATCCTCCGTCTGAAGGGCGCCAAGGGCAACGCCAAGCGCGCCGACCGCTCGACCTCCGAGGGCCTCGTGGCCGCCGCCGAGAACGGCGACGGCACCGCGACCCTCATCGAGCTCGCCTGCGAGACCGACTTCGTCGCCAAGGGCGACAAGTTCGTCGGCCTCGCCGACCGCGTGCTCGCGGCCGTCGCCGCGAGCCGTGCCGAGACCGTCGAGGCCGCCCTGGCCGCGCCGGCCGAGGCCGGGACCGTCGGCGAGCTCATCGACGGCGAGGCCGCGATCCTCGGTGAGAAGGTCGAGCTCCGCCGCGTCCGCCTCGTCAAGGGCGAGCACTTCTCGATCTACCTCCACAAGACCTCGAAGGACCTGCCCCCGCAGGTCGGCGTGGTCCTCGGCTACGCGGGCGACGACGCGGAGACTGCGCGCTCGATCGCACAGCACATCTCGTTCGCCGCGCCGGAGTACCTCACCCGTGAGGACGTCCCGGCCGAGGCCGTCGAGAAGGAGCGCGCACTCGTCGAGCAGATCACGCGCGAGGAGGGCAAGCCCGAGGCCGCCCTCCCGAAGATCGTCGAGGGTCGCCTCGGCGCGTTCTTCAAGCAGGTCGCGCTGCTCGAGCAGGACTACGCCAAGGACAACAAGCTGTCCGTCGGCAAGGTCGTGCAGGACGCCGGCGTGACCGTGAGCGACTTCGCTCGCTTCAAGGTCGGCGCGTAACACGTGACAGGGGAGTCCGGACCGCATCCCGCGGTCCGGGCTCCTTTGCTGTGTCCGGATGCCGCGGCGACGCGCATCGGCCGCGGCGCGGTCCCGCCTGCACTGCGGCGCGGGCCCGGAACCACTAGTTTTGACTCCCAGAGGGGAAGGATCGGTCGGGGATGACGGAACACACGCGCAGGGTGCTGCTCAAGCTGTCGGGCGAGGCGTTCGGCGGCGGCGCACTCGGAGTCAACCCCGATGTCGTCAGTTCGCTGGCGCGCGAGATCGCCGATGCCGCTCGCACGGTCGAGGTCGCGATCGTCGTCGGCGGCGGCAACTTCTTCCGCGGCGCCGAGTTGAGCCAGCGCGGCATGGATCGTGGACGCGCCGACTACATGGGCATGCTCGGCACCGTGATGAACTCGCTCGCCCTCCAGGACTTCCTCGAGCAGGCGGGGGCCGAGACGCGGGTCCAGTCCGCGATCTCGATGACGCAGGTCGCCGAGCCCTACATCCCCCGGCGAGCCGAGCGGCACCTCGAGAAGGGTCGGGTCGTCATCTTCGGCGCCGGCGCAGGACTGCCGTACTTCTCCACCGACACCGTCGCCGCGCAGCGCGCACTGGAGATCGGCGCCGAGGTCGTGCTCGTCGCGAAGAACGGCGTCGACGGGGTCTACTCCGACGACCCGCGCACGAATCCCGACGCCCACAAGATCGACCGGATCAGCTACCAGGAGGCGCTGCAGCGCGGCCTCAAGGTCGTCGACTCGACCGCGTTCAGCCTCTGCATGGACAACGGCATGCCGATGCAGGTCTTCGGCATGGAGCCTGCGGGCAACGTGACGACGGCGATCCTCGGCGCCGACCTCGGCACCATCGTGAGCAACGGCGAGCCGACCGCCGATCGATAGACTGTCCCGAGCCCGAGAGAAGGAGTCCCCGTGATCGCGGATGTACTGTCCGAAGCAAGTGCACGCATGCAGAAGGCCGTGGAGGTCGCCAAGGACGACTTCGCCTCCGTCCGCACCGGCCGCGCCAACCCGCAGCTCTTCCAGAAGATCATGGTGAGCTACTACGGCACGCCGACGCCGCTCGCCCAGCTCGCCTCGCTCGCGAACCCCGAGGCGCGCACGCTCGTCGTGACGCCCTACGACAAGTCCGCGATGAAGGACATCGAGCAGGCCATCCGCGACACGCCGAACCTCGGTGCGAACCCGTCGAACGACGGCAACATCATCCGCGTCACCCTCCCCGAGCTGACCGAGGAGCGCCGCAAGGAGTTCGTCAAGATCGTGCGTTCGAAGGCCGAGGACGCGCGGGTGTCGGTCCGCAACATCCGTCGCAAGGCGAAGGACGACCTCGAGGCGCTCAAGGGCGAGGTCGGCGACGACGAGGTGGGACGCGGCGAGAAGGAACTCGAGCACGTCACCAAGGCCCACGTCGACCAGATCGACGAGGCGCTGAAGCGCAAGGAAGCCGAACTCCTCGAGGTCTGAGGCACACCATGACGGGCGTCCCTGATGGGGAACGGTCGGACGCCGACGACCAGCGGCATTCGACGCGCGACGAGCTCCGCGCGCAGATGCATGCGCGACGGGTGGATCTCGAGCGCCAGTTCGAGGCGTCGCGGGCGCAGTTCGACGAGGCTCAGGAGCGCATCAACGCCCGCACCGGGAGGAACCTGCTGCTCGCCATCCTGATCGGCCTCGCGTTCGGCGGCACGCTGCTGCTCAGCCTCCTGGTGTTCAAGGAGCTGTTCATGGTGTTCGCGGTCGTCCTGGCCGGATTCTCCAGCTCCGAGCTCGCAGCCGCGTTGAAGCACGGCGGGTACCGGGTCCCGCGCATCCCGACGGTGGCGGCGGCGGTCGTGACCGTGCCCGTCGCGTACTACGGCGGGCCCGCCGGGCAGCTCGCAGCGGTCCTCATCGGGATGGCGCTCGTCGTGCTCTGGCGACTCGCGCAGCAGGCTTCGGCGAGCGTCCGTGCCGAGACGTCGGGACTCGCGCGCGACCTCGGCGCCGGGATCTTCGTGCAGGGGTACGTCACCTTCCTCGCCACGTTCGCGGTCGTGCTCACCGCCGCCGACGGCGGCCAGTGGTGGACCTTGGCCTTCATCATCACCGCCGTCGCCGCCGACACCGGCGCGTACGCCTCCGGCCTCGCCTTCGGCAGGCACCCGATGGCTCCCGTCATCAGCCCGAAGAAGACGTGGGAGGGATTCGCCGGGGGCGCGCTCGCGAGCCTGATCGCGGGCGTCCTGCTCGCACTCTTCATGCTCGGGCAACCCTGGTGGTTCGGCCTGGTCTTCGGCGCGGCGATCTTCCTGACGGCGACCCTGGGCGACCTCGCCGAGTCGCTCATCAAGCGCGACCTCGGCATCAAGGACATGAGCTCGTGGCTGCCCGGGCACGGCGGGTTCCTCGATCGACTCGACTCGATCCTGCCGTCCGCGGCGGTCGCATTCGTCGCGTTCCAGATCTTCGCCTGACCGTGCGCGAGGAACGGGTGCTCGTGCGCGATACTGGTGCGGTGGATGCCACGTTCCCCCGGGCCCGCAGGAATCAGCTGGGCTACAAGACCACCGAGGTCGAGGACTTCCTCCAACGCGCCCGCCGCGCCTACGACGGCCGGCCCGAGGCCGAAGACCAGGGTCTCGATGCCGAGCGCATCCGCCTGACCGCGTTCTCGATGCAGAAGGGCGGCTACTCGACCTCGCACGTCGATGCGGCCATGGAGCGCCTGGAGGACGCCTTCGCGTTCCGCGAGCGGCAGATCGCCTCGCGGCTGCACGGCGACGAGGCGTGGCTCGCCGAGGCGCGCACCACGGCCCAGGTGGTCGCGAACCGACTCGCGCGGCCCGAGGGCGTCCGATTCGACCGTGTCAGCTGGCTCGCCGTCGGCTACGACGTGCGAGAGGTGGACGCGTTCGCCGATCGACTCACCCGGTACTTCCGGGACGGGTGGCCGATCGCGATCGACGACGTGCGCGCGGTCGTCTTCTCCGCCCAGCGCGGCGGCTATCGCGAGGCGCAGGTCGACCTGGTCCTCGATGCCGTCGTCGACGTGATGCTCGCGGTCCGGTGAGCGGCTCGGGGTTCGACCGGGGGGACTCCCTCCGTTACACTCATCCAATCGTGGGCAGGCATACGGATGAGTACGACGACATGCCGATGGATGCCGTCCGCGAGCGCTGGGCACGTGCCGACGCCGCTGCCGAGGTGCGATCCCGCCGGCCGCACCAGACCGAGCGCCGGGTGCGGCCCGCATCGCCGGTCGAGACGGCCATGGCCACCAAGCCGGCGCAGCGAGCGAGCGTGACGGGTCCCGTCAAGCAGGCGGCGACCGTGGTGTTCGCGTTCGCGGCATCCGTCGGCTTCCTGCTCGTCAACGTCGTCGACCCCTACTCGGGCGCGACGGCGACCTCGACCTACGTCCCGGTCGACCGCTTCGGGGGCGAATCCACGCAGGAGGTCGAGCTCGCCGACGGGTACTCCTCGCTCGCGGTGGCATCCGAGGGGTACGTCGTCGAGGCGAAGCCCGACGAGCCCGAGCCGCCTGCGGCCTCCGCGGGCTGGGCGCCGCCTGCGGTGGTCCCCGATCCGGGCAGCGCGCAGGCCTACGGCGCGCAGGCGGTCGCCGCGCGCGGCTGGCCGACGGCCGAGTTCGACTGCCTCGTCGCGCTGTGGAACAAGGAATCCGGATGGCGCGTGAACGCCTACAACGCCTCGAGCGGGGCCTACGGCATCCCCCAGGCACTCCCGGGGTCGAAGATGGCGACCGCCGGAGCCGACTGGGCGACGAACCCTGCCACGCAGATCGAATGGGGCCTCGGCTACATCCAGGCTCGTTACGGCACCCCCTGCGGCGCGTGGGCGCACTCGCAGAGCGTCGGCTGGTACTGACCGCTCGCCCCGCCCGAATCCGCCCCCGACCGTAGACTGGACCGATGGCCCGCTCGCACCGCTCCCGTGGTCGCGCCGCGAAGGCGCGTGAGCCGCACCCCGAGCTCGATGTCGCGCGCATGACGGCCGGCTGGCGCCGCACCGAGGTTCGTGCCGGGCGCGAATGGAACGTGCAGCCCGTGTCGGAGGCGCAGGCGGTGAAGGCCTACCTCTGCCCGGGCTGCGGGCTCGAGATCGACCCCGGTGTCGCGCACCTCGTCACCTGGCGTGCCGACGGAGTGCTGGGCGACGCGGCCGACCTGGCCTCGCGCCGACACTGGCACACCCACTGCTGGAGGATCGGACCCCTGTGACCGACGACACCATGACCGAGATCCGCGCCGGAGCCCTGCTGCCGGCGCATCGCGAGGAGATCGAACTGCGCACCGACGACGGGCTCCGCCTCGTCGGGGAGCTCGCGACGCCGCTCGACCGGGCGCCCGTGGCGACCCTCGTGACGCTGCATCCGCTGCCCACCGCGGGCGGCTTCATGGACTCGCACATCCTGCGCAAGGCCGCGGCCCGCCTGCCCGCGCTCGCGGGTCTCGCGGTGCTCCGCTTCAACACGCGCGGCACCAGTTCGGTCCGTGGCACGAGCGAGGGCGAGTTCGGCCACGGCGTCAGCGAGCGAGCGGATGTCGCGGCCGCGATGCGCTTCGTCGCCGAGCGCGGGCTGCCGAACCCGTGGCTCGTCGGGTGGTCGTTCGGGACCGAGCTCGCGCTGAAGTACGGCCTCGAGCACGGCATCGCCGGCGCGATCCTGCTCTCGCCGCCGCTGCATCGCACGAGCGACGAGGAGCTCGCGCGCTGGCGTTCGGCGCCGGTCCCCGTCGTCGCGCTGATCCCCGAGCACGACGATTTCCTCAAGCCGGCAGAGGCGGCCGAGCGCTTCGCCGGCCTGCCGAACCTGACGCGCATCGACGTCGAGGGCGGCAAGCACCTGTGGGTGGGGGAGTCCCAGACGCGGCGCGTGCTGGAGGAGATCGTGCGCGCCGTGAACCCTGCGGCGTCCCCGTTGCCGACGCAATGGCCCGCGGCATCCGTTTCGACACCCGATGCCTGACGCGGAGCGCCGCGACGCGGTGACGACGCCTCGGGCGGGCTGAGCCGCCTCAGCGCTCGTTCTGGCGCGGGATCACGACCTGCTTGATGATGAGCAGGATCGCTGCGGCGATGGGGATCGCCACGAGCGCCCCGAGGATGCCGAGCAGCGCGCCGCCCGCGAGTGCGGCGACCACCACGAGCGCCCCCGGCACCTTCACCGCGCGGCTCATGATGCGCGGAGAGAGCACGTACGCCTCGAGCTGCATGTAGATCAGGTAGTAGATGGCGGCGACGAGCGCCGTGAGCGGAGAGCCGAGGCCCGGGATCAGGCAGAGCAGCACGATGATCACCGATCCCGTGAGCGTGCCGACGAGCGGGACCAGCGAGAACAGGAACGCGATGAAGGCGAGCACCGCGGGGAAGGGCGCGCGGATGATCGAGAGGAACGTGAAGCTCAGGAACCCGTTGACGGCCGCGAGCGAGACCTGCCCGATGACGTATCGTCCGACGGACTGGGTGATCTGCTCGGTCAGGTCGGCGAACCGTGCGCGGCGCGACGCGGGGATGAGCTGGTACGTCGCCCGCTTCATCGCGTCGAGCGACGCGGTGAAGTAGATCGTGAGGACCGCGACGACGATGACGGCGAACACTCCGCCCCCGATCGCGATCGCGACCGCCCACACGCCGCCGAGCAGCTCGCTTAATCGGTTCGGGTTGGTGAAGAAGTCGGTGAGCGCCGCCCCCGCCTGTTCGCTGATCTCCTCGATCAGCAGCAGCGGGAACTGCTCCTGCAGCCAGGCGATCCAGTCGACGCGGTTGATCTGCGCGATGATCGCCGGGATCTGCACGACCAGCTCGGCGACCTGGTCGACGATGATCGGGATCACCGCGATGAGCAACGCGGCGACGACCGCCGCGACTCCTGCGATGACGAGCAGGATGGCGGCCCAACGCGGAAGCCCCCGGCGCTCGAGCCCGCTCACGGCGGGCTCGAGGCCGAGGGCCAGGAACAGTGCTGCTCCGATGTAGGTGAGGATCGTCGACAGGCTCGACACGGCGGACAGGATCACGAGACCCGTGCCGACGCCGAGCGTGCCGACGAGCGCGATGCGGAACGCGTTCTGGATCTTCAAATCCCGCGCTCCCTCGTCTCGTGTTACTTGTTCGCCACCTGCTCTGCCTGCGTCAGTACGCCGCGGAGGCTCTCGAAGTACCCGGCGACGGCGTCTCGCTCGATCCTAATCTGGGCGAGGCGATCCTCGGCGTCCGCCACGAGGGCGCGCGTGCGCTCCTCGGCGTCGGCGATGAGCTTGCGTGCCTGGGAGTGCGCCGCGGCGACGCGCTCGCGCGCCTCCTCGTCGGCCTTGTCGCGGGCGTCCGCGATCTCGGTCCGCGCCTCGGTCTCGAGGCGCTCGGCCTCAGCGCGCGCCTCCGCGGTGCGGGCGATCGCCTCGGCGAGCTCGGCGTTGGAGTCCTCGAGGAACTTCTTCGTCTGCTCGGCGGCCTCCTGCTGCGCCGTGAGCAGCTCCTGCTCGGCCTCGTCGCGCTTGGTGGCGAGCTCGGCCTCGAGGTCCATGCGGGCGCGTTCGATCTCGCGACGCATCCGGTCGACCTCGTGCGTGGTCTTCTTCTTCATCGAGGTCAGCTGGTTGTCGAGGTCGATCCGGGCCTGCTCCGCCTCGGCCTCGAAGTCGGCGCGGGCCTGCTCCTGCTCGAGAGCGAGGTCGGCGCGCATCTGCTCGAGCTCCGCGGCGTGCTTGGCGCGAATGCGGTCCAGCTCGTGCTGCAGCTTGAGGCGCGCGGTCTCGGTCTCGCGCTCGAGGTCGACGCCGACCTGCTCGCGCTCCTGCGCGAGCTTGCTCCGTTCCGCCTCGAGCTCCCGGTCGAGGTCGGTTCGCGCCTGCTCGAGCTCGTGCTCGAGCGCGGCGCGACGCTCCTCGATCTCCGCGTCGAGCGCGGCGCGGGCCTCGGAGGAATCGCGCTCGAGGTCGATGCGGGCCTGCTCGGTCTCCTTCGCGAGGTCGATGCGGGCCTGCTCGGTCTCCTTGGCGAGTTCCGCACGCTTCTGGTCGAGCTCGACCGCGACCTCGGCGCGGGTCTGCTCCGTCTCCTCCTGGAGGCCGGCCGCGGCGGCGCGCGCCTCGTTCGCCTCGGTGTTGGCGGCGACGAGCATCTCGGCGGCCTTGCGCTCGGCCTCGGCGACGACCGCCGCCGCCTCGCGCTTCGCGGTCGCCCGGACCTCGGCGGCCTCGGTCGACGCGGTGCCCCGGATCGACGCGGCGTCGCGGTTGGCGTCGTCGCGCACCTGCTCGCTCGACTCGTGCGCGCGGGCGACCATGTCGTCGGCCTCGGCGCGCGCGTTCTCGAGCAGGCGGTTGGCCTGCGCGCGCGCCTCGCTGAGCGTGCGCTCGGCGAGCTCGTGCGCGTCGGAGCGCATGAGGTGCGACTCGTCCTCCGCAGCGCGGCGAAGCTTCTCGGCGTCGATGTCGGCCTGCGCGATGAGGCGGGTCGACTGCTCCTCGGCGACGCGGAGCGTGTTCTCGAGCTTCGTGCCGAGGCCGGAGAACGTCGGGCTGCCGACCTCCTCGAGCTCGGCGGTCAGTTCCTCGATGCGCGCGAGGAGCCGCTTGTTCTCCTTCTGCGCGTCACTGGACGCGTTGTTCGCCGAGATGATCTCGCGGCGGAGCTGGTTGATGCTGCGGTCGACCTCGTCCTTGTCGTATCCGCGGAACACCTGCGTGAACTCGGTCTCTTCGACGGCCAATTCTTCCTCCGGGGTCCGTGTCCCGCGTTGTGGGGGGTTGTGGGGGCGCGCGGGTCGCCTCCGATCATACGGCCAGGAGCCCGACCGCTGGGGGCCCATGTCATCCAGTCACCGGTTAGGAGACTCCCAGACACCGTCGGTAGTGTGGGGTGTCTTTGTCGGATGCCGCCCCCGCGGCCTGGAGGTTAACCGAGTGCGCTTCGTCCTCGCCATTCTGGCGTTCGCTGCTGCCGCCGTGCTGGTCGGCTTCGGCATCGCCCAACGGACCGTCTTCCTCGAGCCGGACAGGGTCTCGCTCGGGACGGTGGTCGAGAACCAGGCCAGTTACACGGTCCTCACGCCCGAGGCCCTCGCCGCGAACCCGGGGAAGCAGACCATCACGGTCTCGGGCGGCGGAGCCGTCTACCTCGCGTACGGGCGCACCGACGACGTCCTCGGCTGGATCGGCGAGGACCCCTACGTCTCGGTCGGGTACGACGGCGAGGCCGGAGAGCTCACCAGCGAGGTGATCGTCGCGCAGCCCGTCGACGACTCCACGCCCGCGACCCCCGCGACCGAGGAGCCCGAGGTCGACGAGGAGTCCGAGGACGCCGAGGCGGAGCCCGACCCCACCGCGTCGCCGGCGGGCAGCGACCTGTGGCTCGACGAGTTCACCGGCGACCGCACGCTGACCACCACGGTCGACGTGCCCGAGGGGATCACGGTCCTGATCTCGTCCGACGGGACGGCCCCGGCGCCCGGTCGCATCGTCGTCGCGTGGCCGCTCGACAACGCCACACCGTGGGCCGGGCCGCTCATCGCCGGAGGTGCCCTCCTGTTCCTCGTCGGCATCGTCCTCGTGATCTCCGGCGTCTTCGCCCACCGCCGTTCCCGCGGGCCGCGCCGCAACCTCCCCAAGGGGCCGAAGGGCAAGCTGATGCGCGCACCCCGGCCGCCGCGGACGCAGCGTGCCGCGCTGGGTTCCGGCGGCTCGGGCCGGTCGACCGGCCGCGCGCGGCGCATCGCGCTCCTGCCGGTGCTCCTGGTTCCGGCCATCGCGCTGTCCGCGTGCTCGGCGGACTACTGGCCCGACCTGACGTCGGCTCCCGAGACGACGGCGCCGGCCACCCCGGTCGAGACCGCCGCCGAGGGAGAGGAGGCCGAGCCGACCGAACCCGCGGCCCCCGAGGTCGTTCCGGCCGTGACGGTGCCCCAGATGGAGCGCATCATGCGGCGCATCGCCGTCTTCACGACAGAGGTCGATGCCGACGCCGACTCGCAGCGGCTCGCCGAGCGGTTCACCGGCCCCGCCCTCGAGGCGAGGAATGCGAACTACGCGATCCGCAAGTCGCTGCCCGACCACGCATCGCTGCCCGCGATCCCCGCCTCGCCGCTGACGCTCACCCTGCCGCAGCAGGTGACGGGCTGGCCGAGGACCGTGCTCACCATCGCGAAGAACAACGACGACGAGACGATCGCGCCGACGGCCCTCGTCCTCCGCCAGGAGTCGCCGCGCGAGAACTACAAGGTCCTGTACGCGACGGCGCTCGTGCCCGACGCGGACGTGCCCGAGGTCGCCCCGGCATCCATCGGCGCACCGCCGATCAACCCCGAGTTCAAGGGCCTCATCATGCCGACGGGGCAGGTCGCCCCGGCCTATGCCGACGTCCTGCTGAAGGGCGACGAGTCGGAGTCCGCGCAGTTCTTCGACCCGGAGGGCGACGTCATCCGCCAGCAGCTCGGCGTCGAGGGTCAGAAGGCCATCGCCGACGACCTGCCCGACACGGCCGACGTGGCATTCTCGAACGCGCCCGGCGACAGTCCCACGGTCGCGCTCGCCACGAACGACTCCGGCGCCCTGGTGACCGTCTCGATCACGCAGACCGAGAAGGTCACGCCGAACGACGGCGGCACGATCGGCTTCAAGGAGGGTCAGCCCGGCGCAGCGCTCTCCGGCTTCGACGAGAAGAGCGCCAAGGGTGTGGAGCGCGAGATCGGCATCCAGCTCATGTTCTACGTGCCCGCGGTCGGATCCGACGAGCAGATCCGCCTGCTGGGCTGGTCCGAATCCCTGATCGGCGCATCGGAGGTCAAGTGACGAACGCGTTCCCACCCCACGAGCCCGCGAGCCTGCGCGGCGCGGTCGACCTGTCCTCGCTCGTCCACCGCGATGAGCGACCGGCGACGGGTGCCCCCGGCGCCGCTCCTGCACCAGGAGGCCCGGGCGGCTACGTCGCGGCCGTCGACGACCAGAGCTTCGGCCAGGTGCTCGAGCTCTCGCGCTCGGTCCCGGTCGTCCTCGCCCTGTGGGCGTCGTGGAGCGAGCAGTCCACCCAGCTCGTCGCGGCCCTCGAGCGACTCGTGAACGCCCGCGAGGGCCGTCTCGTGCTCGCGCCCGCCGACGCGGACCGGAGCCCGCAGCTCGTCCAGGCGCTGCAGGCGCAGGCGATCCCCGCGGTCGTCGCGCTCGTCGCCGGGCAGCCGGTGCCGCTGTTCCAGGGCGTGCAGCCCGACGAGGTCATCGACCAGGTGTTCGACCAGCTCCTCGAGGTCGCCGAACGCAACGGCGTGACCGGCCGGGTGCCGGGCGCCGAGGGCGAGGGCGACGGCGAGGGCGGAGCAGAGGAGCCCGTCGAGGAACCGCTGCCGCCGCTGCACCAGGAGGCGTTCGACGCGATCAGCCGTGGCGACTACGCGGCGGCGGCATCCGCCTACCGCACGGCGATCACGCAGGACCCGCGCGACGACCTCGCGGTCGCCGGACTCGCACAGGCGAACCTGCTCGGGCGCCTGCAGGGAAAGACGCTCGACGAGATCCGGAACCGCGCGGCGACCACGCCGGACGACCTCGACGCCCAGCTCGACGTCGCCGACCTCGACCTCTCCGGCGGCCACGTCGATGACGCGTTCGCGCGGCTGCTCGACCTGTTCCCGACGCTCGACGCCGACGGGAAGAACCGGGTGCGCGAGCGCCTGCTCGAGCAGTTCCAGGTGGTCGGGGTCGAGGACCCGCGCGTCGGCGCGGCACGGCGCCGGCTCGCGATGCTGCTCTACTAGCCGACTCCCGCAGCGGTCACCCCTCGGGCGTGAACCAGAGGGCGCCGAGCGGAGGCAGCGTGAAGACGGCCGAGGCAGGCTTGCCCGCCCACGGCTCGTCGGTCGCATCGACCCCGCCCATGTTGCCGACCCCCGAGCCGCCGAACTCCGCGGCATCCGTGTTCAGCACCTCGCGCCAGCGGCCCGCGAACGGCAGGCCGAGCCGTACCCCGTCATGGGGGTTCCCGGCGAAGTTCACGATGCACAGGAGCGGCCGACGGTCGCGGTCGTACCTGAGGAACGCGATCACGTTCATCTCGGCGGCACCGCCCTCGACCCAGTCGAAGCCCGCCGAGTCGTCGTCGAGCTGCCAGAGGGCGGGCGTCTCGGCGTAGGTGCGGTTCAGCCGGCCGACGAGCTCGGCGAGCTGGCGGTGGCTCGGCTGGTCGAGGATCCACCAGTCGAGGCCGCGTTCCTCGCTCCACTCCGAGAGCTGACCGAACTCCTGCCCCATGAACAGCAGCTGCTTGCCGGGGTGCGCCCACATGTACGCCAGGTAGGCGCGCGTGTTCGCGAGCTGCTGCCAGTGGTCGCCGGGCATCTTGCGCACGAGGGATCCCTTGCCGTGCACGACCTCGTCGTGGCTGATCGGCAGGATGAAGTGCTCGCTGAACGCGTAGAGGAACGAGAACGTGAGCTCGCCGTGGTGGTGCGAGCGGTACATCGGGTCGCGCTGGATGTACTGCAGGGTGTCGTGCATCCAGCCCATGTTCCACTTGTAGCCGAAGCCGAGGCCGCCCGACGAGGTCGTGGCGGTCACGCCCGGCCAGCTCGTCGACTCCTCGGCGATCATGACGATGCCCGGGTTGCGCTTGTAGGCCGTCGCGGTCGCCTCCTGCAGGAAGCCGATCGCCTCCAGGTGCTCGCGACCGCCGTACCAGTTCGGCATCCACTCGCCCTCCTCGCGCGAGTAGTCGAGGTAGAGCATGGATGCCACGGCATCGACCCGCAGGCCGTCGATGTGCATCTCCTCCAGCCAGAACAGCGCGTTCGCGACGAGGAAGTTGCGCACGCGCGGGTTGCCGTAGTCGAAGACGAGCGTGCCCCAGTCCTTCTGCTCTCCGCGGCGCGGGTCGGCGTGCTCGTAGAGCGGTTCGCCGTCGAACCGGGCCAGCGCCCATTCGTCCTTCGGGAAGTGGCCGGGGACCCAGTCCATGATCACGCCGATGCCCGCCTGGTGCAGCCGGTCGATGAGGTACTTCAGGTCGTCGGGAGAGCCGAACCTGCTGGTGATCGCGAAGTAGCCCGTGACCTGGTACCCCCACGAGCCGCCGAACGGATGCTCCGCGAGGGGCATGAACTCGACGTGCGTGTAGCCGAGCCACTGCAGGTACTCGATGAGCTCGTCGGCGACGTCGCGGTAGCCCTTGCCGGGCCGCCACGAGCCGAGGTGCAGCTCGTAGATGCTCATGGGCAGCTCGTGCGGATTGCGGTGCCCGCGCTGCGACATCCACTCGTCGTCGGCCCAGTCGTGGTGGCTCGCATCGACGACCGATGCGGTCGCGGGGGCGACCTCGGCGCGCCGGGCCATCGGGTCGGCCTTCATGATCCACGCGCCGGAGGGGGCGAGCACCTCGAACTTGTACGACGCGCCGGGCTCGACGTCGGGCACGAACAGCTCCCAGATGCCGCTCGAGCCCATGTTCCGCATCGAGTGCCCGATGCCGTCCCAGCGGTTGAAGTCGCCGACCACGCGGACCGCGCTGGCCCGTGGGGCCCAGACCGTGAACGAGACGCCGCGCAGCGGTCCCGTGATCGACGGGAACTCGCGGTGGTGGGCGCCGAGCACGCGCCAGAGCTCCTCGTGCCGCCCCTCCTCGATGAGGTGCAGGTCGAGCTCGCCGATGGTGGGCGCGTACCGGTAGGGGTCGTCGGCGGTCCACTCGGTGCCGTCGTCGTACCGCGCGCGCACGCGGTACCCGGTCGGGCCGAACGCGCCGGCGCCCGCCCACACGCCGTGCCCGACGTGGCCGAGCGGCAGCTCGGTCCCGTCGTCGAGCACTGCGACGACGGACGCGGCGAGCGGTCGCCGCGCGCGGATGACGGTGCGCGCGCCGCCCTCGCCGGGGGCCTGGAAGCCGTGCTGGCCGAGGACCTGGTGCGGATCGTGGTACCGGCCCTCCGCGACGGCGAGCAGCAGCTCGTCGGGCACGGGCGGGGCCTGGACTGGCGTGGTGTCGGTCATTCGGCGCCTCGAATCACTCGGAGGATGTGCACCGGCTGCGTGAAGGCATCCAGTCGGACGTAGTTGTGCTCGCTCCACTCCCAGCGATCGCCGGTCACGAGGTCCTCGACGCCGAACGTCTCGCCGGCAGGCAGGTCGATCGCCGCCAGGTCGAGGTGGACGGTGGTCTCCCGCACCGAATGCGGGTCGACGTTCGCCACGACGAGGATCGTGTCGTGGTCGTCGGGCCGGCGGCCCTCGATGAACCGGCCCTCGAGGTGCTTGGAGTAGACGAGGACCGAGTCGTCGTCGCTGTAGTGGAAGCGGATGTTCCGGAGCTGCGCGAGCGCGGGGTGATCGGCCCGGATGCGGTTGAGGATCCCGAGGTAGAGCGCGAGCGAGGCGCCCTCGGCCTCGGCCTTGGCGAAGTCGCGCGGCTTGAACTCGTACTTCTCGTTGTCGATGGCCTCCTCGGCGCCGGGCCGGGCGACGGACTCGAACAGCTCGAATCCGGCGTAGACGCCCCACGTGGGCGCCGCGGTCGCGGCGATCGTGGCGCGCACGGTGAACGCCGCAGGACCGCCGAACTGGAGGTACTCGGTCAGGATGTCGGGGGTGTTCACGAACAGGTTGGGCCGCATGAAGTCGGCGGTCTCCTGCGACACGCTCGTCAGGAACTCCTCGAGCTCGGCCTTGGTGTTGCGCCACGTGAAGTAGGAGTACGACTGCTGGAAGCCGACCATCGCGAGCGCCTGCATCATGGCCGGCCGCGTGAACGCCTCGGCGAGGAAGACGACGTCGGGATCGGTCGCGTTGATGTCGCCGATGAGCCGCTCCCAGAACATCAGCGGCTTGGTGTGCGGGTTGTCGACGCGGAAGATGCGCACGCCCTGCTTCATCCAGTGCCGCACGATGCGCGTCACCTCGTCGACGAGCCCCTCGAAGTCGTCGTCGAAGTTGACCGGATAGATGTCCTGGTACTTCTTCGGCGGGTTCTCGGCGTACGCGATCGTGCCGTCGGGCAGCGTCGTGAACCACTCGGGGTGCTCGGTCACCCACGGATGGTCGGGCGACGCCTGCAGCGCCAGGTCGAGCGCGATCTCGATGCCGAGCGCGGCGGCCCGGCGCACGAACGCGCGGAAGTCGGCGAGCGATCCCAGCTCGGGGTGGACCGTGTCGTGGCCGCCGGTGGCGGCGCCGATCGCCCACGGCGAGCCGGGGTCGAACGGTCCGGGCGTGAGCGTGTTGTTCGGTCCCTTGCGGAACGCGAAGCCGATCGGATGGATCGGCGGCAGGTAGACCACGTCGAAGCCCATGGCCGCGACGCCGTCGAGTCGTCGCTGCGCCGTGCGGAAGGTGCCCGACTTCCACGAGCCGTCCTTCTTCAGCTGCCGCGCACCCTCGGAACGCGGGAAGAACTCGTACCACGACCCGACTCCGGCGCGTCGCCGCTCGACGAGGATCTCGCGCTCCTCGGAGTCGGTCGCGAAGCGGGAGAGCGGGCGGGAGCGGAACTCCTCGAGCAGCGGGTCCTCGAGCAGGGCGCGGCGGGCGGATGCGTCGGCGTCCGCGTCGCGCAGCGTCGCCGCGTACGCGCGCAGGCGCTTGCGCACCGCGGCGGGACGTTCCGCCTCCTTCGCGGCGCGTTCGGCCAGTCGCGCGCCGATCTCGTACATCAGCTCGACGTCGACGCCCGCGTCGATCTTCAGCTCGGCGTCGTGCACCCACGTGCCGATCTCGTCGCCGAAGCCCGTCACGTGCCAGTGCCAGGTGCCGAGTTCGTCCAGGCGGGCGCGCGCCTCCCAGCCGTCGGTGCCCGGCGCGAGCGGCGACATCCGGTGCCGCGTCTCGACGCCGGACGGGCTCGTCAGTACGAGCATCGCCCCGACGAGGTCGTGCCCCTCGCGGAAGACCGTGGCGCGGAACGGGACCACCTCCCCGGAGAACGCCTTCGGATTCCATCGCGGATCGGGCAAGGAGGGCGTGAGCCGGGTCACGGGGATCCGGCCGGCTCGAACTGCACGGTTCGTCACGTTCCGACCGTAGCGCGGATGGGGTGCGACCGATACCGGGTTGCAGGGTGCTGCGCGACTCGGCGGTGTCGCGGAATCCGTTCATATTCAGGACACACGGCGCTGCGTAGGGTGGACCCCGTGAAGCCCATCCGCAAGTTCACCGTCCGCGCCGTCGTCCCGCCGCAGCTCGCCGCGCTCGAAGAGCTCGCCGCGAACCTGCGCTGGTCGTGGCACGAGCCGACCCGGCGCCTGTTCGAGCACATCGACCCCGCAGGCTGGCGCCGGTCCGGGCGCGATCCCATCGCGTTCCTCGGCGACGTCGACGCGCGGCGCCTCGACGAACTGGCGGCCGACGATGGCTTCATCGCCTGGGCCGAGCGCGAGCGAGACGCGCTGCGCGCCTACGTGTCCGAGCCGCGCTGGTACCAGTCGCTCGGCGCAGACACGCCGAGGACCGTCGCGTACTTCTCGCCCGAGTTCGGCATCACCGAGGCGCTGCCGCAGTACTCCGGCGGACTCGGCATCCTCGCCGGCGACCACCTGAAGGCCGCCTCCGACCTGGGGGTCCCGCTCATCGCGGTCGGCCTGTTCTACAAGGCCGGGTACTTCTCGCAGGCGATCGCGCCCGACGGGTGGCAGCAGGAGCGCTACCCGGCCCTCGATCCCGACGGGCTCCCGCTGTCGGTCCTGCGGCGCGCCGACGGCACGCCGGTGCAGGTCACGCTCGCGGTGCCCGGCGGACGCAGCCTGCACGCCCGCGTGTGGCAGGCCGCGGTCGGCCGGGTGCCGCTGCTCCTCCTCGACACCGACATCCCGGCGAACGACGACGACCTGCGCCAGGTGACCGACCGGCTCTACGGCGGAGGTGGAGAGCACCGCCTCCAGCAGGAGCTCCTCCTCGGCATCGGCGGGGTCCGCGCGATCCGCGCCTGGAGCGGACTGACCGGCCGCCACTTCCCGGACGTGTTCCACATGAACGAGGGCCACGCCGGGTTCCTCGGACTCGAGCGCATCTCGGCGTGCATCGGCGACGGGCTCTCCTTCGCCGAGGCGCTGGAACTCGTGCGCGCGGGCACCGTCTTCACGACGCACACGCCGGTCCCAGCCGGAATCGACCGCTTCGATCGCGCCCTCGTCGCCAGCTACCTCGAGTCCGGACTGCTGCCCGGGATCGACCCCGCCGACGCGCTTCCGCTGGGCCTCGAGCCCGGCCTGCCCGCTGAGGACAGCGCGTTCAACATGGCGATGATGGGCCTCCGGCTCGCGCAGCGCGCGAACGGCGTGTCGAAGCTGCACGGCGAGGTGAGCCGGCGCATGTTCGGCGAGCTGTGGCCGGGCTTCGACGCCGACGAGGTGCCGATCACGTCGGTCACGAACGGCGTGCACGCCCCGACGTGGACCGACCCGGCGCTGCTCGCGCTCGCCGAGGAGCGGCTCGGCACCGGGGACACCGAGCACGCCGACTGGATGAGCGCCGCGGTCAGCGACGCCGAGCTCTGGGGCGTGAAGCGCGGCATGCGCCTGCAGCTCGTCGAGGACGCCCGACGCCGGCTCGCGAGCGCCTGGGCGGGCCAGCACGGCGGCGCCGTGGCGCCCGACTGGGTGCGCCGCGTGCTCGACCCGGACGTCCTCACGATCGGCTTCGCCCGCCGGGTGCCGACGTACAAGCGACTGACGCTCATGCTGCAGGACCCCGACCGGTTCGCGGCGATCCTCACCAACCCCGACCGTCCCGTCCAGTTCGTGATCGCGGGCAAGGCGCACCCCGCCGACGACGAGGGCAAGCGGCTCATCCAGCGCCTCGTGCAGTTCGCGCAGCGGCCCGAGCTCCGCGAGCGCATCGTGTTCCTGCCCGACTACGACATCGGCATGGCCCAGCTCCTCTACCCGGGCTGCGACGTCTGGATGAACAACCCGCTCCGACCGCTCGAGGCGTGCGGCACGTCGGGGATGAAGGCCGCCATGAACGGCGCGCTCAACCTGTCGATCCTGGACGGCTGGTGGGCCGAGTACGCCGCCGACGACCACGGCTGGGTGATCCCGACCGCCGACGCCGCCGGCGACCAGGCCGAGCGCGACCGGCTCGAGGCATCCGCCCTGTACGACCTCATCGAGCACCGGATCACGCGGCTCTTCTACGATCGCGACCGCGACGGCGTGCCCACCGAGTGGATGGCGCGCGTGCGCCGCACGCTCGCGCACCTCTCGCCCGAGCTGGGAGCGGACCGCATGGTGCGGGAGTACGTCGAGCGGCTGTACCGCCCGGCGGCCGAGCACGCCGCCGTGGTCGGAGCGGAGGGCGCGAAGCCGGCGCGCGAGCTCGCGGCCTGGGGTGCGCGCGTGCGCGCCGCGTGGCCGGGCGTGCATGTGGCCCACGTCGAGTCGGGCGGCGTCGAGTCGACGCCGCACGTCGGCGACGAGCTCCACCTCCGCGCGCACGTCGCACTGGGCGACCTCTCCGAGTCCGACGTGTCCGTCGAGGTCGTCTACGGCCACTCGCACGGCGACGACCGCATCGACCACGCGAGCGTGGCCGAGCTCGTGCCCGACGGAGCCTCGACCACCGACACCGCCACCCGCGTGTACGTCGGCACGGTCACGCTCGACCGGGCCGGGGCGTTCGGCTACACGGTGCGCGTCGTGCCCCGGCATCCGCTGCTGGTCTCGACCGCGGAACTGGGACTCGTCGCTGCCGCGGGCTGAGCGTCGGGCGGTTCAGCGGGTGCGCGCGATCGGCGCGTACCCGCCGGACGTCACGGCGAGCAGGTCGTCGGGGGCGAGTTCGAGGTCGAGGCCGCGGCGCCCGCCCGAGACGAGGATGGTCTCGAAGAGGATCGCCGACTCGTCGAGCACGGTCGGGAGCGCGACCTTCTGCCCGATGGGGCTGATGCCGCCGACGACGTAGCCCGTCTTCCGCTCGGCGAGCGAGGGGTCGGCCATCTCGGCACGCTTGCCGCCGAGCGCCGTCGCGAGCGCCTTGAGGTCGAGCTGGTCCGACACGGGCACGATGCCGACCGCGAGCGATCCGTCGACGTTCGCGAGGAGCGTCTTGAACACGCGCTCCGGCTCGATGCCGAGCTTCTGCGCGGCCTCGAGGCCGTAGGCCGCCGCCCGGGGGTCGTGCTCGTACGGATGAGCGGTGAAGCGGATGCCCGCCCGCGTCAGCGCGACGGTGGCGGGCGTGCCCGCCGTGCCATCCGATCGCCTCGTCATCGGGCCGGCGCCTCGGGAGCGACGTCGGCGCGGCGCCCGTCGCGTGCGTCGTCGGCCTCGTCCGCCCCGGCGCCGAGCGAACCGGCAGCGGCATCGACGAGCACAGGTGCGGGATCGCCCGAGGCGCGGAAGAGTCGCATCGACTGCGGCGCCATCACGAGACGGGTGCCCGGCTCGTGTCGCGCGCCGAGCTCGTCGCCGGGCTCGTCGACCGCCGAGTCCCACAGCAGCTCGTAGTCGTCGACGCCGGGGTGCTCCGGCAGCAGGACCTCGACCTCGCGCTCGGAGGCGTGGACGACGAGGAGGATGCGGTTGAAGCCCTCGAACTCGGGCGTCGAGGCCGCGAGGAACTGCAGCGTGCGCTGCGACGGGTCGTGCCAGTGCTCGATGGTCATGGTCTCGCCGTCGGCGTTGTACCAGTCCATCTGCGAGGCGCTCGGGACACTCTCGCCGAAGCGGCCGTAACGCACGGGCCGCAGGGCGGGGTGCTCGCGGCGCAGGCGGAGCAGGTGCCGGGTGGTGGCCTCGATCGCGACGTCGCGCTCGTCGGGCGACCAGGCCAGCCACGTGAGCTCGGAGTCGTGGCAGTACGCGTTGTTGTTGCCGCGCTGGCTGCGACCGTACTCGTCTCCGGCCGTCAGCATCGGCACGCCCGCCGAGAGCAGCAGCGTGCCGAGCAGGTTCCGGATGCTCCGTCGACGCGCCGCGGCGATCTCGGGGTCGTCAGTCGGTCCCTCGACGCCGTGGTTGTAGGAGTTGTTGTGGTCGGCGCCGTCGCGGTTGTGTTCGCCGTTGCCGAGGTTGTGCTTGACGTCGTAGGCCGTCAGGTCGGCGAGCGTGAAGCCGTCGTGCGCGGTGATGAAGTTCAGGCTCGCGAGCGGGCCGCGCTCCTCGGCGAAGGTGTTCGACGAGCCCGCCAGGCGCGTCGCGAAGCGGCCGATGCCGCTGCCGTGCTCGTCGTGGCGCTCGCGGCGCAGGTCGCCGAGCCAGAAGTCGCGCATGCGGTCGCGGTAGCGGTCGTTCCACTCGGAGAACCCGGGCGCGAAGTTGCCCGTCTGCCAGCCGAACGGCCCGACGTCCCACGGCTCGGCGATGAGCTTGCCCGCGCCGATCACGGGGTCGGAGAGCATGGCGGCGAGGAGCGGATGGTGGGGGGAGTAGGCGCCGAGCGCGTCGCGGCCGAGCGTCGCGGCGAGGTCGAGGCGGAAGCCGTCGACCTGCAGCTCCTCCGCCCAGTACCTCAGGGAGTCGAGCACGAGGCGCATCGGCGCGTCGTGGCCGAAGTCGAGCGTGTTGCCGCACCCCGTCGTGTCGACGTACCGGCCGTGCACGTCGTGCCGGTAGTACGAGGCGTTGTCGATGCCGCGGAAGCTGTATGTCGGCCCCTGACGACCCTCCTCCGCCGTGTGGTTGTAGACCACGTCGAGGACGACCTCGAGGCCGGCCTCGTGCAGTCGCTTGACCATGCCCGCGAACTCGCGTCGCACCGCGGACGGACCCGCGGCCTGCGCCTCCGGGCTCGCGTACGGCGCATGCGGCGCGAAGAAGCCGAGGGTGTTGTAGCCCCAGTAGTTGACCTGGCCCTGGCGCACGAGCCGCTCCTCGGCGACGAACGCCTGCACCGGCAGCAGCTCGACCGTCGTGACCCCGAGGTCGGTGAGGTACTCGAGCGACGCGTCGTGCGCGAGTCCCGCGTAGGTGCCGCGCAGCGGCTCAGGGATGCGCTCGTTCAGCCGGCTGAACCCCTTCGGATGGGCTTCGTAGACCACGGTGTGGTCGAGCGGCACGCGGGGCTTGCCGACCCCGCCCCACTCGAAGCCCTCTGCTGCGAGGGAGTCGAGCACGACGCCGCGCCACGACCCGTCCGCCGCCGGCTGCAGCCCGCGCGCCCACGGATCGAGCAGCGTGTGCGCGGGATTGAACGCGTGCTCGATGCCCGCGGGGCCGTCGACGCGCAGGCCGTAGCGGGCGCCCGGCACGAGGGCGGGGGATGTCGCCTCCCACACGCCGTCCGCACCGCGCATGAGCGGCAGCCGCTCGACGGCCCAGTCGAGGTCCTCTGGGGCGAACACCTCGAGGTCCACGGAGGTCGCGTGCTCGGACCAGACGCGGATCGTGCCGCCTGCGGGTCCGGTGCGCACGCCCAGGTCGCGGAGCGGATCGGCCGGAGACATGCGAACTACAGTAGTTCGTGGGGAACCGGTTCCCGGTCAGGAGGTGCTCGATGCCCCGCCGCGACCCGGTCTACCTCGACCACGCCGCCACCACGCCGCTCCGTCCCGAGGCGATCGACGCGATCACCCACGCGCTCCGGCTCGT
The DNA here is from genome assembly GCF_042672355.1 of Agromyces binzhouensis. Lineage (NCBI taxonomy): Bacteria > Bacillati > Actinomycetota > Actinomycetes > Micrococcales > Microbacteriaceae > Agromyces > Agromyces binzhouensis. Next base: position 223,574 of record NZ_JBHXVJ010000006.1, on the reverse strand, counting down.
CGGCAATCCGGCCTCGATCCACGGCGCAGGGCAGCACGCCAAGCGGCTGCTCGAGGAGGCCAGGGAGCAGGTCGCCGCGACGGTCGGCGCCGACCCGATCGAGGTCGTCTTCACCGGAAGCGGCACCGAGGCCGTGAACCTCGCGATCAAGGGCCTGTTCTGGCGTCGGCGCGCCGAGGCGTCAGCCCGCCGCATCCTGCTGCCCGGCGGCGAGCACCACGCCACGATCGACACGGTCGAGTGGCTCGCGGGGATGGAGGGCGCGGAGGTCGTCGAGCTGCCCCTCGACGCGGTCGGGCGACTGCGGGTCGACGCGCTCGCCGCCGAACTGGGGCGCGACGCGGCGTCCGTCGCGCTCGTCACCATGCTCTGGGCGAACAACGAGGTCGGCACGATCGAGCCGGTGCGCGAGGTCGCCGACCTGTGCGCACGGGCCGGCGTGCCGCTGCACGTCGACGCGATCGCCGCGTACGGGCACGTCCCCGTGGACCTGCACGCCGTCCGGCGCGAGACCGGAGCTCCCGCGGGCGCGGGCCTCGTCGCGGTCAGCATCTCGGCGCACAAGGTCGGCGGTCCGGTCGGCATCGGCGCGCTCGTGCTCGACCGGTCGACGCGCATCGAGCCGCTCCTCCACGGCGGCGGGCAGCAGCGACGCATCCGCTCGGGCACGCAGGACGTCGCGGCGGCGGCCGGGTTCGCCGCTGCCGCCCGCGCGACGGCCGAGCAGGCGGCGGCCGAGGACGAACGGATGTCGCGCCTGCGCGATCGGCTCGTGGCGGGGGTCGCGGCGTCCGTGCCCCACGCGCGACTCTCGGGCGACCCGGATCCCGCCGGGAGGCTGCCCGGCAACGCGCACTTCTCGTTCCCCGGGTGCGAAGGCGACTCGATGCTGTTCCTGCTGGATGCCGCGGGCGTGGCGGTCTCGACCGGGTCGGCGTGCCAGGCCGGCGTGCCCGAACCCTCGCACGTGCTGCTCGCGATGGGCCGCACCGAGGGGGAGGCGCGCGGTGCCCTGCGGATCACCCTCGGGCGCACCACGGCCGACGCCGACGTCGACGCGTTCCTCGAGGCGCTCCCCGCCGCCGTCGAGCGTGCGACCCGGGCCGGCATGGCCGACCGGGTCACCAGCTTCGACCGCTGATCGCCGCGCGCGGCATCCGCTCAGGGGCCGTTTCGTACACTGGAGGGCATGCGGATCCTGGCAGCGATGAGCGGCGGCGTCGACAGCGCCGTCGCGGCCGCGCGCGCCGTCGAGGCGGGCCACGACGTGGTCGGCGTGCACCTCGCGCTCAGCCGAATGCCGGGCACCCTCCGCACGGGCAGTCGCGGCTGCTGCACGATCGAGGACTCGATGGACGCCCAGCGCGCCGCGAACGTCCTCGGCATCCCGTACTACGTGTGGGACTTCTCCGAGCGGTTCAAGGCCGACGTCGTCGACGACTTCATCGCCGAGTACGCGGCGGGCCGCACCCCCAACCCGTGCATGCGCTGCAACGAGCGCATCAAGTTCGCCGCCCTGCTCGAGAAGGCCCTCGCGCTCGGCTTCGACGCGGTCGCCACGGGGCACTACGCGAAGATCACGACGGATGCCGCGGGTCGCCGCGAGCTGCACCGCGCGAGCGCGGAGGCGAAGGACCAGTCGTACGTGCTCGGCGTGCTCACCACCGAGCAGCTCGCGCACGCGTACTTCCCGCTCGGCGACACCCCGTCGAAGCAGCTGGTGCGCGAGGAGGCCGCACGGCGCGGCCTGTCGGTCGCGCAGAAGCCGGACTCGTACGACATCTGCTTCATCTCCGACGGCGACACGAAGGGCTGGCTGGCCGAGAAGGTCGGCACCGCGCCCGGCGACATCGTCGACCGGTCGGGCGAGGTCGTCGGCGCGCACGAGGGCGCGCACGCGTACACGGTCGGGCAGCGCCGCGGGCTCCGGCTCGGCACCCCGGCCGCCGACGGCAAGCCCCGGTTCGTGCTCGAGGTGCGGCCCAAGGAGCGGACGGTCGTCGTCGGCCCGAAGGAGGCGCTCGCGGTCGCCGAGGTCGCCGGGTCCCGGTTCTCGTGGGCCGGCGCCGACCCCGTGGCATCCGGCCTCGTCGTCGTCGACGGCGACGCCTTCGACTGCGAGGTGCAGATCCGGGCGCACGCCGACCCGGTGCCCGCCGTCGCGAGGGTGGCGACGGATGCCTCCGGCTCCGCCGAGCTCGTGATCACGCCGGGCACGCCCCTCGACGGCGTCGCGCCGGGCCAGACGGCCGTCGTCTACGTCGGCACGCGCGTGCTCGGCCAGTGCACGATCGACCGCACGGTCAGCGCCGTCCCCGTCGACGTCTGAACGCCCGCTGGACGTTCGCTGGACGGCGCGAGTGTGCCATCCGGGCGTTTGTCAAGGCCTCCTCGCCCGATCCGCACCCCGCGTAGGGTCTCAGGCGCGCCGAGGGGCATCCCCCTGCGGCGACGAGACGACGAGAGGGACCACACCATGAGCACCTCCACCGACCGACCCGGACACGATGCGAACCGCGACCCGCGCACGGGAACGACGCCGACCGACCGGCGCGTCGACGCCGACGGCGACGGCATCCGCGACGACCGGGAGGCCACGGCCACCGACCGGACGGACGCCGACCGGAACGCGGACTCGCCGACCGCCGCCTACGACCGGAAGGTCGACGAGCGCGCCGCGGCATCGGAGCGCGGGGACGCCGTCCCGGCCGACCGTCGCCGCCCGGAGGACGAGCGCCCGCTCGCCGACCCGGCGGTACGGGCGGCCGTCATCGACCGGGAGCGCGAGCGGTTCGGCGGCATCAAGTTCGGCGCGGCGTTCTTCGGCTGGCTCACCGCGCTCGGCCTCGGCGCGCTCCTCACCGCGTTCCTCGCCGGCACGGGCGCAGCGCTCGGCCTCGGCAACGTCGGAGCGGCCGTCGACGACGCCGTCGCGGAGGATCCGCAGGCGATCGGCGTCGTCGGCGCGATCGCGCTGCTGGTCGCGCTGTTCGTCGCGTACTTCGCGGGCGGCTACGTCGCCGGGCGGATGGCGCGCTTCAACGGGCTGAAGCAGGGTGTCGCGGTCTGGCTCTGGGCGATCGTGATGGCGGTCGTCGGCGCGGCGCTCGCCGCGCTCGCCGGCACCCGGTACGACGTGCTCGCGACGCTCAACACGTTCCCGCGCATTCCCGTCAACGAGGGCGAGCTCACGGTGGCCGGCATCGTCACCCTGGTGCTCCTCGTCGTCGTCACGCTCGGCGGCGCGGTCCTCGGCGGCAAGGCGGGCACCCGCTACCACCGGAAGGTCGACGCCGTCGGGTTCGGCGCGTAGTCGGGAGGTTGCACGACGATCGGGGCGCGCGGGGATCCGCGCGCCCCGATCCGCGTCCGCGCGAGCCGCACCGGGACATCGCGCCGCGCGCCGCACTCCGCTGCGGCGACGTCGGCGGTGGCTTCTAGGATGACTCCGTGAGCGACATCCCCACCGAGTTCGACGACGCCCGCATCGAGTCCGAGGCGCTCCGCGAGCGAATCGATCGGTATCGGACGACGTACTACTCCGAGGGCGTGAGCCTCGTCAGCGACGCCGAGTACGACGCCGACTTCCACCGGCTCGAGGCCCTCGAGCGGGCGTTCCCGGAACTGGCCGGTCAGGACAGCCCGACGCAGCAGGTCGGTGCGGCGCTCGTCTCCGCCGGCTTCCCGTCGCACGAGCACGCCGAGCGGATGCTGAGCCTCGACAACGTGTTCAGCCTCGACGAGTTCGCCGAGTGGGCGACGAAGGCGCAGGCAGCCGCAGGGCGGACGGTCCGCTGGCTCTCCGAACTCAAGATCGACGGACTCGCGATCAGCCTCGCCTATCGCGACGGCGTGCTCGAGACCGCGACGACGCGGGGCGACGGTCGCGTCGGCGAGGACATCACCGAGAACGTCGAGTTCATCCCTGCGATTCCGCGTCGGCTCGAGGGCGCGGGGTTCCCGCCGTTCTTCGAGGTGCGCGGCGAGGTCTTCCTGCGGTCCGCGGACTTCGAGGCGCTCAACGAGCGGCAGCATGCGCTGCAGGCCGAGTTCGCCGCGGAGCAGCGTGCGAAGGGTCGGGCCGACGAGGCGATCCCGACCCGGTTCCCGGAGTTCGCGAACGCCCGCAACACCGCCGCGGGCAGCCTCCGGCAGCGGCGCGAGAACAAGAGCCCGCTGCAACTCGAGCTCATGCGCGAGCGGCTCGGCCGGCTCGCCCTCCACCTGCACGGCATCGGCGCGTGGCAGGACCCGCCCGTGTCGAGCCAGTCCGAGATCTACGGGCTGCTGTCCGGGTGGGGGCTCCCGGTCTCCCCGCACTCGCGCGTGTTCGACACGATCGAGGAGGTCACCGCGTTCATCGCCGATCGCGGCGAGCACCGTCACGACGTCGAGCACGAGATCGACGGGATCGTCGTGAAGATCGACGAACTGGCGCTGCACGACGAACTCGGTGCGACGAGTCGCGCGCCGAGGTGGGCGATCGCGTACAAGTACCCGCCGGAGGAGGTGCACACGAAGCTCCTCGACATCCGCGTCGGCGTGGGCCGCACGGGTCGCGCGACGCCGTACGCGGTCATGGCGCCGGTGAAGGTCCAAGGGAGCACGGTCGAGCAGGCGACGCTCCACAACCAGGAGGTCGTGAAGGCCAAGGGCGTCCTGATCGGCGACACGGTGGTGCTGCGCAAGGCGGGCGACGTCATTCCCGAGATCCTCGGCGCGGTCGAGGAGCTCCGCGACGGCACCCAGCGCGAATGGCGCATGCCGGAGCGCTGCCCCGAGTGCGGGACGCCGCTGCGCCCCGCGAAGGAGGGCGACATCGACCTCCGCTGCCCGAACGCGCGCAGCTGCCCGGCGCAGGTCCGCGGCCGGGTCGAGCACATCGGCTCGCGGGGAGCACTCGACATCGAGGCGCTCGGCGAGGTCACGGCCGCCGCGCTCACCCAGCCCGTCGTCCCGTCGACGCCGCCCCTCGTGACCGAGGCTGGGCTCTTCGACCTCACGGTCGACGAACTCGTCCCGATCGAGGTCATCGTCCGCGACGCCGAGACCGGCGAACCGCGAACCGACCCGGTGACCGGCGAGGAGGTTCGACGAGCACCCTTCCAGAAGGTTCGGGTCACCTATCCGCCGGGCACCGAGCGGATGTCGGCCGCTGAGCGCCGAGCGGCCGGGATCCGGAAGGACCATCGCGAGCTGCTCCCGTCGGAGGCGGCCACGAAGCTCCTCTCCGAACTCGAGAAGGCGAAGACCAAGCCGCTCTGGAGGATCCTCGTCTCGCTCAACGTCCGGCACGTCGGACCGGTGGCGGCGCGAGCGCTCGCCGACCACTTCGGCTCGCTCGACGCGATCCGCTCCGCGAGCCGCGAGGAACTCGCCGAGGTCGAGGGGGTCGGCGGGATCATCGCCGACTCGCTGCTCGAGTGGTTCGACGTCGATTGGCACCGCGACATCGTCGAGCGCTGGGCAGCGGCCGGCGTCCGGTTCACGACGCCCGACCACCCCGGCCCGGGGCGGGCCGCCGAGGCCGGCGGCGTGCTCGCCGGACTCACCGTGGTCGCCACCGGCAGCCTCGAGGGGTTCACGCGCGAGGGCGCGCAGGAGGCGATCATCGCGGCGGGAGGCAAGGCAGCGTCGAGCGTGTCGAAGAAGACCGACTTCGTCGCAGCCGGCCCCGGCGCCGGGTCGAAGCTCGCGAAGGCTGAGGAACTCGGCGTCCGCGTGATCGACGCCGCGCAGTTCGCGATCCTGGTGACGGAAGGGCCCGACGCGCTCGTCGGGTGAGAGCGGGAGGGGCGAAGATGCATCCGCTCACCTGGCCAGTCACCATGCCGCAGTCGCACCTGGCCGGCGACCACGCCGCAGTACACCCCGCCGAACCCCGAGGCGACGCCGTCGCACCCCGGCGACGCGCATCGAGCCGCCACGCTGAGCCCGCCGGTGAAGGGCCCGCTCGGCCTGCTCATCGCCAAGTCCGGCCACGGCGAATCGGAGCCGACGTCCTACGGCGAGGCGGACGAGTTGCTGCAGAAGCACGGCGTCGGCCTGTTCGGCGCGCCTCGGTAGGATTGCTGCATCCCCATTCCCGGACGACGGAGCAGCATGTCTGAAATCAGCGCCGAGCAGGTCGCGCATCTCGCGAACCTCGCACGAATCGCGCTCACCGAGGAAGAGATCGAGCACCTCACGACGGAGCTCGGCCAGATCATGCAGGCGGTCGAGAAGGTGAGCGAGGTGGCCACGCCAGACGTGGTGCCCACGAGCCACCCCATCCCGCTGCACAACCCGCTTCGCGAGGACGTGCCGGCCGACGTGCTGGGCGTCGAGCAGGCGCTCTCGGGCGCCCCCGAGCACGACGGCACGCGCTTCGTGGTCTCGGCGATCCTGGGGGAGGAGCAGTGAGCGACCTGATCCGGCTGAGCGCCGCCGACCTCGCCGCGAAGCTCGCCTCCGGCGAGGTCTCGTCGGTCGAGGCGACGAAGGCGCACCTCGACCGCATCGCGAACGTCGACGGCGCGGTCCACGCGTTCCTGCACGTGAACGCCGAGGCGCTCGAGACCGCCGCCGACGTCGACCGCCGTCGCGCCGCAGGCGAGGAGCTCGGCCCGTTGGCCGGCGTGCCGATCGCCATCAAGGACGTCCTCGTGACCAAGGGGATGCCGTCCACGTCGGGTTCGCGCATCCTCGAGGGCTGGATCCCGCCGTACGACGCGACGCCCGTGCGCAAGGTCCGCGAGGCCGGCATGGTGCCGCTCGGCAAGACGAACATGGACGAGTTCGCCATGGGCTCGTCGACCGAGCACTCGGCCTACGGCCCGACGCACAACCCGTGGGACCTCGATCGCATCCCCGGAGGCTCGGGCGGCGGCTCGGCCGCGGCCGTCGCGGCGTACGAGGCGCCCCTCGCGCTCGGCAGCGACACGGGCGGCTCGATCCGCCAGCCGGCGCACGTGACCGGCACCGTCGGCACCAAGCCCACCTACGGCGGCGTGAGCCGGTACGGCTCGATCGCGCTCGCCTCGTCGCTCGACCAGATCGGCCCGGTGAGCCGCACCGTGCTCGATGCCGCGCTGCTCCACGACGTCATCGCCGGCCACGACCCGCACGACCAGACCTCGATCCCCGAGGCGTGGCCATCCATGGCCGAGGCCGTGCGACGGGCGGATGTCTCGGGCCTGCGTATCGGCGTCGTCAAGGAGCTCGACTCCGACGGCTTCCAGGCGGGCGTCCGCCAGCGCTTCCACGAGTCGCTCGAGCTGCTGCAGGCGAACGGCGCCGAGATCGTCGAGGTGAGCGCGCCGAACTTCAAGTACGCCATCGCCGCGTACTACCTGATCCTGCCCGCCGAGGCGTCCTCCAACCTCGCGAAGTTCGACTCGGTGCGCTTCGGCCTGCGGGTCGTGCCCGAGGGCGGCGGCACGGTCGAGGAGGTCATGGCCGCGACCCGCGAGGCGGGGTTCGGGCCCGAGGTCAAGCGCCGCATCATCCTCGGCACCTACGCCCTCTCGGCCGGCTACTACGACGCGTACTACGGCAGCGCCCAGAAGGTCCGCACCCTGGTCCAGCAGGACTTCGACGCCGCGTTCGCGGAGGTCGACGTCCTCGCCACGCCCACCGCGCCGACCACGGCGTTCAAGCTCGGCGAGAAGCTGCACGACCCGCTGTCGATGTACCTCAACGACGTCGCGACGATCCCCGCGAACCTCGCGGGCGTGCCCGGCATCTCGGTCCCCGCCGGCCTCGCTCCGGAGGACGGCCTGCCGGTCGGCATCCAGTTCCTCGCGCCGGCGCGCGAGGACGCGCGACTGTACAACGTCGGCGGCGCCCTCGAGGCGCTCCTCGTCGACCGTTGGGGCGGGCCGCTGCTCGCCCAGGCGCCCGACCTGTCCACCCACGAACTCATGGCGACCGAGGAGGGCGTGGTCTGATGGCGCGCGCAGCACTGATGGACTTCGACGAGGCGCTCGAGCGCTTCGACCCGGTCATCGGGCTCGAGGTGCACGTCGAGCTCAACACCCGCACCAAGATGTTCTCGTCGGCGCCGAACCCGGCGAACGACGAGTTCCACGGCGCCGAGCCGAACACGCTCGTCGCGCCCGTCGACATGGGCCTGCCGGGGTCGCTCCCGGCCGTGAACGGAACGGCCGTGCGGTACTCGATCTCGCTCGGGCTCGCGCTCGGCTGCTCGATCGCGCCGTCGAGCCGGTTCGCGCGGAAGAACTACTTCTACCCCGACCTCGGCAAGAACTACCAGATCTCGCAGTACGACGAGCCGATCGCCTTCGAGGGGGCGATCGAGGTCGAGCTCGAGAGCGGGCGCACGTTCGAGGTCGCGATCGAGCGCGCGCACATGGAGGAGGACGCGGGCAAGCTCACGCACGTCGGCGGCACCACGGGGCGCATCCAGGGCGCCGAGTACTCGCTCGTCGACTACAACCGCGCGGGCGTCCCGCTCGTCGAGATCGTGACGAAGCCGATCGTGGGGGCCGGCGCGGATGCTCCCGCGCTCGCGCGCGCGTACGTCGCGACGATCCGCGACATCGTGCTCTCGCTCGGCATCTCCGAGGCGCGCATGGAGCGCGGCAACCTCCGCTGCGACGCGAATGTCTCGCTCCGCCCGAAGGGCCAGGAGAAGTTCGGCACGCGCACCGAGACGAAGAACGTCAACTCGATGCGCTCGGTCGAGCGCGCGGTCCGCTACGAGATCCAGCGCCAGGCGGCGATCCTCGCCGACGGCGGCACGATCACGCAGGAGACGCGCCACTGGCACGAGGACACCGGGACCACGAGCCCGGGTCGCCCGAAGTCCGACGCCGACGACTACCGGTACTTCCCGGAGCCCGACCTGCTCCCGGTCGTGCCCGACCCTGCGGTGATCGACGAACTCCGCGCCGCGCTGCCCGAGCCGCCGGCCGCGCGTCGGCGTCGGCTGAAGGCGGAGTGGGGCTTCACCGACCTCGAGTTCCAGGACGTCGCGAACGGCGGGCTCCTGAACGAGGTCGCCGCGACGATCGACGCGGGTGCGACCCCCGCTGCCGCCCGCAAGTGGTGGACCGGCGAGCTCACGCGCCTCGCGAACGCGCAGGGCGCGGATGCCGCGGGCCTCGCCGAGCCGGCGCACGTCGCCGAGCTGGCGGCGCTCGTCGAGGAGGGCACGCTCACCGACCGCCTCGCCCGCCAGGTGCTCGAAGGCGTCGTCGCCGGCGAGGGGTCGCCGCGCGAGATCGTCGACACTCGAGGCCTCGCGGTCGTCTCCGACGACGGCGCGCTCATCGCCGCGATCGACGAGGCGCTCGCCGCCCAGCCCGACGTGCTCGCCAAGATCCGCGACGGCAAGGTGCAGGCCGCGGGCGCGGTCATCGGCGCGGTCATGAAGGCCATGCAGGGCAAGGCCGACGCGGCACGCGTGCGCGAGCTCGTGCTCGAGCGCGCGGCCTCCGACAGCTAGGTCGACCCCGTCGACGGATGCTGCGGCGCGCATGGTCGCGCCGCGGCATCCGTCGGCGTCTCCCAGCCCGCTCTTGGCGGGCGTCAGTAGCCTGAACCTCCCCGAACCACTTGCGAGGACACCATGGGATTCCTGGACCGACTCTTCGGCGGCGGCGACGACCGCTCCGCCCGCCCCGCCCCGCCCGTGCCCCAGGCGCGGCGACTCAGCGAAGACGAGCTCGCGATCGAGCGCTACCGCTACCTGCTGCGCACGGCGCCGCCCGAGTCGATCGAGGCGGTGCACGCCGAGGCGTTCTCGAAGCTCACGCCCGAGCAGCGACAGCAGGTGTACCGGTCGCTCGCCGAGCAGGCGCCGGCGGGGGAGCGGCTGGTCTCCGACGACCCCGGCGCGCTCGCCCGGGCCGCAACGCGGCAGGAACTGCGGCAGCCGGGCTCGATGGAGCGCGCCTTCGCGGGCGCGCCGGGGGCGGCGGGCGCGGCGCCCGGCGCGCGTGGCGCAGCGCCGTCGTTCGGATCGATGGTGGGCGGTTCGATGCTCGGCACGATCGCGGGCGTCGTGATCGGCTCGGCGATCGCGCAGGCGTTCCTCCCCGACCCGTGGGCGTTCGACGCCGCGGGCGCGACCGACGGCGGGGCCTCGGGCGGCGACGACGTGGGCGCTGACGCCGGTGCCGACGCGGGGTCGATCGACGCCGCGGGTGCGGGTGACGCAGGCGGCGACTGGGGCGGTTTCGGGGACTTCGGCGGTGGCGGAGACTTCGGCGACTTCGGGTTCTGACCCGGGTGTCGGCGGCGCGCGCTAGGGTCGCTGCGTGAGCAAGCAGGACGGCTCGTCGAGGCAGGTCACGATCGGTCCGGTCGACGACTCCGCGACCCCGATCCTGCACGTCGACATGGACGCGTTCTTCGTGTCCGTCGAGCTCCTTCGCCGGCCCGAGCTGCGCGGCAGGCCCGTGCTCGTCGGCGGGACCGCGGGGCGAGGGGTCGTCGCCGCCGCGAGCTACGAGGCCAGGCGCTACGGGGTGAACTCGGCGATGCCGATGTCGGTCGCGCTGCAGCGCTGCCCCACCGCGGTCGTGCTCCGGGGCGACTACCGGCGCTACTCGGAGTACTCCGAGCGCGTCATGGAGATCTTCCGCGAGCTCACGCCCGTCGTCGAGCCGCTCTCGATCGACGAGGCCTTCCTCGACGTGTCGGGCGCGCGCCGCCTGCACGGCAGCCCGGCCGAGATCGCCTGGACCATCCGCCGACGGGTCCACGACGAGACCGGCCTCACCTGCTCGGTGGGCGTCGCCGCGAGCAAGTACGTCGCGAAGGTCGCGTCCTCGCGCGCCAAGCCCGACGGCATGCTCGTCGTCCCCGCGTCCGAGACGACCGCATTCCTGCACCCGCTGCCCGTGTCGGCGCTCTGGGGCGTCGGCCGCGTGACCGAGGAGTCGTTCCGCAAGCTCGGCCTCCGCACGGTCGGCGACGTGGCCGACATGCCGGAGGACGCGCTGGCCCGCGCGGTCGGCCCGGCGCTCGCGGCGCGCCTGACCCGATTGGCCGACGGCGTCGACCCGCGCGACGTCGAGACGCGGCGGGTCGAGAAGAGCATCGGCCACGAGACGACGTTCCATCACGACCTCGTCGCGCACGACGAGATCGCGCGCGAGCTCCTGCGATTGGCGACCGACGTCGGCGTTCGGCTGCGCCGTGCCGGAATGCTGGCGCGTACCGTCACCCTGAAGCTCCGCTACGGCGACTTCACGACGGTCACCCGGTCGCGCACGCTGGCCGAGCCGACCGACGTCGCGCGACGCATCTACGAGGAGGCGCTCGTGCCGCTCGGCGAGCTCGTGGGCGATGGTCGGCGCGTCCGGCTGATCGGCGTGCGAGCCGAGCACCTCCGGCACGCCGGCGACGGGGCACCACTGTGGGACCCCGACGAGGAATGGCGCGACGCCGAGCGGACGATCGACGAGGTCGTGCGCCGGTTCGGCCGCGGTGCCGTGCGGCCGGCGGCGCTCGTCCGGCCGGCGGCCGAGTCGGCGGCACCGACGGTCCGCGACGCGGCAGAGGAGGAACCGCCGCCCGGGCCGCGTTCGTTCTGGTGACCCGACGAGCTCGCCCGGCCGTGCGGCGCGCGACCGCGGGCGCCGCCGCGCAGTCCACGGGGCGAGGCATCCGTCAATGCCCTTCCGACCGCCGCGCCGCGCCGGTAGCGTGGCGACATGGCTGATTTCGTGCTCGAGCTCGCAGACAAGGTCGCCGGGGTCGGCGTCCGCACCTCCTACGCCGACAAGGTCGAGATCGGCGGTGCCGAGGTCGTGCCGGTCGCGCTCGGCGCCTACGGCTTCGGCGGGGGCGCCGGCACCGACGACGAGCAGAACGAGGGGTCGGGCGGCGGTGGCGGCGGCTGGTCGGTTCCGCTCGGGGCGTACGTCGGCCGCGGCGGCGACGTCCGGTTCGAGCCGAACGTGCTGGGCCTGCTCATCGTGACGATCCCGCTCGTCGTGGTGACCGGCAAGGCGCTCCGGATGGTGATCCGCGCGCTGAAGAAGTAGGCCCGCACCGCGACATCCGAACGAGCGGTCGCCCGGCGTCACCGACGACGCAGGCGGCGCCCGGCGCGCGTATACTCGTCGTCGAACACGGGAGTCCGGTGAGCCGGGCTGAGAGGAAGGTTCTCCAACCTTCGACCGTCGAACCTGATCTGGGTCATGCCAGCGCAGGGAGGGCATCCAATCTCATTTCCCGTGCCGCTTTCCACGAGACGAAAGGGCACGACAGTGCACGAGACATCCACCGACCAGACCCCCACGGCCGGCTCGAACGGCGCGCGTGAGGGCGCGGCGCCCCGCAGCACCCGCTGGCGGGTCGTCGACATCGTCGTCGCGAGCGTGATCGGCGTCGCGACGGGGCTGGTCTTCCTCTTCTGGAACAACGTCGGCTACGCCTGGTTCAGCGCCGCCGACGCGCTCACGCCGGGGCTCGGCGGCATCGCCGTCGGCATCTGGCTGATCGGCGGCGTGCTCGGCGGGCTCATCATCCGCAAGCCCGGCGCGGCGCTCTACGTCGAACTCCTCGCCGCGATCGTGTCGGCGCTCGTCGGCAACCAGTGGGGAATCGAGACGATCTACTCCGGCCTCGCGCAGGGACTCGGCGCCGAGCTGGTCTTCCTCGCGACCGGCTACCGACGGTTCGGCGTCGTCACCGCGATGCTCGCGGGTGCGGCGGCGGGTGCCGCGGCGTGGGTGCTCGAGCTGTTCCTCTCCGGCAACCTGCAGAAGTCGGCCGAGTTCCTCGCCCTCTACTTCGGCACCGTCGTGGTCTCCGGAGCGGTCCTCGCCGGCCTCCTCGGCTGGATCGTGGTCCGCGCGCTCGCAGCGACCGGCGCGCTCAGCCGATTCGGGGCCGGACGGGACGTCGCCGGGCGGGTCTGACCCGTGGACCGCACACCGGGAGCCGCCGGTCCCGCCCGCGTGGACGCCACGGGGTGGGGCTGGCGGCATGCCGGCCGCCGTCGCCCGGCGGTGCAGGACCTCGACCTCCGGATCCACGCGGGGGAGCGGGTGCTGCTGCTCGGTCCGTCCGGATCGGGAAAGTCGACCCTGCTGCACGCCCTCGCGGGCGTCCTCGGCGGCGACGACGAGGGCGAGCACCACGGTCGGCTGCTCCTCGACGGCCGTTCGCCCGCGGATGCGCGCGGGCGGGCCGGCCTCGTGCTCCAGGACCCGGATTCCCAGGTGATCCTCGCGCGGGTCGGTGACGACGTCGCGTTCGGCTGCGAGAACCTCGGCATCCCGAGGGAGGAGATCTGGCGACGCGTGCGTGACGCGATCGACGCGGTCGGCTTCGACCTGCCGCTCTCGCATCCGACGTCGCGCCTGTCGGGCGGGCAGAAGCAGCGGCTGGCGCTCGCCGGGGCGCTCGCGATGCGCCCGGGCCTGCTGCTCCTCGACGAACCCACGGCGAACCTCGATCCCCGCGGCGTCGCCGAGGTGCGCGAGGCGGTCGCTCGCGTGCTGGATCGGACCGGCGCGACGCTCGTCGTGGTCGAGCACCGGGTCGACGTCTGGCTCGACCTCGTCGACCGGGTCGTGGTGCTCGGCGCCGACGGCCGGCTGCTCGCCGACGGCCCGCCCTCGGTCGTGCTCGACGAGCGGCGCGAGGCGCTCGCGGCGGCCGGCGTGTGGGTTCCGGGCGTCCCGCTCGACGTGCCCGGTGCCACGCATGCCGCGGCGCCCGGCGCGGCGCCCGCGCTCTCGACCGAGGGGCTCGCGATCGGCCGACCGCGTGGCGCCGTGCTGCACGAGGGACTCGACGTCGTCGTCCCGGCGGCATCCTCGAGCGTGCTGACGGGCCCCAACGGTGCGGGCAAGTCCACCCTCGCCCTCACGCTCGGCGGGCTGCTCGCGCCGCGCGCGGGGCGGGTCGTCGCCGCGCCGACGCTCGCCCGCGGGATCGGCGATGCGCCGGTGCGATGGCGCTCCCGCGAACTGCTCACCCGCATCGGCACGGTGTTCCAGGAGCCCGAGCATCAGTTCGTCGCGACGACGGTCCGCGACGAGGTCGCCGTCGCGCCGCGCGCACTCGGCCTCGCCCCCGCGGAGGTCGACGCCCGCGTCGACGAGGTGCTCCACCGGCTCCGCCTCGACCACCTCGCGGGCGCCAACCCCTTCACGCTCTCGGGCGGCGAGGCACGGCGCCTCACCGTCGGGGCGGTGCTGGCGACGCGACCGAGCGCGGTGATCCTCGACGAGCCCACGTTCGGCCAGGACCGGCTCGGCTGGATCGAACTCGTCCGGCTGCTGCACGAGCTCGTCCGCGAGGGCACCGCCCTGCTCTCGGTGACGCACGATGCGGCGTTCATCGCATCGCTCGGAGCACACCGCATCCGGCTCGATGCGCGCACGTCCGCCGACGCCCGGACCGCGGCCGGAGGTGGGCGCGGATGAGCGCGATCGACGTCGCCGACGCGACACCCGCCCCGACCCTGCGCTTCGTCGATCGGGTCAACCCCGCCTCCCGGCTCGCAGCGGCGATGGTGCTGACGACGCCGCTGCTCGTCACGGTCGACTGGGTGAGTGCCGCGATCGCGCTCGCGATCCAGCTCGTGCTCTTCGCCCTCGCGGGCGTGACCCCCGCCCTGCTCGTGCGACGCACCTGGCCGATCCTCATCGCGGCGCCGCTCGCCGGCATCAGCATGCTGCTCTACGGCCGCCCGTCGGGCACGGTGTACGGCGAGTTCTGGCTGGCCAGGGTGACGGACGGGTCGATCCAGCTCGCGATCGCGGTGACCCTGCGCGTCCTCGCCATCGGCCTGCCCGCGGCGCTGCTGTTCCTCCGGGTCGATCCCACCGACCTCGCCGACGGCCTCGCCCAGGTGTGGCGCCTGCCCGCTCGCTTCGTGCTCGGGGCCCTCGCGGCCACGCGGCTCGTCGGACTCTTCGTGGAGGACTGGCGTGCCATGGCGCTCGCCCGCCGGGCGCGCGGCATCGGCGACCACGGCGCGGTGCGGCGCGCGGCGACGATGGCGTTCGCACTGCTCGTGCTCGCGATCCGACGCGGATCGAAGCTCGCGACCGCGATGGAGGCGCGCGGGTTCGGCGCCGACACGCCGAGGAGCTGGGCGCGGCCGTCCACGGTCGGCGCTCCCGATGCGCTGCTCGTCCTGATCGCGGCCGCGATCGCGGCAGTGGCGATCGCCGGCGCCGTCTGGGCGGGAACGTACCACCCGGTGTGGGCGTGAACGCGGCCGGCGTGCTCGCGCTGCGCCCGGCGCTCGATGCGGTGCTCCGTGCGACGCGGGCCGGGCGGCATCCGCTCGTGCTCGTCGACGGGCCCAGCGGAGCCGGGAAGAGCACGTTCGCGGCCGCGCTCGTCGAGGCCTGGCCCGGACGCCCTCCGTCGCTCGTGCGGGTCGACGAGGCGATCCCCGGATGGCGCGGCCTCCGCCCCGGTGCCGTCGCCCTGGGTCCCCGACTCGTGCGCCCGCACGGCGCCGGCCTCGTCGGCGCGCTGGACCGCTGGGACTGGCACGCCGATCGGCGCGGAGCCGTCGAGCGCATGCCACCCGGTCGGCCGCTCGTGCTCGAGGGGTGCGGTGCGTTCCTCGCGGGAGCGCGAGCGACGGGCGCCGTCCGCGTCTGGCTCGACGCGCCGTACGAGACGCGCAGAGACCGAGCGCTCGAGCGCGACCAGGGCGCGTTCGACGACTTCTGGACCGCGTGGGAGTCCGACTGGCGGCGGTACCGAGGGCAGTCCGGTGCCGCGCGGCGCCCGGCGATCCGCGTGCGACTCGCCGCCTGATCAGCGCGGATGCTGTCCCGCGGACCCGGCCGGGACTACGCTCGGCACATGGGTGATGCGACATATGTGGCGGAGTTCATCGACGGTCCGCTCGAGGGCGACTTCGAGCAGCGGGCCCTCGTCCGCGGCGAGCCGGAGAAGCGGGTCGGCATGGTCGCCGCCGTCGACGGCCTCGAGTCCTTGTTCTGGTACGACGCCGTCGAGCAGAAGGACGTCGGCGGTCAGTTGCGCGTCCGCTTCCGCTTCGACGCGGCGGACTCCGACCCGGTCGAGTCCGACGAGGAGAACGACTGACTCAGGCGTTCCCGGCGAGGAACGCCCCGATCAACTCACCGGGGTGGGTGAGCCGCCAGATCGGACCCGGGTCCGTGATCGCACGGTCGAGTTCGAGCTTCGAGCTGACCTCGCGTTCGCCGATCGCGACGGTGACCGTGCCGACCTGCCTCCCCACGGGTGCGGTCGTGAAGGGCGCCACCTCGACGCTCGCGTCCTCTGCGACCGCCCCGAACGCGGCATCCGTGCGACCTGCCGTCGCGATCAGTCGTGCCCGGTCGCCCCACGCCGACGTGACCTCGCCGTAGCTCGCACCGGCGGCGATGACCTCGATGGGCTCGGATGCCGCCTGCATCCCCTCGACCGCGGCGAGCACCGCCGGGTCGAGCGTCTCGTAGTCGTCGACCCCCGTCATCGCGCCGACCATGGTCCGTCGCTCGTCTCCTGAGCGCAGCTCGGCCGTCCACACGAACGTGATCGCCGCCTGGTCGGTGAAGCTCCGGCTGATGGCGCGGATGCCGTCGTCGCCCAGGTGGGCGATCGCGTCGGGGATGCGTCGATCGACGCTCGACGTCGGCGCACTCCCGTCGTGTCGGAGCATCGCGCCGAGGGTCGGCTCCGCGAGTGCGAGCCCGGCGAGTCGGGTGAGCTCCGTCGCGGTGCCGACGTTGTCGCCCGAGAGCCCGGTGGTGTCGACGACCCTCGTCGAGGTGAAGCCCTGCTCGGCCAGCCAGTCGTTGGCCGCAGTGACGTAGGCGTCGACGCTGCCGAACGCCCACCTGGCGAGCGTGTCGGAATGGTTGTTGCTCGAGGCGAGGAGCACGGCGCGGACGACGTCGCGCTCGCTCCAGGAATCGCCCGGCGAGACCTGCACGGTTCGCGAGCCCTCCCCGGAGTAGCGGAGGTAGTCGGTGTAGTCCTCCGGCCCGATCCGGATCGAGGGGCCGTCGTCGTCGGCGGTCAGGGGGAGGGTGTCGAGCACCACGAGCGCGGTGACGAGCTTCGCGGCGCCGCCGATCGGGGAGGCCTCGTCATCCGCGGAGGCCGCGACGAGCGCCGCCGTCCCGTCGTCCTCGATGAACGCGACCGCAGTGGCGTCGTCCGCCGGGAGGGCGACCGAGCTGGTCGCCGGCGCGGCCGCCTGCGCGGTGTCGACGCTCACCTGGACGTCGGGGAGCGGACCCAGGAGCATCGCCGGGCCGTACACGCCGATGCCGAGGATCGCGAGCGCGCCGACGGCGATGCCGACGACGCGTCCGGGGGAGGGGCTCATGCGAATCAGGCTAGCGCGGCTTCGCTCACGCCCAGCCGAGCTCGTGCAGCCGGTCGTCGTCGATGCCGTAGAAGTGGGCGATCTCGTGGACGAGGGTGACGTGGATCTCGTCGCGCAGTTCGTCCTCGGTGTCGGCGATCGCGCAGAGCGACTCGCGGTAGAGCACGATGCGGTCCGGCATCTCGCCGAACCCGTAGCGGTCGCGCTCGGTCAGCGAGACGCCCTCGTAGAGGCCGAGGAGGTCGAGCGAGCCGTCCTCCGGGCGGTCCTCGACGACGAACACGACGTTCTCGAGGCCCTCGACCATGTCGTCGGGCAGTTCGTCGAGCTCATCGACCACGAGCCGCTCGAAGGCCTCGGCGTCGAGTTCCACGAGTGGCTCCGATCTGGAGGCGATTGGGGTGAGTAACGGGGCTTGAACCCGCGACCTCCTGGACCACAACCAGGCGCTCTACCGACTGAGCTATACCCACCATGTGCCGCTCGTTCGCACCAGCGGCAACCATACGAGATTACACCACGTTCGAGGCGCTCGTGGACACGTGGGACCCCTCGGCGGCCACCTCGGCGGCGATGGCCTGCAGTTCCTGGCTGGTCGGCCCGGGGTCGGCGACGAACACCGCACGCCGGTAGTACTGGAGCTCGCGGATGGACTCGAGGATGTCGGCGAGCGCACGGTGTCCGCCGTCCTTCGCGGGCGCGTTGAAGTAGGCGCGGGGGTACCAGCGCTTCGCCAGCTCCTTGATCGACGAGACGTCGACGTTGCGATAGTGCAGGTGCGCGTCGAGGCGCGGCATGTACCGGCTGATGAACGCCCGATCGGTGCCGATCGAGTTGCCCGCGAGCGGTGCGCGCTGCTCCTCGGGGACGTGCTTCAGCACGTACTCGAGCACCTGGTACTCGGCGTCGGCCACGGACACGCCGTTCGGGATCTCCTCGATCAGCCCGGACTGCGTGTGCATGGCCCGCACGAAGTCGCCCATCGACTCGAGCGCACTCGCGTCGGGCTTGATGACGATGTCGAGGCCGTCGTCGACCGGTCGGAGATCGTAGTCGGTGATCACGACCGCGATCTCGACCAGCTCGTCGACCTCGAGGTCGAGTCCGGTCATCTCGCAGTCGATCCAGACCAGTCGGTCGCTCGAGGATGCCATGCGGTGAGTCTAGCCGCGCGGCCCGACACGACCGCGTCCCGCGAGCCCGGGCGCGCTCGGAACCCTGAGGTATCGTGGTGGCGATCGGCCCTCGTAGCTCAGCGGATAGAGCAGGAGCCTTCTAATCTCTTGGTCGCAGGTTCGATTCCTGCCGAGGGCGCCGAGACCCGCTTCGCGTGATCGCGATGGCGATGAGCGGGAACAGCAGGAGTGAGAGCAGGCCCGCGCCGACGAGGGCCGAGGCCGTGCCCGAGTCCATGTCGCCGGCCTCCACTCCGATCGTGGTCACGGCGACGATGATGGGCAGCCCTGTGGCTCCGAAGAGCCCAGTCGAGACCCGGTCGCGCACGTGCGAGCCCGGCGCGGCGAGCAGGGCCGACGGCACGCCGCGCACCACGAGCAGCAGCACCGTGAAGAGCGGAAGCATGAGGAGAGTGCGCGCATCCCCGAAGAGCGCCTCGAGGTCGAACGTGACGCCCGTGTAGATGAAGAAGACGGGCACGAAGACGCCGAACCCGATGCCGTCGAGCTTCACCTCGATGGTGCGACGGTCCTGCTCGGGCGCTCCGGCGAGCAGGAGGCGGGCGATCACGCCGGCGGCGAAGGCGCCGAGCAGCATGTCGAGGTCGAGGACGATGGAGAGTCCCACGAGCGCCAGCATGACCATGATCACCAGCCGGATCGCGAACTGCCCGCTGGTGTGCAACGTCGCGCCGATCGCCCCGTGGAGACTGCGGCCGTCGCCCCTGGACGCGCGCCAGATCGCGAGGCCCGTGATCACCGCGAAGGCGAGCAGCACGATCGCGGCATGGAGCGGCGAGCGTCCCGACAGGAAGATCGAGATCGCGATGAGCGGCAGGAACTCTCCCGCCGCCCCGATCGCGAGGACCGACACGCCGAACGGCGTCCGGAGCATCCCGGCGTCGCGCAGGATCGGCAGCAGCGCGCCGAGCGCGGTCGACGTCAGCGCGATGCCGATGAACACCGCGCCGGCATCGGGGTCCACGAGCCATCCCGCGGCGAGGCCCAGCGGAACGGAGATCGCCCAGCCGAGGCTCGCTCGAATCAGCGGCCGACCGCGGATGGCCTCGAAGTCGATCTCCTGCCCGGCGAGGAAGAACAGCATCGCGAGCCCGAAGTCCGAGATCAGTTCGATGAACGGATCGGGCTGGACCCATCCGAGCACCGATGGACCGAGTGCGATGCCGAGGACGATCTCGAAGATGACGACCGGGATCGCCAGCCACTTCCCGAACGCCCTCGTGGCGAGCGGGGCGATCGCCGCGATCACCGGGATGAGTACCAGTGTGGGTACGTCGACGTGCACGCGGGCCCCCTTCGTACGGAGGAATGCTATCCGACGACGTGGCCTCGACCTGCGAGGCTGCATGCGTCATCCGCCCGTCACACGCGTGTCGTATCGTCGTGGCATGCGCGACCTCCAGGCACGGATCATCGAAGAACTGCACGTCGAGGCCTCCATCGAGCCGGCCGACCAGGTCCGCCGGCGCGTGGACTTCCTGAAGGCCTACCTCGACGCCTCCGGCGCGAACGGCCTGGTCCTCGGCATCAGTGGGGGCCAGGACTCCACGCTGGCGGGCAGGCTCTGCCAGCTCGCGGTCGAGGAACTCGAGGCCGAGGGGCGGTCCGCCCGGTTCATCGCCGTCCGGCTGCCGTACGGGGTGCAGCGCGACGCGGCCGACGCCGAACTGGCGCTCGGCTTCATCCGCCCGTCGGAGACCGTCGAGTTCAACGTCGAGCAGGGCGTCGACGGACTCGCCGCCGAGTTCGAGTCCGCCGTCGGCGGACCGGTCAGCGACTTCGGCAAGGGCAACGTCAAGGCGCGCATGCGGATGGTCGCGCAGTACGCGCTCGCGGGCGAGGGCGGGCTCCTGGTCGTGGGCACCGACCACGCGGCCGAGGCGGTCACCGGCTTCTTCACGAAGTTCGGCGACGGCGGCGCCGACCTGCTGCCGCTGTCCGGGCTGACCAAGCGCCAGGGCCGGTCGATCCTGGAGCACCTCGGCGCCCCCGAGCGCCTGTACCTGAAGACCCCGACCGCCGACCTGCTCGACCACGACCCCGGTCAGGCCGACGAGGCCAACCTCGGCCTGACCTACCGCGACATCGACGACTTCCTCGAGGGTCGCGAGATCGACGACCTGGTCGCCGAGCGGATCGAGGCCCGCTTCCTGCAGACGCGGCACAAGCGGGCGGAGCCCGTCACGATGTTCGACTCGTGGTGGCGCGACTGAGCCGCTTCGCAGGGCGGGCGGGGCTCGTGCGCCGGCGTGGCGCGGTCAGTCCCGCTGGGCGACCGCCCGACGGTCCGTGTCCGCGTCCGCGACCTCGTCGGCCGGGGCCTCGGGGGAGGTCGTGACCGGCTGCGTCGCCGCATCGTCGACGAGGGGAGCCTGCGCGTAGCGCTCGTGGTGCTGTTCGGCGACCCAGGAGTCCTGCTCGGCGGCGAGCTCCTGCACCGGCTCGTCGCGCTGCGCACGCCACCGCTCGAGGTCGTTGCGGAAATCGCGTCGGGTGCGCGACGGATGCCGCTGCCACTCGAGCATGCGTTCGCGGAACTCCGCGACGGCGGGGTCGAGCTGGTATCCGAAGGTCGCCGAGGCGCGCTTCAGCTCGTGCAGCTGGTGGGCCGCCCAGTCGGCGGCGACATCCGCTCCGCGCAGCGGCAGCAGGCGGACCTGGATGTCGGCCTGCCCGACGGCCCGATCGGCGAGGACCTGCTCCTGCGGCGTCAGCGAGTTCCAGACCGACGCCTCGGTCGCGGCGTCGATGAGCGTCGCGATCGCGGCGTGGCGCAGTTCCCGGTCGCGCTGCCGGATCAGGCCGCGCACCGCGGACCGGGCGATCCACGCCGACAGCAGTCCGGAGACGAGGACCGAGATGAACACGACGCCCGCCGTGAACAGCACGGGACGGTTCTCGTCCGAGAGGAGCCAGGCGACGAAGTCATTCCACCACTGCATGAGCGCAGGCTAGCGCCGCACGGCGGCGGCGCTGCGCAGCCGGCCCGGCGTGCCTCGCGACCGCCGCGGCGTCGCGCATCGCCGCGGACGCGGCATCCGCTCAGCCGAGCACGGTGCCGTCGGCGGCGTACGGTTCGATCGCGGCGATCTCGTCGTCGGCGAGCGGGGCCGCGTCGAGCGCGGCGACGTTCTGCTCGAGCTGGGCGACGCTCGAGGCGCCGATGAGCGCGCTCGCGACCTGCGGCACGCGGAGGACCCACGACAGGGCGAGCTGAGCGAGCGACTGCCCGCGGTCGGCGGCGATCGCGTTCAGGGCTCGCGCACGCTCGAGGTACTCCTCGCTGATGCGCTCGGCGGGCAGGAAGTGGCTCGTCGCCGCGCGGGAACCCGCGGGCACCTCCCCGGAGAGGTAGCGATCGGTGAGGAGCCCCTGGGCGAGCGGGGAGAACACGATGGCCGACGCCCCGACCTCGTCGAGCGCGGGGAAGAGCCCCTCCTCGATGTGCCGGTCGAACATCGAGTAGCGCGGCTGGTGGATCGTCAGCGGCACGCCCTCGGCGGCGAGCGCTGTCGCAGCGGCGATCGTCTGCTCGGGCGAGTAGTTCGAGATGCCCGCGTACAGCGCCTTGCCCTGGCGGACCGCGTGCGCGAGCGCGCCCATCGTCTCCTCGATCGGCGTCTCGGGGTCAGGGCGGTGCGAGTAGAACACGTCGACGTAGTCGAGTCCGAGCCGGCCCAGGCTCTGGTCGAGCGAGGCGAGGAGGTTCTTCCGCGAACCCCATTCCCCGTACGGTCCCTCCCACATGTGGTAGCCCGCCTTCGACGAGATGATGAGCTCGTCGCGGTAGGGCTTCAGGTCGGTCGCCAGCAGGCGACCGAAGTTCTCCTCGGCGCTGCCGGGAGGCGGGCCGTAGTTGTTCGCGAGGTCGAAGTGCGTGACGCCGAGGTCGAATGCGCGGCGCACGATGGCGCGCTGCGTGTCGAGCGGACGGTCGTGGCCGAAGTTGTGCCAGAGCCCGAGGGAGAGGGCGGGCAGCTTCAGGCCGCTCCTCCCGATCCGGTTGTAGGTCATCCGGTCGTAGCGGTCGGGGGAGGCGACGAAGGTCATGCCGGTAGCCTATGGCCGTGATGGAAAGCTTCGTTCTCGCCGGCGGCTGCTTCTGGTGCCTGGATGCCGTCTACCGCACGCTCCGCGGCGTGCACGACGTCGTGTCGGGCTACACGGGCGGTGCGACGCCGAACCCGTCGTACGAGCTCGTCTGCACGGGTGCGACCGGGCACGCCGAGGCCGTGCGCGTGGACTTCGACCCCGAGGTGCTGCCGCGCGAGGTCGTGCTCGACGTCTTCTTCACGTTGCACGATCCGACGCAGCTGAACCGCCAGGGCGCCGACGTCGGCACGCAGTACCGGTCAGCGATGTTCTTCACGGGCGACGAGCAGCGCGAGCTCTTCGAGGCGGCGCGCACGCGCGCCGCCGACTGGTGGCCGGGCGAGGTCGTCACCACGATCGAACCGCTCGGCGACTTCTTCCGGGCCGAGGAGTACCACCAGGACTTCTTCGCGAAGAATCCCGGTCAGGGCTACTGCCTGGCGGTCGCCCTGCCCAAGGTGAACAAGATCCGGCGGTCGTACGCCGACTACATCGTCGCCTGACCCCTCCTCACCAGCTCCGTCCCCATCCGCGCCGTCCTCGGAAGGGCCGGCGGTCCACGGATGCCGCGTCCCCGGCCGCAACGCTGTGGTAAGCGGCATCCGGGGTCGTTCCGGCACGAGGGCCCCGGATGCCGCGAGCCGCCGATCCGCGGCGGCGTCGAGCCCTGAGGAGCATCCCAATGTCCGACCTCGTGACCATCACCGGCGTCATCGGCAGCGACCCCCGACACACCGTCACTGCGACGGGCCTGCCGATCACCAACTTCCGGCTGGCGTCCACGCGCCGCTTCTTCGACCGGGCCACCGGCGCCTGGACCGACGGGGAGACCAACTGGTACACCGTCTCATCGTTCCGGCAGCTCGCGCTGAACACCGCGCGCTCGCTCCGCAAGGGCGAGCGCGTCGTCGTGCACGGCCGGCTCCGCATCCGGGCCTGGGAGACCGGCGAGCGCTCGGGGACCGCCATCGAGATCGACGCCGACGCGATCGGCCATGACCTGTCGTGGGGCGTCGCGGTCTACTCCAAGACGTCGGGCGCCCGACTCGTCGAGACCGCCGGCGCTGAGGAGGAGTCCTCGAACGCGTCCGCCGACCCGGTCGAGGGCGATGGCGAGGTGCACCGCACCGACGTGCCCGACTGGGCGGAGGGTGCCGACTGGACGGTTCCGGAGGACGATGACGATGACGTCGAGCCGGCCCTCGCCGGCGAGGGGGCGGTGCTCACGCCGCTGGCCGCATCCTGATCGTCCGGCTCCCGTGGTCCTGCGGTCGCCGGGTCGTAGACTCGGCCTCCGTGGAGACCGAGCAGCGACCGGCGTCGGCTGCGGCCCCTTCCGGGATGCGGGCCGGGTCGCTCCTGGGTGCGCTCGCCGCAGGGGCGCTCGCGATCGCGCTCGCCGGGTGCGCGAGCCCGGAGCTCGACGCCGCGACGGCGACGTCCGGGCCACCGCCCTCGGCCGGGTCCGGAGGCGATCCGGCGACCGCGACGCCCGCACCGTCGTCCGGTCACGAGCTCGCCCGATTCGACGAGGTGAACCGCGCGGTGGTCGCGGCCGACGCCTCGGCGGGAGGTCGCGCGTTCATCGACGCGCTCGCCGCGGCGGGTTTCGACCGCGCCGCGATGCAGGTGACCTCCGACACCACGACGCTCGGGGAGCCGGCCGACTCGATCCAGTTCTCGGTCCGGATCGGGGATCGCTGCCTGGTCGGGCAGTACGGTCCGGCCTCGGACGGGTACCGGAGCGCCGAGCGCCCCGGGCTCGGCACGGGCGGATGCCTGATCGGCGCGACGGTCCCGGTCGGCGGGTAGCGGCCAGCGAGCCGTCCCGGCTCGACGCGCCGACGCGGGCCGCTAGGCTGGAGGGCTGAACCGCGCACTTCAGACGTGAGGAACTCAGTGGCTGACTACATTTACTCGATGGTCCGCGCCCGCAAGGCGGTCGGTGACAAGGTGATCCTCGACGACGTCACGATGGCGTTCCTCCCCGGAGCGAAGATCGGCGTCGTCGGCCCGAACGGCGCCGGCAAGTCGACGATCCTCAAGATCATGGCCGGGCTCGACCAGCCCTCGAACGGCGAGGCGCGGCTCACGCCCGGGTACTCGGTCGGCATCCTGATGCAGGAGCCCGAGCTCGACGAGACCAAGACCGTCCTCGAGAACGTGCAGGAGGGCGTCGGCCCGATCAAGGCGAAGGTCGACCGGTTCAACGAGATCTCCGCCGAGATGGCGAACCCCGACGCCGACTTCGACACCCTGCTCGCCGAGATGGGCGCGCTGCAGGAGGAGATCGACGCCGCAGACGCCTGGGACCTGGACTCGCAGCTCGAGCAGGCGATGGATGCCCTGCGCTGCCCCCCGAGCGACACGCCCGTCTCGGTGCTGTCGGGCGGTGAGAAGCGCCGCGTCGCGCTCTGCAAGCTGCTGCTGCAGAAGCCCGACCTGCTCCTCCTCGACGAGCCCACGAACCACCTCGACGCCGAGAGCGTGCTCTGGCTCGAGCAGCACCTCGCCAAGTACCCGGGCGCCGTGCTCGCGGTCACGCACGACCGGTACTTCCTCGACCACGTCGCGGAGTGGATCTGCGAGGTGGACCGCGGCCGGCTCTACCCCTACGAGGGCAACTACTCGACCTACCTCGAGAAGAAGGCCGAGCGCCTGCAGGTGCAGGGCAAGAAGGACCAGAAGCTCCAGAAGCGCCTGAAGGACGAGCTGGAGTGGGTCCGCTCGAACGCCAAGGGGCGTCAGGCGAAGTCGAAGGCCCGCCTCGCGCGCTACGAGGAGATGGCGGCCGAGGCCGAGCGGACGCGGAAGCTCGACTTCGAGGAGATCCAGATCCCCGCGGGGCCGCGCCTCGGCGACGTCGTGCTCGAGGCCAAGAAGCTCGAGAAGGGCTTCGGCGACCGCACGCTCATCGACGGGCTCAGCTTCACGCTCCCGCGCAACGGCATCGTCGGCATCATCGGCCCGAACGGCGTCGGCAAGACGACGCTCTTCAAGAGCATCGTCGGCTTCGAGCCGCTCGACGGCGGCAACCTCAAGATCGGCGAGACCGTGAAGATCTCGTACGTCGACCAGTCGCGCACGGGCATCGACCCGAACAAGACGCTGTGGGAGGTCGTCTCCGACGGACTCGACTACATCCAGGTCGGCAAGACCGAGGTCCCGAGCCGCGCGTACGTCTCCACGTTCGGCTTCAAGGGGCCCGACCAGCAGAAGCGGGCGGGCGTCCTCTCGGGCGGCGAGCGCAACCGCCTGAACCTGGCGCTGACGCTCAAGCAGGGCGGCAACCTGCTGCTCCTCGACGAGCCGACGAACGACCTCGACGTCGAGACGCTCTCGAGCCTCGAGAACGCGCTGCTCGAGTTCCCCGGCTGCGCCGTGGTCATCACGCACGACCGGTGGTTCCTGGACCGCATCGCGACGCACATCCTCGCCTACGAGGGCACCGACGAGAACCCCGGCGAGTGGTACTGGTTCGAGGGCAACTTCGAGGCGTACGAGGCGAACAAGGTCGAGCGCCTCGGCCCCGACGCGGCGAAGCCGCACCGGTCGACGTACCGCAAGCTCACGAGGGACTGACATGCGCCTGCACGTGCCGACGCCGCTCCGCTGGAGCGACCTGGACGCGTACGGGCACGTGAACAATGCCCGGATGCTGAGCCTGCTCGAGGAGGCTCGCATCCAGGCGTTCTGGGTGAACGACGACGGTACCGCCGAGCATGCGGTCGGCGCGTCGACCGCCGTGATCGACGCGTCACCGGGCTCGGCGACCCTCTCGCTCATCGCACGGCAGGAGGTCGAGTACCTCGCGCCGATCCCGTACCAGCGGCTCCCGCTCGACATCGAGCTCTGGATCGGACGGATGGGCGGCGCGAGCCTCGAGGTCTGCTACGAGGTCTACTCGCCCGCCGGCTCCGAGCCGCGAACCCTCTACACGCGCGCCGCGACCACGATCGTGCTCGTGGACGCCGCGACCGAGACGCCGCGTCGCATCACCGACTCCGAGCGGCTCGCGTGGGAGCCCTACCTCGGCGAACCGGTCGCGTTCCGGCGCCGCTGACGCACGCCTCGAGCCGGCGCTCCGGCCGGCCGCCCGATCGGAGCGGCGCGCGAGGCATCCGTCCTACCGGTCCTCGAGCGGCACGTCGCTGAACGAGCCCTCCCAGACGGCGCGGCTCCCGGCCTCGCCGATCCGGACGGTGGTCCAGACCGCGCCGACCCCGACGCCGATCGCCGCGACGAGCAGCAGGATCGCGATCGCGACCCGGGCGGGGCTCCGTCGTACGGGCGTCGAGACGCCGCGCGCGGCGGCGACCTCGGCGTCGGTGGCCCGGTGCGCGGCGCGGCGCTCGACGACGGCGAGTGCGCCGATGAGGGCGGCCACCGCGACGAGTGCGAACACCCACGGCAGGATGTCGTCGCCCTGGTCGGCATGCTCCTCGATGAGCGGCGTCTCGGGCACCCGCTCGACGAGCCACTCTCCGGCCTCGACGGTGAGCCAGGTCAGGCCGAGCAGCACCACGGCACCGATGAGCGCCGGGATCCAGAGCACCCGCCGCGCGGCCGTCCAGGCCGCCAGCACGACGAGGAGGAGGGCGAGCAGCGGCACGCCGACCACGACCACGTGCACGAGCAGCACGTGCATCGGCAGGCCGGCGACCTGGAAGTCGAACAGCTCGCTCATCCGGCGATCACGCGGTCCCCGTCGACGCTGACCGGCACCGAGGGCAGCGGCTCGAGCGCCGGGCCCTGTTCGACGTCGCCGGTCGCGGGGTCGAAGGTCGAGCCGTGACACGGGCAGATCCATGCCGCCCCTTCGGGCGCGACCGTGCATCCCTGGTGCGTGCAGATCGCGCTGAAGGCCACGACCTCGCCCGCGGACGGCTGGGAGAGCAGCACCGGCTCGCCGCCGATCGAGGCGCTGATGCTTCCGCCGACGGGGATGTCGGCGAGGGCCGCGACGTCTTCCCCCGCGGCAGCCGTCGGGGTCGGGTCCTCGCCTCCTGCGTCGGTGCCCGTCTCCGACGGGGCGCCGGTACCGGCCGGTTCCTCCGCGGGGGCGCATCCGGCGAGGATCAGGGCGCCCCCGAGCGCCCCGCTCCCACCCAGCGCGAGCGCCGTGCGGCGCGAGAGTTCACGCGCGTCGTCCATGTGCTGCCTCCCTCATCGGGCCGCGGGGCGCGGCGGTGGTGCCATTCTGCGGCACATCGCACGGCGGATGCCGCATTCGCCGCGATCGTTCAGGGAATGCGTCGCGGACCGATCAGGCGAGCGCGGCCGGATCGGGCACGCGGACCATGCCCTCCTGTGCCACGCTCGCGACGAGCGTGCCGTCGCGGGTGTAGATCCGGCCGAGCGAGAGACCACGCCCGCCGCTCGCCGACGGCGAGTCCATCGTGAACAGCAGCCACTCGTCGACGCGGGCGTCACGGTGCCACCACATGGCGTGGTCGAGGCTCGCGACCTTCAGGCCGGGGGTGGCCCACGCGATGCCGTGCGCTCGGAGCACCGGCTCGAGGATCGAGTAGTCGCTGGCGTAGGCGAGCGCGGCGCGGTGCTGGCGGACGTCGTCGGGCAGGCGGCCGAACGCCTTCATCCAGACCACCTGGTGCGGCATCCGCTCGCCCTCGACGGTCAGGTAGACCGGCGACGGGATGTGCCGCACGTCGAAGGCCCGTTCGCTCGACCAGTACCGCGCGACATCGTGGTCGAGCTTTCCGAGCACGTCGGCGGTCGACGGCAGCGTCTCGGGGTCGGGGAGGTCGTGGGGCATCCCGATCTGGTGCTCGAAGCCCTCGTCGCGGGTCTGGAACGATGCGATGAGCGACAGGATCGGCTGGCCGTGCTGGAACGCCTGCGTGCGCCGCGTCGAGAACGACCGGCCGTCGTGGATGCGGTCCACGGAGAACGTGATCGGGTGCTCCACGTCGCCGGGCCGGAGGAAGTACCCGTGCATCGAGTGGATGGGGCGGTCGTCGGGCACCGTGTTGCTCGCGGCGATGATCGACTGGGCCAGCACCTGGCCGCCGAAGACGCGGCCGCGCGGCATCCACTGCGACGGCCCCGTGAAGATGTCCTCGTCGGTCCGTGCTCCGGTGTCCGTGAGTCGCAGGGTGCTCAACAGCCCCTCGATCGAACTGCTCATCGTTCCTCCGTCTGGATCGTTCGACCGTCGCTCCGCGGATCGGCGGGCGCGCGACGGGCGGGGCCGCGGCGCTCTCTCGGTAGTCTAGACAGGCCATGGTCCAGCAATTCACGCTTGCCGACAGCCTGTCGCTCGGCGATCTGCACACCTACCTGCAACGCGCGTCGCGCGTCGAGGACGGTTCGGTGCGCCTCGTCGCGGCGAACGGCATCCTGGCCGTGTACACCGCGATCCTGTACCCGCGCGGCATCCTCGACGAGAGTCCCACCGTGCTCGGACTCCGGACCTTCCAGCTCTTCGAGACGGACGACTTCGACGTGGTCGTGCCGATGCGCTCCGTGGTCGATCGGATCGTCCGGGCGCGAGGCGAGATCGGCGAGGACGACGAGTCGCGTCCGGTCACCATGACCCGGCCGCCCGAGGTCAACACCGTCACCTGGGCGGGCATCTCGCCCCCGCGGGGCGGCTGGCGACCGCTCGGCGAGACGGATGCCGCGACGCTCGAGCGCGCGGCCCGCGAGGGCATCGACGAGGTCGCGGCCACGATCCCCGAGGGGACCGGCGAGCAGCTCGTGCAGCGCGTGCGCTCCGAGGTGTGGGGCCGGGGCATCGACGGGCTCGAGTACGTCCCCACGGGTGCGGCGTTCGCGGCGTTCACCCTCGGCTTCCTCGGCGACGACCCGACCTCGCTGTTCGAGACCGGACCGTGGACGCGGCTGAGCTCGCGCCGAGGTCACGTGCTCGTCAGGCGGAAGGCCTGGACGCTCAAGGCGTAGCCTCGCCGTCCGTCGTCGTGGCGCACGGGTCGCCGACGCCCTGCGGCGGCCGCCGGGCCGCAGTCCGGGCCGCGGCTCAGCTCGCGGCGATCGCGCGCCCCGCCGCGCGCCCCGTGAACAGGCACCCGCCGAGGAACGTCCCCTCGAGCGCCCGATAGCCGTGCACGCCGCCGCCGCCGAAGCCCGCGGCCTCGCCGACCGCGAAGAGACCGGGAACGGGCGCGCCGTCGGCGCCGAGCGCGCGCGAGTCGAGGTCGGTCTGGATCCCGCCGAGGCTCTTGCGCGTCAGGACGTGCAGCTTCACGGCGATGAGCGGGCCGGCCTTGGGATCGAGGATGCGGTGCGGCGGCGCCACGCGGATGAGCCTGTCGCCGCGGTAATTGCGGGCGCCGCGCACGGCGGTCAGCTGGAGGTCCTTGGAGAACTCGTGCTCCACTTCGCGGTCGCGCGCGACGATCTCGCGCTCGACGTTGTCGGTGTCGAGGACGTCGCCGGGGTCGAGGCGACGCATCCCGTCGAGGAGTTCCGGGAGGGTGTCGGCGACCACGAAGTCGACGCCGTGCTGCTTGAACGCCTCGACCGGGCCGGGCGCCCCCGAGCCGAGGCGGTCGGCCAGCAGGCGGAGGTCCCGGTTCGTCAGGTCGGGGTTCTGCTCGCTGCCGGAGAGCGCGAACTCCTTCTCGATGATGCGCTGGGTGAGCACGAACCACGAGTGGCCGTGGCCGGTGTGCGCGAGGTGCTCGAGCGTGCCGAGCGTGTCGAAGCCGGGGAAGAGTGGTGCGGGCAGGCGTGCGCCGGTCGCGTCGAACCACATCGACGAGGGGCCGGGGAGGATCCGGATGCCGTGGCGGGCCCAGACCGGGTCCCAGTTGGTGATGCCCTCGGTGTAGTGCCACATGCGGTCGCCGTTCACGAGACGGGCACCGGATGCCTCGGCGATGCCGAGCATGCGGCCGTCGACGTGCGCCGGGACCCCCGAGAGCATCTCGGACGGGGGTGTGCCGAGTCGATCCGGCCACGCCGCGCGGACCAGGTCGTGGTTGCCGCCGATGCCCCCGGAGGCGACGACCACGGCCGGTGCCCGGAGCTCGAATTCGCCGACGACGTCGCGGTTGGATCCCACGCCGCGGTCGACCTCGTCGGGCGCGAGCCGCGCACCCCTGACGCCGACGACCGCGCCGTCCTCGACGATGAGCTCGTCCACCCGGTGACGGAACCGCAGCGACACGAGGCCTGCCGCCTCGCCCGCGCGAACGCGTGCGATGAACGGCTCGAGCACACCGGGCCCGGTGCCCCAGGTGATGTGGAACCGGGGCACCGAGTTCCCGTGCCCGACCGCCATGCCGGCGCCCCGTTCGGCCCAGCCGACGACGGGGAAGAACTTCAGGCCCTTCCCCCGGAGCCAGGACCGCTTCTCGCCGGCCGCGAACTCGAGGTAGGACTCGGCCCATCGGCGGCCCCACTCGTCCTCGTCGCGGTCGAAGGCGGCGGTGCCGAGCCAGTCCTGGCGTGCGAGCTCGAGCGAGTCGCGCACGCCGAGCCGTCGCTGCTCCGGCGAGTCGACCAGGAACAGCCCGCCGAAGGACCACCACGCCTGGCCGCCGAGGCTCGCCTCAGGCTCCTGGTCGACGATCACGACGTGCTTGCCCGCGTCGACGAGCTCGGACGCCGCGACGAGGCCCGACAGGCCGCCGCCGATGATGACGGCGTCGACCTCGGTACGAGCGTCGGGCGCGGTGGGCGGAGTGGTCGGGTCGGCCACGGGGACTCCTTCGTCTCGGGCGGTGCGGCGGATGCTCCGGGGGAGCGGATGCGTCGGGCTGCGCCGTGGGCTTGAGTGACGCCCCGGCTACTCCTCGAACGTGTTCACCATGGCGAACGCCGCCCGCTGGAGATAGTCCCACAGGGTGGCCTCCGCGATGGGCGGGAGGTCGAGCGTGTCGACGGCCGCGCGCATGTGGGCGAGCCAGCGGTCGCGCGCGTCGGGGTTCACCTTGAACGGCTGGTGCCTGAGCCGCAGGCGCGGGTGCCCGCGCTGCTCTCCGTACGTGGTCGGTCCGCCCCAGTACTGCTCGAGGAACATCAGCAGCCGCTCCTCGGCGGGGCCGAGGTCCTCCTCCGGGTACATGGGCTTCAGGACGGGGTCGTCCGCGACGCCCCGGTAGAACTCGTGGACGAGCCTCGCGAAGGTCTCGTGTCCGCCGACCTCGTCGTAGAAGCTCGGCGCGGGGAGGTTGTCGGGCAGGCTCACGGGGTGTCCTCCGGGCTGGGGTCGGTGTCGGTGACGGTCGGGACGCTGCCCGTGCCGGTGACGGTCTTGGCGGCGCGCATGGCGCGGAGCAGGCGCTTGCTCGGCGCCTGGCGTTCCATCTGGCGTTCCATGACGGGGCTGGGCTCGGTCTTCGGCGGCTTCGCCCCCTTCACGCGGGTGACGCCGTCGAAGCCCGACAGCACGACGCTCGTGAGGCTCGGCAGGGTCAGGCCCATCTCGTCGAGCGTGCGCTTGAGTCGGACCCGGAGCTCGCGGGCGACGTCGTCCTTCGACGAGGTCCGGACCTTCATGACGATGCGGATGATCATCGCCTCGGACGAGACCGATTCGAGGCCCCAGATCTCCGGCTTCTCGAGCACGCGCGAGCGCCACTTGCCCGAACGCGCCATCTCGTCGGCGGTGCCGAGCATCGCCGCCTCGACCTCGTCGACGTCGGCCGTGTACGGCACGGCGAGGTCGATGATCACTCGAGCCCACCCCTGCGACATGTTGCCGACGCGGTTGATCTCGCCGTTGCGCACGAACCAGAGCGTGCCGTTGACGTCGCGAATCGAGGTCACGCGGATGCGGACCTCCTCGACGATGCCCGACGCGTGGCCGAGGTCGACGATGTCGCCCACGCCGAACTGGTCCTCGACGACCATGAACATGCCGTTCAGGGCATCCTTCACGATGTTCTGCGCGCCGAAGCCGAGCCCCGCGCCGATCGCCGCCGAGAGGAGCGTGAAGGACCCGAGGATGTCGGGCGCGAGGATCATGACGACCAGGAGGACGACGATGACGGCGATCGTGACGTTGACGATGTTCGTGAGCACGGAGCCGAGCGTCCGGGTCCGCTGGACCACGCGCACCGCAGCGAGGGGGGAGGCGGCGTTGAGCGCCTGCGTGTCGGTGACCTCCTGCTTGCGCTTGACGCCCGTGACGATCTGGTTCACGGTGCGGCGGATCACGATGTGCAGCAGCCAGCGCACGAGCAGCGCGACCGCGACGACGACGGCGATCGCGATCAGGTTCGACAGGACCTGGCCGTACCACGTCTGCCAGAACCCGTCGACCTGGACCCAGATGTCGACCTGCTCGGAGTCGGTCTCTTCGAACGCGCGCATGATGCTCGAATCCTACTGAGCCGGACCGGGGTGCATGCTGCACGCCCGGCGACGACCCGCGGCCCGCCGACGGCCCCTGACGGGGCGGCCGCGGGCCGCGGGTCGGAACGGTGCGCCTGCGCTCAGCCTGCGGTCGCGGCGTCGCACTCGCGCGCCGCGAGCGCGCGCTCGAGCTCGCTCAGCTGTTCCGCGACGAGTCGGTGCAGCGGCGCGGGTTCGGTGTGCGCGGCCAGCCACGCGCGGACGCGCGAGGCGAGCTCGGCATCGACGACGGGTGCCGGGAACAGCCTGCGCACGATGACCGAGGCCATCGTGAAGCTCCGCTCGGTCCACACGCGGTCGAGCATGCCGAGGTAGTCGTCCACGGTGCCGGCGAGGAGCGCGGCATCCGTCGTCCGCTGCCAGCCGTCGGCGATCGCACGGGCGAGGTCGTTCGACAGGGTCGTGTCGGTCGCGACGCGGCGCCACGCCGCATCCTTCGCCCCCTGGTCGGGTCGCGAGGCACGCGCGGTCTCGGCGAGCTGGCGCCCCTTCGCAGTGTCGTCCGCGGCGAGCGCCGCGTCGACCTCGTCGTCGGAGGCCGCTCCGAGCACCGCCCGGGCGATCGTGATCTCCCACCGCAGGTCGAGGTCGACCTCAAGGCCCGCCAGGCTCGTCTCGCCGGTGGCCAGCGACTCCAGGACGTCGGCGTGCGCGGGCACGCAGGCGAGTCGCGTGAACGCCTTGACGAACTGCAGTTGCGCGTCGGAGCCCGCCGGGGCGAGCTCGGCGAGCGCCCACACCGCGTCCGCGGCCTCCTCGGCGAGCACGTCGCGATGGTGGTCGGCGAGGTACCGGGACACCGCGAGCTCCAGCCGGGAGAGCGCGAGCCCGCGCGCGGCCGACTGCGTCTCGTGCCCGACGTTCGCCACGACGAGGCGCACGAAGTCGGCCGCTGGGATCTCCGCGTCGCGGACGCCGTCCCACGCCGATCCGAGGACGACCGCACGGGCGACCGGATCGACGAGGTCCGACAACCGGTCGCGCGCGACCGCGAACGACCGCTCGCCGAGGCGCACCTTCGCATAGGTCAGGTCGTCGTCGTTCACGAGCAGCAGCGCGGGGCGCGGCCGACCGACGAGTTCGGGCACGTCGGTCGACCCGCCGTCGACGTCGAGCTCGACGCGGTGCACCCGCTCGAGGCGGCCGTCGACGTCGTCGTACGACCCGATCGCGATGCGGTGCGGGCGGAGCGTCGGGTGCGAGTCCGCAGCAGACTGCTCGACCCGCGCCGCGGTGATCACGCCCGCGGCATCCGTCTCGACCCGGAGCCGCAGCGTGTTCACGCCCGCGGTCTCGAGCCACTTCGCCGACCAGTCCGCGAGATCGCGGCCGCTGGCACCCTCGAGTTCGACGAGGAGGTCGGCGAGGGTCGCGTTGCCGCCCGAGTGACGCGCCAGGTAGGCGCCCACGCCGCGCTGGAACGCCTCCAGCCCGACCCACGCGACGAGCTGCTTGAGCACGGACGCGCCCTTGTCGTACGTGATCGCGTCGAAGTTCACCTCGACGTCGCCGAGGTCGCCGATCTCGGCGACGATCGGGTGCGTCGAGGGCAGCTGGTCCTGCTCGGCGGCGTGCGACTTCTCGTCGCTCGCGAACGTCGCCCACACGTCGGTGAACTCGGAGATCCGCGACGTCGCGAGCGTCGACGCCCAGGTCGCGAACGACTCGTTGAGCCAGAGGTCGTTCCACCAGCGCATCGTCACCGAGTTGCCGAACCACATGTGGCTGAGCTCGTGCAGCACGACGATCGCGCGCTGCTCGCGGCGGGCGTCGGACACGCGCGAGCGGAACAGGTAGCCCTCGTTGAAGGTCACCGCGCCGACGTTCTCCATCGCGCCCCAGTTGTACTCCGGCACGAAGACCTGGTCGTACTTGCCATAGGGGTAGGGCACGCCGAACGCGTCCTCGTAGAACGCCAGCCCGCCCTGCACCAGCTCGAACATGACGTCGGGCTCGGCGTACTGCGCGAGCGACGCGCGCGTGAACAGGCCGAGCGGCACCTCGCGCCCGTCGCGGCTCGTGGCCGACGATCGCCACGACGCGTACGGGCCGGCGATGATCGCGACGATGTAGCTCGAGATGACCGGGCCGGTCTCGAACGCCCACACCGCGGTGCCGGATGCCGCGGGGTGCGGCTCGGGCGACGGCGCGTTGCTCAGGACGCTCCAGTGGCCGGGAGCGGTGATCGTGAAGCGGACGGACGCCTTGAGGTCGGGCTGGTCGAACACGGCGTACACGCGGTTCGCCTCCGCGACGGCGAACTCGGTGTAGAGGTACGCCTCGCCGTCGACGGGATCGACGAAGCGGTGCAGCCCCTCACCGGTGTTCGTGTACTCGCGCGTCGACACGACGAGCAGCTCGTTCTCGGCCTCGAGGTCGTCCAGCCGGATCCGGTAGCCGTCCGAGACGGATGCCGCATCGAGCGGCCGGCCGTTCAGGATCACCTCGTGCAGCTCGGCGGTCGTCGCCTCGATGAACGTCGACGCACCCGGCGTCGCGGCGAAGCGCACGAGCGTGTCGGACCGGAACCGGCCGCCGTCGCCCGTCAGGTCGAGCGTGACCTCGTAGGCGGGCGAGGCGAGGAGCGACGCGCGCTCCTCGGCCTCCGCCCGCGTCAGGTCCGGGCGCCCCGACATCAGCCCTCCCGGGCGTCGCGCGACTGCGCCGCGAGCGCGCGGTCCACGCCGGCGAGGTTCTCGACCACGAGGCGCCGCAGCGCGGCGGGCGCCTCGGGGTTCGCCTCGAGCCATCCGCGCGACGCGTCGGCCAGGGCGCGGTCGGCCAGCGTCGACGGGTAGAGCCCGTCGACGAGCTTCTCGGCGATCGCGTAGCTGCGCTCCGTCCAGACACGACCGATCATGGCGAAGTACCGGTCGACGAACCCGGCGAGGAGGGAGAGGTCGGCCGATCGCACGAAGCCGATCGCGGTGTCGCGGACGATCGAGTTCGTCGCCGTGTCGCTGTCGACGAGCGACGACCACGCGCGCTCCTTCGCCTCGGCCGTCGGGATCGCCGCACGCGCCTTCGACGCGGCCTCGCGGCCGGTGACGGTGTCGTCCTCGGCGAGGCGGGCGTCGATCTCCGCGTCACCCGCGCGACCGGCTGCGGCGAGCGCGATGAGCAGCTCCCAGCCGAGGTCGGTGTCGACGGCGAGGCCGTCGAGCGAGACCGTCCCGGCGTAGAGGTCCTCGAGCGCGCCGAGGTTCGAGCCGTGCTCGGCGATCGCGGCGAACGACTTCACGAACTGGAACTGGGCGTCGCTGCCGGCCTCGGCCTCGTTCGCGAGCTCCCAGAAGCCGTCGGACAGGAGGCGCAGCGCGTCGTGGCGGCGGCCCGGCTCGACGTACGCGCTCGCGGCGAGGATCGAGTTCGCCAGCACGATGCGCAGCGTCGTCGACTCGGTCTCGCTCGCGATGTTGCCGAGCACGAGCGCGAGGTAGTCGCTCGCGCGGGTTTCCGCGTCGCGCGTGGCATCCCACACCGAGCTCCACACGAGCGCCCGCGCCAGCGGGTCCTCGATCTCCGACAGGTTCGCCAGGGCCACGCCGTGCGATGCGGCGTCGAGGCGGATCTTCGCGTACGCCAGGTCGTCGTCGTTCAGCAGCACGAGGTCGGGACGCACGAGGCCGACGAGCTCCGCGACCTCGGTGCGCTCGCCGTCGACGTCGAGCTCGACGCGGTGCTCGCGGACGAGCTTGCCGCCGGTGAGGTTGTAGAAGCCGATCGCGAGTCGGTGCGGGCGGAGGGTCGGGTACGCCTCGATCGCGGACTGGAGCACGGCGAACGAGGTGATCCGGCCGTCGTGGTCGGTCTCGATCTCGGGCCGCAGCGTGTTCACGCCGGCGGTCTCGAGCCAGAGCTTCCCCCAGTCGGACAGGTCGCGACCGCTCGCGACCTCGAGCTCGGCGAGGAGGTCGGCGAGCGTCGTGTTGCCCCAGGCGTGCTTCCGGAAGTACGCGGAGACGCCGGCGAAGAACTCGTCGACGCCCACCCAGGCGACCAGCTGCTTCAGCACCGACCCGCCCTTGGCGTAGGTGATGCCGTCGAAGTTCACGAGCACGTCCTCGAGGTCGCGGATCTCGGCGACGATCGGATGCGTGGAGGGAAGCTGGTCCTGGCGGTACGCCCAGCTCTTCTCCATGGCGTTGAAGGTCGTCCAGGCGCCCTCCCACTCCGTGGCCTCGGCGGTCGCGATCGTCGACGCCCACTCGGCGAACGACTCGTTCAACCAGAGGTCGTTCCACCACTTCATGGTGACGAGGTCGCCGAACCACATGTGCGCGAGCTCGTGCAGGATCGTCACGACCCGGCGCTCGCGGATGGCATCCGTGACCTTCGAACGGAAGACGTACACCTCGGTGAAGGTGACCGCGCCCGCGTTCTCCATCGCGCCGGCGTTGTACTCGGGCACGAACAGCTGGTCGTACTTGGCGAACGGGTACGGCACGCCGAACTTCGCCTCGAAGTACTCGAAGCCCTGCTTGGTCTTCTCGAAGACGTAGTCGGCGTCGAGGTACTCCGACAGGCTCTTGCGCGCGAACACGCCGAGCGGGATCACGCGGCCGTCGGCGCTCGTGAGTTCGTCGCGCACGACGTCGTAGGGGCCGGCGACGAGCGCCGTGATGTAGCTGGAGATGCGCGGCGTCGGCTCGAACGCCCACGTCCGGGCGCCCTCGTGGGCGTCGGCCGGTTCGGGCGTCGGCGAGTTCGACACGACCTGCCAGTGCGCCGGCGCGGTCACGGTGAAGCGGAACGCCGCCTTCAGGTCGGGCTGCTCGAACACCGCGTACACTCGGCGCGAGTCGGGCACCTCGAACTGGGTGTAGAGGTAGACCTCGTCGTCGACCGGGTCGACGAACCGGTGGAGGCCCTCGCCGGTGTGCATGTAGCGGCCGTCGGCGACGACGGTCAGCTCGTTCTCGTCCTCGAGACCGGGCAGCTGGATGCGGACGCCGTCGCTCACCTCCGCCGGATCGAGCTCGCGGCCGTTCAGCGTGACCGAGTGCACGGCCGCGGTGATCGCGTCGATGAACGTCGACGCACCCTTCCGGGCGGCGAAGCGCACCGTGGTCTCCGAGCGGAACACCTCCGGCCCGGTCGTGACGTCCAGCCGGACGTCGTAGTCGTGCACCGTGACGAGCGCGGCGCGCTCCTCGGCCTCGATGCGGGTGAGGTTCTCTCCAGGCACTCGGGTCTCCATCTGCGTCGAACGGATGCGTCACCCCGGCGTTCGTGGCGCGGGACAACCCGATCAGCCTAGTCCCGCCCACCTGACGGCGGGAGGTGTGCCCGGCTCCCTAGACTTGGCCCATGCGCATCCACATCGCGACCGACCACGCCGGCCTCGAGTTCAGCCGGACGCTCCAGGCGCACCTCGTCAATGGCGGTCACGAGGTCGTCGACCACGGGCCCGTCGAGTACGACGCGCTCGACGACTACCCCGCCTTCTGCATCAACGCCGCGCTCGCCGTCGCCCGTGACCAGGCCGCCGGCGTGAGGACGCTCGGCGTGGTGTTCGGCGGATCCGGCAACGGCGAGCAGATCGCGGCGAACAAGGTCGCCGGCATCCGCGCCGCCCTCGTCTGGAGCATGGACACCGCGATCCTCGCGCGCCAGCACAACGACGCGAACGTCATCTCGATCGGCGCGCGACAGCACACGGTCGAGGAGGCGATCCGCTACATCGACGCCTTCATCGCGGAGCCGTTCTCGGGCGACGAGCGCCACGTGCGGCGCATCGGCCAGCTCGCGGAGTACGAGACCACGGGCGACATCGCCGGCAAGGGCGTCGACGTCGACGGCTCGACCGGCCGCGTCGTCGACGCGCCCGCGGAGTAGCCGGTGCCCGAGGGCCACTCCGTCCACCGCATCACGCGCCAGTTCGAGCGCAACTTCGTCGGCCACGTCGTGCACGCCTCCAGCCCGCAGGGCCGATTCGCCGAGGGCGCCGCAGACCTCGACGGCCGGCGCATGGTCGACGCGCGCGCCGTCGGCAAGCAGATGTTCCTCGGGTTCGAGGGCGACCGCTGGCTGCGGGTGCACCTCGGCATGTACGGCGCGTGGGACTTCGCGGGCGACATCCTGATGGACGCCACCATCGCGTCGTCGAACGGACGCATGGGCCAGACGAACCAGCGGGGCACCTTCCTCGACGGCCCGAACCCCGACGCGGTCGTGTTCGACGGCGCCGGCGAGAACTCGGTCACCTCGATCGGCGCGCCGCGCCGCACGCGGCTGCGGATGTCGGAGTCGGAGAAGGAGGGGGCCGCGCTCGAGGCCTTCCCGCCGGAACCGGTCGGGCAGGTCCGCGTGCGCCTGCTCACCGACACGGTCGTCGCCGACCTCCGTGGCCCGACGGCCTGCGAGGTGCTCGATCCGGCGCAGGTCGAGCAGGTGGTCGGCAGGCTCGGCCCCGACCCGCTGCTCGACGACGGCGCCGAGGCGGAGGATCGCTTCACGAGCGTCGTCCGCCGGAAGCCCACGCCCATCGGGCTCCTCCTCATGGACCAGAACGTCGTCTCCGGCATCGGCAACGTCTACCGCGCCGAGCTGCTCTTCCGCGCCCGGCTGAACCCGCACACCCCGGGCCGGCTGGTGCCGGAGGAGACGGTGCGCGAGCTCTGGCACGACTGGGCGCGGCTGCTCCGCGTCGGCGTCGAGACCGGCCAGATGATGACGATGGACGGCCTCGAGGGCGAGGCCTGGCGCGCCGCCATGGCGAACCGCGACGATCGTCACTGGGTGTACAAGCGCGAGGGCCTGCCGTGCCGCGTCTGCGGGACGAACATCGCCCTCGAGGAGATGGGCGCCAGGAAGCTCTACTGGTGCCCGAACTGCCAGGCCTAGGAGCGCGAACCCCATGAGACAGAACCCCAGCTTCACCCTCGCGAGCGAGGAGGGCGTGAAGCGCCTCGTGCGCGAGCATCCGTGGGCGACGATCGTGTCGATGACGGATGCCTCGGGGCTCGTCGCCTCGCACTACCCGGTGCTCCTCGACGAGACGGCCGACGGCATCGCCCTGCTCACCCACGTCGGGCGGCCCGACGACGTCGTCCACGAGCTCGGCCGGCACGAGGTGCTCGTGATCATCCAGGGGCCGCACGGCTACGTCTCGCCCGGCTGGTACGACGCGAACCCCGCCGTGCCGACGTGGAACTTCGTGACCGCGCACCTGCACGGCACGCCCGAGCTGCTCGAGCCCGACGAGAACCTGCGGGTCCTCGACGCCCTCGTCGACCACTTCGAGGGGCGGATGCCGGAACCCCGCGGCATGCGCTCGACGCCCGCGAACGCTGCCTACGCCGAGCGCATCGCCGCCGGCACGGTCGGCCTCCGCATCCCGATCACGCGGTTCGTCGCGAAGAACAAG
Organism: Agromyces binzhouensis; assembly: GCF_042672355.1. Taxonomy (NCBI): domain Bacteria; kingdom Bacillati; phylum Actinomycetota; class Actinomycetes; order Micrococcales; family Microbacteriaceae; genus Agromyces; species Agromyces binzhouensis. Next base: position 183,283 of record NZ_JBHXVJ010000006.1, on the reverse strand, counting down.
ATGAGCCAGAACCGCCCCGACGAGACGGTCGACCGGATCATCGCCGAGCTCGATGGCGACGGGCCGTACGCGAGCCCCGCGCTCGCCGCGGAGATGCGCCGGACGCACGACGCGCTCCGCGCGGCGCGCGCCGCGCGCGGCTCCGACGCGTCGCCTGCGCCCGCCCCAGGGGAGCCGGCATGAGCCGCGCGGATGCCGCGGCGCGACCCCCGGCTCCCGACGCGCTCGTCCTCGCCGGGGCGCGCCTGCCCGGCGAGGCGCGCCCGGTCGACGTGCACCTCGACCGCGGCGTGGTCCGCGCCGTCGTGCCGGCGGGCAGCGTCGAGCCCTCGCCTGCCGCGCGACGTCTCGAACTCGCCGGCCGCTGGGTCGTCCCGGGCCTCTGGGACCGCCACGTCCACCTCTCCCAATGGGCGATGGTGTCGCGCCGGCTCGACCTCGGCGGGGTCGGATCGGCCGCCGAGGCCGCGGCGCTCGTCGCGGCATCCGTCACCGGCGGAGCCGACGAGGTCGTCGGCTTCGGCTACCGTGACGGCCTCTGGCCCGACGTGCCCGCCATCGACCTGCTCGACGCGGTCTCGGGCGACGTGCCGGTCGTGCTCGTGTCCGCGGACCTGCACTCCTGCTGGGTCAACCGCGCCGCGGCGAGGCGCCACGGTCTCGCGGAGGCGGCGGGGGAGACCGGCGTGCTGCGCGAGGACGACTGCTTCCGCCTCGTCCGCGAGCTCGACGACCTCGCCGACGACGTGCTCGACGCCTGGGTCGACGAGGCCTCGCGCGCGGCCGCGGCCCGAGGCGTGGTCGGCGTCGTCGACCTCGAGATGCGGTGGAACCGCGACGATTGGGCGCGGCGGGCGGCGGGCGGGGCCGACGCGCTTCGCGTCCGGTTCGGCGTCTACACGCGCGACCTCGACCGCGCCCAGTCAGCGGGCCTCCGCACGGGCGACGAGGTCGAGGGCACGGGCGGGCTCGTCCGCGTCGGACCGTACAAGGTGATCACCGACGGCTCCCTCAACACCAGGACCGCGTGGTGCGTCGACCCGTACGCCGGCCTGGCGGCCGACGAGCACCCGCACGGCCTCGTGAACGTGCCCTACGACGAGCTCGTCCCGCACCTCCGGCACGCCGACCGGATCGGACTCGCTCCGGCCGTCCACGCGATCGGCGATCGCGCGAACGAACGCGCGCTCGACGCGCTCGAGGCGGTCCGTCCGGGCGGATGGCGCGGTCGCGCGTCGATCGAGCACGCGCAGTTGCTGCGCCGCGACGACCTCGCCCGGTTCGCCGCGCTCGGGGTCGTCGCGAGCGTCCAGCCCGAGCACGCCATGGACGACCGCGACGTCGCAGACCTCTACTGGGCGGGCCGCACGGATCGCGCGTTCATGCTCCGCGACCTCGCCGCCGCCGGAGTCGACCTCGCGCTCGGCTCCGATGCGCCCGTCGCGCCGCTCGACCCCTGGATCGCCATCGCCGCGGCGGTCGGCCGGTCCCGCGGGGGGCGCGAGCCGTGGCATCCGGAGCAGGCGATCGACGCGCGCGTCGCCCTCGCCGCGTCCACCGACGGGACCGGCGCGGAGGTGCGCCGGGGCAGGGTCGCCGACCTCGCCGTCGTCGAGCACGATCCGCTCGCGGCATCCGTCGACGAACTGAGGGGGATGCCGGTGGCGCTCACGCTGCTCGGCGGACGCGTCACGCACGACGCGCTCTGAGGCGCGAGCGGCCGCGATCGCGACTCCGGTCCGCCCCCGTTCCGACGGGGGTGAACCCCCGTGCGGTTCGGGGTGGCCGTCGGCTGTGGCGGGCGCATCGCGCTCGGGAGGCTTGAGGCATGATCCGGCTCATCCGCCGACCCGATGGCGACGCGGATCCGGACACGCCGAACACCCATACCGGCATGCGGCGACACGCGGGCCAGGTGACGACGGGACAGTCCACCGTCGTCGAACCGTGTCGGCGTGCGACGATGACCGAGGAGACGAACGACCATGACCACGCTCACCGACCCCGCACCGACCGGCTCGATCACGCCGGCGGCGACGACGGATTCCGCCCCGCGACGCCGCGGATACGGCGCGCTCTGGGCGAGCCTGCCGCGCGAACTCGGTTACGTGCTCCTCGGGTTCCCGATCGCGCTCGTCGCGTTCGTCACCCTCGTGACGCTGTTCTCGACGGGCGTGAGCCTGCTCGTCGTCGTCGTCGGGCTCGTCATCGTCGTCGCCTCGCTCTACACCGCCCGCGGATTCGGCACCTTCGAACTGGTGCGGTTGCGCTGGGCGGGCCGGCCGGCCATCCGGCGGCCGCAGTGGGATGCCGCGGCGCCCGTCGGCGAGGGTCCGTGGCGGGCGTTCTTCGCGCCGTTCGTCGACGGCCACTACTGGCTCTACCTGCTGCACGGCATGGTGGTCGCGCCGATCGTGTCGCTGTTCACCTGGACCGTGACCGTCGTCTGGGCCTCGATCGCGCTCGGCGGCCTGACGTACTGGATCTGGGCGATCTTCGTGCCGCAGGACTCGCGCGACACCTGGCCGGTCGAATGGCTCCTCGACCGGGTCTGGCCGGGCGGATCCGCGGCACTCGCCCTGGACCCGCTCGTGGTCGAGGCCGTCGCGCAGTTCGTGCTCGGCGCCGTGTTCCTCCTGACGCTGCCGCTCATCACCGCCGGCTTCACGCTGATGCACGACGGGATCGGACGCGGCATGCTCGGCGCCTGGCGGTCGGAGGCGCTCGAACGCCAGGTGCAGCACCTGGCGGCGTCGCGCGGCGCGGCCGTGCAGGCGGAGGACGCCGCGCTGCGACGGCTCGAGCGCGACATCCACGACGGCCCGCAGCAGCGTCTCGTGCGCCTGCAGATGGACCTCGCGGCCATCGAGCGCAAGCTCGACGCCGACCCCGAGGCGGCGAAGGGGCTGCTCGCCGAGGCACGCGACCAGGCGCGCGACACCCTCGACGAACTCCGGGCGCTCTCGCGCGGGTTCGCGCCGCCGCTGCTGCAGGACCGCGGGCTCGCCAGCGCGCTGGAGTCCCTCGCTGCGCGGAGCCCCGTGCCCGTCGAGCTCGAGTGGATGCTCCCGACGGATGCCGCCCTGCCTGCCGCCATCGAGCGGAACGCCTACTTCATCGCCGCCGAGCTGCTGACCAATGCGGCCAAGCACTCGGGTGCGAGCGCCATCCGCCTGCGCCTCGCCCAGCGCGACACGGGCGCGACCGGCCTCTGGCTCGACCTCTGGGTGACCGACAACGGCCATGGTGGCGCGGTGGCGAGGCCGGGCCACGGGCTCGCGGGCCTCGACGAGCGCGTGCGCGGCCTCGGCGGCGTGCTGCTGGTCGACAGCCCCGCCGGGGGACCGACGGTGATCGGCGCCCACTTCCCGTTCACGCCCGTCGATAGGGTGGGCGCGTGAGCGAGACCGCAACGCCCGCCCCACCCGTCCGCGTCGTCCTCGCGGAGGACTCGATGCTCCTCCGCGAGGGGCTCGTGCGGCTCTTCGACGAGGCCGGCTTCGAGACGGTCGGCGCCTACGGCGACGCCGACGCGCTGCTCGCCGACCTGGACCGTGCAGCGCCGGAGGTCGCGGTGCTCGACGTCCGCATGCCGCCCACGTTCCGCGACGAGGGGGTCCGGGCCGCCATCGAGCTCCGCCGTCGGCGGCCGGGGATCGGCGTGCTCCTGCTCAGCCAGTACGTCGAGGGCACCTATGCGCACGAGCTGCTCGCCTCCGCCGACGGTGGGATGGGCTACCTGCTGAAGGACCGCGTGGCCTCGCTCGAGGACCTCGAGGATGCGGTGCTCCGCATCCGGGACGGCGGCACCGTGCTCGACCCGCAGGTCGTGCGCGAGCTGCTCTCGCGGCGCGGCGACCCGCTGGCCTCCCTCACTCCGCGCGAACGGGAGGTGCTGGAGCTCATGGCCGAGGGGCGCACGAACGCCGGCATCGCCGGGCAGTTGTTCATCGGCGTCGGCGCCGTCGAGAAGAACGTGACCTCGATCTTCCAGAAGCTCGGCCTCGAGGACTCGGGCACGGATCACCGGCGGGTGCTCGCCGTGCTGGCCTGGCTGCAGCGCTGACGGGGCCCACGCCGGCGATGTTCAGTCGTGGGGTGTCGGGCGAAGCGGCGTGTACGTGCCGAAGACCTCGCGGTACCGTACGTAGCCGATCCGAGCCCAGAGCACGAACCAGCCGACCGCGATGACGACGCCGACGCCCACTGCGACGGCGGTCCCACCGCCGAACGCGGTCACGACGGCGCCGATGAGCAGCCCGACCATGGCGCTCTCCACCGAAGTGATCACCGTCATCGAGCTGGCGAAGGGCTGGCTCGGGCGGGGACCGAACGGGAAGTAGGTGCGGTGCGCACCGAGCCGGTCGTCGTTCGCGGAGCTGAGCAGGTACGGGGCGAGCCCGGGATCGAGGTCGAGGTACGCGCCGCGCAGCCGGTTCATCGCGATGACGTAGGCGAGGTCCTCGGTCATGCCGTTGAGCACGCGCGTCTGCGTGATGAAGCCGAGCAGGGTGAGCAGCGCCAGCACGCTGATCGCCGCGACGCCGAACCAGCCGCGGAATCCGGTCACGTTGCCGAGCACGCTGAGCGTGACCAGACCCGCCGAGACGAGCGTCAGGAAGATCGCGATCCGCGTGAGCAACTCGCTCTGGGTGGTGCTCCGCGACGCGAGGAGGCTCCAGTGCTCGGTCGCGAGCATCTGCGCGCGGAGCGAGCGCTGCGCGTCGGTGAGTCCGTCGGCCGTGGGCCGACGGTCGTCGGCGGACGGAGGAGGGTCGATCCCGGGTGCATCCGACATGGCGGCATTCTGCCCTCGGTCCCCGATCGCCGCACCCCTCGGGACTCGACCGACCCCGGACGCGCTCAGTCGGCGGAGGTCGTCCGCAACGGGGAATGGAGGCGGAACATCGCGGTGTACCCGCGATAGCCGGTCCTCATCCAGGCGGCGATCGAGCCCAGGCCGGCGAGGACCCCGAGGCTGATCGCCAGCCAGATCGGGCCGGCGAGACCGAGCACCACGCCGCCGACGAAGAGGGCGATCACTGCAGCCACGACCACGGAGATGATCATCGCCGAGCTCGCCCAGATCTGGCCCGGTCGCGGGCTGTAGGCGTAGTACGTCTGTGCGCTCCCCGCCTCATCGTCGTTCGCGGAGGTCACGAGGTAGTCGGCGATCCCGGGATCGAGGTCGAGGTACGCGCCGCGCAGCCGGTTCATCGCGAGCACGAACATCAGGTCGTCGAGCGAGGCGTTGAAGGCCCGCTTCTGGGTGATGAGTCCGAGCAGCACGAGCAGCAGGAGCACGCCGAGCGCGGCGACGCCGAACCAGCCGCGGAACCCGGTCGCGTTCCCGAGCACGCTGAGCGTGACGAGACCCGCGGACACGAGCGTGAGGTAGATGGCGATGCGCGTCAGCACCTCGCTCTGCGTCGTGCTCCGCGACGCGAGGAGGCTCCAGTGCTCGGTCGCCAGCATCTGGGCCCGCAGCGACCGCTGGGCGTCCGTGAGCTCCTCGGCGCTCGGCCGCTCGGGATCCGGTCGACGCGACGCATCGGGCCCAGGTGCATCCGCCATGGCGGCATTCTGCACCCGGGCCCGTGTCGCCGCTGCCGTCGCCGCGGCGTGTCCGAGCTCGCGCCGGTCGACTACGTCACGCTGACGTGCGCAGCGAGGAACCACCGGTCCTTGTCGAGACCCTGGCGGATCGCGATCGCCACGTCCTGGCTCGCCGGGTCGAGTTCCTCGAGCCCCTCGATCGCCGCGTTCACCCGAGCCGTGGCGACGTCGATCTGCGCGACGACGTCGGCGATCGTGTCGTCGGACTGCTTGAAGCCCGCCTTCGGGTTGGCGGCCGCGCTCCCGGAGGCGATCGTCGCCATCCGCGCGTCGATCGGCAGCCCGAGGGCGACGACGCGCTCTGCCGCGAGGTCGGCCCACTCCTGCGCGTGGTCGACGACGGTGTCGAGGAACTCGTGCACCTCGAGGAAGTCGCGGCCGCGCACGTTCCAGTGCGCCTGCTTGCCGTTGATCGCGAGCACGGTCAACTCGTGGACGAGCGGCGTGAAGAACTGGGAGACGCCCGAGGCGACCTCCGGGTCGGCTCCGGCCATCGGAGCCGTGGACTTCGATGCGGTCTTCGAGTCGGTCATGTGGTCCCCTTCCACTCGTACCCTTACGGATGCCACGGTAGGGCCAACGTCCGCCGGCGTCGCGGGATTCCCCGCGGACTCGCAGGGGCTTGACTCCGGCCGACCGATGGTGGCGAATCACCGCACCCGCAACGAGAAACGGCTGAACCCGCGTGTCCGCGGTTCAGCCGTTCACGATGTCCTGGGACATCACAGGGAGGGGATGACGGGAATCGAACCCGCACCATCAGTTTGGAAGACTGAGGCTCTACCATTGAGCTACATCCCCGAGCACCCGCGAGCGGGCACCCGATCATCGTACACGCCGACGCGAGCCGGTTCGTGCACGAACGGGTCGCGGCGCGCCTCCCGTGCGGGCCGTGGGGGTTCGCCTCAGCGCAGCGAACCGATGGTGCGGATGACTCCGCGAGCCAGGCGCATCTGACGCTCGTACGTCGCCGCGATCGTGATCAGGAGCGCGCCGGCGATCCCGAGCCACAGCCACCACCACACCGCCTCGTACAGCAGCGTGATCCACGGCCAGAGCTGTGCGACCGTGTGCACGAGCAGCACGGCGCCACCCAGCAGGAGCGGTGCCTGGAGCCGGACCACCGCCCCGATCACGACCGCCGAGACCGCGACGACGCCGAGTGCCACCAGACGCCAGAGTGCGGGGTCGGTCCAGTCCGCGATGAGCGCGGGCACCATGAGCACGGCGAGGCCCGGACCGAGGGCCGGCCAGCTCCCCACAGCGGGCGATCGCCGCATCCGGATCGCTCCGGCGGCGACGAGCGCCGCGCCGATGGGAACCGTGACCAGGTCGAACGGATCGACCGAGCGCAGGACGAGCGCGAGCCCGCCGGCGCCGACCGCCATGGCGAGGGCGGTCCACCTGAGCGCGGCGCCGGCGAACGGCCGCGACCGCGTCGTGGTGCCGAGCACGTACGTACCGCCCAGGACGACGAGGAGCACCGCGGTGCGGAGGTCGGCGTCGACGCCCTCGGCGATCGCGATCGTGGTCGGGATCGCGGCCAGTGCGAGGGATGCCGCGAGCACAGCCTCGGCCGCGCGCTGCGGCTCGACGCGGTCTCGGACCCAGGGCACGACCGCGACGAGCCCCACCCCGAACGCGAGGACGGGCCAGAACTCGACGGGAAGCGCGCCGTCAACGCCTCCGGCGATCGCGGACCCGCGCAGGACGGCGGCGCCGGTCGCGGCCACCCACCCGGTCGCGACGACGAGCATCCGGATGGGGACGCCGCGGAGGAGATCCGGCGTGAAGCTCCCGGCGATCACGAACACGGCACCGGTCGCGACGAGCAGCAGCGTTCGCAGTGCTGAGTCGCCCGCCAGGGCGACGCTCGGCAGGACGGCAACGGCCGCCGCCGCCGCGAGGAGCGCGGTGCGCCCGGCGGCGGTCGAGTCGGTCGCCGGCCGCCTCCAGATGAGGAGCGCCGCCGACGCCAGCAGTCCGGCCGCGAGCGGAAGCGTGTACGTCTCGACCGCGTCGATGCCGCGGGCGTCGGGCCATGCCCAGACGGTCCCGACGCCGAGCGCGAGCGATCCCCATGACGCGTGCACCGCGGGCGAACCGCCCCCGATCGGATCGCCGAACATCGCGGCGATCAGCAACGGCACCGGCGTCAGGAGGAGGAGGACGAGCCAGGCCCCGCCGGATGGCGCGGATGCCGTGAGGCCGACCACTGCCGCGATCGTCGTGAGTGCGCCGGCGACGATGCCCCAGATCCGCCTGCCGAGCGGATCCGAGGGCAGCGCCACCAGCGCGACCCCCGCGGCCGCGAGGATCGCGGCAGCGAGCCCGATCGCGACGTTCCCGCCGGCGAGGTCCACGCTGATCCCGGCACCCGCGAACGCCATCGCCAGCGGGGTGCCCGCGGCGAACAGCGCACGCATCGGGCGGAGATCCGAACGGACCCAGACGAGCCCGACGACGGCGAGCGCAGTCGCGGGGGCCCAGGCCCAGGGCGTGAAGAACGTGACGGCGAGCCACGTCGTGGCGATCATCGCCCCGGCGAACAGTGCGGCTCCGGCTGTCACGCGGTCATCGGCCGGGAGCCTGCGGGCGACAGCGAGGGCGCCGAGCGCGAGCGTCGCGACCACGGCGACGAGGAACGCGGGTTCGTCCCAGGGCGTCGAGATCGGCACGCCGGATGCCGCAGCCCAAGCGGGGAACGCGACGGTGGCGAGAAGCGCAACGAGCGAGGCGGCCACCACGTGCAGCACGCGGACCGTCGCCAGTGCCGTCCGCGCCACGCGAGCGGCGAGGACGCGCCCCGCGATCGACAACGCGACCACGGACGGCACGACCCACCACCAGAGGCCCGTCGACGAGTGGCCGACCAGCCACGCGAGTGCGGCCGCAGGGATGCCACCTGCGGCGAGAACGACGATCGCACCCCTGAGCCGCCGGACCGCGGGGATCGCAGCGGCCACCAGCGCGACGGCGGCGACCACGATGAGGCCGATGGCAGCCGCGGCCACGGTCGGCATGAGCACGGCGGCGGCGAGTGCGGTCGTGAGGGCGCCCGCGATCGCCGCCGCCGCGAAGCGGAGCAGGCGGCCGGTCAGCGCGAGGACGGCGATCAGCGCGACGGTCGTGACTGCGAGCGCGAGCACGGAGGCCCCGCCCTCGTCGGGCACGTCCCGCGGCGCGGTCGCACTGAGCGCCCACAGCCCGATCACGTCGGAGGCGAGGCTCGCCAGGCCGCCCAGCGCGATGAGGAGCGCCGGGAGCGTCGCGGCGAGTGCGACCGCGGAGGCTGCGAGGAGTGCGGGCAGCGCATCGCGGCGCACCGCGCCCATCCTCGTGGTCGCCGCGATGGCGCAGGTCACGAGCGCGGCGAGTCCGGGTGCCAGCCAGACCGTCGTCGTCCCACGGTCGAGCGCGATCCCCAGGACGAACGCGAGCGGGACGCTGAGGCCGACGGCGACCGACGCGAGGACGCGCCATCCGCTCGTCCCTGCCGCCGACGACGGCGACGCGACGAGGACGACGGCCCAGACGACCGCGACCGCGAGGAAGGACCAGAACGCCCCGAGCCCGACGGACGGGAGTGCCCAGGCGGCGGTCGCAAGGGCGATCCCGCCGCCGGTGAAGCCGAAGGTGCGCACGATGATCCGCTCGGGCCTCGGCCCGATGAACCGGGATGCCACGCCGAGGAGGGCGACGGCCGTCCCACCGAGCCACAGTCCCGTGGCGACCTCCCCGTCCGGTGCGATGGCGAAGCCGCCCGAGAACACGCCCGCGGGTGCGAGCGCCGCCGCCGCGAGCCTCGGGAGGCGCAGTCGGCTGAGGATTCCCGCGCCCGCGAGGACCGCTGCGACGACGAGCAGCGCCGCACCCCAGTAGGCCGCGGATTCGACGCGCTCCGTTCCGAAGAGGCCGTTCGCCCGGATGATCCAGGCGTCGAGGACGAGGAGGACGGCGCCGACGGCCGACACGCCCTCGGCGGTGCCCGGGAGCCGTCGGGCGCGGAGGAACCATGCGAGGACGAGGACGATCACGCTCACCGCGGCGGTGATGAGGGACCGCATCTCGAGGTCGGCGACGACGAACGCGAAGAAGAGGAAGACCATCGCGGCGACCGAGAGCAGCACGACGCCGAGCGCGAGCAGCAGCACCTGGACCCCGGAACGGCGCGGAGCCGTGGGAGGCGCCGCGCCCGGCCCGGCACCCCGGACGGGCGTCTCGGGAGCCGCGCCCACGTGCGGCGGCAACGGCGGTGCGGCCGGCGGCGGCGCTGCGATCGGCACCCCGGGCGAGGACGCGGAGCCCGCGCCAGCACTGCTCGGCACGGATGCCACGGCCGGCGGGGCCTGCTCCGCACGCATCCGGGTGATGATCGACTGCCGGTCCGCCTCCGCATCGCGCACGCGCACGCCCGCGGCCAACAGGTCGGTCGCCGCGGCGACGTCGAGCCGGAGCCCGCACACGTCGCACGTGACGCCGAGCAGGCGCGAGAAGCAGGCGGGGCACAACGTGGTGTCGGCGAACTGGGCGGGATCGCTCGGCCAGCGACGCAGATCGGGCGCGGCGGGACGCGTCGAGTCGGTCATGCGCACACTCTCGCATCGGGCCCGTTCCGGGCACCATAGGTGCCGGCCCTGACTTCGTCATCCACAGGCGGCGCGGGCGGGTCGGATCGACGCATCGGGCGCACCACGGCTCGTGCAGTAGACTTTCCCGGGTCCAATCCGTGCTTCGACGTGCTTCGGCGTGCCGACGCGCAGGACCGGCGAGTCAAGCCGGCGACTCGGGGCGTAGCTCAGCTTGGCTAGAGCGCCCGCTTTGGGAGCGGGAGGTCGCAGGTTCGAATCCTGTCGCCCCGACGAGTCGCATCGGCTCGACCACGTACTTCCACCAAACAGGAGAAACTTCCCCATGCCGACCACTTCGGTTGAGAAGCTGAGCCCGACGCGCGCCAAGCTCACCATCTCGGTGACGCCCGAGGAGCTGAAGCCCAGCATCGCCCACGCCTACGAGCACATCGCCGAGCAGATCAACGTGCCCGGTTTCCGCAAGGGCAAGGTGCCCGCGCCCGTGATCGACCAGCGGGTCGGCAAGGCCGCCGTCCTCGAGCACGCGGTCAACGAGGGCCTCGACGGCTTCTACCGCGCCGCGGTCACCGAGCACGAGCTCCGCCCCCTCGGCCGCCCGAATGCCGACATCGTCGAGTGGCCGAGCGAGTCCGACTTCTCGGGCGACCTCCTCCTCTCGATCGAGGTCGACGTGCGTCCCGAGATCGAGCTGCCCGAGTACGCGGGCCTCGAGGTGACCGTCGACTCGGTCGAGGTCGCCGACGACGAGGTCAGCGCAGAGCTCGAGCGCCTCCGCAGCCGGTTCGGCACCCTGATCACGGTCGACCGTCCGGCGAAGACGGGCGACTTCGTCACGCTCGACCTGGTCGCGAAGATCGAGGAGACCGAGGTCGACACGGCCAGCGGCGTGTCCTACGAGCTCGGCTCGGGCGAGCTGCTCGAGGGCATCGACGAGGCGCTCGACTCGCTGACCGCCGGCGAGACCACGACGTTCTCGTCGAAGCTGCTCGGCGGCGACCACGAGGGCGAGACGGCCGAGATCACCGTCACCGTCACCGCCGTGAAGGAGCGCGAGCTCCCCGAGGCCGACGACGACTTCGCGCAGATCGCGAGCGAGTTCGACACGCTCGACGAGCTGACCGCGAGCCTGAAGGACCAGGTCGCGAAGAACAAGTCGTTCGGCCAGGGCACCCAGGCCCGCGACCTCCTCGTCGACAAGCTCCTCGAGCTCGTCGAGGTCCCGGTCGCCGACAGCGTCATCGAGGACGAGGTGCACCGTCACCTCGAGTCCGAGGGGCGCCTCGAGGACGACGAGCACCGCGCCGAGGTCACCGAGGCGAGCACCAAGGCCTTCAAGACCCAGATCGTGCTCGACGCCATAGCCGAGGCCGAGAAGGTCCAGGTCAGCCAGGAGGAGCTCACGCAGTACCTCGTGCAGGGCGCCGCGCAGTACGGCATGGACCCGAACGAGTTCGTGCAGGTCCTGAGCCAGAACGGCCAGATCCCGGCCATGGTCGGCGAGGTCGCGCGCAACAAGGCGCTCGCGATCGCCCTGGGCAAGGCGAAGGTCGCGGATGCCGCGGGCAACCCGGTCGACCTGTCGGAGTTCACCGCCGTCGCCGGCGACGACGAGGGCGCCGAGGAGGCGCCCGCCGAGGCTGCCGCCGATGAGGCGCCCGCCGAGGCCGAGGAGGCTCCGGCCGAGAAGAAGCCGGCGCGCAAGCGCGCGTCGAAGAAGGCCGACGCCGAGTAATCGACGGTCGAGACGGACGGGGTCGGGCAGCACTGCCCGGCCCCGTCGTCGTCTCCGCGGTGGATGCGGCGTGATCGAAGGGACGAGCGGCGATGGGCGACGACTGGCAGCGACGGGTCGACGCGGTCTGGGACGCGGCATCCGAACTGGGGGAGCGGGAGGTGATCGCGCGGATCGACGCGCTCGCCGCAGAACTGCCCGACGACGACCCCCGCGGACCGTTCGAGGCGGCGGGAGCCCGCGACTCCGCAGGCCTCGAGGAGGAGGCCGAGCCGCGCTACCGCCGATCGCTCGAGCTCGGGCTGTCGGGGCGGGCCCGAGTCGAGGCGCACATCCAACTCGCCTCCACGGTCCGCAACCTCGGCCGACCGGCGGAATCGCTCGCCCTGCTCGACGAGGTCGCGGCCGACGCGGGCGACCTCGCCGACGCGGTGGCGGCGTTCCGCGCGCTCGCACTCGTCTCGACGGGCGCAGCGGATGCCGCGGCATCCGTCGCCCTGGTCGCGCTCGCGCCGCACCTCACGCAGTACCGCCGCGCGGTCGACGCCTACGCGCGCGAGCTCGTTGTACCGCCCGATGAGGTGCCGCGGACCGGCACTTGACGCAGCTCGCCGCGGCGCGGCATCCGCCGACGGCGAACAGTCCGGTTCCCGCGTGTTGCACCGGATAGATTCGAGACCAACACGCAACGGAACGGAGCGAAATCCATGGCCGAACCGACACTGCAGCCCAGTGTGTTCGATCGACTGCTGAAGGACCGCATCATCTGGCTCGGCTCCGAGGTGCGCGACGACAACGCGAACGAGATCGCCGCGAAGCTGCTGCTCCTCGCCGCCGAGGACCCGAAGAAGGACATCTACCTCTACATCAACTCACCCGGCGGCTCGATCACGGCGGGCATGGCGATCTACGACACCATGCAGTTCGTCCCGAACGACATCGTCACGGTCGGCATCGGCATGGCGGCCTCGATGGGCCAGTTGCTCCTCACGGCCGGGACGAAGGGCAAGCGCTACATCACCCCGAACGCCCGCGTGCTGCTCCACCAGCCGCACGGCGGCTTCGGCGGCACCGCGAGCGACATCCAGACCCAGGCGCAGCTGATCCTCGACATGAAGAAGCGACTCGCCGAGATCACCGCGGCGCAGACCGGCAAGACCGTCGAGCAGATCAACGCCGACGGCGACCGCGACCGCTGGTTCAACGCGCAGGAGGCCCTCGAGTACGGCTTCGTCGACCACATCCGCGAGTCGGCGCTCGACGTCTCGGGCGGCGGCGGGACCGATCAGGCTGCGTAGGAAGAGAGAGACAGTGAGCATGAACATCCCCGCCTTCGGCGGCACCGCCTTCCCGGGTGGCCGGCAGGCCCCGGGCTCGCGCTACATCCTGCCGAGCTTCGAGGAGCGCACGGCCTACGGCTACAAGCGCCAGGACCCCTACGCGAAGCTCTTCGAGGACCGCATCATCTTCCTCGGCGTGCAGGTCGACGACGCGTCGGCCGACGACATCATGGCGCAGCTGCTGGTGCTCGAGTCGATGGACCCCGACCGCGACATCATGATGTACATCAACTCGCCCGGTGGATCGTTCACCGCGATGACGGCGATCTACGACACGATGCAGTACATCCGGCCGCAGATCCAGACGGTCGTGCTCGGCCAGGCCGCGTCGGCCGCGGCGGTGATCGCCGCCGCGGGCACGCCCGGCCGTCGGCTCGCGCTGCCGAACGCGCGCGTGCTGATCCACCAGCCCGCGATGGGCGAGGCCGGCCACGGCCAGGCCTCCGACATCGAGATCCAGGCCGCGGAGATCATGCGCATGCGCAGCTGGCTCGAGGAGACCCTGTCCCGGCACTCCAACCGGACGCAGGAGCAGGTGAACGTCGACATCGATCGCGACAAGATCCTCTCGGCCGAGGAGGCGCGCGAGTACGGCCTCATCGACCAGGTGCTCACGTCGCGCAAGACGCTGCCGGCGCTGAGTCGCTAGTCCGAACGGGCTCACGAGGGGCGGGTGCGCATGACGCATCCGCCCCTCGTCGTGCCGTTTCCGCCAAACCGGGGCGGATCGGCCCCGAGCGGCCCGCCTCGGGCTAGGCTCGGAACAGACTCGGTTCGAGGGAGGAAGCGATGGCACGCATCGGGGAGAGCGCTGACCTCTTGAAGTGCTCCTTCTGCGGCAAGAGCCAGAAGCAGGTGCAGCAGCTCATCGCCGGTCCCGGCGTGTACATCTGCGACGAGTGCGTCGAACTCTGCAACGAGATCATCGAGGAGCGGCTCGCCGAGGCGGGGGAGCCCGAGTCGGGCGAGTTCGAGCTGCCGAAGCCGAAGGAGATCTTCGGCTTCCTCGAGGAGTACGTCATCGGCCAGGATGCCGCCAAGCGCGCCCTCGCCGTGGCGGTCTACAACCACTACAAGCGCGTCCGCGCGAAGGCGGCGATCACTCCCGCCGACCGCGCGCACGACGACGTCGAGATCGCCAAGTCGAACATCCTCCTCATTGGCCCGACCGGGTGCGGCAAGACCTACCTCGCCCAGACGCTCGCGAAGCAGTTGAACGTGCCCTTCGCAGTGGCGGATGCCACGGCGCTCACGGAGGCCGGGTACGTCGGCGAGGACGTCGAGAACATCCTCCTGAAGCTCATCCAAGCCGCCGACTACGACGTCAAGCGCGCCGAGACCGGCATCATCTACATCGACGAGGTCGACAAGATCGCGCGCAAGGCCGAGAACCCGTCGATCACGCGCGACGTGTCGGGTGAGGGCGTGCAGCAGGCGCTCCTGAAGATCCTCGAGGGCACCGTGGCATCCGTGCCCCCTCAGGGCGGTCGCAAGCACCCGCACCAGGAGTTCATCCAGATCGACACGACGAACGTCCTCTTCATCGTGGCGGGAGCCTTCGCCGGGCTCGAGGAGATCATCTCCTCGCGCGCGGGCAAGCGCGGCATCGGCTTCGGGGCACCGCTGCACTCCAAGCAGGACGAGGCGGAGCTCTTCAGCGAGGTCCTTCCCGAGGACCTGCACAAGTTCGGACTGATCCCGGAGTTCATCGGCCGCCTGCCCGTGGTCGCGACGGTCACCCCGCTCGACCGCACGGCGCTCATGGAGATCCTGACCGAGCCGCGGAACGCGCTCGTCAAGCAGTACCAGCGGATGTTCGAACTCGACGGCGTGGAGCTCGACTTCGACCAGGCCGCGCTCGAGGCGATCGCAGATCTCGCGGTGCTGCGTCAGACCGGCGCCCGCGGCCTCCGCGCGATCATGGAGGAGGTGCTCGGGCCGATCATGTTCGAGGTGCCGTCCTCCACCGGGGTCGCACGGGTGGTCGTCACGAAGGAGACGGTGATCGACAACGCCGCTCCGACCATCGTGCCGTCCAAGCCGCGCCGGGCCGAGAAGTCGGCCTGATCCCGCACTCGGACGCCCGACGGTAGTCAGTCGAACACGCGCAGCACGTGCCAGTGCGTTCCGTCGTGCCCGACGTCGAACACGTGGGTATCGCCCTCGGGACCGGTCGCCTGGAAGCGCCATCCGGTGATCGCGAGCGGAGCGCGCCCCGCGCCGGGGTCGTTGCCCGCGAAGGCGAGCCACCAGTCCGCCGGACCGACGAGCGGGGTGGGCGTGTCGTCGACGCGGAAGCGCTGCGCGCGCCAGACGAGCCGCTCGGGGACGCCCGTGTCGCTGGTCCACACTTCCGCCGGTTCCATCGTCCGCTGCATCCCGACCTCCGAGATTCGAAACTGTGTTCGAATGCTAGCACCGGGAGGTGCGTGACGGAACGCCTCGACCCCACGCCGCCCGGCGGGCAGCGTGGCGCGTCGCGGACCGGCGGCCGCTGACGGATCCCGTCGTCTACGCCAGGTCGTCGTCGCTGCGGGCGCCGAAGACGATCTCGTCCCAACTCGGCATCGCGGCGCGACCCTTCTTCTGCCGCGTCGCCTGGCCGGACTTGCCACCCCACAGCGCACGTGCCGCCGCGCCCGCGCGCTCCTGGGCCTCGTCCGCGTCCTCATCGGCGTCGCCATCGACGTGGAGCTCGGTCGCCGGCGACGGAACGGGAGTCGCAGGCGAGTCGGTCGGCGCCGGCGCCGTCGTGATCCGCTCCGGGATCGGGCCCACCTCGCGCTCGCCGCGCCGTCGGCGCAGCGCCTCGAGCAGGTCGGCCGTCTCGCCGGTGGGCGGTGCCGGCTCATCCGCTCGCTTGATGGCGGCACGTGTGACCGCAGCGCTCGACGCGGCGGTCGTCGTCGACGCACCGGGCCCGCTCGGCGCGGGCGTCGATCGAGCGGCGGCGAGTTCGGGCTGCGGCGCGGTGTCGTCGTCCGCGGACTCGGTGACGTCGAAGGTGAACGCGCCGCTGTCGAAGCGGGAGGCGTCGTCGGAGGTCGAGACCGCCCGCAACCGCGGAATCATCCCGCCCCGAACCTCGCCCTGCTTCGAGAGCGTCGTCGCATCGGCGTTCTGCGGGTGAAGCGCCTGCTTGCGCGGCTCGAACGACCACCGCGCGTCGTGGTCGATGCCGTCGGCCGTGAACTCGAGCTTGACCATCCAGCCCCGCTCCTCGTCCTTCCAGCTCGCCCAGCGCTCGCCGTGCGCGCCCAGCCCCGCGAGGCGCTCGCGCACCATCGATCCGAACGACATCGGCTCGTCGCCCTCGGCGGGCTCGGCGTGGGTCGGGACGGCGAGGGCGGAGGTGACCATGTGTTCGCGCTCGGCGATCACCGGCCCCTCGAATCGGCGGATGTCGTCGACCGACGCGCCCGTGAGCTCCGCGACCTCCTCGGCCGACAGGCCGGAGCGGATGTGCGCCTGCACCTCGCGCGGGGAGAGCTTCGGTCCGGTGCGCGTCTCCGGCACGGCCTGGCGGATGCGGGACTGCAGCACCTCGTCGACCTCGATACGGAATCGCGCGCCGTCGTCCGAGGCCGCGATGAGGGCGCCGCTCTCGACCCCGATCACCTTGAGTTCCTGCATGGCGAGAAGCCCTTCCGTGCCCTTGATCTCCGCCCAAGGATGCCATGCGGGTCCCGCGTGCGCTGGGAATACGCCGGGCGTGCCGTGAGTTGTGCATTCAACCGGTTCGGACGGTCGACGGATGGTTTGCTTACGCACTTGATTTCGTGCAGACTATGGCCGCCGAATCCTCGGCAATGGAAAAAGGATGGGAATGGCAACGGATTACGACGCGCCGCGGAAGACCGAAGACGACTCCGAGTCGATCGAGGCCCTCAAGGAGCGCGTGCCCGACAAGATGTCGGGAAGCGTCGACGTCGAGGACGCCGACAACCCCGGCAGCTTCGACCTGGCGGGAGCCGACCTGTCCGACGTCGAACTCGACGTCGTCGTGCTGCCGCCGCAGGCGGATGAGTTCACCTGCGTCAGCTGCTTCCTCGTGAAGCACCGCTCGCAGATCGACCACGAGACCAAGCTCGGGCCGATCTGCCTGGAGTGCGCCGCCTAGGCGGGCTCCCCACCGACACGAGGCCGTCGCGATCCGTTGATCGCGGCGGCCATTTCGTGCGGATGACGCGTCGACACGAGCCAGTACGGCGCCGGGTCCGCGGCATCCTCGATGGGCACCCGCACGACGTCCTTGACCCACCCGCGGATCACGAGGTACGCCCGGGCGTCGAGCCCGGTTCCGCGTTCGGTTCGCGCGGCCTCGCCCTCGGCGGGGATCGCCTCGCCCGTGAGCTCGAGCGGCACGGAGGCGCGCCCCGCGCGGAACCGTCCGTCGGCGACCTCGACGACCGGCGAGGTGAGCGTCAGCGAGCCGGCGACCGCCACGTAGAGGAGCACGCCGGTCGCGATGCCCGCGGGCAGCGACACCGGGGCGAGCACGAGGATGCTCGCGGGGACGAGCAGCAGGCTGATGAGGTAGATCCAGGGCGTCGGCCAGAGCCGTTCGCGGTAGTCGGGCATGGAACTATCAGACCAGACTTCTGCACTACCCTCGAACGGTGACCGATTCCGTCGATGTGCTGATCACGGCCGACCACGTCCCCGCCTACGCTCACCCGGGCGATGCCGGGGCCGACCTGCACGCCGGCGAGTCCGTCGTGCTCGAGCCCGGTGAGCGCGCCACCGTCGGCACCGGCGTCGCGATCGCACTGCCCGACGGCTACGTCGCGTTCGTGGTCCCGCGGTCGGGGCTGGCGTTCAAGCACGGCCTCACCATCGTGAACGCGCCCGGCACGGTCGATGCGGGCTACCGCGGCGAGATCAAGGTCGCACTGCTGAACACCGATGCCCGCGAGCCGTACCGGATCGAGGCGGGCGACCGGATCGCGCAGCTGGTGGTCATGCCGGTGAGCCGAGCGCGGTTCGTCGAGGTCGAGAAGCTGCCCGGGAGCCTTCGCGGCGAGGGAGGATTCGGATCCACCGGATTCGGGGCGAACCAGTCAGGAGCACACGCGTGAGCGACATCGAGAACATCGACGACATCCCCGTCGACCACCCCAAGTCCGCGCCGGAGGACCGCGCGACGAACGGCCCGCTGGACGAGTCCGAGGCCAACCCGGTCCGCCCGTACGTCGACCTCGGCGGCGTCAAGGTCCTGCCCCGCGAGGGACTGCACCTGCGCCTCGAGGTCGAGGAGGGCACGAAGCGCGTGGTGGCGGTCGGGCTCGACTACGCCAACTCGACCCTGCAGGTGCAGCCGTTCTCGGCGCCCAGGTCGAGCGGCCTCTGGCACGAGATCCGAGGCCAGATCGCCGAGCAGATCTCCCGGCAGGGCGGGTCGACGCAGGTGCGCGAGGGAACGTTCGGCCCCGAACTGCTCGCGCAGATCCCCGTGACGACCGCCGAGGGGCAGGCGGGCAAGATGCGACTCGCGCGCTTCATCGGCGTCGACGGGCCGCGCTGGTTCCTGCGCGGCGTCATCGCCGGCGAGGCCGCGGCCGATCCCGCGGCGGCCGCGAAGATCGAGGACCTGTTCCGGTCGATCGTCGTGGTGCGCGGGAACACGCCCATGCCCCCGCGCGACCTGATCCCGCTCCGGATGCCTGCGCCGTCCTCGGGCGGTCAACCCGCGTGAGCGAGGACCACGCCGCCGATCGCACCGACCGCGACCGCACCGGGAACGCCGACTCGTCGAACGGCGGCGAGGCGGATGACCCGACCGCTGAGCTCGGCCGACAGGTCGCCGCGGCCGCCGAGAAGTCCGGCCTCGGCCGGATCGCCCGCGACGAGACGCTGACCCCCGCCGACCTCGTCGGCGCGCTGGGCGGCATCCGCGGGCTCGCCGAGGCCATCCTGCCCGGCCTCGTCTTCCTCGTCGTCTACACGTTCACGCGCGAGCTCGGCTGGGCGCTCGGGGCCTCGCTCGGCCTCGCCGTCGTGTTCACGGCGCTGCGCCTGTTCACGCGGAGCCAACCGACGCAGGCGATCGCCGGGCTCATCGGCGTGGCGGCATCCGCTGCCCTCTCGCTCTGGACGGGTCGTGCCGAGGACAACTACGTCATCGGCTTCTACACCAACGCCGCGTACGCCGTCGCGATCCTCATCTCGCTCCTCGTCCGATGGCCGCTCGTCGGGCTCGTCGTCGGATTCCTGATGGGCGACGGCACCGCGTGGCGCCGCGAGCGGCGGAAGTACCGTGCGATGCAGTTCCTGACGGTCGTCTGGCTCGGCATGTTCGTCGCTCGGCTGCTCGTGCAGGTGCCGTTCTACTACGCGGGCAACGTCGAGGCGCTCGGCGCGACCCGCCTGCTCATGGGAGTGCCGCTCTACGCCCTGCTGCTCGTGTTCTCGTGGCTCGTGGTGCGCGCGGTCTACCCCGCGAAGCGCGCCGCCGAGTGATACAGTTATCTCGACATCAAGATAAATCACGGGTGCGGCCGGCGGCCTGTCGGCCGGTGACGCGGTTGGGCTAGCCTTGCTGGGGCGGCCACCGGCGAACCACCGCGGGTGACGCCGGGAAGGGCCGCGTCCGCGGCATCCGCGAAGGAGAGGACATCGTGTCTGCAGTGAACAGTTTCGGGGCGAAGGACACGCTCCAGGTCGGAGATGCCTCGTACGAGATCTACCGGATCGACACCGTCGCCGGGCACGAGAAGCTCCCGTTCAGCCTGAAGGTGCTGCTCGAGAACCTGCTCCGCACCGAGGACGGCGCCAACGTCACCAAGGAGCAGATCGAGGCCCTCGGCTCCTGGGTGCCGACCGCCGACCCCGACACGGAGATCCAGTTCACGCCCGCGCGCGTGGTGATGCAGGACTTCACGGGCGTGCCCTGCATCGTCGACCTCGCGACCATGCGCGAGGCCGTCGTCGCGCTCGGTGGCGACCCGAACCGGATCAACCCGCTCTCGCCCGCCGAGATGGTCATCGACCACTCGGTCATCGCCGACCTGTTCGGCACGGAGAACGCGCTCGAGCGCAACGTCGAGATCGAGTACGAGCGCAACGGCGAGCGCTACCAGTTCCTGCGCTGGGGCCAGACCGCGTTCGACGACTTCAAGGTCGTCCCGCCCGGCACCGGCATCGTGCACCAGGTCAACATCGAGCACCTCGCGAAGGTGATCTACCACCGCGATGTCGACGGCGTGACCCGTGCCTACCCCGACACCTGCGTCGGCACCGACTCGCACACCACCATGGTCAACGGGCTCGGCGTCCTCGGCTGGGGCGTCGGCGGCATCGAGGCGGAGGCGGCCATGCTCGGCCAGCCCGTGTCCATGCTCATCCCCAAGGTCGTCGGCTTCAAGCTCTCCGGCGCCATCCCCGCGGGCGTCACCGCGACCGACGTCGTGCTCACGATCACCGACATGCTGCGCAAGCACGGCGTGGTCGGCAAGTTCGTCGAGTTCTACGGCACCGGGGTGGCCTCCGTGCCGCTCGCCAACCGCGCGACCATCGGCAACATGAGCCCCGAGTTCGGCTCGACCGCGGCGATGTTCCCGATCGACGGCGTCACGATCGACTACCTGCGCCTCACCGGTCGCAGCGAGGAGCAGCTCGCGCTCGTCGAGGCCTACGCCAAGGAGCAGAAGCTCTGGCACGACGCCGACAACGAGGCCGTGTACTCCGAGTACCTCGAGCTCGACCTCTCGACGGTCGTCCCCTCGATCGCCGGTCCCAAGCGTCCTCAGGACCGCATCGTGCTCTCCGAGGCGAAGTCGCAGTTCGAGTCCGACCTGACCAACTACGCCGACGTCGACCACGACCTGGTCGACCTCGAGATCGCCGAGTCCTTCCCGGCATCCGACCCGCCCGGCAACTCGCCGGAGGACGAGCACAACCACCACATGCACCACCACCGGTCGCACGCGCCGAAGACGGCGTCCAAGCCGACCTCGGTCGAACTTGCGGATGGCACGGCCTACACGCTCGACCACGGTGCCGTGACGATCGCCGCCATCACCTCGTGCACGAACACGTCGAACCCGTCGGTCATGCTCGCCGCGGGCCTCCTCGCCCGCAACGCGGTGAAGCGGGGCCTGAAGGCGAAGCCGTGGGTGAAGACGACGCTCGCCCCGGGCTCGAAGGTCGTCACCGACTACTACGAGAAGGCCGGCCTGACGCAGGACCTCGAGGACCTCGGCTTCTACACGGTCGGCTACGGCTGCACCACCTGCATCGGCAACTCCGGGCCGCTCATCGAGGAGGTCTCGGCCGCCGTGCAGCAGAACGACCTCGCCGTGACCGCGGTGCTCTCGGGCAACCGCAACTTCGAGGGTCGCATCAACCCCGACGTGAAGATGAACTACCTCGCGAGCCCGCCGCTCGTGATCGCGTACTCGCTCGCCGGCACGATGAACTTCGACTTCGAGAACGACCCGCTCGGCACGGACTCCGACGGCAACGAGGTCTACCTGAAGGACATCTGGCCGGACGCGTCCGAGGTGCAGGCCACGATCGACTCCTCGATCGACAAGGACATGTTCGACCACCAGTACGCGAGCGTGTTCGAGGGCGACGAGCGGTGGCGCACGCTGCCGACGCCGACCGGCGCGACCTTCGAGTGGGACGCCGAGTCGACCTACGTCCGCAAGCCCCCGTACTTCGACGGCATGACCATCGAGACGACGCCGGTCTCCGACATCGTCGGCGCCCGCGTCCTGGCCCGGCTCGGCGACTCGGTCACGACCGACCACATCTCGCCGGCCGGCTCGATCAAGGCCGACAGCCCCGCGGGCCACTACCTCACGGAGCACGGCGTCGACCGCAAGGACTTCAACTCCTACGGGTCGCGCCGCGGCAACCACGAGGTCATGATCCGAGGCACGTTCGCGAACATCCGGCTGCGCAACCAGCTCCTCGACGGCGTCGAGGGCGGGTACACGCGCGACTTCACGCAGGAGGGCGGCCCGCAGTCGTTCATCTACGACGCGTCGATGAACTACCAGGCGCAGGGCATCCCGCTCGTCATCTTCGGCGGCAAGGAGTACGGCTCCGGTTCGAGCCGCGACTGGGCCGCGAAGGGCACGAGCCTCCTCGGTGTGAAGGCCGTCATCACCGAGAGCTTCGAGCGCATCCACCGGTCGAACCTCATCGGCATGGGCGTCGTCCCGCTGCAGTTCCCCGCCGGCGAGTCCGCCGAGTCGCTCGGCCTCGACGGCACCGAGGTCGTCTCGATCTCGGGCCTCGAGCAGCTGAACGAGGGCGTCACGCCGAAGACGGTGCGCGTCACGGCCGAGCCGAGCGAGTTCTCGCCGGAGGGCAAGCAGACGGTCGAGTTCGACGCGGTCGTCCGCATCGACACCCCCGGTGAGGCCGACTACTACCGCAACGGCGGCATCCTGCAGTACGTGCTTCGCAGCCTCGTCTGACGACGGCGCACGACGGGGGCGGCGGGCTTCGGCTCGCCGCCCCCGATCTCTGCCGGGGCTCACAGGTCGTCCGGCGTACACTCGAACGAAACCCGGGCGCACGGCGCCCCTCGCACCCGGAGGCACGACGGATGAGGCTGCTCGACACGATCCGCGGACCACGCGACCTCGATGCGCTGTCCGACGACCAGGTGGAGGAGCTCGCCCGCGAGATCCGCGAGGTGCTCGTCGCCGACGTGTCGAAGACCGGCGGGCACCTCGGCCCCAACCTCGGCGTCGTCGAGCTCACGCTCGCGATCCACCGCGTGTTCGATTCGCCGCGCGACCCCATCATCTTCGACACCGGACACCAGTCGTACGTGCACAAGCTCCTGACCGGTCGGAAGGACTTCTCCACCCTGCGCCAGACGGGCGGTCTCGCGGGCTACCCGCAGCGATCCGAGTCCGAGCACGACGTCGTCGAGAGCTCGCACGCGTCGAGTTCGCTCTCGTGGGCCGACGGCATCTCGAAGGCCTTCGAGATGACCGGACAGGGCGACCGCCACGTCGTCGCCGTCGTCGGCGACGGCGCGCTCACGGGCGGGATGACCTGGGAAGCGCTGAACAACATCTCCGACGACAACACCCGCAACCTCGTGGTCGTCGTCAACGACAACGGTCGCTCCTATGCGCCGACCATCGGCGGGATGGCGCGGTTCCTGAACTCGGTGCGCACGAAGCAGTCGTACCGATCCCTGCACCTGAAGAGTCGCAGCGCGTTCGATCGCCTCGGATCGCCGGGTCGAGCGATCTACCGAGGCGTCCGCGGCGGCCTGCACGGCTTCCTCAGCCGGGTCAGCGGCAACGAGGCGCTGTACTCGAATCTCGACATCAAGTACATCGGCCCGATCGACGGTCACGACGAGCGCGCGCTCGAAGCAGCGCTGCGCCAGGCGAAGGACTACGGTGCGCCGGTCATCGTGCACGCGATCACCGAGAAGGGGCGCGGGTACGAGCCGGCCCGACGCGATGCCGCCGACCAGTTCCACGCGGTCGGCCAGATCGACCCCGAGACGGGCGAGTCGCTCGAGACGGCGTCCGCACCGTCGTGGACGAGCGTCTTCGCCGACGAGCTTGTGACACTCGCCGAGCGCGACGAGCGACTCGTCGGCATCACCGCGGCGATGCTGCGGCCCACGGGGCTGCACCGCATGGCCGAGCGCTTCCCGAACCGGGTGTTCGACGTCGGCATCGCCGAGCAGCACGCGGTGACCTCCGCAGCGGGCCTCGCCTTCGGCGGCCTGCACCCGGTGGTCGCCGTGTACGCGACCTTCATCAACCGGGCGTTCGACCAGGTGCTCATGGATGTCGCCCTGCACCGGGCCGGCGTGACCTTCGTGCTCGATCGGGCGGGCGTCACCGGGCCGGACGGTCCCAGCCACCACGGCGTCTGGGACCTCTCGATCCTGCAGGTCGTCCCCGGCATCCGCCTCGCGGCGCCGCGCGACTCCGTCCGCCTCGCCGAGGAGCTCGCCGAGGCGGTGCGAGTCGGCGATGCGCCGACGGTCGTCCGGTTCCCGAAGGGCACGGTCGGCACCGAGTACGACGCGATCCGCCGCACGCACGACGGGGTCGACGTCCTCACGGAGTCCGATCGCCGCGACGTGCTGATCGTGACGGTCGGCCCGATGGCGGGCATCGGGCTCGAGGTCGCCCGCAAGCTGGAGGCGCAGGGGATCGGGGCGACGGTCGTCGACCCCCGCTGGGTCGTGCCGGTCCCCGAGAGCGTCGTCTCGCTCGCGGGGGAGTACCGCATCGTGG
Organism: Agromyces binzhouensis; assembly: GCF_042672355.1. NCBI lineage: Bacteria > Bacillati > Actinomycetota > Actinomycetes > Micrococcales > Microbacteriaceae > Agromyces > Agromyces binzhouensis. The sequence continues at coordinate 158,775 of NZ_JBHXVJ010000006.1, read as the reverse complement.
TGAGCATCGAGGACGGGATCCGCGTCGGCGGCATCGGCACCCGGATCCGCCAGGACCTGCGAGAGGCCGGAGTGGACACGGCGGTCACCGAGGTCGGTCTGCCCGACGAGTTCCTGGACCACGGTTCGCGCGGCGACATCCTCGAGCGCGTCGGCCTCACGCCCCAGCACATCGCCCGCGACGTCACTGCGATGGTGCTCGGCAGCAAGCTCCCGCACGCCCGCAACGCGGGCATCGACGTCCCGACGGGTACGGGCGCGCAGCCGCGCGTCTGAGCCGAGGATCGACCTCGCCTCGCACCGGCTCTTCCCGGCTCTGCGTCAGTCGATGCGGTAGACGTGCTCGACCGCGTCACCGAGACGGGTGAGCCCGGTGAGCGTGAGCACGGGCGTGACCTCCGAGACCGGCAGCAGCGGTCGTCCGCGGCCCAGCGCGACCGGCATGTATGTCACGAGCAGGTCGTCGAGCCGCCCCGCCGCGAGGAACTGGGCGGCGACCGGCCCACCGCCCACGACCCACACGTTCCGTCCGCCTGCGGCCGAGCTCGCGGCATCCGCCACGGCAACAACATCGCCATCGGCGAAACGGATGTCGGCGCCCTCGGGCGTCTCGAGCGTTCGGTGCGTGAGCACCCAGGTCGGCAGCTCTCCGTAGGGCCACCCGCCGCCTTCGCGGAGGATCCACTCGTAGGTCGTGGCGCCGAGGACCAGCGCGCCGACCGAGGCGAAGAAGCGTTCGTAGTGGTCGCTGAAGTCCTCCATGCCGAACTGGAGGAGCCACTCGAGCCCGTCGTGCTCGTCGGCGATGAAGCCGTCGAGTGTCGAGGCCACGTAGTACTGGATGCGCGTCACGCTGAGGAGCATACGAACGGCCCCCGACATCGCGTCGGGGGCCGTTCGGCGTTCAGCGGTCGGTCAGGACTCGACGCCCTTGACGGGCGGGTGGTGGAACGTGTCGCCGAACACGCGCTCCGAGGCGCCCACACGGTCGAGGTACGGCGTGAGTCCGCCCATCTGGAACGGGAATCCGGCACCGAGGATCATGCACAGGTCGATGTCCTCGGCCGCTGCGACGACCGCGTCGTCGAGCATCAGCCGCGTCTCGCGCGCGAGGCCGTCCTCGAGCCGGGTGAGGATCTCCTCCGCGGTCGAGGGATCGGTGCCGCCCGCGACGATCTTGAGCGCCCCCTTGTCGAAGCCCTTCGCCCGGCCCTTGTCGTCCTTGTCGAGGAGCTTGCCGTACTCGGCCAGCGCGTGCAGGTTCTCCGAGCGGTAGAACCGGTCGGGGAACGCCGCGTGGTGGGTGTCGAGCACGTGCGCGCCGACCTTCAGCCCGACGAGGTCGAGCAGCGCCGACGGCGCCATCGGCAGGCCGAGCGGCGCGATCGCCTCGTCGACCGTCTCGAACGAGGTGCCCGCGTCGACCGCGCGCATCGCCTCGCCGAGGAGCACCGCCAGGAGGCGGTTCACGACGAAGCCCGGCGTGTCGGCCGTGATCACGGCGTTCTTCTTCAGCTTCGCCGCGGTGACCATCGCGGTCGAGAGCGTCGCGTCATCCGTCTTCGACGTCTTCACGACCTCGATGAGGGGCATCACCGCGACCGGGGTGAAGAAGTGGAAGCCCACGACCCGCTCGGGGTGGTCGAGCTTCGCGCCGATCTGCTCGACCGAGAGCGACGAGGTGTTCGTGGCGAGCACCGCCTCCGGGGAGATGTACTGCTCGATCTCGGCGAAGACGTCCTGCTTGATCGCGAGCTCCTCGAACACCGCCTCGATGACCCAGTCGCAGTCCGCGAACTCCGCCTTGTCGGTCGTGCCGTGCACGAGCGCCTTGAGCCGGTTGGCCTCGTCGGAGGAGATGCGGCCCTTGCCGAGCAGCGCGTCGATCTCACCGGCGATGTAGGCGACGCCCTTGTCCACGCGCTCCTGGTCGAGGTCGGTGATGATCACCGGCACCTGCAGTCGGCGGACGAAGAGCAGCGCGAACTGGCTCGCCATGTACCCGGCGCCGAGCACGCCGACCTTGGTCACGGGCTTCGCCAGGGCCTTGTCGGGCGCTCCCGCGGGCTTCTTCGTGCGCTTCTGCACGAGGTTGAACGCGTAGATCGAGGCGTGGAACTGGTCGCCGGAAACGAGGTCCGCGAGCATCTCGTCCTCGCGGGCGAAGCCCTCCTCGCGGGTGCCCGACTTCGCCGCCTTGAGCAGCTCGAGCGCCGCGTACGGCGACTTCGGTACCGTGCCGATGCGGCTCTGCAGCATCTTCTTCGCGATGCCGATCGCGGCGTCCCACTTCACGAGGCGCTCGACCTTGCCGGGCTCGTTCGGGCGCTTGACCTTCACGCGGCCCGAGACGACGTCGTCGGCCCAGCGGATCGAGTCCTCGAGGTAGTTCACGGAGGGGAACATCACGTCGGCGATGCCGAGCTCGAGCACGTCCGGCGCCTTGACGGTGCGGTTCTGCTTGAGCGGGTTCTCGACGACGATCTTCAGCGCGTTCTCGATGCCGATGAGGTTCGGCAGCAGGGTCGCGCCGCCCCAGCCGGGGATCATGCCGAGGAAGACCTCGGGAAGCGCCATGGCCGGCAGCGACGCGTCGACGGTGCGGTAGTCGGCGTGCAGCCCGATCTCGACGCCACCGCCGAGCGCGAGGCCGTTGATGAACGCGAACGAGGGCACGCCCACGGTCGCGAGCTTGCCGAGCGCGAAGTGGCCGAGCTGCGCGATGCGCAGTCCCGACTCGCGGTCCGGCAGCTGCGACACCTTGGACAGGTCGGCGCCCGCCGCGAGGATGAACGGCTTGCCCGTCACCGCGACCGCGTGGATCTCGCCGGCCGCGGCGCGCTCGGCGAGCCCGTCGAGGGTCGCTGCGTACTCGAGCAGCGTGTTCGGGCCGAGCGTGTTCGGCCGCGTGTGGTCGCGGCCGTTGTCGAGGGTGACGAGCGCGAGGGTGCGGCCCTCAGAGATGGGGATGTCGCGCACGTACGAATGCGTGACGACCTCGTCGTCGAACATGCCCGCGAGCTCGGTGAAGTCGATCTTCGTGTAGTCGGTCATCGCGGTGCTCCTCAGGCCTTCTTCGCGGCCTTGCGCGAGTAGTTCGGGTTCTCCCAGATCATCGTGCCGCCCTGGCCGAGGCCCACGCACATCGTCGTGATGCCGTAGCGGACGTCGGGGCGCTCGGCGAACTGGCTGGCGAGCTGGTTCATGAGGCGCACGCCCGACGAGGCGAGCGGGTGGCCGACGGCGATCGCGCCGCCCCACGGGTTCACGCGCGGGTCGTCGTCGTCGATGCCGTAGTGGTCGAGCAGCGAGAGCACCTGCACGGCGAACGCCTCGTTGACTTCGAGGAGCCCGATGTCGTCCATCTTCAGGCCGGCGATCCGCAGCGCCTTCTCGGTGGCCGGCACAGGGCCGATGCCCATGATGGCCGGGTCGACCCCCGCGAACGCGTAGCTCACGAGCTTCATCTTGACGTTCAGGCCGTACTCCTTGGCCGCGTCGCCGCTGGCCAGGAGTGCCGCGGTGGCGCCGTCGTTCAGGCCGGAGGCGTTGCCGGCGGTGACGCGACCGTGCGGGCGGAACGGCGTCTTCAGCCCGGCGAGTCCCTCGAGGGTGGTCTCGGGACGCATGACCTCGTCGCGCGTCGCCAGTCCCCAGCCCTCGTTCGTGCGGATCGCCACGGGCACGAGGTCCTGCTGGATCTTGCCCGCCTCGTAGGCCGCCGCGGTGCGCTGCTGGCTTCCGAGGGCGTACCGGTCGGCACGCTCCTTGGTCAGGTGCGGGAAGCGGTCGTGGATGCGCTCGGCGGTGGCGCCCATGACGAGGGCGTCCTCGGAGACCATCTTCTCGGCCACGAACCGCGGGTTGGGGTCGACGCCCGAGCCCATGGGGTGGTGGCCCATGTGCTCCACGCCGCCGCCGATCGCCAGCCGGTACTGCCCGTACCCGATCGAGCCGGCCAGCATCGCGACCGAGGTCATCGCCCCGGCGCACATGCGGTCGATCGCGAATCCGGGGACCGACTTCGGCAGGCCCGCGAGGATCGCGGCGCTGCGGCCGATCGTGAGTCCCTGGTCGCCCGTCTGGGTGGTGGCCGCGATGGCCACGTCGTCGATCTGGTCCTTCGGCGCGTTCGGGTTGCGCTCGAGGAGCCCCACGATCGCCTTCACCACGAGGTCATCGGCCCGGGTGTTCCAGTACATGCCCTTTTCGCCGGCCTTGCCGAAGGGGGTACGGACCCCGTCGACGAATACGACGTCAGTTCGTTCAGCCACGCTGCAGCTCCCTTTCGAATGGAGGATCACCTGATCCTAGGAACGCCCTGTGCGGCCGCCGGAATCGGTTGCCGGTTCCTACGAAGCGTCGTGTGCGGCGTCTTCGAGCGATTGTGCGGCCTGCACAAACGCGATTGCGATTATCTGTGCGGTAGCGGCAATCTGCCAGGGTCGCGCACCGAGCTCCTCGAGGGCGTCGCCGATCGCCTCCGACGTCGCGTCCACGGGAGGACGCCACGCCAGTCGCCGCAGGTGGTCGGGCGTCAGCAGGTTCTCGACCGGCATGCCCATCTCCTCGGCCGCGTCGCCGACGGCCGCCTTCGCGAGCCGGAGGCGTGCGTCGGCCTCCGGATTCCGCGATGCCCAGGCCCGAGGGGGCGGCGGCGCATCGCTCGGCACGCGCGAGGCGGGCGGTTCGGCGGTCCGCGCTTCCTCGATCGCCGCCCACCAGCGGTCGATCTCGGTCCGGCTCGCGCGACCGTTGAAGGCCTTGAGGTCGGCGAGGGCGCGCTTGGACTCGGGGAGGGTCTTCGCGACCGCGAGGATCGAGGCATCCGGCACGAGGCGGCCGGGCGCGACATCCGTCTCAGCCGCCAGGTCGTCGCGGGCGTGCCAGAGCGCGCGCGCGACGGCGAGGTTCCGGGGCGAGCGCAGCGCATGGATGCCGCTCAGTCGGCGCCACGGCTCGGCGGCCGGGGGCTTCGCGGCGCGATGGACGGTCGCGTCGAACTCCTGGCGCGCGATCTCCTCCTTGCCCGCGTCGACGAGCCGCTCGGCGAGGCGGTCGCGCACGTCGACGAGGAGTTCGACGTCGAGTGCGGCGTAGCGCAGCCACGACTGGGGGAGCGGCCTGGTCGACCAGTCGGCCGCAGAATGCTCCTTGGCGAGGCGGATGCCGAGGAGCTCCTCGACCACGGACGCCAGGCCGACCCGCGGCATCCCGAGCAGTCGCGCCGCGAGCTCCGTGTCGAAGATCCCGGACGGGTCGAGGCCCACCTCGCGGAGGCACGCGAGGTCCTGGCTGGCCGCGTGCAGCACCCACTCCTCGTCGCGGATCGCGTCCTGCAGGCTCGCGAAGTCGCCGACCATCGTGGGGTCGAAGAGGAACGTCCCCGCGTCGCGGCGGAACAGCTGGATCAGGTACGCGCGCTGCGAGTAGCGGAACCCGCTCGCCCGCTCGGCGTCGACGGCGACCGGACCCACGCCCCCCGCGATGGCCTCGACCGCGTCGTCGTAGGCGTCGTGGGAGTCGATCACGTGGAACTCGTCAGCCACGTCTCCTCCTCCGTGGAAGGGCCGTCACCCCCTCCGAGCTCGGAGGCAGGCCGGCCAGCATGCACAGCAACTCACTCCACCCTTCCACATGAGGCGCGATCTCGGCGTCGAGCGGCGTCCACGACGCGCGGAGCTCGAGCTCGGCACCGTCGCCCTGCCGGGCGAGCTCGCCGTACCCCGTCGAGAGGATCTTCGTGACGGTCCCGGAGGCTGCGACGTAGCGCGCCCCGCGGGCGTCGAGCGCGTCGACGAGCCACGACCACGCGACGTCCGCGAGGAACGGATCGACGCCGATGTCGGTCTCGAGCGGGGCCTGCGCGAAGCAGACGACCCGGAAGCGCCCGCCCCACGACTCGGGCTCCGACGGGTCGTGGAGGAGGACGAAGCGGCCGGTGCCGAGGTCGGAGTCCTCCGCGTGGCGCCCGGGGATCAGGTCCGCCGCGAGTGCGACGGCCCACGGTGCCAGCGACGAGGGCGCGGCGATCTCCGACACGCGCAGTTCCGCTCGCGGTGTCGCTGCCCGCAGCGACTCCAGCGCTGCGGCGAACTCAGGGGGAGGCGTGGTCGCCGAGTCGGACACGTGAGCAGACTAGAGTCTCGATCGCAGGGGTCGGTGGCGGCGCGCCGCGCGAGCGCCTGTACCCCGGGCGATGCACGTCGGCGACGAACAGGAGGCGGGATGTCGAGGCTCGAGCACACGATGGGACCGATCGGCGCGGTGCTCGGCGGGCTCGCCATCGTGGGCGCCGCGTTCGCTGCGGCGACCGCCGCGACGGCGATCGTCTTCGCGCGCCGCGTGGTGACGCCCGAGCCGGATCGCGAGGACGACCTCCGCATCGAGCGGGTCGACCTCGCGGCCGGCGAGGTGGTGCTCTCGGGTGCCGAGGAGGCGCGGATGCGCGGACGGTACGGTCTCTGGTTCGAGCACGACTCGGGCTACGCCCGGGTGGGCGACGTGCTGCACGACGACGGTCACCGGGTGCGGCGCGCCGTCGAGTCGGTGGAGTTCGGCAGGCTCGATCGGGCCGCACGCGGCCGGATCAGCGGGTGGGTCCACCTCGGTCCGTGGGAGGTCTCGGAGCGGTATGAGAACGTCGTGGTCCCGACGCCGCTCGGTCCGGCCCCGGCCTGGTTCGTCCCGGCGGCGGATGCCGCGGGGGCGCCCTCCGCCGACTGGCTCATCGTCGTCCACGGCCGTGGTGCCAAGCGCCACGAGGGGCTGCGCGCGGTCGAGCCGGCGAGCCGGGCCGGCTGGTCCTCGCTGCTCGTCTCGTACCGGAACGACGGCGAGGCGCCTGCCAGCGAGGACCGCAGGTACGGCCTCGGCGGCACGGAGTGGGAGGACGTCGTCGCGGCGGTCCGGTTCGCCGTCGAGCGCGGTGCCCGACGCGTCGTCCTGATGGGCTGGTCCATGGGCGGTTCCATCGCGTTGCAGACCGTGCTGCGTTCCGACGAGGTCCGGGAGCACCTGGTCGGCGTCATCCTGGAGTCGCCCGCGGTCGACTGGCCCGACATCCTCCGATTCCAGGGGCGCGCGCTCGGCCTGCCCGCGGAGCTCGGCGGCGCGGTGGCACGCGTGCTCAGCGCCCCCCTCGCCGGCACGCTGACCGGCCTGGCCGCGCCGATCGACCTCGAGGCGCTCGACGCGGTCGCCCGTGCCGACGAGCTGCACGTCCCGATCCTGCTCATGCACAGCGAGGACGACGGCTTCGTCCCGATCGACGGGTCGCGCCGGCTCGCCGAGGTGCGCTCCGACCTCGTGCAGTTCGAGGTGTTCGAGGGCGCGCGCCACACGAAGCTGTGGAACCACGACGCCCGGCGCTGGACCATGCTCGTGCACGACTGGCTCGCGGCGCGCTGAGCGCGGACACCGCGCGGTCGATCGCGCGCTCGTCGGGCCCGCCGGTCAGGTGGCGATGCGCTCCGTGAGCTGGCGCTTCGCGCGGGCGAGCATGCCCGACATGCCGCGCACCCGCAGCGGCGAGACGGCCTCGCCCAGGCCGAGCGACTGCGGGTAGTCGGCGGGGATCGCGAACACCTCGTCGGGCGTGAGCCCGTCGAGTCCCTGCGCGAGGATCGACGCGAATCCGCGCGTGGTGGGCGCCTCCGCCGGTGCGGTCGCGTGCATGTGCACGAGGCCCTCCGGGTCGACCTCGACGAAGATGTAGACGGGGGACTGGCACTCCTCGACCCGCTCGAGCAGGTCGGGGTGGTCGCGGTAGCGCTCGGGAAGCTCGGGCAGTTCGTTGGAGAAGTCGAGCAGCAGCGTCAGGCGGTCCTTCACGCCGAGTGCGAGGAAGTCCTCGCGGGTCTCGGCGAGCGCCGGGGGGAGGGTCGTGGCATCCATCCGGTCCATTCTCCCACCCGGCGCCGGGCATCCGTCCTATCGGGTCGGCGCCTCGCCGCGCTCCGGGCCGGTCGCGATCGGGACGCGCACCGCGCTGCCCCACTCGGTCCAGGACCCGTCGTAATTGCGGACTCCCTGGAATCCGAGCAGGTGGGTCAGGACGAACCAGGTGTGGCTGGATCGCTCGCCGATCCGGCAGTACGCGATGACGTCGTCGCCGTCCTCGAGCCCGACCTCGTCGCGGTAGATGGCGTCGAGTTCGGCGCGCGTGCGGAACGTGCCGTCCTCGGCGGCGGCGCGCGCCCAGGGCACGGACGCCGCGGTCGGGATGTGGCCGCCGCGCAGCGCGCCCTCCTCGGGGTAGGCGGGCATGTGCGTGCGCTCGCCCGTGTACTCCTCCGGCGAGCGGACGTCGATGAGCGGGTTGCCGAAGTGGGCGAGGACGTCGTCCTTGAAGGCGCGGATGACGGTGTCGTCGCGCTCCACGACCGGGTACTCGACGGGTTCGCGTGCCGGCGCGTCGGTGGTCAGCGGGCGCCCCTCGGCGATCCACTTGTCGCGGCCGCCGTCGAGGAGTCGGACGTCCTCGTGCCCGAAGAGGGTGAAGACCCAGAGCGCGTAGGCGGCCCACCAGTTGTTCTTGTCGCCGTAGATCACGACCGTGTCGTCGCGCGCGATGCCCTTCGCGGAGAGCAGCTCGGCGAACTGCTCGCCGGAGAGGTAGTCGCGCACCACGGGGTCGTTCAGCTCGGTGTGCCAGTCGACCTTCACCGCGGTCGGGATGTGGCCGACCTCGTAGAGCAGGACGTCCTCGTCGGACTCGACCACGACGAGTCCCGGCGCCCCGAGGCGTTCGGCGAGCCAGTCCGTGGTGACGAGCCGCTCGGGGTGGGCGTACTCGGCCAGCTTGGCGGCGGGGTCGAACTCGACGGACATGGGGAACCTCCAGTGGTCGCCCGGTCGGGCGAGGCGGGATCGGGGAGCGGACTAGGCTGGTGACCCGTCCACCACCGAATCTACGCGGCATGCCGGTCGTCGTCACCGCACATGTCACGAGGTGCAACAGGAGATCCCACGCCGATGACCACTGCAGCGGCATCCGCCATCGAGCGACTCGTCGACCGCCACCCGTCGATCACGGGCGCCGAGATCGCGTCCGAGCTGGTGCCCCCGCCGCAGTTCGCGCACGCCTCGTTCGAGTCGTACCGGCCCGATCACGACTTCCCGTCGCAGCAGGCCGCCCTCGACCGGCTGAACACCTTCGCCGGCGCGTGGCGCGCCGCCCAGAAGCCCGGCGGGTTCTTCTCACGGAAGCGGCCCGCGCGCATCGAGCTCCCCGGGGTGTACCTCGACGGCGGCTTCGGCGTCGGCAAGACGCACCTCCTCGCGGCGCTCTGGCACGTCGCGCACGGCCCGAAGTACTTCGGCACGTTCATCGAGTACACCGCGCTGGTCGGCGCGCTCGGCTACGCGCCGGCCGTCGAGCTGCTGCGCGGTGCGCGCCTCATCTGCATCGACGAGTTCGAGCTCGACGACCCCGGCGACACCATGCTCATGACCCGATTCCTCGGCGAGCTCATGGCGGGCGGCACTCGCGTGGCGGCGACGAGCAACACGCCGCCGAACGCGCTCGGCGAGGGCCGGTTCGCGGCGGCCGACTTCCTCCGCGAGATCCATGCACTGTCGTCGAACTTCGAGACGCTGCGCATCGACGGCCTCGACTACCGCCGCCGCGACACCGAGGGGCACGCCGAGGCGCTCGCCGACGACGCGGCCGTGGAGCACGCGGCGACGACGCTCGCCTCCCGGGGCCATCGCGTGTCCCTCGACGGGTTCGACGACCTCCTCGCGCACCTGTCGACGGTGCACCCGTCGAAGTACATCAAGCTCATCGAGGGGCTCGAGTTCATCGCGCTCACCGGTGTCCGCGAGCTCACCGACCAGAACGCCGCACTCCGCCTCGTCGCGTTCATCGACCGCGTCTACGACGCCGAGGTGCCGATCCTGGCCAGCGGCCTCGAGCTCGACGAGGTGTTCGGCGGGGACATGCTCTCGGGCGGGTACCGCAAGAAGTACCTGCGCTCGATGTCGCGCATGATCGCGCTCACCACGGGCGAGCTCCCGCCGCACGACTGAGCCGCAGGCGAGCGAGCCGCACAAGTCCTCGGCGGCTCTTTCGGAGGCTCGTCGCGGCATCCGGAAACACGCTCGTTACATTCAGGGCGAATCCGTAACCGTTGCGAAACGCAGCGTGCCCCGTCGTCGAAACCTTCTCGCACCATTCTGAACGACGTACCTCGAGACGAGCCCCAGTCTCATCCCCCTCGCGGTACGTCCCCTGCAAACCAAGAGGTGTGAGGATTACCTATGGATAGCGGCAACATCGCGTGGGCCGTCACGGCATCCGCGCTCGTGCTCTTCATGACGCCGGGCGTCGCGTTCTTCTACGGCGGCCTGGTCAAGGCGAAGAGCGTCGTCAGCATGATGATGATGAGCTTCGGCGCAATGGGACTGATCAGCGTCCTGTGGGTGCTCTACGGCTTCAACATGAGCGCGGTCGGCAGCGCCTGGGAGTTCGCGGGCAACCCCTTCTCCGACTTCGGGCTCGCGGGCCTCGCCGGCGGTGAGTCGGCCAACGCCGACCTGCTCGGCGTCATCTTCGGCGCGACGTTCGCCATCATCACGGTCGCCCTGATCTCGGGCGCGATCGCCGACCGCGCCAAGTTCGGTGCGTGGATGATCTTCGCCGGCATCTGGGCCACCCTCGTCTACTTCCCGGTCGCGGCCTGGGTCTGGGGCGGCGGCTGGATCCTCTCGCTCGGCGACACGCTCGGCCTCCCGGGCGTCATCGACTACGCCGGTGGAACCGCGGTGCACATCAACGCCGGTGCCGCGGCCCTCGCCCTGGCACTCGTGCTCGGCAAGCGCGTGGGCTTCCAGAAGGGCATGGACAAGCCGCACAACGTGCCGCTGACCCTGCTCGGCGCCTCGATCCTGTGGTTCGGCTGGTTCGGCTTCAACGCCGGTGCCGAGTTCCTCGCCGAGGGCATGCCCGGCGTCGGCCTCATCGCCGTCAACACGCTCGTCGCAACCGCTGCGTCCATCCTCGCCTGGCTCATCGTCGAGAAGATCAAGGACGGCAAGCCGACGTCGGTCGGTGCCGCCTCCGGTGCCGTCGCGGGTCTCGTCGCGATCACCCCGGCCTGTGCCAACCTGACCCCGGGCTGGGCCACCGTCCTCGGTGTCGTCGCCGGTGCCGTCTGCGCCATCGCCATCGAGCTGAAGTTCAAGTGGGGCTTCGACGACTCGCTCGACGTCGTGGGCATCCACCTGGTCGGCGGCCTCATCGGCACGCTCTACCTCGGCTTCTTCGCGACCGGCACCGGCCTCTTCGTCAGCGATGCGGGCGCCGGTCAGCTGGCCGTGCAGGCGATCGCCGCCATCGGCGTCCTGCTCTACTCGTTCATCGTGGCCTTCGTGGTCGGCTTCGCGATCGAGAAGACCATCGGCTTCCGCGTGAAGAACGAGGACGAACTCGCCGGCATCGACACCATCGTCCACGGTGAAGAGGGCTACAAGCTCGAGACCGTCTGATCCTGCGATCACCGCGAGGGCGGTGAGGGTAGTGTGCGGGTGTGCCTGACACCCGCCGCTTCCTCACCGCCCTCAGGCGTGTCATCCGTTCGCTCCCGACGCCGTCGGGCGGGGACTCCGCCCGACCCGCGGCGGCGACGTCGTCGGATGCCGCGTGGCGGCCCCCTGCTGATGACGGCGAGGAGTGGCCGGGGCGCACCGGTCCGTCGGCGACGGTCGAGCTGGACCCCGCCGACGTGCGACGCGTCCGGTTCGCCTACACGCCGGAGCGCGACGGCGAGCCGGACCCCGGCGAGGTCGTGTGGACCTGGGTGCCCTACGAGGAACGCGACGGCCGGGGCAAGGACCGACCCGTTGCCGTCGTCGCGGCGGGCACCGAGGGCCGGTTCCTCGCGGTGCAGCTCACGAGCAAGCCGCAGAACGGGAACGGTGACGCGGTCGCGCTCGGAGCGGGCGCCTGGGACGGCGAGGGCCGGCCGAGCTGGGCGCGGATCGACCGGGTCTTCCTCGTGCATGCCGAGGGGATGCGGCGTGAGGCGGCGTCGCTCGACGCCGAGCGGTACGCGCTCCTCGTCGACGCGCTCGCCGCGCGCTACGGGTGGGGCTGACGCCCACGCGACCCCGAACGTCGAAACGCCCCCGGGGGAACCGGGGGCGTCTCGTGATGGTGGGCGATGCCGGGCTCGAACCGACGACCTCTTCCGTGTGAAGGAAGCGCGCTACCAGCTGCGCCAATCGCCCATCTCCGCGGACTCGATGGGATCGCGACCGCGGACTCGATACTAGCCCACCGAGCGGGTCGATTGCACATCGGCGCGCGAGGGTCCGGACGACCGCGTCGGGGACGGGAAACCGCGAAGCGGGGCGCCCGCCGACGGGGGTGCAGGCGAGTCGCGGTCGACCGCGACACGCCCGAGACGTTCGGCCCGATTGGTCGCGTGACCGGCCGGAATCCCGGGCGCAGTGGGCTCGGTTTGTCATTCGTTCACGGGATCGGTTATTGTCTTTCTGCACGCAGAAATGCGAGCAACGCGGATGTGGCGCAGTTGGTAGCGCATCACCTTGCCAAGGTGAGGGTCGCGAGTTCGAGTCTCGTCATCCGCTCTGACCAAGCCGGCGCAAGCCGGTTTGTTCTTTGGTGGTGAACCCAAGCAACGGTGGATTGGCCGAGAGGCGAGGCAGCGGCCTGCAAAGCCGTATACACGGGTTCGAATCCCGTATCCACCTCGAGACGAGTTCCTGGAACTCACTCACACCCCGGGCGATTGGCGCAGCGGTAGCGCGCTTCCCTGACACGGAAGAGGTCACTGGTTCGATCCCAGTATCGCCCACAAGAGAAACCCCCGGTAAAACGGGGGTTTCGTCGTTTGTAGGGGATGGTCGTGCCCCCCACGTGCCCCATCGTCCGCGCGAAGAGGCCGGAATGTCGGCCCGACATGTGCGGCTGGTGCGGCCCGCAGGGTCGCGAGGGGGACGACCCCCTCGGGTCCCGAGGTTGTCGTCGTGAAGACTGAGCCGCGCGGATGCCGTCGAGGCCCGAAGTCGATCGATATGCTCGTGCCGATTGTGACAGTCGAGTAGAGGCGGGGTGGCGCGTGTCGTTTGGTGATCTGGTCGGCTGGGGTCTCGGCATTCTCCTTTTCGTGGTCGGCATACCGGTCGCGTTCTGGGCGGGAAGGCGCAACAGACAGGTGCCGGACCTTCGGCGTGCCACGGACTTCGACCGGCTGGGCCCACTAGAACATCACTTCGGAGCAGGCGTAGCGGCGACCTTTGAAGGTCGGCCAATCGCGTCAATCTCAAGGACCTTCCTCGCTTTCTGGAACGAGCGCGGGGACCATGTTGAGGGCTCATCCATCCTGGCGACCGATCCCCTCCGCATCGAGGTTTCGGACAACGACGAGGTCCTCCAGGCCCGCGTCGTCGCGCAGAGTCGCAGCCAGATTGGGCTCAAAGTCGATGAGGTAGATGACACTCACCGCCTAGAGTTCGACTTCTTGGATCCGGGCGACGGCGGGGTCATCGAGGTATTGCACACCGGCAACTCTGGCGCGCGAATCGTCGGCACCATCCCGGGTGCCCGGCTCGGAGAAATTCGAAGAGCAGCCCTCAATCGCGGAGCTCGAGCGGCCGTTCGGGCCCCCCGCCTCGGTCGCCCGCAGTTCCTGGCGCCTCCGGGGCGGCGACGAATGGCGCGCCTCGTCGTGCTCGCCTTTACGGCACTGGGGATGCTGCTCGCTTCCGCGTATCTAGCGTTCACCTACGTTCGCGTACCGGTTCTCGTCGACGCAAGTGCTTACGATCTGGACAGCATCAGCGGCCAACTCGACTTCGCTCGCGAGGTCCGGGATCACGGAGGTTTCGAGTGGTGGGCCCCGATTCTTCCACTGGCACCAGCGCTCTTCGCATTGATCATCCTGGTCCTGGCGATTCGTCGGCTCTACAGGACTACGACCGCAGTGATTCCGCGCTCGATCGTCGAGGTGGACTTTGATCCCCTCCCCGACCGCCCAGAGTCTGTGAGGAGACGAGAGCGTCGGACCGGCTCACCTACGCCCTAGCGCATTCCGATGACCTTCAGCGCGCGGTCCTGCGTCCAGGCGTCTGCATTGCACGCCGACGTTCTTGGCGGTGTGCGCCCGTGTGCGCGCCCAACTACCACACCTAGGCTCCCTGACTTGCGCTCGGCGCAGAACCCGCTCAAAACGGCGTAGGCGGCGTCTGGCGGGCAGAACTACGCGATTGTCATTCACCACGTTCGAGGGGGAGCACGACGGACGGCGGACCGGCGGAACCGTACTGATCGGCGAAAGACTGTGCGGACACGAGCATGGCCGCGAACACGTCCCCGATCGCGTGATCGTAGGCCGGGGCGGGCGCTTCGAGCAGCCCGAGCAGCCGCGAGCGCAACTCGATCGTACGGAGCACAACCCGGGCGGCGGCCCAGTCACCTTCGAGGGCGGCGGGCATGGCGGACGTGAGCAGCCGGTCGAGCCGTGCGAGTTCCGCGTCCCGGAGTTCGGCGGCGGCGGCCCGCGGTTCGCGTTCGAGCCAGCGGGTGACGGCTTTGTGTGCCCCCGCCCGGTCGCGGTAGCCGAGTTCGGCGGCGATGTCGGCGTACGTCGCACCCGCGAGCCGCATGTCGAGCGCGCGGGCGCTCCGTTCGTTCGCGGCGAGTCGCATTCGATCCCGCGCGCCCCGCCGAGTGTCGCCGGAATGCGTGTCGTCGGTCATGTCCGTTGCCCCCTTCCGGGGTAGTCGGGACCGGGCCGGGGAGCGGCGGGCGGCGGCTCCGCGACGCCTGAGTTCCGCCGCATCGACCCGGCCCGATCTGTTGGGGCCGGACCCGGGAGGGGGACGGCCCCGCCCTCCGCTCCGCCGCGGCAAGCCCATGATGCATCCGGCGGGAGCGGGAGGGGGTTTCAGGATGCCGCAGCGGGCGCAGCGGGCGCAGCGGTGGGCATGGTGGCGGTGATTTCCGCGATCCGTGCGCCGACACGGTCCGACGGTGCGGCCGGTTCGGTCGTCGCGGGCGGGTCGGGGACGATGCCGCCGGCCTGGATCATCACGGCGTCGTCGGAGCCGGTGCCGTCGAGGGCGGCGCGGACGGCCCCCTCGCCAGCGGTCACGGTCTGTGCGGCGCGGGCCGCCCAGCGGGCGTGAGCGAGGGCGGCGGCGTAGTCGGGCGACACGTCCCGGAGCACGCGGTCGATGCCGTCGTCGATGCCGCGGGCGTCGTGGCCGCGGGCGGCGAGGTACGCGGGGACCTCTTCGAGCAGCACGGCCCGCGTCTCCGGGTCGGCGTCGCGGAGCCGGTCGAGGGCGGCGAGGTAGGCGGCGGAATCGTCGAGCCCGTCGAGCCCGCGGACGGTGCGCGCCCACACCCGCTGTGCGCGGAGTTCGGCGGCGACGGCGTCCATGCCGGTGAGGCGGGGCGGGAGCAGCGTCGCGCGGACGGCGGCGGCGTCGCGGTCGGCGGATTCGACGGCGTCGAGCACGGCGGCACGGGCGGCGTCGAGACGGCCGGTGAGCCCGGCGGCGGCGACACGGTCGGCGAGTTCGGCACGGCGGCCGTCGGCGGTGAGCCGGTCGTCGGGGTCGAGGGCGTCGCGGAGCGCGCGGTACGTGTCGAACGTGGCGCGCACGTCGGCGTGCGCCCGGTCGAAGCGGGAGCGGTTCACGGTCATGGTCGTTTCCTTCCGGGTGGGGTTCAGAACAGGGCCAGGGGTGGGGCGTCGGGGCCGCGGCCGTCACGATCGGCGGCGTTGTCGGCGGCGGTGCCGGGCCGCAGGTGGTCGGGGCGGACGCATCGCCGGTTGTTGCACCGGTGGAGGGCGAGCCGGTCGCCCAGCATGTCACCCGCCGTTTCGAGACGGTGCGCGAGCATGAGCCGGTGGACGGCGTGCCAGCGGTTCGCAACCCGCACCCGCCCGTAGCCGTCCCGGTCGAGGGGGCCGCGCCACTCCCAGCAGCGGCCCAGCCCGGGGACCCGTTCGGCGGCGAGGTCCCAGCCGACATGCACGGCGGCCTCATAGGGCGTCAGCCCGCGGCGGCGGCGGCGGGGGGCGGGCGACGGGACATGCTCGGCGGCGGCGTGCGCGGCGACACGGTCGGCGGCGCGAGGATCATCCGACGGCGCGAGCATCCGCGGCCCCCTTCGAGTTCGACCACGGGCGGGCGGCACCGGTCAGCCCGCCCGCGGGGACCCGGCCCGGGACCGGAGGGGACCCTTCCCCGGGCCGGGAGTCGAGGGCGGGGGGAAGGGGGCCCCGCGGAATGGGGGGTTGGGGGGTGGTCACGTCGTGAGCGTGAGCCGGAGTCGAAAGCGTTTCGCGTGTCGTCTCGCGTGAGCGTGAGACGGCTTCGGAGAGCAGCGACGATGCCCGAGTATTCCGGGATTCGTCTCGCGCATCGCGGATGCGGTGCGCTGTCGTTCTCATGTCGTTACTACTTCCTGTTCTCTTGTACCCGCTGTCAGCGGGGGGGCCTAACCCGCTGTCAGCGGGTGGGGGGGCCGCTGTGAGCGGGTTAGGGGGTCGGGGTGCCGGATCAGGGGTCATCGCGTCGCCCAATCGGCTTCCGTCTCGCGCTTCCCGTGAACGTCGAACGCGTGGGGTCGGGTCACGGTGCGGGCGGGCGGCTTCGGGCCGTACCACGGGAAGAAGTACCACGTACCGACGCGGGCTCCGGTGTCGGGGTTGTACTCCGCAACCCGGACGATGACGCCGTGGAGTTCGAGGGTGCGCGTGGAGCGTTCGACGGTGTCTTCACTGCACGAGCACACATCCGCAATCGCCCGGACGGTCGGCCACGCGTAGCCCTCGCGGTCGTTGTAGAACATGGCGAGCGCGAGCAGCACGGATTTCTCCGGGTGCCGGAGGGCGACCACGCGGCCGTCGGGGAGCGTGAGGTCACGATTGGCCGTGATCCGGTTGTAGAGGCGGACGCTCACGACGGCCCCCCTCGCAGCGCTTCGCGGAGCCCGACCCGGCGGGCGGCGGCGGCCAACTCGGCGTTCGTCATCGGCGGCGTGCGGCCGTCGGCCCCGACATGCTCGGCGAGCGCGAGCAGCACCCATCGTTCGTGATTCGTCAGCGGCGTTCCCGCGCGCGCCATGTCGGCGATCCGGCGGTGCGCTTCGCGGATCGCGGCCCGGCGGACGGAACGGGCGCTCATCGAACCTCACCCCCTCCGGGGGTGTCGTCGAGGGCGGCGTCGATCGCGTTGAGCGACAGCGTGACCCGGCCGTCGATGCGTTCGATCAGCCCGACGTGTTCGAGGTCGGCGAGACGGCGTGCTCCGAGCAGCGCGAGCGCGTCCGCTTCGCTGACGTCCGACGGCAGCCGCCCGTCATCGAGTCGCGCCCATGCCAACTCGATGAGCGCGACGATCGCGCCAGCACGGCGGGGCGTGAGGGCGTCGAGGGCGGCGGGGCGGTCGGGCACGGTCAGCGCTTCGACTTCGCGGGGGTGGTCGGCTGGACGGTGACGGGCGTTACCAGCGCGTCCACGTCGACCGGGCGGAGGCGGATCATCCGCGGGCCGATGCGGGAGGCGGGCAGGACACCCGCGGCGATCCAACGGCGGATCGTCTTCGGGCTCACGCCCGTACGCGCGGCGGCTTCATTCATCGACTCCCACGGCGGGGCCAGTGGGGGCGGGGTGGGGACTTTCCTGTTCATGCGTCTAGCATGCGCCCGTTGCCGGACAGCACGAATGTGGTCCGGGCGGGGGTTTGTTCGTCGGATGCGAGCGAACTAACGGTGCAGAGTCCGTCCCGGATCAGGGGTTTTGCCAATCGTCCCGATTTTGGGCGCGCACGGCAGCCCCGGGCAGCCCCGGGCGTGTCGGGGCTACTTGCGCGCCTTGCGGGGCGTGCTCATCCGGGCGGCGAGGTCGGCGTCGCGGCCGGTCGTGTGCTGGTAGCGCATGGCCGCCGCCGGGGTTGAGTGGCCCAGCCGGGTCATCGTCTCGCGGAGCGTCGCCCCGGCTTGCGCGTAACGGGTGCCCGCGAAGTGCCGGAGCGCGTGGAACGGGAGGTCGGCCCGGTCGGCGGCCCGGCGGGCGCGGTCCCAGTGTCGCCAGAACGACGATTGCGGCAGGTGCGTGGAACCGTCGAGCGCGGCGGGGAACAGCAGCGAATCGGGGAAGCGTCCGACGTAGTCGGACAGGTGCGCGAGCACGGCCGGGCCGACGTGCGGCGGCAGGGTGACCACGCGGACCCCGGCGGCGGACTTCGGGGGGCCGACGTGGAACCCGCCGCGGAGGTTCGTGACGGCCCGTTCGACCCGGACGCGAATCTCGCCGTCGGGGAGCACGAGCACGTCCCGGCGGCGGAGTTCGGTCGCTTCGCCGTACCGGAGCCCGCCCCACGCGGCGAGCAGCACGAGCGCGCGGAACCGGGCGGGGATCGCGTCGGCGATCGTGTCGAGTTCGTCGTCGGTCGGCGGGTCCACGGCGCGGCCGGTCGTCGTGGACTGTCCGCCGCGGATCGTGCAGGGGTTCGCCGGGATCAGCCCGTCGGCGGCGGCGGTGCCCATGATCGCGTTGAGCAGCCCGTACGCGCGGGCCGTCGTCGTCGCCCGCCCGGTGTCGAGCAGCGCGCTCCGCCACGACCGGATGACGGCGGGCGTGACCTGCCAGAGCGCCACCCCGGTGAGCGGGGCGAGGGGGCCGTCGAGCAGCCGCCGGTACTCGGCGACGGTGCGAGGGCGGAGCCGTTCGCCCTTCGCATTCGTGCGCTCCGCGAGCCAGCGCGCGGCGTAGTCGCCCAGCGTGACCGCGCGCGCAGCGTCGAGGTCGGCCCGGGCGGCGGCGGAGGTCCATGTGCCCGCGGCGATTGCGGCGTGCTGCGCGGCGAGCCATGCTTGCGCGTCGATCTTCGCGGTGTACGTGATCGGCCCGGTGTAGCGGAGCCCGTCGAGCCCGATGTGGGATGCCTGATACCGGCCGGACGGCAGCCGCCGAATCTTGCCCCAGCCCGCCCGCGAGCGCTTCCGTGTCGTCATCGTCCCGGCCCCTTCCGTGCCCCCCGCGTGCCCCAACGTGCCCTAACGGGTGGGGAGTTGCGGGTTGTTGTGTCCACTAATGAGTCTACCGCGGACGGCCGTCTCGCCCAGTGATGACGCGGGATTCGGGGGGATTGCCCAGTGTTCACGCGGAGGGTGCCGGAGGGCGTGCGTACTGGTTCGATCCCAGTATCGCCCACCAGCACGAAGGCCCCGGCAGATGCCGGGGCCTTCGTCGTTCCGCGGGTCAGGGGTTGCCGCCGAAGCCGCAGATCACCTCGGGGACGCACGGCGACTGGTCGAGCACCTCGACCTTCGCGTTCGAGCTCGTGCGCGTGAGCCGGAACTTCACCCACGTGAAGTTGTTCGTCTCGTCCGACTCGATCCAATGGTCGTCGGGGTCGGCGAGGTGCGTGAGGTAGTACTCGCCGTCCGGGATGTCCGTGACGTCGAGTTCCTGCAACGGAGTCGACTGGTGATACGAGTCGGCCCACCAGGACGCGAGTCCCTGCAGGTCCCCGTTGCACTCGAAGTAGGTGCGCGGCTTCTCCTTCTTCAGGGCTCCGGTCTCTCCGATGAACTCGATGTCCACGAAGCAGAAGGTGATCTTCACTCCCTCGGACCAGATCCCGGTCATCTCGGCAGGGTCGTCGGTGACCTGGCCGGGGCCGGGGCTCCGGATGTCGAACAGCGCCACCGCGGACTGGTGCCAGTGGTTGTGCTGGGGGTGGAAGACGGCTGCGCCGGCTTCGTGCGTGGCGACCACGTCACCGCTCGCGTCGAGGATCTCCTGCGTCGCGATCGTGCACTCCGCGTAGGACTGCCCGTCGATCTCGCACGGCTCGACCTGGCCGCCTCCGCGGATCTGGAGGTTGCCCACGCCGATGTTGATGTGGGTCGTCGAGAACCGGAGCGATTCGCGCTGCTGCGTGTTCTGGATCTGCAGGTGGTGCGGGACCTCCTCGACGACATCGGGCAGCAGGGCGCCCGTGGGCAGTTCGATCGGGACGTCGTCGTGGGCCTGTGCCGCCGCGCCTCCCGCGGCGACCAGGATCACCGCGGCGACGGCGGCGACGGCGTGAAGCAGGGCGGTGCGATTCATGACCACGCTCCATATTCTGAGGAAACCTCGGTATCTCCTCCCGCGAGCAGCGTGGCAGGCGCCGAGCCAGTGATGCAATATCCCGATTCGGGGGGCGCGGGGGCCGCCTGTCGGCGAGTTCGTGGGCGACGGCGACTGCGGTCGTACAGTTGAGCATGGCCGGCGTGCGACACCGAGGGAGCGCGGCATCCGGGCTGGGTGTCACCGTGATCCTGCTGCTGGGCGCGTGTGCTGGCCCGCCGGCGCCGGACCAGCGAGCGTTCGAGGAGCAGCCGACCGCTGGGATCGCGTTCACGGCCTCCGGGGATATCGGGTCGACGCCGGAAGCCGGGGCGACGCTTGCGCAGGTTCCCGTCCTCGGCGCCGAGTTCCACATCGCCCTCGGCGACCTCTCGTACGGCGACCCGGGGGAGGAGCCTGCGTGGTGCGCGTTCGTGACCGGGCACGTCGGGGCGGGATTCCCCTTCCAGCTCATCTCCGGCAATCACGAGTCCGATGGGCTCGACGGCCATATCGACGCATTCGCCGAGTGCCTCCCCGAGCGGCTGCCCGGGATGGTGGGGGAGTACGCACGCCAGTACTACGTGGACGTGCCCGCCGACGCCCCGCTCGCGCGACTCGTGATGATCTCCCCGGGCATCACGTTCGACGACGGCGCGTGGTCGTACGCCGACGGCAGCCAGCGTTCGGCGTGGACCCGGCGGGCGATCGAGGGTGCGCGGACGTCCGGCATCCCCTGGGTGATCGTCGGGATGCACAAGCCGTGCCTCTCGGTCGGCAACTACGAGTGCGACCCGGGCCCCGAGATCGCGGACCTGCTGGTCTCGGCGGGAGCGGATCTCGTGATCAGCGGACATGAGCATCTGTACCAGCGCACCGCCCAGCTCGGGCACGGCCCGCGCTGCGAATCGATCGCTCCGGACGAGATCGGCGTGGACTGCATCGTCGACGACGGTGATCATCTCGAACAGGGCGCAGGAGCGGTATTCGTCACGGTCGGCACGGGTGGCACGTCACTGCGCGACGTCCATTCCGACGACCGGGAGGCGGCCTACTTCGTCGCCTGGTCGGGGGCGAATGCGGAGCCGTCGTGGGGCAACCTCCGCGTGGGGCTCTCACGGTCGGCGCTCGACGCCGACTTCGTGCCGGCCGTCGGCGCGTTCACCGACGAGTTCAGCATCGCGGCGGTGGACACGTCGAGCGAGCCCGTCGATCGCTGAGCGCGAGACCGCGGTCTGCCCGAGGAGCGCTGTCCGGATCCGATGGGACGACCGGCGCCCCGTGCCGAGGGTCTCCCGGGCGCGACTACAGTTGAGTGGTTGCGTCTCACACAGCAGGGGAGTGGATCCACTTGGCCGACGGCTTCGAGCTCTTCACCGATCGATCCGTTGTCGCGATGCGCGTCAACGGCGAGCTGAAGGACCTCGCGACGACGGTGAGCGACACCGACGTCGTCGAGCCCGTCACGATCGACTCGCCCGACGGGCTCGCGATCCTCCGCCACTCGACCGCTCACGTGCTCGCGCAGGCCGTGCAGAAGGTCAACCCAGACGCGAAGCTCGGCATCGGGCCGCCCGTGACCGACGGCTTCTACTACGACTTCGACGTCGCCGAGCCGTTCACGCCCGAGGACCTCAAGGTCCTCGACAAGGAGATGGCGCGGATCGTCCGTTCGGGCCAACGCTTCGTCCGGCGCGTCGTGACCGACGACGAGGCCCGCGCGGAACTCGCCGCTGAGCCGTACAAGCTCGAGCTCATCGGGCTCAAGGGCCACCCCACCGGCGGCGAGGGCGGCCAGGACGACAACGAGTCGGTCGAGGTCGGCGGCGCCGAGCTCACGATCTACGACAACGTCGACCCGAGGACCGGCGAGGTCGCCTGGAAGGACCTCTGCCGGGGCCCGCACCTGCCGAGCACCCGGATGATCGGCAATGGATGGGCGCTCATGCGCGTCGCCGCGGCCTACTGGCGCGGGTCGGAGAAGAACCCGCAGCTGCAGCGCATCTACGGCACCGCCTGGCCGACCAAGGACGAGCTGCGCGCGTACCAGCACCGCCTCGAGGAGGCCGCACGCCGCGACCACCGCAAGCTCGGCGTCGAGCTCGACCTCTTCAGCTTCCCCGACGAGATCGGCTCGGGCCTGCCCGTGTTCCACCCCAAGGGCGGCGTCATCAAGCGCGAGATGGAGGACTACGTCCGCCGGCGCCACATCGAGGAGGGGTTCCAGTACGTCTCGACCCCGCACATCACGAAGGCGCACGTCTTCGAGCTGTCCGGCCACCTGCCGTACTACAAGGACACGATGTTCCCGCCGATGGAGCTCGAGAACAGCGAGTACTACCTCAAGGCGATGAACTGCCCGATGCAGAACCTCATCTACCGCTCCCGAGGGCGCTCGTACCGCGAGCTGCCGCTGCGGTTCTTCGAGTTCGGCACCGTCTACCGGTACGAGAAGTCGGGCGTCGTGCAGGGCCTCACGCGCGTGCGCGGGCTCACGCAGGACGACTCGCACAGCTACGTCACGCCCGAGCAGGCGCCCGCCGAGATCGAGCACCTGCTGAACTTCGTGCTCGGCCTGCTCCGCGACTTCGGCCTCGACGACTACTACCTCGAGCTCTCCACGCGCGATGCCGACTCCGACAAGTTCAAGGGCACCGACGAGCAGTGGGAGGTCGCGACGAACGTGCTGCGCGACGTCGCCGAGGCGTCCGGGCTCGAGCTCGTGATGGACCCGGGCGGCGCGGCGTTCTACGGCCCGAAGATCTCCGTGCAGGCGCGCGACGCCATCGGCCGCACCTGGCAGATGTCGACGATCCAGTACGACTTCAACCAGCCCGAGGGCTTCGGCCTCGAGTACACGGCCGCCGACGGCACGCACCAGCAGCCGGTCATGATCCACTCGGCGAAGTTCGGGTCGATCGAGCGCTTCTTCGGGGTGCTCACCGAGCACTACGCGGGCGCGTTCCCGCTCTGGCTCTCGCCGGTGCAGGTCGTCGGGATCCCGGTCGCCGACGAGTACGCGCCCTACCTCGGCGGCATCCTCACGCAGCTCGCGGGTGCGGGCGTGCGCACCGAGCTCGACACGAGCGATGACCGCATGCAGAAGAAGATCCGCACCCACACCACGCAGAAGGTGCCGATCCAGCTCATCGCGGGCGAGAACGACCGCACCGGCGAGACGGTGAGCTTCCGCTTCCGCGACGGCACGCAGGAGAACGGCGTGCCGATCGCCGACGCCGAGCGTCGGATCCTCGACGCGATCGCCGATCGTCGTCAGGTGACCACCCGGGACGACCTGTTCGCATGACCGATTCCTACGGGCCCGGCGAGTTCGAGGGCGTGCCGACGGATGGCGCGGCCGACCTGGCGGGCGTCCCCGACGCGTTCCAGCGGCTCTGGACCCCGCACCGGCTGGTCTACATCCAGCACGGGCAGCAGCCCGACGAGCACGCGTGCCCCTTCTGCCGAGCGCCGGAGCTCAGCGACGAGCAGTCGCTCATCGTCGCGCGCGGCGAGCACGCCTACGTGCTCCTCAACCTCTACCCGTACAACAGCGGGCACCTGCTGGTCTGCCCCTACCGCCATGTCGCGACCTACGACGAGGCGACGCCCGAGGAGGTCGCCGAGATCGGCGAGCTCACGCAGGTCGCGATGCGCACCGTGAAGCAGGTGTCGCGCTGCGACGGGTTCAACATCGGCATGAACCAGGGCCGGATCGCCGGCGCAGGCATCGCCGAGCACCTGCACCAGCACATCGTGCCGAGGTGGGCGCTCGACGCGAACTTCTTCCCGATCATCGCCGGCACGAAGGCGCTTCCGCGGCTCCTCGGCGAGGTGCGCGAGGAGATCGCGGAGGCCTGGCCGCGCTGAGCCCTCGGTCAGCGGACCCGTCGGACCTCGAACTGCATCTGCGGGTTCGCGTACGACTCCTGGGACTCGATGAGCCGCAGTTCGCGCTCTCCGGACTCGTGCGTGTTCGCGAGCAGGTCGAAGACGCTCGACGCCGTGCGGGCGAGCGCGTCGGCCGCGTCGCCGGTGCGGCGGTAGTGCGCGGAGAACAGCGCCGCCGTGACATCCCCCGAGCCGTTGGCCTTCATGGGCAGCAGCGGCGTCTGCACGATCCAGGCGCCGTCGTCGTCGACCGCGAGCATCTCGATCGTGCCGTCCTCGCGGTCGGGTCGCTCGACGCTCGTGACGAGCACGGTCCGCGGTCCGGAGGCGCGTGCGAGCTCGACCGACTCGAGCGTCGTCTCCAGCGAGTCGGGCTCGGTGCCCGTGAGGTAGCCGAGTTCGAACTGGTTCGGCGTGATGAGGTCGGCGGCGGGCACGACGTGATCGCGCAGCAGGACGGGGATGGCCGGCGCCACGAAGCATCCGCTCTTCGCATTGCCCATGACCGGATCGCACGAGTAGACCGCGTCGGGGTTGGCGGACTTGATGCGGGCGACCGCGTCGAGGATGACGTCGGCGATGCCCTCGGAGCCCTGGTAGCCGGAGAGGATGACGTCGATCGCCGGGAACGCCCCCCGGTCCTCGATGCCCGCGATCACCTCGCGGACGTCGTCGGGGCTGATCAGGGGGCCGCGCCACGCGCCGTAGCCCGTGTGGTTGGAGAAGTTGACCGTGTAGACGGGCATCACCTCGACGCCGATGCGCTGGAGCGGGAAGACGGCGGCGGAGTTGCCGACGTGGCCGTACGCCACGGCGGACTGGATCGAGAGGACCTTCACCCGTCGATCATTCCATCCCCGCCGGAGCCGGACGTCCTCCGGCGGCGCGGACGGCCGCGGCGAGGTCGGTGGCGAGCCGCTCGGCGTCGGCGTCGGAGAGATCGTGGACGGTGAGTCGAAGGCGGTGCGTCGCCGGAGCATCCGCGAGCACGAACTCGTCGCCCGTCCGCACGAGCCAGCCGCGGCGCATCAGCTGCTCCGACACGTCGCGAGCCGGAACCGGCAGGGCGACCCAGAGGTTGAGGCCGTCGCCCGCCGTCGTGGGCAGGCCGAGCTCGGTGAGGCGTCCGGCGAACGCGTCGTTTCGTGCGGCGTAGTGCGCGCCGGCCGCCGCGATGTCCGCGTCGACGTCGGGGTCGGTCACGAGCGCGAGCGTCAGGCGCTGGAGGAGGTGGCTCACCCACGTGGTGCCCGGCGTGAGCCGCATCGCGAGCCGGTCGGCGGTCTCGGGATCGGACGCGGTCACCGCGAGGCACATGTCGGGGCCGAGGAACTTCGACACCGAGCGCACGAGCGCCCAGCGACGGTGCTCGGGCCCGATGAGCGAGCGGTACGGGCGGCGCGAGAGCATCGAGAAGTGGTCGTCCTCGATGACGAGCACGTACGGGTGCTCGCGCAGGACGGCACGCAGTTCCTCGGCGCGGCGCTCGGAGAGGCTCGCACCCGTCGGGTTCTGCGCGCGGGGCGTGCACACGACCGCACGCACGCCCTGTTCGAGCGCGGCACGCAGCCCCGCGACGGTCATGCCCTCGTCGTCCACCGGGACGGGCACGGGGCGGTAGCCGCCGACCCGGACGGTGTGGATGCTCGTGAGGAAGCACGGATCCTCGAGCGCGACGGCGTCGTCGCGGACGAGCGCCTGGGCGAGGAGCCGCTCGACCGCGTCGGCCGCGCCGCTGGTGATGGTGAGTCGTACCTCTGACGGCGCGAGGTCGTCGCCGACCCAGTCGCGGGCCCACCGCTCGAGGCCGGGGTCGACGACCGGCTCGCCGTAGAGCACGGGCCGGCCGGCCATGCCCGCGAGTGCGCGGGACGGGTCGGGGATGAGGTCGGGGTCGGGGTTGCCCGTCGCGACGTCGCGGAGCACGCTGTCGGCGGCGAACCCCTCCTGGGCGACGGCCGATCGATCGGCCACGCGCGTTCCGCCGCGGCCGCGCGTGACGACCACGCCCGCGGTGGTGAGCTGCCGATAGGCCGCGACGGCGGTGTTCCGGTTGACGCCGAGATCGTCCGCGAGGTTGCGCACGGGCGGCAGCGCATCTCCGGGACGCAGCGCCCCGCGCTCGATCAGGGCGCGCACGCTCGCGGCGATGTCCGCGGCCGAGCTGCCGGTGATCTCGAGGGTCATGTCATGATCCATCACTGTTCGGGGAGGAGGACTCGGTCCATGCTATCTTTTGGCCTAGGTCAAGCCAACGCCTTGTCCGCCACGTTGCGCGAGCGCGCGCCATCCGTCGAAGGGAACCACCGATGAGCACGTCCGAGACCGGCTCGAGCCGCGTGAAGCGCGGCCTCGCCGAGATGCTGAAGGGCGGCGTCATCATGGACGTCGTCACGCCCGAGCAGGCGCGCATCGCCGAGGACGCCGGCGCCGTCGCCGTCATGGCCCTCGAGCGCGTTCCCGCCGACATCCGCGCGCAGGGCGGCGTCGCCCGCATGAGCGACCCCGACCTCATCGAGGCGATCATCGCCGAGGTCTCCATCCCGGTCATGGCGAAGGCGCGCATCGGCCACTTCGTCGAGGCGCAGGTCCTCCAGGCGCTCGACGTCGACTACATCGACGAGTCCGAGGTGCTCTCGCCCGCCGACTACGTCAACCACATCGACAAGTGGGGCTTCACCACGCCCTTCGTCTGCGGTGCGACGAACCTGGGCGAGGCGCTCCGCCGCATCAACGAGGGCGCGGCGATGATCCGCTCCAAGGGCGAGGCCGGCACGGGCGACGTCTCGGAGGCCACCAAGCACATCCGCAAGATCACCTCGGAGATCAACCAGCTGAAGTCGATGACGCGCGACGAGCTGTACGTCGCCGCGAAGGAGCTCCAGGCGCCGTACGAGCTCGTGCTCGAGGTCGCGCAGACCGGCAAGCTCCCCGTCGTCCTCTTCACCGCCGGCGGCGTCGCCACCCCGGCGGACGCCGCGATGATGATGCAGCTCGGCGCCGACGGCGTGTTCGTCGGATCGGGCATCTTCAAGTCGGGCAACCCCGAGCAGCGTGCGGCCGCCATCGTCAAGGCCACCACGTTCTACGACGACCCCAAGGTCGTCGCCGAGGTGTCGCGCGGGCTCGGCGAGGCCATGGTCGGCATCAACGTCGGCGACCTGCCCGCTCCGCACCGCCTCGCCGAGCGCGGATGGTGAGTCTCCGCGACGAGTCCCTGGGGGCGACGGATGCCGCGGGGCCGACCGTCGGCGTCCTCGCCCTCCAGGGGGACTTCCGCGAGCACGCGCGCGTGCTCGGCGAGCTCGGCGCGCGCGTCGTGCTCGTGCGGCGTCCCGAGGACGTGGAGGGTATCGACGGCCTCGTGATCCCCGGCGGCGAGTCGACCGTGATGGACAAGCTCTCGCGATCGTTCGGCGTCGCCGAGCCGCTCAAGCGGCGGATCGCCGAGGGACTTCCCGTCTACGGCACGTGCGCCGGGCTCATCATGATCGCCGACACCCTGCTCGACACGATCGACGGCCAGCAGAACCTCGGCGGGCTCGACGTGGTCGTGCGCCGGAACGCCTTCGGGTCGCAGAACCAGTCCTTCGAGACCGAACTCGACGTGCCGGCGCTCGGCGAGCCGCCGGTGCGCGCCGTGTTCATCCGCGGGCCGGTGGTCGAATCGGTGGGTCCGCGCGCCACGCCGCTCGCCTCGCTGGCCGACGGGCGGGTGGTCGCGGTCGAGCAGGGCAACCTCATCGGCACGAGCTTCCACCCGGAGATCCAGGGCGACCACCGCTTCCACGAGTACTTCCTGGGCAAGGTGCGCGCGGCGGCGGGCGCCGCGGCGTAGCGGCCCCGGGGCATCCGTCTTCTCGTGCGCCCACCCCGCGCGCGCGCCGGGCCCGGAAGAGGTACTGGCCTAGAATGTCGGGGTACAGAACCACCGTGACGGGAGAGGCATGTCCGGGCATTCCAAGTGGGCGACGACCAAGCACAAGAAGGCCGTCATCGACGCGCGCCGTGCGAAGTCGTTCGCCAAGCTCATCAAGAACATCGAGGTCGCGGCCAAGCTCGGCGGCGCCGACCTGAACGGCAACCCGACCCTGTACGACGCGGTGCAGAAGGCCAAGAAGACGTCGGTCCCGAACGACAACATCGATCGCGCCATCAAGCGCGGCGCCGGCATCGGCGGCGAGGCGGTCGAATACCAGAACATCACCTACGAGGCGTACGGCCCCAACGGCGTCGCCCTCATGATCGAGGTGCTCACCGACAACAAGAACCGCGCCGCCGCGGAGGTCCGCACCGGCCTCAACCGCAACGGCGGCACGCTGGCGGACCCGGGTTCGGTCGCCTACAACTTCACCCGCAAGGGCGTGATCGTCGTCACCGGCGAGGGCACGACCGAGGACGACGTCATGATGGCGGCGCTCGAGGCCGGTGCCGAGGAGATCGAGCCGCACGCGCAGGGCTTCGAGGTCATCACCGACCCGTCTGCGATGGTGGAGACCCGCAAGGCGCTGCAGGAGGCGGGCCTCGACTACGAGTCGGCCGACGTCGAGTTCGTGCCGAACCTCAAGGTCGAGATCGACGCCGACACCGCGCGCAAGGTGTTCCGGCTCATCGATGCGCTGGAGGACAGCGACGACGTGCAGAACGTCTACAGCAACTTCGACCTGAGCCCCGAGGTGCAGGCCGAACTCGAGGCCGAGGACTAGGCCGGTCGCCGTGCGCGTGCTCGGCATCGACCCCGGACTCACGCGCTGCGGCGTGGGCGTGGTCGACGTCGAGCCGAACCGCACGGCGAAGCTCGTCGACGTCGTCGTGCTGCGCTCGCCCGCCGACCTCGACACGCCGCGCCGCCTGGCGCGCATCGCCGACGGACTCGAGGCGATCCTCGAGGAGCACCGCCCGCAGGCGGTCGCGCTCGAGCGCGTGTTCGCACGGTCCGACGTCTCGACGATCATGGGCACCGCCCAGATCTCGGGCGTCGCGATGCTCATCGCCGCCCGCCGCGTGCTGCCGGTCGCGCTGCACACCCCGAGCGAGGTGAAGGCGGCGATCACCGGCTACGGACGTGCCGACAAGGCCCAGGTCGGTGCGATGGTCGCCCGGATCCTCGGGCTCGAGTCGGTGCCGAAGCCGGCGGATGCCGCGGACGCGCTCGCCCTCGCGATCTGCCACGCCTGGCGGACCGGGGGAGCGGCCGGCGCGGCGATCGCCGATGCCCGGTCCGGCGCCGCCGCGGCGCGCAGCGGACGCGACGGTTCCGGGGGTCCGCTCACGCCCGCGCAGCGGGCATGGCTCACCGCCGAGCGCGCCGCCGCCGTGTCGGGGGCAGCCCGTAGGGTGAAGGAGTGATCTCCTCCCTCCGCGGCCGCGTGCTGCAGGCCTCCGGCAGTTCGCTCGTCGTCGAGGTGTCCGGGGTCGGCTATCTCGTGAACGCGACGCCCGCGTTCGTGCTCGCGAGCCGGGTCGGCGACGAGGTGCTCGTGCACACCTCGCTGGTCGTCCGCGAGGACTCGCTGACGCTGTTCGGGTTCGCCACGCGAGACGAGCTCGAGGTCTTCGAACTCCTGATCGGGGTCACCGGCGTCGGTCCGAAGTCCGCCCTCGGCGTCCTGTCCGCGATGGCGCCGACCGATGTCGCACGAGCCGTCCAGGAGGACGACGACGCCGCGTTCCGCCGGGTGAGCGGCATCGGCCCGAAGACCGCCAAGCTCATCACGGTCTCCCTCGCGGGCAAGCTCGTCGCGCCGGCCTCCTCCGCCGTCGGCGCGTCGGTCGCGACCGGGGGCGTGGCCGACGACGTGCTCGCGGCGCTCACCGGGCTCGGTTGGTCCGAGAAGCTCGCCGGCGAGGCGCTCGCCGAGACGCTCGAGACCGCCGATGACGCCGCAGCGACCTCCGTGCCGGTGCTGCTGCGGCTCACGCTCGCCCGGCTCGGCCCGGCGCAGCAGGGGGTGCGGGCGCGATGACCGATGACGACCTCGACCTGACCGACCCCGAGCTCGCCTCCGAGGCCGAGCTCGCATTCGAGGGTGCGCTGCGGCCGAAGAGCCTCGAGGAGTTCGTGGGTCAGACGCGCGTGCGCGGGCAGCTGCAGTTGCTGCTCTCGGCCGCGGCGATGCAGCAGCGGACC
Source organism: Agromyces binzhouensis (assembly GCF_042672355.1). NCBI lineage: Bacteria > Bacillati > Actinomycetota > Actinomycetes > Micrococcales > Microbacteriaceae > Agromyces > Agromyces binzhouensis. The sequence continues at coordinate 128,656 of NZ_JBHXVJ010000006.1, read as the reverse complement.
CCCGACCACATCCTGCTCGCCGGCCCCCCGGGGCTCGGCAAGACCACGCTCGCGATGATCGTCGCGCACGAGGGCGGACGCCCGCTGCGCATGTCGAGCGGTCCCGCGATCCAGCACGCCGGCGACCTCGCCGCCATCCTGTCCTCGCTGGTGCCCGGCGAGGTGCTCTTCATCGACGAGATCCATCGGATGGCGCGGTCCGCCGAGGAGATGCTCTACCTCGCGATGGAGGACTTCCGGATCGACATCATGGTCGGCAAGGGCGCCGGCGCGACGTCGGTTCCGCTCGACCTCGCCCCGTTCACCCTGGTCGGTGCGACCACGCGCGCGGGCCTGCTGCCGAACCCGCTGCGCGACCGCTTCGGCTTCACCGCCCACCTGGAGTTCTACGACGAAGCGGAGCTCGAGCAGGTCCTCGGCCGCGCGGCCGTGCTGCTCGGGCTCGACATCGACCGGACGGCGATCGCCGAGATCGCCGGGCGCTGCCGCGGCACGCCGCGCATCGCGAACCGGCTGCTCCGGCGCGTGCGCGACTACGCGCTCGTCCACGGCGGGAGGGCCGACGTCGACGCCGTGCGCGCCGCGCTCGAACTGTACGACGTCGACCCGCTCGGACTCGATCGGCTCGATCGCGCCGTGATGATGACGATCCTCACGAGGTTCGGCGGTGGTCCGGTCGGCCTCAACACGTTGGCCGTGTCGGTGGGCGAGGAGGCAGAGACGATCGAGGCGGTCGTCGAGCCGTTCCTCGTGCGGATCGGGCTCATCACGAGGACCCCGCGCGGTCGGATGGCGACGCCCGGCGCCTGGCGGCACTTCGGACTCGTGCGCGAGGCTGAAGGCGCCGCGGTGGCGTTGCCGATCGATGACCTATAATCCTTTGAGGCTCCGGCCACCCCGCCCCTTATCGTGCGCATCGTGCGCACACCGGAAGGTTCCCACCCCATGGTCCTTGATCCGCTGACTCTCATCATGCTCGCCGTCCTGGCGGTCCTGATCTTCTTCATGTTCCGGAACTCGCGCAAGCGTCAGGCCGAGGCACGTGAACTGCAGTCGAAGGTGGCGCCGGGCGCGACGGTGATGACGAACTTCGGGGTGTTCGGCACGATCCTCTCGATCGACGAGGAGGAGAACCGGGTCGAGCTCGAGTCCTCGCCGGGCACCGTCCTCACGGTGCACCGCCAGACGATCGCCCGCGTGGTCGAGCCGGTCGACGCCCCTGCCGAGGCGACGGCCGCGATCGACGGTGAGCCCGAGTTCGGTGAGCGCGCCGACGAGTCGCCGAACGACGAGACGCCCGACACCAAGAAGTCGGACGACTGAGGCCCACCCCATAGCTCTGCCCGCGCGATGCTGCGCGGGCTCCCTGCAGAGAAGGCACAACTGTGGCTGCACCATCCAAGCGGTCCTCGCGACCGACGCCCGTCCGCAAGGCCGTGCGATCACTGACCTGGCTCGGCGTCATCATCGTCGCGCTGTTCGGCATCAACGCGGCCGGCGTCATCTGGGGCGGTGGTTCGTGGACGCCGAAGCTGGCGCTCGACCTCGAGGGCGGCACGCAGATCATCCTCGCGCCGCAACTCGCCGACGGTGAATCCGTCTCGCAGGAGCAGCTCGACCAGGCGGTCTCGATCATCCGCCAGCGCGTCGACGCCTCCGGCGTCTCCGAGGCCGACATCACGACGCAGGGCGGCCAGAACGTCGTCGTGGCGATCCCTGGGGAGCTCGACGAGCAGACGCGCAACCGGATCGAGTCGTCGGCCAAGCTCGAACTCCGGCCCGTGCTGCTCGCGGACGCCGCGGCCAACCAGTTGATCGACCCGAGCGAGAGCCCGGAGCCGACCGACGGCGCGGAGGAGGAGGAACTCTCGGCGACACCGAGCGTCGAGCCCACCGATGCGAGCGACCCGAACTGGGTGACGCCGGCCCTGCAGGACGAGTTCGACACCTTCGACTGCGCGGCGATCGACGAGAGCGGCGCGAACGTCGCGCCCTCCGACGAGCCGCTGGTCACCTGCGACTCGACGCGCACCATCAAGTACCTGCTCGGACCGGTCGAGGTCAGCGGCGAGGACATCGTCGACGCCACGAACGGCATGGTCCAGACGCAGACCGGTGCGACCACGGGCCAGTGGGCCGTCAACATCGTCTTCAACGACCGCGGCACCGAGGCGTTCTCCGAGGTCAGCCAACGGCTCTTCGCCCTGAACGGCCAGACGCCGCGCGACCAGTTCGCGTTCGTGCTCGACGGCGCGGTGCTCTCCGCGCCGCAGATGAACGGCATCATCACCGACGGCCGCCCCCAGGTCACGGGCAACTTCACGCAGGAGTCGTCCGAGGCCCTCGCCGACCAGCTGAAGTTCGGCGCCCTGCCGATCAGCTTTGAGGTGCAGTCCTCCGACACGATCTCCGCGACCCTCGGTACCTCGCAGCTCCAGTCGGGCCTCATCGCGGGCATCATCGGCCTCATCCTCGTCGTGATCTACACGCTGTTCCAGTACCGTGCGCTCGGAACCGTCACCATCGCCTCGCTGATCATCGCGGGGGTGATCACGTACCTGATGATCACGATCCTCGGCTGGTACCAGGGCTATCGACTGTCGCTGGCCGGCATCGCGGGCCTCATCGTGGCGATCGGCTTCACCGCCGACTCGTTCATCGTGTACTTCGAGCGCGTCCGAGACGAGCTGCGCGACGGGCGACCGCTCGTCGGCGCCGTCGAGGCCGGCTGGAAGCGCGCGCTGCGCACCGTCCTGTCGTCGAAGTCGATGAACCTGCTCGCGGCGGTCGTGCTGTACGTCCTCGCCGTCGGCAGCGTGCGAGGCTTCGCGTTCACGCTCGGTCTCACCACGATCATCGACGTCATCGTCGTGATCCTCTTCACGCACCCCATGCTGCAGCTGCTCGCCCAGACGCGGTTCTTCTCCAGCGGGCACTCCTGGTCGGGCCTCGACCCCCAGGCACTCGGTGCCGTCTACCGTGGGCGCGCGGAGTTCCGCAAGCCGGTCGCCGTCCCGGCGAAGAAGGCGGCATCCAGTTCGCGTGAGGCGCAGAAGCGCCAGACCATCGCCGAACGCAAGGCAGCGCAGGCCGACGCCACCGTCGGCGCCGGCGAGAGCAAGGAGTCCTGATGGCCAACCGACTCACCACGTTCGGCAACGACCTCTACACGGGCAAGCGCTCGTTCAACTTCGTCGGCGGGCGCAAGAAGTGGTACACCATCGCCGCCGTGCTCATCATCCTCTCCGCCCTGGTGCCCGTCGTCCGCGGCTTCAACTTCGGCATCGAGTTCCGCGGCGGTTCGCAGTTCCAGATCGTCGGCGTCGCGAACGCGACCGAGCAGCCGGCGATCGACGCGGTCGCCGAGGTGGTCCCGGGTGCGGTCGCGCGCGTGACGATCGTCGGCGATGACGGCGTGCGCGTGCAGACCGACCAGCTCGAGCAGGCGGAGTCACGGGAGCTCACGACCGTCCTCGCGGACGCGTACGGCGTACCCGAATCCGAGGTCACGTCGTCGTTCATCGGCGCGAGCTGGGGCGCGGACATCACGCGCCAGGCGCTCCTCGGCCTCCTCGCCTTCCTGCTGCTGGCCGCCGTCATCATGGCGTTGTACTTCCGAACCTGGAAGATGTCGCTCGCGGCGATCCTGTCGCTCCTCGGGGACCTGATCGTGACCGCCGGCCTCTACGCGGCGGTCGGCTTCGAGGTGACCCCGGCAGCGGTGATCGGCATCCTGACGATCCTCAGCTACTCCCTGTACGACACCGTCGTGGTCTTCGACAAGATCCGCGAGAACACGTCAGAGGACGGCCAGGAATCGCGTCGCACGTTCGCCGAGTCCGTCAACCTCGCCGTGAACCAGACGCTGGTCCGTTCGATCAACACGAGCGTGGTCGCGGCGCTGCCAGTCGCGGCGATCCTGTTCATCGGCGCGGGCGTGCTCGGCGCCGACACGCTGCGCGACATCTCGCTCGCGCTGCTCATCGGCATCCTCGTCGGCACCTGGTCCACCGTCTTCATCGCCGCTCCGCTGTACTCGCAGCTGCGCGAGGGGGAGCCGACGATCAAGCGTCACGACCAGAAGGTCCTCAAGGAGCGGGAGCGCGCCGGAGGGTCGACGGCCGAGGCCCTGCCGGTCGCCTGAGGCGTCCTCCGGACCTCGATGGCGCGCGACCGATTCGGAAGCGGTGATAATTGAGGTCTGGAGGTGCGGGGCTCATGACCGATACCGGTGTCAACTCGACGGCGTCACTGCGTCGACTCGTGCCACGGATCTTCTCCAAGGCGCTTCCCGCAGGGGCGGTCGACAGCGTCATGCGGACGGTGCGCATGCACCATCCGAAGGCCGATCTCTCGGTCATCGAACGGGCGTACACGGTCGCCGAGCGCGCGCACGAGGGCCAGAAGCGACGCAGCGGCGAGCCGTACATCACGCACCCGATCGCGGTCGCCCAGATCCTCGCCGATCTCGGCATCGGATCCAAGGCCGTCGCCGCGGCCCTCCTCCACGACACCGTCGAGGACACCGCCTATACGCTCGACCAGCTGCGCGCCGACTTCGGTGACGAGATCGCGATGCTCGTCGACGGCGTCACGAAGCTCGACAAGGTCAAGTACGGCGATTCGACCCAGGCGGAGACGGTCCGCAAGATGATCGTCGCGATGTCCAAGGACATCCGGGTGCTGATCATCAAGCTCGCCGACCGCCTGCACAACGCGCGCACGTGGGGCTTCGTCCCGGCGGCCTCGGCGTCGCGCAAGGCCACCGAGACGCTCGAGATCTACGCGCCGCTCGCGCACCGCCTCGGAATCCAGACGATCAAGTGGGAACTCGAGGACCTCTCGTTCGCCGTGCTCTACCCGAAGCTCTATGCCGAGATCGAGAGCCTGGTCAAGCAGCGGACGCCCCAGCGCGAGGAGTACGTCCAGTCGGTCATCGACCTGGTCTCGGACGACCTCAAGGCGGCGCGCATCCGCGGCAAGGTCGTCGGCCGGCCGAAGCAGTACTACTCGATCTACCAGAAGATGATCGTCCGCGGCCGGGACTTCGATGACATCTACGACCTGGTCGGCATCCGCATCCTCGTCAACTCGGTCCGCGACTGCTATGCCGTCCTGGGCTCCATCCACGCGCGATGGACGCCCGTGCCAGGTCGCTTCAAGGACTACATCGCGACGCCGAAGTTCAACCTGTACCAGTCGCTGCACACGACGGTGATCGGCCCGAAGGGCCGCCCGGTCGAGATCCAGATCCGCACCCACGACATGCACCAGCGTGCGGAGTACGGTGTGGCGGCGCACTGGAAGTACAAGGAGCGGATGGCGGCCGGCCACGTCGACGGCGGGGCGCGCGGTGACGCCGACATGGCCTGGCTGGCGCACATCTCCGACTGGCAGGCCGAGACGGCCGATCCCGGCGAATTCCTCGACTCGCTGCGGTTCGAGATCGGCGCGAAGGAGGTCTACGTCTTCACGCCGAAGGGCCGGGTCATCGGGCTGCCCGCCGGCGCGACCCCGGTCGACTTCGCCTACGCGGTGCACACCGAGGTCGGCCACCGCACGATGGGCGCGAAGGTCAACGGTCGCCTCGTGCCGCTCGAGAGCGAGCTCGTGAGCGGCGACGTGGTCGAGGTGTTCACGTCGAAGAACCCCGACTCGGGTCCGAGCAAGGACTGGCTGATCTTCGTCAAGAGCCCCCGCGCGCGGAGCAAGATCCGCCAGTGGTTCACGAAGGAGCGACGCGACGAGGCGATCGAGCACGGCCGCGACGCGATCGCCCGGGCGATGCGCAAGCAGAACCTCCCGCTCCAGAAGCTCATGAGCCAGGATTCGTTCGCCGAGGTGGCGGCCCAGCTGCGCTACGACGACGTGTCGGCGCTCTACGCCGCCGTCGGCGAGGGGCACGTGTCGACGCAGTCCGTCATCGAGAAGGTCATCGCCCTCGTGCGGGACGTGGACGATGCCGACGAGCCCGAGCTGCCCGCCATCCCGGTCCGCTCGCGACCGCTGCCGAGGACCAGCGATTCCGGTGTGCTGGTCCGCGGCGCCCCCGACATCCTCGTGAAGATCGCGCGGTGCTGCACGCCCGTGCCCGGTGACGACATCGTCGGCTTCATCACGCGGGGCTCGGGGGTCTCGGTGCACCAGGCGTCGTGCCACAACGTGCAGTCGCTGCTCCGCGAGCCCGACCGCATGATCGACGTCGAGTGGGCGCCGAGCTCCAAGAGCGTGTTCCTCGTCCAGATCCAGATCGAGGCGCTCGATCGCGCCGGGCTGCTCTCCGACGTGACGCGGGTCCTCAGCGAGCACCACGTGAACATACTGTCCGCGAACGTCTCGACGTCGTCGGACCGGTTGGCCATCAGTCGGTTCGTCTTCGAGATGGGTGACACCACGCACCTGGACCGGGTCCTGAACGCCGTTCGCCGCATCGACGCCGTCTACGACGTGTACCGGGTCAGCGACGGCTGAGCCCGCCGAGCGGCCTCGGCCGCCGTCAGGCGGTCGAGGGCGGCTGCCTTGTGGGGCAGTCGATGGGCGAGCTCCAGGCGTGATCGGACGCGTTCGCCCATCGACCGGTCGGCACTGAGCAGCGCGGCAACGATCCCGACCACGTCGCGGGCGGGCTCCGCATCGCGGAGGAGGTCGTAGACCGTCCGGTCGGGCGTGGTGCACCGGACGCCGCCGATCATGGCGATGTCCGCGGCCGCGATCGCGACCTCGCGCAGGAGCAGCCCGGTTGGCAGCGACCGCGTGGACACGCGTGCCGAGTGCGGTACGCAGCATTCCGCCAACGGCGGGGGAGCCGGAAGCGCTCCGTGCACCCAGGCGGCGGACCGACGCTCGACGACGAACGGCGACGACAGACCCGGCGCCACGGATGCGGCACGGAGGTCGGGCAGGTCGGGCTCGTCGACCGGGCACCATCCGTCGCCGATGCGCATCACCTCGCCGTCGAGTCGTGCAGCGCAGAGTTCGGCCAGGGGGAGGTCGTCGAGGTCGAGGACCGAGGGGAGTCGCGCCATGCGACCCATGTTCCGCGATCCGCCGGAGCGCCGGGCGGCTTCCGCCGCGGGCTGTGGATCATCGCGGTGGCCGGTCGGATGTGCAGGAGACCGCTCCGAACGGACTCGACCCGCCACCGCGAGCGCGGCGACGGGTCGGGTGAGGATTTCGGGCGGTCAGCCGCCGACGGCCTTGAGCCACGCGCGGCGTGCGTCGAGCGCCTCGCGCGCCGCGGCGATGGCCTTGGCATCGCCGGCGGCCTCGGCCTCGGCGAGCTCGGCCTCGAGCTTCGCGATCGCGTCGTGCAGCTGGCCCAGCATGCCCTCGGAACGCGCCTTCTTCTCGGGATCCTCGCGCTCCCAGCGCTCGTCCTCCAGGGCGCGAACGTGGTTCTCGACCTTGCGGAGGCGGTCCTCGACGGTGCGCACCTGGTCGCGCGGCACGCGGCCGACCTCGTCCCAGCGCCGCTGGATGCCGTTCAGCGTCGCACGGGCCGCGCGAGCGTCCTTCGAGGCGAGCAGCACGTCGGCCTCGTCGAGCAGCGCGAGCTTCTCCGTGAGGTTGGCGCGGTACTCCTCGTCGTCCTTCGCGTCGATCTCGGCCTTGGCCTGGAAGAGCACGTCGCCCGCGGCCTTGAACTTCGCCCAGAGCGCGTCGTCGACCTTCTTCCCGGCGCGGCCGGCCTGCTTCCACTCGTCGAGCAGCGAACGGTACTCGACGACGCCGTCGGCGCCGCGCGGCGCGAGGGCCTCGGCGCGCTCGATGAGCCGCTGCTTCCGCTGTCGCACCTCGCGGTGCGAGGCGTCGAGCTCGGCGAAGAACGCCTTGCGGTGCTGCTCGATCGTCGAGCGTGCGGCACGGAATCGCTTCCAGAGCTCGTTCGCCTCGCCCTTGGGCAGTCGCGGGCCCTCCTGCTGGTGCTGCTGCCAACGGGCGAACAGGGCGTCGAGCTCGGCGGAGGTCTGCTTCCACTGGGTCTTCGCGGGGTCCTGCGACGCGAGCGCCTCGGCCTCCTCGACGATGCGGGTGCGCTCGGCGATCGCTTCGGCCAGCGCGGCCTTCGCCTCGGCCTGCTGCTGCGCCGTGAGTTCCTGCGTCGTGCCGGACAGGGCCTCGAGGCGTCGGGTGAGCGCGTCGAGGTCGCCGACGGCGTGGGCATCGGCGACGCTCGCCTGGAGCGTGGCGACGGCCTTCGCGACATCCGCTGCCGGTGCACCGCGGCGGACGCGCTGCTCGAGCAGCCCGACCGCGCCCGCGAGGTCGGCGTACTTGCGCTCGAAGTACGCCAGCGCCTCTTCCGGGGTCGCATCGGGGTACTGCCCGACCTCACGCTCGCCCTCGCTGGTCCGCACGAAGACGGTGCCCGTCTCGTCGACGCGGCCCCACGGTTGCTGTGCTGAATCGGTCACGAACTCACCCTGTCGTCTCTCGGATGCCGCGTGCGCGGCGGATGACGGCATCAAGCCTATTGCACCCCCGGGGGCGGTGCCGGTCGCATCCGAACCCTGACGCAGCCGCGCTCACTCCACGACGAACGACGTGATGCTGACCGGCCGGACGGGTGCACCGTCGGTGGCGTCGTCGGCGACGCCCTGGTCGATGATGTCGGCGCGCAGCGCGTCGAGCCCGTCGGTCACGCGGCCGATCACCGTGTAGCCGCCCGCCGCGTCGGCGGGGATCGTCGAGTCCTCGTAGACGATGAAGAACTGGCTGCCCTGGCTCTCGGCGACGCCGCCCTGACGGGCCATCGCGATGGTGCCCGCGGGGTAGGCGTCGTCGCCGGGCGCGTTCTCGACCGGGCCGTAGCTGTACCCGGGGCCGCCCGAGCCGTCGCCGTTCGGATCGCCGCACTGGAGCACGAAGATGCCCTCGGTCGTGAGGCGGTGGCAGGTGAGCCCCTCGTAGAACCCGGAGTCGACGAGGTTCACCGTGCTCGCGACGGCCTGTGGAGCTGCGGCGCCGTCGAGCTCGATCGAGAGCGTGGTGTCGTTGAGCGTGAGCGCGCCGACCCACGTCCGGTCCTCGGCCAGGTCGGGTGAGGGGACCTCGGCGGCTTCGGGGCTGGCGCTCGGCGAGGGCGTCGGCTCGGCCGCGGGCGTGCCGGGACCGCCCGAGAAGTAGAAGAGCTGCGCACCCGTCGCGAGGGCGAGCACCACGACGAGCCCGATGCCGGCGAGCACGTTGTCGCGCGTGCGGCGCCGGACGGATCGGCGGTGCACCTCCTGGCGGGCCTGGTAGGTGCGGAGGCGCGAGCGCTCCTCGCGCGCCTGACGGTCGTTCGTTGCCACGCTGCTCCTTCGGGGGGATCCTGCGGAGGAGAGCCTACGCAACCGCGGCACGCCCGGGCGAATCCTGCCGGCCGCCCGCGGGGCGGGCGCTGTCGGTCGCCGCGATTACGCTGGTCCGCATGGTGGATTCGGCCCAGGGGTTGCGCGCGGGTGCGACCCCGCTCGCGGTGCGGATGCGACCGCGGAGCCTCGACGAGGTGGCCGGTCAGCGGCATCTCCTGACGCCGGGTTCGCCGCTCGTGGCGCTCGCGGCCGACCGTACCGGCGAGTCCGGTGCCGTGTCGGTGATCCTCTGGGGTCCGCCGGGCACCGGCAAGACCACGCTCGCCCAGGCGATCGCGCGGTCGTCCGGCCGCAAGTTCGTCGAGCTCTCGGCGGTCACCGCCGGCGTGCGCGACGTGCGCCAGGTGATGGAGGCGGCGCGCGCGGATCGCGACCTGTACGGCGTCTCGACCGTGCTGTTCCTCGACGAGATCCACCGCTTCACGAAGGCGCAGCAGGACGCACTGCTCCCCGGCGTCGAGAACGGCTGGGTCATCCTCGTCGCTGCGACGACCGAGAACCCCTCGTTCTCGGTGATCTCGCCGCTGCTGTCGCGCTCGCTGCTGCTCACCCTCGAGACGCTCGACGACGACGACCTCGCGCTGCTCGTGGACCGCGCGGTCGTCGATCCGCGCGGTCTCGGAGGAAGGGTCGAGCTGGCACCCGAGGCGCGCGCGGCGATCGTGCGCCTCGCCTCGGGTGACGCGCGACGCGCGCTGACCGCCCTCGAGGCGGCATCCACCTCGGCGATCAGCGAGGCGGCGCACGAGCCTGCGGATGACTCCGGCGACGCCGACCGGGCCGGCGACGCCGACGAGGGCGGCGAACGGGTCGATCCCGGCGAGGCCGACGGCGACGGGGCCCCGGGTGACGGGGCCGAGGCGGTCGGAGCGCCGCTGCCGGTGATCACGCCCGAGGTGGTCGCGCGGGCCGTGGACCGCGCGCTCCTCAGGTACGACCGCGACGGCGACGAGCACTACGACGTGATCAGCGCGTTCATCAAGTCGGTCCGCGGCAGCGACGTCGACGCCGCCCTGCACTACCTCGCACGGATGATCGAGGCCGGGGAGGACCCTCGGTTCATCGCCCGTCGCATCATCGTCCTCGCGTCCGAGGACATCGGCATGGCCGACCCGACCGCGCTCGGCGTCGCGGTCGCCGCGGCGGACGCGGTGCAGTACATCGGCATGCCCGAAGGTCGCATCCCGCTCGCCCAGGCCGTCGTGCACCTGGCGACCGCACCGAAGTCGAACGCCGCCTACCTCGGGATCGATGCCGCGCTGGCCGACGTTCGAGCGGGCCGCGCGGGTCGCGTGCCGAAGCACCTGCGCGATGCGCACTACCCCGGCGCCAAGCGGCTCGGGCACGGCAAGGGCTACGCGTACCCCCACGACGACCCGATCGGCGTCGTGGCCCAGCAGTACCTGCCCGACCCGCTCCGCGGCGCCGTCTACTACACGCCGACGGAGCACGGGAACGAGCGCGAGGTCTCAGCGCGACTCGCCAAGCTGCGTCGGATCGTGCGCGGTGAGCGTTGACCTGCCGCTCGTGGTAGGATCGTCGCTGGCCTGAAGCCAGATTCTCGCGTGCGGCTGCGCGGTCTCCACGGCGAAGGGATGCGACCTGTAGCCGGTCGCCCCGTGGCGAACCCCTCTGAACATCGTCTTTCCGGCGCCCGGCGCGCCCGGAACACACCGTTTGAGAATCCTCCGAAAGGACATCGTGACCAACCAGTCCCGAAGCAAGACCCGCCTCTCCCGTGCGCTCGGCGTCGCCCTCACCCCGAAGGCCGCCAAGTACATGGAGAAGCGTCCGTACGCTCCCGGCGAGCACGGCCGCACCAAGCGCAAGCAGGACTCCGACTACGCCGTGCGCCTTCGCGAGAAGCAGCGCCTGCGCGCCCAGTACGGCATCCGCGAGAAGCAGCTCCGCATCGCGTTCAACGAGGCCCGCCGCACCGACGGCATGACCGGTGAGAACCTGGTCGAGCTGCTCGAGATGCGCCTCGACGCGCTCGTGCTCCGCGCCGGCTTCGCCCGCACCATCTCGCAGGCCCGCCAGTTCGTCGTGCACCGCCACATCACCGTCGACGGCAAGATCGTCGACCGCCCGTCGTTCCGCGTGAAGCCGGGCCAGATCGTGGGCGTCAAGCAGCGCTCCGAGGGCACCGAGCCCTTCCAGGTCGCGGCGGCCGGCGGCCACGTCGACGTGCTCCCCAAGACCCCGGGCTACCTCGAGGTCGAGCTCGACAAGCTGCAGGCCACGCTCGTGCGTCGCCCGAAGCGCGCCGAGGTGCCCGTCACGTGTGACGTCCAGCTCGTCGTCGAGTACTACGCCGCCCGCTAGTCGGCGGTTCGCCCGAACGGGGTCGCGGTTCGCCGCGGCCCCGTTCGTCGTCTCCCCGCGGCATCCGTCGCACGCCCTAGACTGAGGAGACGCGTGCGCACCGCGCGGCGCGAGCACGACCCATCGAGGAGTGAGACGTGAAGAGCATCCTGTGGTTCACCATCGGCGTCGCGGCCGGCTTCGCCGTCGCGCACCAGGTCGACCGCACGGCCCAGGGCCGTGAGTTCTTCTCGGGGATCGACGCCAAGGCGCGTGCGTTCGGACGCGCGGTGGCCGAGGGCTACCACGCTCGCGAGGCCGAGCTCCGGGCGGCCGAGGACCACTAGTCGCGGCGCGCGACGCATCCCGCGCCATGCGCGGGACGCTCCACCATCCCCACGAACCAGAACGGAACCATGCAGACTGCCGAGATCCGCCAGCGCTGGCTTGACTTCTTCGCGGCGCGCGGCCACACGGTCGTGCCGTCGGCCTCGCTCGTGTCCGACGACCCGTCGCTGCTCTTCACGGTCGCCGGCATGGTGCCCTTCGTGCCGTACCTGACCGGGGTCGTCCCGGCGCCGTACCCGCGCGCGACCAGCGTGCAGAAGTGCATCCGCACGAACGACATCGAGGAGGTCGGCAAGACCCCTCGCCACGGCACGTTCTTCCAGATGAACGGCAACTTCTCGTTCGGCGACTACTTCAAGGAGGGGGCGATCACGGCGGCGTGGGAGCTCCTGACCACCTCCGAGGCCGAGGGCGGCTACGGCTTCGACCCGAAGGACCTCTGGGTCACGGTCTACGAGGAGGACGACGAGGCGCGCGAGATCTGGAAGCGCGTCGCCGGCCTGCCCGACGAGCGGATCCAGGGCCTCGGCAAGGACACGAACTACTGGCACACGGGCCAGCCCGGCCCGGCCGGCCCCTGCTCGGAGATCTTCTTCGATCGCGGGCCCGAGTACGGCATCGACGGCGGTCCGGCCACCGACGACGACCGGTACGTCGAGATCTGGAACCTCGTGTTCATGCAGTACCTGATCGCCGACGTGAAGTCGAAGGTCGACTTCACGATCGTGAAGGAACTGCCCAAGAAGAACATCGACACCGGCATGGGCCTCGAGCGCGTCGCGTTCATCAAGCAGGGCGTCGACAACATGTACGAGATCGACCAGGTCCGGCCGGTGCTCGACGCCGCGGCGCGCATCTCCGGTCGCCGCTACGGGGCCGACCACGAGGACGACGTGCGCATGCGCGTCATCGCCGACCACATCCGCTCCTCGCTCATGCTCATGAGCGACGGCGTGACGCCCTCCAACGAGGGTCGGGGCTACATCCTCCGCCGCCTGCTCCGCCGCAGCATCCGTGCGATGCGCCTGCTCGGCGTCGAGGGGCCGACCTTCCGCGAACTGTTCGCCGCGTCGCGGGACGCGATGAAGGACGCCTACCCCGAGGTGGCCACGAGCTACACCCAGATCGAGCAGCTCGCGCTCGGCGAGGAGGCGACCTTCCTCCGCACGCTCACCGCGGGTACCGCGATCCTCGACGGCGCGGTCGCGAAGACGAAGGCGGATGGCGCGGACCGCCTCGCAGGCGACACCGCGTTCCTGCTGCACGACACCTACGGCTTCCCGATCGAGCTCACGCTCGAGATGGCGGAGGAGGCCGGCCTCGCCGTCGATCGCCCGACGTTCGACACGCTGATGGCCGACCAGCGTTCGCGTGCGAAGGCCGATGCGAAGTCGAAGAAGAAGGTGCTCGCCGACCTCTCGGTCTACAGCGACTTCCGGGCCAGGGGCGAGACCGTCTTCACGGGCTACACCGACCTGGTGACCGACTCCAGCGTCCTCGGCATCCTGGTCGACGGGCGCCCGGTCGCCGCGGCGACCGCCGGCCAGACCGCAGAGGTGATCCTCGCGGAGACCTCGCTCTACGCCGAATCGGGCGGCCAGGCCCCCGACCAGGGCCGCATCGTGGGCGACGGCTTCGAGCTCCGGGTGCTCGACGTGCAGAAGCCCGTCAAGGGGCTCATCAGCCACACGGTGACGGTGACGAACGGCGAGGTCGGCGTCGGGGTCCCGGCGACGAGCATCGTCGACGAGGACTACCGGCGCGGGGCGACGCAGGCGCACTCCGGCACGCACCTCGTCCACGCGGCGCTCCGGCAGGTGCTCGGGCCCACGGCGCACCAGTCCGGCTCGTTCAACAAGGCGGGCTACCTGCGCCTCGACTACGGCTGGAACCAGGCGTTGTCGGCGGAGACGCGCAGCGAGATCGAGGAGGTCGCGAACGGCGCCGTGCGCGAGAACCTCGAGGTCGTCACGCGCGAGATGCCGATCGACGAGGCCAAGGCCCTCGGCGCGATGGCGCTGTTCGGCGAGAAGTACGGCGACGTCGTCCGCGTCGTCGACATCGGCGGTCCGTGGTCCCGCGAGCTCTGCGCGGGCACGCACGTCGCGCGCAGCGCCGAGGTGGGGATGATCAACATCGTCGGCGAGTCCTCGGTCGGCGCCTCGAACCGCCGCGTCGAGTCGCTCGTCGGGAAGGATGCGTTCCAGCGCTTCGCCGCCGAGCGCGCCCTCGTGCAGGAGCTGACCGGAACGCTGAAGACGCGCCCGGAGCTGCTCGTCGACCGCGTCGGCGAGCTCGTGGCCAGCCTGAAGGCCGCCGAGAAGAAGATCCAGGCGTACGAGTCGAAGGCGCTGAACGACCGAGTGCCCGCACTCGCCGCGAAGGCGGAGCGCGTGGGCGACCTGCTGCTCGTCACCGAGTCGGTGGGCGAGCTCGGCTCGGGCGACGAACTCCGTTCGCTCGCGACGGCCGTGCGCGGCAGGCTCGGCGACGCGGCATCGGTCGTCGCACTCGTCGGCGTGGTCGGCGGCAAGCCGCTCGCGATCGCGGCGACGTCGCCGGCGGCGCGCGACGCCGGTGCGAACGCGGGCGTGATCGCGAAGGCGATGGCCGCGGCGCTCGGCGGCGGTGGTGGCGGCAAGCCCGACCTCGCACAGGGCGGCGGCACGGACCTCGGCGCGATCCCGGCTGCGCTCGGCGCCGCGCGGACCGCTTCCGGAGCCTGATCGTGAGATCGGGCGCGCGACTCGGCATCGACGTCGGCCGGGCGCGGATCGGCGTCGCGAGGTGCGACCCGTCGGCGATCCTGGCGGTGCCCGTCGAGACGGTCGCTCGGAGCGCCGAGGACGACGGCACCGACATCCGCCGCGTGCTGGAGCTCGCGTCCGAGTTCGACGCGATCGAGCTCGTGGTCGGGCACCCGCTGTCCATGTCGGGCCGGCCGACCGCGTCGACCGACGACGCCGTCGGGTTCGCCGAGCGTCTCGCTGCGGCCGGGGGGACGGTGCGCCTGGTCGACGAGCGGATGTCGACGGTGAGCGCGCAGCAGGCGCTCCGCTCGGCCGGCAAGTCGTCGAGGAAGCAGCGTCCGATCATCGACCAAGCTGCAGCCGTTATCATTCTGCAACATGCCATCGATGCCGAACGGGCATCGGGTACCGCCCCAGGACGCACGATCTCCGTCGAGGAAGGCCCCTGACCTCGTGACCCAGCTCCCCCCAGAGCGCCGAAGCGGCTCCGCGCCGGTGCCGCCGTCATCCGACCCGTACGGGCGCGACGAAGCGCTCGGTGGCGCGGGACCGCAGCCCCCCGTCCCGCGGACCCGGCGGGAGTTGCGGGAGATGGAGCAGCGGCAGGCGGCGGAGGCGGCGCAGCGCGCGGCCTCAGCGGATTCGGAGCGTGCGGCGGCAGCGGAGACTGCGGAGCACGCGGCTTCCGTGGAGGCGCAGCGTGCCGCAGCGGCGAGGGCCCAGCGGGCGGCGGAAGCCGAGCGGGCGGCGGAGGCGGAGTGGCGTGCCGCTCAGGAGGCTCAGGCTCCCGCCCAGCAGGTCCGGCGGCCGCAGCAGGCGCCGCCGCCGCAGTCCGCGCGCGTCGCGGCGACCGGACCGACGGGACTCCCCGGCCAGCACCCCGACCAGCACGCAGGCCGGCAGCCGGAGCCGGGCCGGCCCGACGACCCCTGGTACGACGACGGCACGCGCGGGTACGACGACGGCACGCGCGGGTACGACGACGGCACGCGCGGGTACGACGACGGCACGCGCGGGTATGACGCGCACGAGGACGCCCGCTACGCCACCGAGGACAGGCTCGCCCCGGAACCTGCCGGACCGGTTCGCGGGCGGACGGACGAGGCGCCCGAGGAGTGGCCGCCGACCGGCGGGCGAGGTCTCATCGCGGAGGCCGACCCGCACGACCAGGACCCGTTCGCCGTCTTGGTCGACGACACGACGCGCCCCTCGCGCACCGACCGCCGCGCCGCGGCGGCGTGGGACTTCGAGGAGCACGAACGCGAGCCGAACCGTCGCCGACGCGGCGCGTGGGGCTGCCTCATCGCGCTGATCGTGCTGGGGGCGCTGGTCGCGGCCGCCGCGTTCTTCCTCCAGGGGCCGATCACGTCGCTCATGGAGCGCTTCCAGCCTCCCGAGGACTACTCCGGTGCGGGCACGGGCGAGGTCGTCTTCATGATCAACGAGGGCGACGGCGGTGAGACGATCGCGGGCAACCTCGAGGAGCAGGACATCGTCGCCTCCTCCGAGGCGTTCATCGACGAGGTCACGAGCCGCTCCGAGCAGCCGATCTTCTACCCCGGCGCGTACCGGATGGCGAACCAGATGAGTGCGGAGGACGCACTCGACGCGCTGCTCGATCCCGAGAACAAGCTCGAGAACACCTTCGTGATCCAGGAGGGGCTGTGGGCCCGCGACGCACTCGCGAACGCCGCGGCCGCGACGGGGATCCCGATCGAGGAGCTCGAGGCCGCGGCATCCGACCCGCAGGCGCTCGGCCTGCCCGCCGAGGCCACGAGCGTCGAGGGCTTCCTCTTCCCCGCGACGTACACGTTCGGACCCGACGTCACCGCCGACGAGGTGGTGCAGACGCTCGTCGACCGGTCCTTCCAGTCGCTCGACCAGGCCGGGGTCGCCCCCGAGGACCGGTGGGAGACGGTGATCGTCGCCTCGCTCATCGAGCGCGAGGCGGGCTCCGAGGCCGATGCGTACAAGGTCTCCCGGGTCATCCGGAACCGCCTCGACGCGAACCAGTTCCCGACCCAGCTGCTCCAGTTCGACTCGACCGTGCACTACGGGACGGGCGACGACACGCTCGTCACGACCACCGACGCGGAGCGCGCGGACGCCTCGAACCCGTACAACACGTACGTGCATCCCGGGCTCCCGCCAGGGCCGATCGGCAACCCGGGCGACGTCGCGATCGACGCGGCGCAGCACCCGGCCGACGGGCCGTGGCTGTACTTCGTCACCGTCAACCTCGAGACCGGCGAGACGGTCTTCTCGGCGACCTTCGAAGAGCACGAGGCCGCGGTCCAGCAGTTCCTGCGGTACCTCGATGAGAACGGGTAGCGGGTGATGGCGGCTTCCGGCGCGGCGAGCGCGGGCACGGCGGGGGAGCGCACGGTCCGGCTGGCCGTGCTGGGCTCGCCGATCGGGCATTCGAAGAGCCCGGCGCTCCACAGGGCGGCGTACGACCGCCTCGGCTTCGACTGGCGCTACGACGCGATCGAGGTCCGGTCCGGGGAGTTCGCCGGGTTCCTCGAGCGCGCACGAGGCGAGGCGGATGCCGCGTGGCGCGGCCTGTCGCTGACGATGCCGTTGAAGCACGAGGTGCTCGCCCACCTCGACGGGGCCGATCGCCTCGTCGAACTCGCCGGGGCGGCCAACACCGTCCGGTTCGCCGAGGACGGCGCGCTGCAGGGCTTCAACACCGACATCGGGGGCATCGTCCGCTCGCTCGGCGACGCCGACCTCCGCCGCGTGCACCGCGGCGTGCTGCTCGGCAGCGGGGCCACGGCGTCGTCGGCGCTCGTGGCCATGGCCGAGCTCGGCGCCGCAGAGGTCGACGTGCTCGTGCGCAATCCGGATCGGGCGGTCGGCGTGCAGGAGCTCGGCCGGCGACTCGGGCTCGTGGTCCGGGTGCGCCCGCTCGCGGAGCTCGCGGTGGCGGCATCCGCCGACCTGGTCGTGAGCACCGTCCCCGGCGGCACCGACCTGGGCGTGGCGCCGTCGGATGCGCTGGTCGGCTCGGCGCTGCTGCTCGACGTGGCCTACGATCCGTGGCCGTCCGCGCTCGCGGCGGGATGGCTCGAACGCGCGGGCCGCGTGACGCACGGGCTCGGCATGCTGCTGCACCAGGCCCTCCTGCAGGTGCGCGTCTTCGTCTCGGGCGACCCGTTCGAGCCGCTGCCCGACGAGGCGGCCGTGCTCGACGTCATGCGCGGGAGCCTCTGACGGCGCTGTGGGAGGATGGTGGGCATGCTCCGTTGGCTCACCGCCGGGGAATCGCACGGCCCCGAACTCGTCGCGATCCTCGAAGGCCTCCCCGCAGGCATCCCCGTCTCCCTCGATGACATCCGCGCCGACCTGGCGCGCCGCAAGCTCGGCTACGGCCGAGGCGCGCGCATGAAGTTCGAGCAGGACGAGCTCGCCGTCTCGGGCGGCGTGCGGCACGGCCTCAGCCTCGGCAGCCCCGTGGCGCTGCGGATCGGGAACACCGAATGGCCCAAGTGGCAGCAGGTGATGAGCCCCGAGCCGGTCGACGCCGAGGCGCTCGGACGAGGACGCGGTGCGCCGCTCACTCGCCCGCGGCCGGGGCACGCCGACCTCGTCGGCATGCAGAAGTACGGCTTCGACGAGGCCCGACCGGTGCTCGAGCGCGCGAGCGCGCGCGAGACCGCCGCGCGCGTCGCCCTCGGGGCGGTCGCGCGGTCGTTCCTCGCCGAGCTCGGCATCCGCCTCGTGTCGCACACGGTCGCGATCGGTCCCGTCCAGGTCCCCGAGGGCAGCGAGCTGCCGATGCCGTCCGACGTCGACCGGCTCGACGCCGACCCGCTGCGCTGCTTCGACGCGGCGACGAGCGAGCGGATGGTCGCCGAGGTCGACTCGGCGCACAAGGACGGCGACACGCTCGGCGGCGTCGTCGAGGTCCTCGCCTACGGCCTGCCGCCCGGGCTCGGCTCGCACGTGCACTGGGACCGCCGCCTCGACGCCCAGCTCGCCGCGGCGCTCATGGGCATCCAGGCCATCAAGGGCGTCGAGGTCGGCGACGGCTTCCTCACGACCACCCGACGCGGCTCGGCCGCGCACGACGAACTGCACCTCGCCGACGGCCGGATCGTGCGGGCGAGCGACCGCGCCGGCGGCACCGAAGGCGGCATGTCCACGGGCACCGTGCTTCGCGTGCGCGCAGGCATGAAGCCCATCGCGACCGTCCCGCACGCCCTCCCCACGATCGACGTCGCGACCGGCGAGCCGGCCCCGGCTCACCACCAGCGCTCCGACGTGTGCGCCGTCCCCGCGGCGGGCGTGGTCGCCGAGGCGATGGTCGCGCTGACCCTCGCGAACGCCGTGCTCGAGAAGTTCGGCGGCGACTCGGTCGTCGAGACCCGGCGCAACCTCGACGCCTACCTCGCGGCGATCCCCGACGCGCTCGCGAGCGAGGTCGCCGACGGCGCGATCCGTGCCTGAGCCGTCCGCTCCGAGGTCGGTGCCGGGCGACTCGGGGGCGATCCCGCTCCCGATCGTGCTCGTCGGCCCCATGGGCTCCGGCAAGTCGCGCGTCGGCGCGAGGCTCGCGTCGGCCGTCGGCGCGCCGTTCGTCGACACCGACCACCGGATCGTCGATCGCCACGGCCCCATCGAGGAGATCTTCGCTCGCGAGGGCGAGGCGTACTTCCGGGCGATCGAGCGCGAGGTCGTGGCCGAGGCGCTCCGCGAGCAGGCCGTCGTCTCGCTCGGCGGGGGCGCCGTGCTCGACGCGGACACGCGCGCCGACCTCGCCGGCCTCGCCGTCGTCCGGCTGGACGTCAGCCCGGAGGCCGTGGCGCCGCGGCTCACCGGAGGCACGCGGCCCCTGCTCGCCGACGGCGGGCTCGAGCGGTGGACCCGGATCCGCGAGGAGCGCCGCCCCCTGTACGACGAGGTCGCCGGCCTCAGCATCGACACCACGCGTCGCTCGGTCGCGAGGATCGTCGCGGAGATCACCGAGTGGGCTGGAGGACGCGCATGAGCGAGCACGAGGCGACGGTGATCCGGGTCGGAGGCGACGCCGGCTACGACGTGCGGATCGGGCGCGGAGTGCTCGACGGGCTCGGCGACGCGATCGGAGCATCTGCGCGCAAGGTGCTCGTCGTGCACCCGGCCACCCTCGGGGCGCGTGCGACGGCGCTGCGGGAGTCGCTCGCCGACCGGTTCGAGGTGCTCCTCGCGGAGGTCCCCGACGCCGAGCAGGCCAAGCGGGTCGAGGTCGCGGCGTTCTGCTGGCAGATCCTCGGTCAGGCCGACTTCACCAGGACCGACGTGATCGTCGGCTTCGGCGGGGGAGCGATCACCGACCTGGCGGGCTTCGTCGCGGCGACCTGGCTCCGCGGCGTCCGCATCGTGCAGGTTCCGACGACGGTGCTCGGCATGGTCGACGCGGCGGTCGGCGGCAAGACGGGCATCAACACGAACGAGGGCAAGAACCTGGTCGGCGCCTTCCACGCCCCGGCCGAGGTGCTGTGCGACCTCGAGGTGCTCGACACGCTGCCGAGGAACGAGATCCTCGCGGGCTTCGCCGAGATCGTGAAGGCCGGCTTCATCCGCTACCCCGAGATCCTCGACGTCATCGAGGCCGACCCGGATGTCGCGACCGACCCCGGTACGCCCGAGTTCCGCCGCGTGGTGGAACTGGCGGTCCGGATGAAGGCCGACGTCGTCAGCGAGGACTTCACCGAGCAGGGGCTCCGCGAGATCCTCAACTACGGCCACACGCTCGGCCACGCGGTCGAGCACGCCGAGCGCTACCAGTGGCGCCATGGCGCGGCCGTCGCGGTCGGGATGGCCTTCGCGGCCGAGCTCGGCCGGCTCTCCGGGCGGCTCTCCGACGAGGTGGCCGATCGGCACAAGCGCGTGCTCGACCTGCTGAGCCTGCCGACGTCGTACCCCGCGGGGCGCTGGAACACCCTCCTCGCGACCATGCAGCGCGACAAGAAGGCCCGCGCCGGGCAGCTGCGGTTCATCGTCCTGGACGACCTCGGCAAGCCCACCGTGATGCTCGCGCCAGACCAGTCGCTGCTGTTCGCGGCGTACCAGGAGATCGCGTCCTGAACCGCGACGGGCGAGGCGGCGGATGCCGCGCCGCTAGGCTTCGGGCATGACCACGATCCTCGTCCTCAACGGACCGAACCTCGGCCGACTGGGCACGCGCGAACCCGAGGTGTACGGCTCGGAGACGCTCGCGGACATCGGGGCGAGCCTCCGGGAGTCCGTTCCCGACGACGTCGTGATCGAGGTGCGCCAGACGGACGACGAGGGCGAACTCATCGGGTGGCTCCACGAGGCCGTCGATCGCCGCGTGCCGGTCGTCCTCAACCCCGCCGCGTTCACCCACTACAGCTACGCGCTCCGCGACGCGGCCGCCCAGCTGAAGACCGCGGGCGTGCCGCTCGTGGAGGTGCACCTGTCGAATCCGCACGCGCGCGAGACCTTCCGCCACACCAGCGTGATCTCCGCCGTCGCCTCCGGCGTGATCGCCGGGTTCGGGTCGGACTCGTACCGCCTCGCGGTCGACTGGCTCCTGCGACCGCCCAGCTGAGTCGACTACACTCGATCAGTCGCATGCCCTTCGGCGTGCCCGCAGACTTCCCTCCATCGAACGGAAAGCACTTCCATGGCATCCACCGCTGACATCAAGAACGGCGTCGTCCTGAACATCGACGGCCAGCTCTGGAGCGTCGTCGAGTTCCAGCACGTCAAGCCCGGCAAGGGCGGTGCGTTCGTGCGCACCAAGCTGAAGAACGTCGTGACCGGCAAGGTCGTCGACAAGACGTACAACGCGGGTGCCAAGGTCGACATCGAGAACGTCGACCGTCGCGACTTCACGTACCTGTACAACGACGGCGACGGCTTCGTGTTCATGGACGCCACCGACTACGACCAGCTCACGGTCCCGGCGGTCGTCGTCGGCGACGCCGCGAACTTCATGCTCGAGAACCAGTCGGTCACCATCGCGCTGAACAACGGCAACCCGCTCTACATCGAGCTCCCCGCGTCGGTCGTGCTCGAGATCACCTACACCGAGCCGGGCCTGCAGGGCGACCGCTCGACCGGCGGTACCAAGGCGGCGACCGTCGAGACCGGCTACGAGATCCAGGTCCCGCTGTTCCTCGAGACCGGCACCAAGGTCAAGGTCGACACCCGCTCGGGCGACTACCTCGGCCGCGTGAACGACTAGTGAGCGCCCGTACGAAGGCGCGCAAGCGCGCCCTCGACATGCTCTACTCGGCCGACATGCGCCAGGTCCCGGTCGAGCAGGTCCTCGTCGCCGAGGCCGAGCGGGCCGTGAACGAGCCCGAGCGGCAGGCGTCGTGGCTGTACGCACGCGAGATCGTCGACGGCATCGTCGACCACCGCGACGAGATCGACGAACTGATCACCACGCATTCCCGCGGCTGGACGCTCGAGCGCATGCCCGCGGTCGACCGCGCCCTGCTGAGGATCGGCGTCTGGGAGATCGTGTACAACGACGAGGTCCCCGACCCGGTCGCGATCTCCGAGGCGGTCGAGGCCGCGACGGTGCTCTCGACCGACGACTCGGCAGGCTTCGTCAACGGACTGCTCGCGGCCGTCTCGCACGCCAAGCGCTGAGGCACCGGCGGCGCCGCACCGCGGCCGTCAGGTCGCGGGCTCGTCCGTCCGCGTCGCACGGCGGCGCTCGACGAGCGCCATCGTGTGCTCGACGACCTCCCGCGGCCCGTCGTGCGCGCGCAGTTCGCGACCGATCGCCACGGCGCGCTCCCGATAGCCGGAGTCGGTCGACAGCCGTCGCCACGCGCGCAGGATCGACCTCGCCGCGGGACGACCCGTCCGCAGGTCGATCCCCGCGCCCGCCCACGCGACGCGTGTCGCGATCACGGGCTTGTCGATGTCGCCGCCGGCGACGATGAGGGGGATGCCGTGCGCGAGCGCGGCGAGCACGCCGCCCCATCCGCCGTTCGTGATCATCGCATCGGTCCGGGGGAGGAGCGCCGCGTAGTCGACGAGTCCGGCGACGTAGGCGTTCGGCGGCGCCGCGAACGGCAGGTCGGGCGCGTCGGCGCGGCCGGTCGTCGCGACGACCGAGACGGGCTGCCGGCCGAGTGCTGCGAACGCGGGCCGGATGAGGTCGTCCGGGTGGACGTTGAGCGTCCCCTGCGTCACGTGCACGATGGGACGGTCGTCGGGCAGCTCCGCCCACCAGCCGGGGGGCTTGGGCCGGATGGAGCCCGTCGGTGCGAGCGCGCCGACGAACTCGACGCGCACCGGCCAACCGCTCCGCGGGAACTCGAGCTGCGGAACGCCCGACGCGCAGACAAGGTCGGGGGAGTGCCACGCCGCGTCGAGCGGCGCATCGGTGGGCGGCAGGCCGGATGCCGCGCGCTGCGCGTCGTAGGCGCGCCGGATGCCACGTGTCGACAGGGCGAGCGCCGCGTGGAGGATGCGATCGCGGAGCCTCCCGAGCGGACCGGCGGCCGGCCGCAGCGGGAGGATCGGCGGCGGGAGCTCGGGCGTGGGGATCGAGAGGGGCACGATGCTCACCGTGACCGATGGCGTGCCGGTGCGTTCGGCGGCGAAGTGCGTACCCAGGCTGAGGTTGTCGGCGACGATCACGTCCCAGGGTCGCTCCTCGTACGCCTCGACGAGGTCGTCGCCCTGCGCCGCCCCGGTCCCGACGAACAGGTGCTCGACGTTCGCCAGCAGCTGTCGCGGACCCTTGCGGCCCCGGAGGGCGGGGAAGGTCGCGGCGAGGTCGAGCTCGTCGAAGTCGGGAGCCGCCGACCAAGGTACGGGCTCGGCGCCGAGTGCGGCGAACCGGTCGGCGTAGGCCCGACCCGTGTAGACGCGGACGTCGTGGCCCGCCTCGACGAACGCCGCGGCGACGGCCGCGAGCGGAGCGACGTGCCCGGCGAAGGGCATCACGGCGATCATGACGTCGGCCATGCGCCATTGCAGCACGCGGGGAGATGCCGTGGCCAGCCGTCGAACGGAGGATCCCCCGGACGGGGGACGGCTGCGGGCGGACCCGGAGGAGCGGCCGGGGCGCGCACCCGCCCGGAAACGGGGATGTCCCTCCGCGCCTTCCCGAGCGGGCACTGATCCGCGGGCACGCGGGCGGACGTTCACTGGGAGACGTCGCATTCCGCGGCATCCGTCACCCGGCACCCGACCTCCGCTCTGGAAGGAGCACCTCGTCATGACCACCATCTCCGCGCACGGCTTCCCGCAGGCCGGTACGCGTCGAGCGGCCGACCACCGGTCGCCCTCCGCACGCCTCGCCGACGCCGAGGGCGCACTCAAGGCCCTCCTCGAGCGGTGGAGCATCCCCGCCCTGCGCGTCGCGCTCGGCGCCGTGTTCGTCGTGTTCGGCGCCCTGAAGTTCGTCCCGGGCGCGAGTCCCGTCGAGCCGCTCGTCGAGGCGACGTGGGGCGTGCTCACGTTCGGCGCGGTGGGAGGGCACCTTGCGCTCGTGCTCACCGCCGTCATCGAGACGGTCGCGGGCGTCGCGCTCATCTCGGGCGTGTTCGCGCGCCTCGGGCTCCTGGTCCTCGCGGTCGCATTCGTCGGCATCTTCTCGCCGATCGTGTTCTTCACCGACCAGCTGGTCACGGCCGCCGGCCCGACGCTCCTCGGCCAGTACGTGGCGAAGAACGTCGTGCTCGTGGCCGCGGCGCTCGTCATCGCCTCCCGGGTCCTGCGCAGCCGGCCCGGTACGCGGTGAGGACGGCGATCCCGACCGACGGCGGAGGGGCGAGGCGCGCTGCGCCCCGCCCCTCCGCCGCGTCCGGGGTCGACGCGACGGAGGAGCGGGAGGTCGCTGGTAGGATCGAGCGACCGACAACCTTGAAGCCCGTCCCGTGAGGCGGAGAAGGGAGTCCGCATCGCTGTGCGCACCGTGCTCCAGCAGGCAGACCTCGAGCGGGCGCTGACCCGTATCGCCCACGAGATCCTCGAAGCCAATCGCGGCGCCGACGATCTCGTCCTCCTCGGCATTCCCACGCGCGGCGTGGCGCTGGCCGAGCGACTCGCCCGGATCGTGTCCCGGATCGCCGGCGTCGACGTGCCCACCGGGGCGCTCGACGTGACGATGTACCGCGACGACCTCGGCCGCAACCCCGTGCGCGCCACCCACCCGACCGAGGTGCCGGGCGACGGCATCGACGGCCGGGTCGTGGTGCTCGTCGACGACGTGCTGTACTCGGGCCGCACCATCCGCGCCGCCCTCGACGCGCTCGCCGACCTCGGCCGCGCCCGCGCGGTGCGCCTCGCGGTGCTCGTCGACCGCGGCCACCGCGAGTTCCCGATCCGCGCGGACTACGTCGGCAAGAACCTGCCGAGCTCGACCCGCGAGCGCATCAACGTGCACCTGGCCGAGGTCGACGGCGACGACGCCGTCACGATCGAGGGCGGTGACGAGTGAGGCACCTGCTCAGCACGCGCGACCTGTCGCGCGACGACGCCATCGCCCTGCTCGACGTCGCCGAGGACATGGCCGCCGTCCAGGAGCGCGAGGTCAAGAAGCTGCCCACGCTCCGCGGCCGCACCGTCGTGAACCTCTTCTTCGAGGACTCCACGCGCACGCGCATCTCGTTCGAGGCCGCCGCGAAGCGGCTCTCGGCCGACGTCATCAACTTCAGCGCCAAGGGCTCGAGCGTCTCCAAGGGCGAATCGCTGAAGGACACGGCGCAGACGCTGCAGGCGATGGGCGCCGACGGCGTCGTGATCCGCCACCCCGCCTCGGGTGCGCCCCTCACGCTCGCCACGAGCGGATGGATCGACGCGGGCGTCGTGAACGCCGGCGACGGCACCCACGAGCACCCCACCCAGGCACTGCTCGACGCCTTCACGATGCGCCGCCGCCTCCACGGCGCGGCCTCGCGCGGCCGCGACCTCGACGGCGTGCGGGTCGTGATCGTCGGCGACGTCCTGCACTCGCGGGTCGCCCGCTCGAACGTGTGGCTCCTCGAGACGCTCGGCGCCGACGTCACGCTCGTGGCGCCGCCGACGCTCGTGCCCGTCGACGTGTCCGGCTGGCCCGCCGCGATCGAGTACGACCTCGACCGAGCACTCGCCACCGGACCCGACGTCGTCATGATGCTCCGCATCCAGGCGGAGCGCATGCACGGAGCGTTCTTCCCGAACAGCCGCGAATACGCGCGCACCTGGGGGCTGGACGACCACCGGTTCGCCCAGCTTCCCGAGACTACGATGGTCATGCATCCGGGCCCGATGAACCGCGGGCTCGAGATCGCCGCCCGCGCCGCCGACTCCACGCAGTCGACGGTGCGCGAGCAGGTCGCGAACGGAGTATCAGTGAGAATGGCCGCCCTCTACCTGCTGCTGTCCGGCGAACGGGGTGAGTCCCGATGAGCGAGTCGTTCCTGATCCGCGGCGCGACCCTGCCCACGGGCGAGCGCGCCGACATCCTGCTCGACGACGGGCGCATCGCAGACGTCGGCACGGTGGCGGATGCCGCGGGCGCGACGGTCGTCGACGCCGACGGGCTGGTCGCCCTGCCCGGGCTCGTCGACCTCCACACGCACCTCCGCGAGCCGGGCTACGAGCAGAGCGAGACCGTGCTCACGGGCACCCGTGCGGCCGCGGCCGGCGGCTTCACGGCCGTGTTCGCCATGGCGAACACGTTCCCCGTCGCCGACACGGCGGGCGTCGTCGAGCAGGAGCTCACGCTCGGCGAGGCCGCGGGCTACGCGACCGTGCAGCCGATCGGCGCCGTCACCGTCGGGCTGAAGGGCGAGCAGCTCGCCGAGCTCGGCGCCATGGCCGCCTCGCGCGCCGGCGTGCGCGTCTTCAGCGACGACGGCTTCTGCGTCTTCGACCCGCTCCTCATGCGCCGGGCCCTCGAGTACGTCAAGGCGTTCGACGGCGTCATCGCCCAGCACGCGCAGGAGCCTCGTCTCACCCAGGGCGCGCAGATGAACGAGGGCGCGCTCTCGGGCGAGCTCGGCCTGGCCGGCTGGCCCGCGGTCGCCGAGGAGTCGATCATCGCGCGCGACGTGCTCCTCGCCGAGCACGTCGGGTCGCGCCTGCACGTGTGCCACGTCTCGACGGCCGGGTCGGTCGAGGTGATCCGCTGGGCGAAGGCCCGCGGCATCGACGTCACCGCCGAGGTCACGCCGCACCACCTGCTGCTCACCGAGGACCTCGTCGCCGGGTACGACCCCCGCTACAAGGTCAACCCGCCGCTGCGCCGCCAGGAGGACGTCGACGCGCTCCGCGCGGCCCTGGCCGACGGCACGATCGACATCGTCGCGACCGACCACGCACCGCACCCGGTCGAGGCGAAGGAGTGCGAGTGGGACGCCGCCGCGAACGGCATGGTCGGCCTCGAGTCGGCGCTGTCCGTGGTCCAGCAGACCATGGTCGACTCCGGCCGGATGGGCTGGGCCGACGTCGCGCGGGTGCTCTCCGCGACGCCCGCGCGGATCGGCCGCCTGCGAGGCCACGGCGAGCCCGTCGCGACCGGCTCGGCCGCAGAGCTCACCCTCCTCGACCCGAGCGCGACCGCGGACTTCGGCGTCGACCGGCTCGCCGGACGCAGCGTCAACTCGCCCTACCTCGGACGCACGCTCCCCGGGCGCGTCGTCGCGACGTTCCACCGCGGCGTGCCGACGGTGCTCGACGGCGCGGTCCGGCCCGCCGCCGAGGTCGCCGCGGCATCCGCCCGTCGTCCCGAGGGGAGCGCGCGTGGATAACCGATGGATCGGCGCGCTCGTCGCGATCGCGATCGTCGCCGTGGCCGCCTGGCTGATGTGGCGCTCCTGGCGCCGTCGCACGGTGCGCGACGAGACCCTCGCCGCCTACGGGCCGCCCGCCGACCCCGGCACCACCACGCTGGAGATCGAGGCGCTCTACGTCGCGACGACCCCGGAGGGCGACCCCCTCGAGCGGCTCGCCGTCGAGGGCCTCGCCTTCCGCGGCTCGGCGCGCGTCGAGGTGCACCGCAAGGGCGTGCTCCTCCGCATCGCGGGCGAGCTGGCGAGCTTCATCCCGGCCGACCGCATCGCGGCCGCCGGGACGGCGACCTACGCGATCGATCGCGGGGTCGAGCCCGAGGGCCTCGTGGCCCTCACCTGGATGGTCGACGACCGATCGGAGCCCGAGGTTCCGACGCGGGTCGACAGCTACCTTCGGTGCCGGTACCCGGGCGATTCCGCCCGGTTCGTGGCCGCCGTGAACGAGATCGCTGCGGCGCCCGAGGCGCCGCAGCCGGAAGCAGAGGAGAGCGAGGCCTCGGATGACTGAGACCCCGACCACCGTCGACGAGCAGGCGCCCGCCGCTGCGATCGACCTCACCAGAGCCGTGCTCGTGCTGGAGGACGGCACCCGGTACGAGGGCCGCGCCTACGGCGCCCGCGGGCGCACGCTCGGCGAGGCCGTGTTCGCGACCGGGATGACCGGCTACCAGGAGACGCTGACCGACCCGTCGTACGCCGGCCAGATCGTGCTCATGACCGCGCCGCACATCGGCAACACGGGCATGAACGACGAGGACATGGAGTCCGCACGCATCTGGGTCGCGGGCTTCGTCGTGCGCGACCCATCCCGGGTCGTGTCGAACTTCCGCTCCCAGCGGAGCCTCGACGACGACCTCGCCGCGGCCGGCGTCGTCGGCATCAGCGGCATCGACACGCGCGCGGTCACGCGGCACATCCGCTCGCTCGGGGCGATGCGCGCGGGCGTCTTCTCCGGCGAGGAGGCGCACCTCTCGCCCGGCGAGCAGCTCGACCTGGTGCAGTCCGGCGAGCAGATGACGGGCCGCAACCTGTCCGGGGCGGTCTCGACGGGCGAGCGCTACACGCTGCCCGCGACGGGCGAGCGCGTCGGCTCGGTCGCCGTGCTCGACCTCGGCGTGAAGACGTCGACGCTGAACTACCTCGCCGAGCGGGGCTTCGACGTGCACGTGCTCCCGCAGACGGTCACGGTCGACGACGTGCTCGCGCTCGAACCCGACGCGCTGTTCTTCTCGAACGGCCCCGGCGACCCGAGCGCGTCCGAGCGTCACGTCGAGCTCCTCCGCTCGGCGCTCCGCGCCGGCCTGCCGTACTTCGGCATCTGCTTCGGCAACCAGCTGCTCGGGCGCGCGCTCGGCTTCGACACGTACAAGCTGCCGTTCGGGCACCGCGGCATCAACCAGCCGGTGCTCGACCGGGCGACCGGCCGGGTGGAGATCACCGCGCACAACCACGGCTTCGCCGTCGCGGCGCCGACCGACGCCGTCAGCGAGTCGAGCCAGGGCTTCGGCCGCGTCGAGGTCAGCCACGTCGACCTCAACGACGACGTCGTCGAGGGTCTGAACTGCCTCGACATCCCCGCGTTCTCGGTCCAGTACCACCCGGAGTCGGCGGCCGGCCCGCACGACGCCAACTACCTCTTCGACCGCTTCCGCGACATGGTCATCGCGAACAGGACCACCGACGACAGCCAGGAGGCCGGGAAGTAATGCCCAAGCGCGACGACATCAACTCCGTCCTCGTCATCGGGTCGGGCCCGATCGTCATCGGGCAGGCCGCCGAGTTCGACTACTCGGGCACCCAGGCCTGCCGCGTCCTCCGGGCGGAGGGCGTCCGGGTCATCCTCGTGAACCCGAACCCGGCCACGATCATGACCGACCCCGGCTTCGCCGACGCGACGTACGTCGAGCCGATCACCCCCGAGGTGATCGAGTCGATCATCGTCAAGGAGAAGCCGGACGCCGTGCTGCCGACGCTCGGCGGCCAGACCGCGCTGAACGCCGCGATCGCCCTGCACGACGCCGGGATCCTCGACAAGCACGGCGTCGAGCTCATCGGCGCCAAGGTCGACGCGATCCGCAAGGGCGAGGACCGCCAGCTCTTCAAGGACCTCGTCATCGAGGCCGGCGCCGACGTCGCCCGCTCGCACGTCGCCACGACGCTCGAGCAGGCGAAGGAGTTCGCGCTCGACCTCGGCTACCCGCTCGTGGTCCGACCGTCGTTCACGATGGGCGGCCTCGGCTCGGGCTTCGCCTACACCGAGGAGGACCTCGTCCGCATCGTGACGCAGGGCCTGCACGACTCGCCGACGACCGAGGTGCTCCTGGAGGAGTCCATCCTCGGCTGGAAGGAGTACGAGCTCGAGCTCATGCGCGACACGGCCGACAACACCGTCGTCGTCTGCTCGATCGAGAACGTCGACCCCGTCGGCGTGCACACGGGCGACTCGATCACGGTCGCGCCCGCGCTCACGCTGACCGACCGCGAGTACCAGAAGCTCCGCGACATCGGCATCGACATCATCCGCGCCGTCGGCGTCGACACGGGCGGCTGCAACATCCAGTTCGCGGTCGACCCCGCCGACGGGCGTGTGATCGTCATCGAGATGAACCCGCGCGTCTCGCGGTCCTCGGCGCTCGCGTCGAAGGCCACGGGCTTCCCGATCGCGAAGATCGCGGCGAAGCTCGCGATCGGCTACCGCCTCGACGAGATCCCGAACGACATCACGAAGGTGACGCCGGCGTCGTTCGAGCCGACGCTCGACTACGTCGTCGTGAAGGTGCCGCGGTTCGCGTTCGAGAAGTTCCCCGCCGCCGACCCGACGCTGACGACGACCATGAAGTCGGTCGGCGAGGCCATGGCGATCGGCCGGAACTACACGACGGCGCTGCAGAAGGCGCTGCGCTCTCTGGAGAAGCGCGGATCGAGCTTCCACTGGGGCGACGAGTCGCGCTCGGTCGACGAACTGCTCGAGGAGGCCTCGGTGCCGACCGACGGCCGGATCGTGCTCGTCCAGCAGGCGCTCCGGAAGGGCGCGTCGATCGAGCAGGCCTTCGAGGCCACGAAGATCGACCCGTGGTTCCTCGACCAGATCGTGCTCATCAACGAGGTCGCCGAGCGGATCGCCGGCGCCGACGCCCTCGACACCGACACCCTGCTCCTCGCGAAGGACCACGGGTTCTCGGACGCGCAGATCGGCCAGCTCCGCGGCTTCGGCGAGGCCGACGCGCGCGAGGTCCGCCACATCCTCGGCGTCCGTCCGGTGTTCAAGACCGTCGACACGTGCGCGGGCGAGTTCCCGGCGCTCACCCCGTACCACTATTCGAGCTACGACCTCGAGACCGAGGTCGCGCCGAGCGACCGTCGGAAGGTCGTCATCCTCGGCTCCGGTCCGAACCGCATCGGCCAGGGCGTCGAGTTCGACTACTCGTGCGTGCACGCGTCGTTCGCGCTCTCCGAGGCCGGGTACGAGACGATCATGATCAACTGCAACCCCGAGACGGTCTCGACCGACTACGACACGAGCGATCGGCTGTACTTCGAGCCGCTCACGCTCGAGGACGTGCTCGAGGTGATCCACGCCGAGTCGCAGTCGGGCGAGCTCGTGGGCGTCGTCGTCCAGCTCGGCGGCCAGACCGCGCTCGGGCTCGCGAAGGGGCTCGAGGCCGCCGGCGTGCCGATCCTCGGCACCACGCCCGACGCGATCGACCTCGCCGAGGAGCGCGGGCAGTTTTCCGCCATCCTCGACGGTGCGGGCCTGCTGGCCCCGCGCAACGGCACCGCGACCGAGCTCGCGGGCGCCGTGCAGGTGGCCGAGCAGATCGGCTACCCGGTGCTCGTGCGCCCGAGCTTCGTGCTCGGCGGCCGCGGCATGGAGATCGTGTACGACACGCCCTCCCTCGTCGACTACTTCGCTCGCATCGAGGACCAGGGCATCGTGGGCCCGACCCATCCGCTGCTCGTCGACCGCTTCCTCGACGACGCCATCGAGATCGACGTCGACGCGCTCTACGACGGCACCGAGCTCTACGTCGGCGGCGTCATGGAGCACATCGAGGAGGCCGGCATCCACTCGGGCGACTCGAGCTGCACGCTCCCGCCGGTCACGCTCGGTCGTGCCGAGGTCGACCGGGTGCGCGCGGCGACGCGCGCGATCGCGGAGGGCGTCGGCGTGCGGGGCCTCCTCAACGTGCAGTTCGCGGTCGCGGCGGGCGTGCTCTACGTGCTGGAGGCGAACCCGCGCGCGAGTCGCACGGTGCCGTTCGTCTCGAAGGCGCTCGGCATCCCGCTCGCGAAGGCGGCGTCCCGCATCATGGTCGGCGACTCGATCCGCGACCTCGTCGCCGAGGGGCTGCTGCCCGAGGTCGACGGCTCGAGGGTGCCGCTCGACGCGCCGGTCGCCGTCAAGGAGGCCGTGCTGCCGTTCCACCGGTTCCGCACCCGCGAGGGCATCATGGTCGACTCGGTGCTCGGCCCCGAGATGCGCTCGACCGGCGAGGTCATGGGCATCGACCGCGACTTCCCGCGCGCGTTCGCGAAGAGCCAGCTCGCCGCGTACGGCGGGATGCCGCTGTCGGGTCGCGTGTTCGTCTCGGTCTCCGACCGCGACAAGCGCGCGATCATCCTCCCGGTGCTCCGGATGCAGCAGCTCGGCTACGACCTCGTGGCGACCGAGGGCACGGCAGAGGTGCTCCGTCGCAACGGCATCGGGGCCGACGTGGTGCTGAAGTACAGCGAGAAGCAGGGCGAGGACGCGACCTCGGTCGTGGAGCTGATCCACCGCGGCGAGATCGACGTGGTCGTGAACACGCCGAGCGGTCGCTCGGCGCGCGCCGACGGCTACGAGATCCGTGCCGCTGCGGTCGCGGCGGACATCCCGCTGTTCACCACCATCGCGGAGCTCTCGGCCGCGGTCGCGTCCCTCGACGTGAACGACGGTGGCTTCGAGGTCACGAGCCTGCAGGAGTATGCGCGCCGCCGCGCCGGAGAGGTCGCCGAGTGAACGGCCCCGCCTCGTTCGGCGAACGCCTCGACGCGGCATTCGGCACGCGCGGGCGCCTCTGCGTGGGCGTCGACCCGCACGCCTGGCTCCTCGACGAGTGGGGGCTCCCGGACTCCGGGGCGGGCGTTCGCGAGTTCGGGCTCCGGGTGGTGGATGCCGCCGCCGGGCGGGTCGGGATCGTCAAGCCGCAGGTGTCGTTCTTCGAACGCCACGGTTCGGCCGGCTACGTCGCCCTCGAGCGGGTGCTCGAGCTCGCCCGCGACGCGGGCCTCCTCGTGATCGCCGACGTCAAGCGCGGCGACATCGGCTCGACCGTGGAGGCGTACGGCGAGGCGTGGCTCTCGCACGGATCGTCGCTGCGCGCCGACGCCATGACGATCTACGCCTACCAGGGCCTCGGCTCCATCGAGGGCGTGATGCGCCAGGCGGAGGCCGCGCAGGCCGGCCTGTTCGTCGTCGCGGCGACCTCGAACCCCGAGGCGGCGGCGATCCAGCAGGCCGTGCTGCAGGGGTCGAGCCGCGAGGGCTCGTCGGTGGCCGGTGCGATCGTGTCGGGCGTGGACGCCTGGAACCGGAGCCGCGACGGCGCCGACGAGCGCCCGTTCGGCTCGGTCGGCGTCGTGCTCGGCGCCACGATCGTGCCCGAGGAGTTCGGCATCGACGTCTCGAGCGACGCCCGTCCGCGGGTGCCCGTGCTGGTTCCCGGGATCGGCTTCCAGGGCGGCGAGCTCCGCGACGTCCCGGCACGGCTGGGCTCGCTCGCCCCCGGGGCGATCCTGACCGACAGCCGGGGACTGCTCGCCGCCGGTCCCGACGGTATCGCGGACGCGATCGCGCGACGCGCCGACGAGGTGGGGGCGCTCGATGTCTGATCGCGCCGTGGCATCCGCCCCGCCCGAGGTCGACCGGGTCGCCGCATCGCGTGCCGCGGTCGCCGCCCGACGCGCCCGCGCCGCGGTCAAGCACGACGTCGCCGCCGGCGCGCGCAGCCCGCTCGACGTGCTGAGGGTCGCCTACGACGACCCGGAGGGCGTCGAGGGGCGGCTTCGCGTCTCGGAGTTCCTCACGTCGATCCCGGCCATCGGGCAGACCAAGTGCACGCGGATCATGGAGGAGCTGCAGATCGCGAACTCCAAGCGGCTCGGTGGCCTCGGCCGCCTGCAGCGACGGCGGTTGCGCGAGTTCACCGCCGGTTGGATCGCCGACCACGGCGGCACCGGCGACCGGCTCGTCGTGCTCGCGGGTCCGACCGCGGTCGGCAAGGGCACCGTCGCGGGCTACATCCGCGAGCACCACCCCGAGGTGAAGCTGTCCGTGTCGGCCACGACGCGCGCACCGCGGCCGGGCGAGGTCGAGGGCGAGCACTACTTCTTCGTCTCCGACGACGAGTTCGATCGGATGATCGCGGACGGCGAGCTGCTCGAATGGGCGACCGTGCACAACGCGTACCGGTACGGCACTCCGCGCGGCCCCGTCGAGGAGGCGATCGCCACGGGCAGCAGCGTCCTGCTCGAGATCGACATCCAGGGCGCGCGCTCCGTCCGCCGGGCGATGCCCGAGGCGACGCTCGTGTTCCTGCTCCCGCCGACGTGGGATGAACTGGTGCGGCGGCTCGTCGGGCGCGGCACCGAGAGCCCCGCCGAGCAGCAGCGCCGTCTCGAGACCGCCAAGGTCGAACTCGCGGCCGTGGAGGAGTTCGACCACCAGGTCGTCAACCACGAGGTCCGCGAGGCCGCGCAAAAGGTCGTAGACTTGATGAGGCCTCGCCGGGGCCGGCGTTAGCCTGCCTCGCGCCACGATCTTCCGCGCACCAGGCGTGCGCCCCACCTGAAGGAGTCCCTCCATGGCTGAGAAGCTGTCCGGCATCATCGACCCGCCGATCGACGACCTGCTGTCGAAGGTCGACTCGAAGTACCAGCTGGTCATCTTCGCCTCCAAGCGGGCGCGCCAGATCAACGACTACTACGCCGACCTGCACGAGGGCAGCCTGTTCGACAACGTCGGCCCGCTGGTCGACTCGTCGATCGACGACAAGCCCCTGTCGGTCGCACTCCACGAGGTCAACGAGGACAAGCTGCGCCTCCGCCCGATCGGCGAGTAGCCGGCAGGCCCGGATGCCGCTGAACATCGTCGTCGGCATCACCGGCGGCATCGCGGCGTACAAGGCCGTGTCGGTGGTGCGTTCGCTGGTCCTCGCGGGCCACGACGTGCACGTCGTTCCGACCGAGTCGGCGCTGCGGTTCGTCGGGCGCCCGACGCTCGAGGCCATCTCGCGCAACCCGGTCCACGTCGACCTCTTCGAGGGCGTGGCCGAGGTGCGCCATGTCGCGATCGGCCAGGCGGCCGACCTGATCGTGATCGCGCCCGCGACGGCGAACTCCATCGCGAAGCTCGCCACGGGCCTCGCCGACGACCTGCTCGGCAACACCGTGCTCGCCAGCGAGGCGCCGGTGGTGGTCGCTCCCGCGATGCACACCGAGATGTGGCGGCATCCCGCGACGCAGGCCAACATCGCGACGCTCCGCGACCGCGGCGTCACGATCGTCGGACCGGCGGTCGGCCAGCTCACCGGCGCCGACAGCGGCCCCGGCCGGCTCGAGGAGCCCGACGTCATCGTCGCGGCGGCGCTCGAGGTCGCGGCACGGCACGGCCTCGGCGCCGGTGCCCGTGACGACTTCGCCGGTCGCCGGGTCGTGGTGACCGCCGGCGGCACGCGCGAACCCCTGGACCCGGTGCGCTTCCTCGGCAACCGCTCGAGCGGCAAGCAGGGCGCGGCGATCGCCGAGGCGGCAGCCGCGCGCGGCGCCGAGGTGACGCTCATCGCCGCGAACCTCGAGGTCGCCTCACCCGGCGGATGCCGCGTGGTGCCCGTCTCGACCGCGCTCGAGCTGCAGGAGGCCGTGACCTCCGCGGCCGGCGACGCCGACGTGGTCGTGATGGCCGCCGCGGTCGCCGACTTCCGCCCGGCCGACGTGAGCGACGTGAAGATCAAGAAGGTCGACGGCCAGGAGCGCATGTCGATCGACCTCGTCCGCAACCCCGACATCCTCGCAGGCCTCGGCGCCGCGCCGCACGACGGCACGGTGCTCGTCGGCTTCGCGGCGGAGACCGAGTCCGACCCCGTGCGCCTCCTCGAGCTCGGGCGGGCGAAGCGCCGCGCGAAGGGGGCCGACCTGCTCGTCGTCAACCGCGTCGGCTGGAACCACGGCTTCGCCGCCGACGAGAACGCCGTGAGCGTGATCGGAGCAGACGACACCGTCACGGCAGAGGCATCCGGCACCAAGATGTCGGTGGCGCACGCCATCCTCGATGCCATCGCCGCGCGGATCGCGCCCGGCGCCGAGCCCACCACGAAGGACACCCACCCCAGATGAGCGCACTGCGCCAGTTCACCTCCGAGTCCGTCACCGAGGGTCACCCCGACAAGATCTGCGACCAGGTGTCCGACGCGATCCTCGACGCGCTGCTGACGGTCGACCCGACGGCGCGCGTCGCGGTCGAGACGCTCGTGACGACGGGCCTCGTGCACGTCGCCGGCGAGGTCTCGACCGAGGGATACGTCGAGATCCCCGCCATCGTGCGCAACCGGATCACCTCGATCGGCTACGACTCGTCCGACGTGTGGTTCGACGGCCGTTCCTGCGGCGTCTCGGTCTCGATCGGCGGGCAGTCGCCCGACATCGCGCAGGGCGTCGACGACGCGTTCGAGACGCGCGAGCGCGCGAGCCTCGACGAGCTCGACCGCCAGGGGGCCGGCGACCAGGGCATCATGTTCGGGTACGCCGTGCGCGAGACCCCCGAGCTCATGCCCGTGCCGATCTGGGTCGCGCACCGCCTCGCCGAGCGGCTCGCCGAGGTCCGCAAGCAGGGCGAGCTCGACTACCTGCGCCCCGACGGCAAGACGCAGGTCACGGTCGGCTACGAGGGCCAGGTGGCGCGCACCATCGAGACCGTCGTGCTCTCCACGCAGCATTCGCCGAAGGTGTCCACCGAACAGCTGCGGGCCGAGGTCGAGGAGCTCGTGATCCGTCCGACGCTCGACCGGGTCGAGCTCGCGCGACCCGACCTCAGGGTCCTCATCAACCCGACCGGTCGCTTCGAGATCGGCGGTCCGCAGGGCGATGCCGGGCTCACCGGTCGCAAGATCATCATCGACACGTACGGCGGCGCGAGCCGGCACGGCGGCGGTGCCTTCAGCGGCAAGGATCCGTCGAAGGTCGACCGCTCCGCCGCGTACGCGATGCGCTGGGTCGCCAAGAACGCCGTCGCCGCGGGCCTCGCCGATCGGCTCGAGCTGCAGGTCGCCTACGCGATCGGCGCGGCGGCGCCGGTCGGCCTGTACGTCGAGACCTTCGGCACGGGCCACCTGCCGGAGGAGCGCATCACCGAGGCGATCCGGGAGGTGTTCGACCTGCGCCCGGCCGCGATCATCCGCGACCTCGACCTGCTCCGCCCCATCTACGCGAACACGGCGACGTACGGCCACTTCGGTCGCGAGCTGCCCGACTTCACGTGGGAGCGGCTGGACCGCGTCGACGACCTCCGCTCGGCCGCCGGGCTCTGACACGACGGGCGGGCGCCGAGGTGACCGACCTGTCGGTGGCACGCGTCCTGGTCGACTCGCCGCTGCCGCAGCTCGACCAGCTGTTCGACTACCGCGTCCCCGAGCGACTCGCCGATGCCGCGTCGCGCGGCGTCAGGGTGCGCGTTCCGCTTCGGTCGGGCGGGCGCATCGCCCAGGGCTGGATCGTCGAGCTCGTCGAGCGCTCGGAGTACCGGGGCGAGCTGAGCGAGATCGACGACGTCGTCTCCGACGTCCCGGCGCTCATGCCCGACGTGTGGGGGCTCGCGCGTGCGGCGGCCGACCGGGCGGCCGGCAACGCGAGCGACATCCTGCGGATCGCCATCCCTCCGCGCTACGTGCGTGCGGAGCGGGCGTGGCGTTCCGCCGAACCCGATCCCGGCCCGCTGCCGGAGACGTCGGCGGCGATCGACGGGTACGCGCCCGGCCGCGTCGAGCAGGGCATCGCGGCGGGCGAACGGATGTCTCTTGCCGCCGACGCCCGGCCGGTGCAGCTGGACTCGGGTGTCTGGGTCGGCGGCTGGGCGCGCACGGTCGCGCGGGCGGCCGCGCACGCGCTCGCCCACGACCGCTCGACGGTGGTCGCCGTGCCCGACTACCGCGACCAGGAGCAGCTCGAGGCCGCGCTGGCCGAGTTCGTCGATCCGCGTCGCGTGCTGCGGACGGATGCGCGGCAGACGGGGCCCGCGCGGTACCGCGCGTTCCTCGATGCCACCGCCGACGCGGCGCGCGTCGTCATCGGCAACCGGTCGACGGTCTACGCGCCGGCCGCTCGCCTGGGGCTCATCGTCGTCGTCGACGACGGCGACGGCCTGCACTCCGAGCCGCTCGCCCCGGGCGTCCACAGTCGCGATGCCGCGCTCATCAGGCAGGAGCAGTCCGGGGCCGCGCTGCTGTTCCTCGCCCACAGCCGGAGCGTCGAGGTGCAGCGGCTCGTCGAGCTCGGCTGGGTCCACGACGTCCCGCTGCGTCGCGGCGGTCGTCCGCGGGTCGTGCTCACGGAGCAGCAGGCGGCGCCGGAGAGCGGTGGCGCCCGGATCCCGTCGGCGGCGTGGCGCGAGGCGCAGGCCGCGGTCGCGGAGGGCCCGGTGCTCGTGCAGGTCGCCAGGCCCGGGCACACCCCGATGCTCGTGTGCGACCGCTGCAGGGAGCCCGCGCGGTGCGCGGCGTGCGGGGGAGCGCTCGTCGTGCCGCGCACGGGCGGCGCGGCGGCGTGCGGGCTGTGCGGAACGGCCGCGACGGCGTGGCGGTGCGGCGTGTGCGAGGGCACGAAGCTGCGCGCGGCGGTCGTCGGCGCGACGCGCACCGCCGAGGAGCTCGGCCGGGCGTTCCCGCGCTCGCGCGTCGTCGTGTCCGACGGCGATCGGCCGCTCCTCCGCGTCGGCGCCGAGCCGCAGCTCGTCGTGGCCACGCGCGGCGCCGAGCCGATCGCCGACGGCGGGTACCGAGCCGTCCTGCTGCTCGACGGCGAGCGGATGCTCCTCCGCGAGTCGTTGCGCGTCGCCGAGGACTGCCTGCGCTGGTGGTCGAACGCCGCCGCGCTCGCGGCGCCCGGGTCGCCTGTGTTCCTCGTCGGCGTCGGCGGCGCGCTCGGCACCGCGCTCGCGACCTGGCGGCAGCCCGCCTGGGCGGCCGAGGAGCTCGAGACGCGTCGCACCCTCCGGTTCCCTCCTGCGGTTCGGATGGCGTCGGTCGTGTCCTCGCACGACCGCCTCGCCGCGGCGCTCGAACGCGTGGGCACGATCGACGGCGTCGACGTGCTCGGTCCCACTCCGATCGACGAGGCGCTCGAACGGGCGATCGTGCGATTCGGCTACGGCGCCGGAGCCGAGGTCGCCCAGCGGCTGAAGGGCGAGGCGATCCGCGCCGCGACCGAGCGCCGGCGACCGGTCGCGGGGCGTCGGCCCGGACGTCCGCCGGTGGTCCGGGTCCGGATGGACGACCCCGACCTCCCGTGACACTGGGACAATGGGGTGTGCCCCACCTCCGGATCGTGTTCGCTGGAACCCCCGCCGTCGCCGTGCCCACCCTCGAACGACTCCAAGCGTCCGGCCACGAGGTGGTCGGCGTCGTGACGCGGCCGCCTGCTCCGCTCGGCCGCAAGCGCGTGCTGACGCCTTCGCCCGTCGCGCAGGCCGCCGAGCGCATGGGCCTCCCGGTGATCGACGCCGTTCGGCTCGACGCCGAGGCGACCGGACGCATCGCGGCGCTCCGTCCCGACCTCGGCGTGGTGGTCGCCTACGGCGGCCTGGTCCGCGAGCCGCTCCTGTCGATGCCGGCGCACGGCTGGATCAACCTGCACTTCTCGGCACTGCCGTCCTGGCGTGGCGCCGCACCCGTCCAGCGCGCGATCATCGCCGGCGACGCCGAGCTCGGCGCGAGCGTGTTCCGGCTCGTGCCCGAGCTCGACGCGGGCGACGTGTACGCGTCACGCACGCGTCCGGTCGAGCCGGGCGAGACGGCCGGTGCGGCGCTCGAATCGCTCGCCGTGACCGAGGCGGAGCTCGTGCTGCAGGTCGTGGATGCGATCGCGGCCGGCAGCGCCGTCGCGACCCCGCAGGCGGGCGAGCCGTCGTTCGCGCCCAAGCTCGGGATCGAGGACGGCCGGATCGACTGGACCCGCTCGACCGCCGAGGTCGACGCCCGCATCCGCGGCGTCACGCCCGAGCCGGGCGCGCACACCGAGGTCGACGGCACCCGGCTGAAGGTGCTCGATGCGGCTCCCGCATCAGGCGCAGCCGAGGCGCCGCGACTCGGGCCGGGCGAGCTCCGGCTCGACCGCAAGCGACTGCTCGCGGGCACGGCCGACGGCGCGATGGAGCTGCGGCGCGTGCAGCCTGCCGGGCGCAGCGCCATGCCGGCGGCCGACTGGTGGCGCGGCCTGGGCGTCGAGCGGGCGGACGCGCGATGAGCGGGACGACGTCGGGGAGCGGCCGCTCCGGGCGGTCGGACCGCGCTGGGCGAGGCCGGGGACGAGGCTCGGATCGTCGCGGGGGCGGCCGCCCTCGGCCCGAGCGGGTCTCGCCGGCACGCCTGGTGGCCTATGACGTCCTCGCCGCGGTCCGGGATTCCGACGCCTACGCGAACCTGCTGCTGCCGACGCGGATCGAGCGGGCCGGACTGAGCCCGGCGGATGCCGCGCTCGCGACCGAGCTGACCTACGGCACGCTGCGCCTGCTCGGGAGATACGACGCCGTCATCGCCCTGGCCGCGGGCCGCGACGTCGCCGCGATCGACCCCCCGGTGCTCGACGTGCTCCGTCTCGGTGCGCACCAACTGCTCGCCACCCGCGTTCCCACGCATGCGGCGGTGAACGAGTCCGTCGCCCTCGCCCGCAGAGTGGCGCCGTCGGCGGCGGGGTTCGTGAACGCCGTGCTGCGCACGGTCTCGCGGCGCGAACCAGCGGACTGGCTCGAGCTCGTCGCCGAGGAGGCCGACTCGCCCGACGCCGCACTGGCGGCCGTGCACTCGCACCCCGTGTGGGTGATCCGAGCCCTCCGCGCCGCGCTGGAGCGCGAGGGCCGGGGCGACGAACTGCTCGCGCTCCTCGAGGCCGACAATGCGTCGCCGCGGGTGAACCTCGTGGCCCTGCCCGGCCTCGCCGACGATCCCGCGGAGCTCGGTGAGCCCGATCGCTACGCGCCGACCGGCCTCACCGCGGGCGCGCCGTTCGAGCTCGTCGCCGCACACGAGGGCCGGGTCCGCGTGCAGGACGAGGGGTCTCAGATCGCCGCACTCGCCCTGAGCCGGGCCGCTCCGGTGCGGGCGGGCGAACGATGGCTCGACCTGTGCTCGGGCCCCGGCGGGAAGACCGCGCTGCTC
Organism: Agromyces binzhouensis; assembly: GCF_042672355.1. Taxonomy (NCBI): domain Bacteria; kingdom Bacillati; phylum Actinomycetota; class Actinomycetes; order Micrococcales; family Microbacteriaceae; genus Agromyces; species Agromyces binzhouensis. Next base: position 87,740 of record NZ_JBHXVJ010000006.1, on the reverse strand, counting down.
GCGGCCGAGGCGCTCGCCGCCGGCGCCTCGCTCCTCGCGAACGAGGTCGTGCCCGCGCGGGCCGAGCTCGTCCGGAAGGCGGTCGCGCCCGTCCCGCTCGACGTCCCGGTCCTCGTGGGCGACGGCCGGGAGCTCGATCCCGTCGCGCCCGGCGGCGAGCGCGGCTTCGACCGGATCCTCCTCGATGCGCCGTGCACGGGCCTCGGCGCGCTGCGCCGCCGTCCCGAGGCGCGGTGGCGGAAGTCGCCGTCGGATGTCGCCGAGCTGACCCGGCTGCAGGGCGAACTGGCGGATGCCGCGTTCGCGGCGCTCGCCCCCGGCGGCGTGCTCGCGTACGTCACGTGCTCGCCGCACACCGCCGAGACCCACGGAACGCTCGGCCGCGCGCTCGATCGATGGGGCGACGCGGCGGAGGCGCTCGACACGGCCGCCGTCGTGCAGGGGCTGGTGCGGCATCCGCTCGACCTCGCCGGCGACGGCCGTGCGGTGCAGCTGTGGCCCCACCGGCACGGCACCGACGCGATGTTCATCGCCCTCGTGCGCAAGCGCTGAGTCGGTCGCCGCTCGCCGGTAGGGTTGCGGCATGGCGACGCGCATCAACCCGAGCATCCTCTCGGCCGATTTCGCGAACCTCGAGCGGGAACTCGGGCGGATCAGCACCGCCGACCTCGTGCACGTGGACATCATGGACAACCACTTCGTGCCGAACCTCACCTTCGGCCTGCCGATGGTGCAGCGGCTCCAGCAGGTGAGTCCGATCCCGCTCGACGTGCACCTCATGATCGACGACCCCGACCGCTGGGCGCCCGGCTACGCCGAGGCGGGCGCGGCGTCCGTGACCTTCCACGCCGAGGCGGTGAACGAGCCCGTCGCGCTGGCTCGGCACTTGCGGGCGATCGGCGCGCGCGCGGGCATCGCCCTGAAGCCGGGCACGGATGCCGCGCCCTACCTCGACCTCCTGCCCGAGTTCGATCAGGTCCTCATCATGACCGTCGAGCCGGGCTTCGGCGGGCAGTCCTTCATCTCCGAGACGATGCCGAAGCTCCGCCGCGTCGCGGACGCGGTGGCCGCGGCCGGACTCGACGTCTGGCTCCAGGTCGACGGCGGGATCACCGTCGACACGATCGGGATCGCCGCGGAGGCCGGCGCCGACACGTTCGTCGCCGGGTCCGCGGTGTATCGCGGCGTTCCCGAGGAGCGGATCGCGGAACTCCGCGCCGCGGTCGCGTCACACCGCCACGAGCCCCGGCGCGACCCCGCTAGTCTGGACGGGTGAAGACCTTCGACGACCTCTTCGTCGAGCTCCAGGACAAGGCCCGTACCCGCCCCGAGGGCAGCGGCACCGTTCGTCAGCTCGACGCCGGCGTGCACGCCATCGGGAAGAAGATCGTCGAGGAGGCGGCCGAAGTCTGGATGGCCGCCGAGTACCAGAGCGACGACGAGACGGCGGAGGAGATCTCGCAGCTCCTCTACCACCTGCAGGTGCTGATGCTCGCCAAGGGCCTGGCGCCTGCAGACGTGTACCGACATCTCTGATCACGCCATGACCGCAGATCAGTTCCGTCGACACGAAAGCCAGGGAATGCTCCGAATCGCCGTGCCCAACAAGGGTTCGCTCTCCGAGACCGCCGCGCAGATGCTCCACGAGGCCGGGTACACCGGCCGCAGGGACTCACGCGAACTCGTGGTCGCCGACCCCCGCAACGGGGTCGAGTTCTTCTACCTCCGTCCCCGCGACATCGCGACCTACGTGGGATCCGGCGCGCTCGACGTCGGCATCACCGGGCGCGACCTGCTGCTCGACTCCGGCAGCGAGGCCGTCGAGATCGCCCCGCTCGGCTTCGGCGACTCGACCTTCCGGTTCGCGGGCCCGCCCGGCGCGTACGCCGAGCTCGCCGACCTCGAGGACGTTCGCGTCGCGACGAGCTATCCCGGCCTGGTCGGCGACTTCCTCGCCCGCCACGGCGTGACGGCGAAGCTCGTGAAGCTCGACGGCGCCGTCGAGTCGGCCGTTCGGCTCGGCGTGGCCGACGCCGTCGCCGACGTCGTCTCCACGGGGTCGACGCTGCGGAAGGCGGGCCTGGACATCTTCGGCCCGGTGATCCTCGACTCCGAGGCCGTGCTCATCGGCTCCGGCGTGGAGCGGCCCGGCACGCAGACCCTGGTGCGGCGGCTGCAGGGCGTCCTCGTCGCCCGCCAGTACGTCCTCGTCGACTACGACGTGCCCGTGGCCAAGCTCGAGGCGGCGACCGCCGCGGCGCCCGGGTTCGAATCGCCCACGGTGTCGCCCTTGCACGATCCCGAGTGGGTGGCCGTCCGCGTGATGATCCCCAGGATCGAGACGAACCACGTCATGGACGCCCTGTACGAGCTGGGCGCGCGCGCGATCCTCGTGAGCGCGATCCACGCCGCCCGGTTGTAGGGAGCAAGGCATGTCCCTCGCCGTCCGTGTGATCCCGTGCCTCGACGTGGCCGGCGGCCGCGTCGTCAAGGGCGTCAACTTCCTGAACCTCCGCGACGCCGGCGACCCCGTCGAACTCGCCGCACGGTATGCCGAGCAGGGGGCCGACGAGCTCACCTTCCTCGACGTCACGGCGACGGTCGACGACCGCTCCACGACGTTCGACATGGTGCGCCGCGTCGCCGAGCAGGTGTTCATCCCGCTCACGGTCGGCGGCGGTGTCCGCTCCGTGGGCGACGTCGCACGTCTCCTCGGCCACGGCGCGGACAAGATCGGCGTGAACAGCGCGGCGATCGCGCGCCCCGAGCTCATCGCCGAGATCGCCGACCGGTTCGGCGCGCAGGTGTGCGTGCTCTCGCTCGACGTCAAGCGGTCCGACCGCACCGAGTCGGGCTTCGTCGTGACGACCCACGGCGGCCGCACCGAGACCGACCTCGACGCGCTCGCCTGGGCGCGCCGGGCGATCGAGCTGGGTGCCGGCGAGCTGCTCGTGAACTCCATCGACGCCGACGGCACGAAGCAGGGCTTCGACCTGGAACTCGTCCGGCTCATGCACGAGCTCTCGAGCGTCCCGGTGATCGCGTCCGGGGGCGCCGGCGGGCTCGAGCACTTCGCGCCCGCGATCGAGGCCGGTGCCGACGCCGTGCTCGCGGCATCCGTCTTCCACAACGGCGAACTCACCATCGGCGAGGTCAAGCAGGCCCTCGCCGCCGACGGAAGGGTCGTGCGATGACCTACCACGACGACGAGGAGCTCGAGCGCGACGCGGAAGCCTGGGCGCCCGACGCGACCGCGGTCGATCGCGCCGCGTTCAACGCCGACGGACTGCTGCCCGCCGTCATCCAGCAGTGGGACACGGGCGAGGTGCTGATGCTCGGCTGGATGGACCGCGAGGCCATGCGACGAACCCTCACCGAGGGCCGCGTCACCTTCTGGTCGCGGTCGCGCCGGGAGTACTGGAGGAAGGGCGACACGTCCGGTCACGCGCAGTACGTGCGATCGGCGGCGCTCGACTGCGACGCCGACACCCTGCTCGTGCAGGTCGAGCAGGTCGGCGTCGCCTGCCACACCGGCACCCGCACGTGCTTCGACGGCGACCCGCTGCAGGTCGTCGCCGGCGCGCCCGACCCCGACCAGCCGCCCGGAGGAGCACGATGACGGCCGCCCGCACCGCCACGACCCGGTTCGACGAGTTCACGACCCTGCTCCCGGGGCGGCGCGTGGTACCGGTCGTGCGCGAGCTCTTCGCCGACGGCGAGACGCCGGTCGGCATCTACCGGAAGCTCGCCGGGGGCCGCCCCGGCACCTTCCTGCTCGAGTCCGCCGAGCAGGGGGGCATCTGGTCGAGGTACTCGTTCGTCGGGGCGGCGTCCCACGGCGTCCTCACCGACCGTGACGGCCGCGTCGAATGGCTCGACTACGGGATGTCGCGCGAGCGCGCCCTCGGCGAGGCATCCGACGACCTCGCCCCGCTCGCCGCGCTCGAGTCCCTCTACGCGCGCTGGCGGACGGAGGACGTCCCGGGCGCGCCGCCGCTCACCGGCGGGCTCGTCGGCTTCATCGGCTGGGAGGCGATCCGCCAGATCGAGCACCTGCCGAACCGCCCGCCGGCCGACTACGACGTGCCGGGACAGGCGTTCGCGTTCGTGTCCGAGCTCGTCGTGATGGACCACCGCACGGGGACCGTGCAGCTCGTGGCATCCGTGCTCAACGACCGCGACGAGCCCGCCGACCGGCTCTGGAGCGACGCGCAGGCACGGCTCGACCGCATGCAGGCGGCACTCGCCGAGCCGGCTGAGGCGCACCTCGCCGAGATCGACCTCTCGCGCGCGGCCGAACCGCGGTACCGCACCGAGAAGGCCGACTTCCTCGCGGCGGTCGAGCGCTCGAAGGAGTACATCCGCGAGGGCGACATCTTCCAGGTCGTCGTCTCGCAGCGCTTCGAGCAGGAGGCGACGGCCCACCCGATCGACGTCTACCGCGTGCTCCGCAGCCTCAATCCGAGCCCGTACATGTACCTGCTGCACCTCGAGGACGTCGCCGGGGATCCGTACTGGATCGTCGGTTCGTCGCCCGAGGCGCTCGTCAAGGTCGAGGACGGTCGCGTCTACACGCATCCCATCGCCGGCTCGAAGCCGCGCGGCGCGACCCCAGAGGACGACGCCGACCTCGAGGCCGAGCTCATCGCCGACCCGAAGGAGCAGGCAGAGCACCTCATGCTCGTCGACCTGGCCCGCAACGACCTCGCGAAGGTGTGCACCGCCGGGACGGTCGAGGTCACCGAGTTCATGCGCGTCGAGCGGTTCAGTCACATCATGCACCTCGTCTCCTCCGTCGAAGGCGACCTCGCGCCCGACGCGAACGCGGTCGACGTGTTCCGCGCGACCTTCCCGGCGGGCACGCTCTCGGGCGCCCCGAAGCCGCGGGCGCTCGAGATCATCGACGAACTGGAGCCCGCGCAGCGGGGCGTGTACGGGGGAGTCGTGGGCTACTTCGGCTTCGGCGGCGATGCCGACCTCGCGATCGCGATCCGCACGGCGACGATCATCGGCGGCGTCGCGCGCGTGCAGGCGGGAGGCGGTCTCGTGGCCGACTCGAACCCCGAGTCGGAGTACCAGGAGTCGGTGAACAAGGCCGCCGCGCCGCTCCGCGCGGTCGCGGTCGCGAACGCGATGCGGCCGGTCGAGCGGGCGTGATCGTGCACGCGCGACGGGTGAAGCTGCTCGCGATCCTCGGGATCCTCGTCGGGTCCGGGCTCGCGCTGCTGGCCTGGAGCCAGGCCTGGTACTCGGCGACCCTCGTCGACGGTGCGGCCACGGGCTCGGCGACGACCCTCGAGGTGAGCGGCCAGTCCGCATCGCCCGCGCTCTCCGCGCTCGCGTTGGCCGGGTTCGCGCTCGCGGGCGCGCTCACGATCGCGGGTCCCGTGATCCGGGTCGTGCTCGGCCTCCTCGCCGCCCTGCTCGGCGGGTGCGTCGTGCTCGCCGCATCGATCACGATCTCCGGCCCCGTGGCGGCCGTGTCGTCGGCGGTGGCGGAGGCCACCGGCGTCGCCGGCGCCGAGTCGATCGCAGGGCTCGTCGCGGACGTCGTCGCGTCGCCATGGCCGACGATCGCGGTCATCGGGGGCGTCATCGTGGTCCTCGCGGGGGTGACGGTCGTCGTGACCGCGCGCGCCTGGCCGACGTCGCGCCGGTACGGGGGCGGTGTGCGGATGACTGCCGACGGCGACGCCGCCGTTCCGGCATCCGATCGCGCCGTCGACGCGTGGGACGACCTGAGCCGTGGCGACGACCCGACCGAGTCACCCGCGCCGGCGACCGACGACGGACCCGACCGCGCTGCCGACGTCGCGCACGACGCCGCGTCGGACGGCCCGGCCGATGGCGACGAGCGTGCCGGGACCACCCGCTAGACTCTTCCCGGACCCCCGCACAGAAGGAGCACCATGAGCACTGAGCACGTTGACCCCGGCCACGGACACTCGCCCGCGGCGTGGACGGCCGTGGTGATCATGCTCCTCGCCTTCACGATCGGCACCGTCGCCTTCTTCCTCGACGTGCAGTGGCTCGTGTGGGCGTCGGTGGTGCTCCTCGTCGTCGGTCTCGTGGTCGGGTGGGCGCTCGCCCGCGCGGGCTACGGCGTCGACGGCGACAAGGTCGCGCCCAAGGCGCACTGACGCGTGCTCGCCGAGCTCACCGCGAACGCCGTCGCCGACGCCGAAGCGCGTCGTGCCGTCCGGCCGATGGCCGAGGTCGAGGCCGCAGCACTCGCACGACCGGCCGCGCTCGACGCGCTCGTCGCCCTCGCGCCGTCCGACCGGGTCAAGGTCATCGCCGAGATCAAGCGATCGAGCCCGTCGCGCGGCTCGCTCGCCGCGATCGACGACCCCGCCGCACTCGCCCGCACGTACGAACTCGGCGGCGCGAGCGCCATCAGCGTGCTCACGGAAGGACGCAAGTTCGGCGGCTCGCTCGCCGACCTCGAGTCGGTCCGGGCCGCAGTCTCGCTCCCGATCCTCCGCAAGGACTTCATCGCGACGGCCTACCAGGTGTTCGAAGCGCGCGCCGCAGGCGCCGACATGGTGCTCCTCATCGTCGCCGCGCTCGACGATGCGACCCTCGCCGAGCTCCACGGGCTCATCACCGAGCTCGGCATGACGCCGCTCGTCGAGACGCACTCCGCGGAGGAGCTCGACCGCGCCGCCCGGATCGGCGCGAAGCTCATCGGCGTCAACGCCCGCGACCTCACCACGTTCGAGCTCGACCGCGACCTGTTCGGCCGCATCGTCGATCGCTTCCCTGACGGGGCGATCAAGGTCGCCGAGTCGGCCGTGCTCTCGGCGGCCGATGTCGCGCACTACCGTGCGGCGGGCGCCGACGCGGTCCTCGTGGGCGAAGCGCTGGTGACGGGCGACCCCATCTCGAACCTCTCTGCATTCCTGGCGGTGTGACATGGCCCTGCGTGCTCAGACCGGTCCCTACTTCGGCGAGTTCGGCGGGCGCTTCGTGCCCGAATCCCTCGTCGCGGCCCTCGACGAGCTCTCCGAGGCGTACTCGCTCGCGAAGCTCGACCCGGCGTTCGGCGACGAGCTCGCCGACCTCGGTCGCAACTACACGGGGCGACCGTCGATCATCACCGAGGTGCCGCGCTTCGCCGAGCACGCGGGCGGTGCGCGGATCATCCTCAAGCGCGAGGACCTGAACCACACCGGCTCGCACAAGATCAACAACGTGCTCGGCCAGGCGCTGCTCACCAGGCGGATCGGCAAGAAGCGCGTCATCGCCGAGACCGGGGCCGGACAGCACGGCGTCGCGACCGCGACCGCGGCAGCGCTCTTCGGACTCGACTGCACCATCTACATGGGCGAGGTCGACACCGAGCGCCAGGCGCTGAACGTCGCGCGCATGCGCCTGCTGGGTGCCGAGGTCGTCGCCGTGAAGACGGGCTCGCGCACGCTCAAGGACGCGATCAACGATGCGATGCGCGACTGGGTCACGAACGTCGAGACGACGAACTACATCTTCGGCACGGTGGCCGGCCCGCACCCGTTCCCCGAGATGGTCCGCGACTTCCAGAAGATCATCGGCGAGGAGGCGCGCCAGCAGGTGCTCGACCTGACGGGCGCCCTGCCGACCGCGGTCGCCGCGTGCGTCGGCGGCGGGTCGAACGCGATCGGGATCTTCCACGCGTTCCTCGACGACGCCGACGTCGCGCTCTTCGGGTTCGAGGCGGGCGGCGAGGGCGTCGAGACGCCGCGGCATGCGGCGACCATCTCGAAGGGACGACCCGGCGTGCTCCACGGCGCGCGCAGCTACCTCCTGCAGGACGAGGACGGCCAGACCATCGAGTCGCACTCGATCTCGGCCGGGCTCGACTACCCGGGCGTCGGTCCCGAGCACTCGTGGCTCGCGGCGCTCGGCCGCGCGACCTACCGGGCCGTGACCGACGACGACGCGATGCAGGCGCTGCGCCTGCTCACGAGGACCGAGGGCATCATCCCCGCCATCGAGTCGGCGCACGCGCTCGCGGGCGCGCTCGAGCTCGGCACCGAGCTCGGGTCGGATGCCACGATCCTCGTGAACCTCTCGGGTCGCGGCGACAAGGACATGGACACCGCCGCCCGGTACTTCGGGCTGTACGACGGAGGCGAGCGGTGAGGAACGTCGGCGACGTCATCGCCCGGCGCAACGAGGAGGCGGCCGGCGCGCTGATCGGCTACCTGCCCGTCGGCTTCCCCACGCTCGACGCGAGCGTCGACGCGGCGGTCGCGCTCGTCGAGAACGGCGTCGACGTCCTGGAGCTCGGCCTGCCGTACTCCGACCCCGTCATGGACGGCACCGTGATCCAGGCGGCCACCCAGCAGGCGCTCGCCGGCGGGTTCCGGCTGGGGCACGGGTTCGAGGCGGTCCGGCGCGTCACCGAGCGCGTGGATGCGCCGGTGCTCCTCATGACCTACTGGAACCCGGTCGTGCAGTACGGCGTCGACCGGTTCGCCGACGACCTCGCCGCGGCCGGGGGAGCGGGACTCATCACGCCCGACCTCATCCCCGACGAGGCCGCGGACTGGATCGCGGCATCCGAGCGCACCGGGCTCGACCGCGTGTTCCTCGCGGCGCCCACCTCGACCGACGCGCGACTCCGGAAGACGATCGACGCCAGCCGAGGGTTCGTCTACGCGGTCTCCACGATGGGCATCACCGGCGCACGCACCGACGTCGACCGGGCCGCACGCACGCTCGTCGGCCGGCTCCGCGACGCCGGCTCGAAGGCCAGCTGCGTCGGTGTGGGCATCTCCACCGCGGAGCAGGTCGCCGAGGTCCTGGAGTACGCCGAGGGCGCGATCGTCGGCTCGGCGCTCGTGAAGGCCCTCGCCGACGGCGGGGTCGACGCGGCCGGCGCACTCGCGGCGGAGCTCGCGCGCGGCACGTCTCGACAGTGAAGTAGTCTCGACGAGGCCGCCCCTCACGGCGCGCCCCGCAGCATCGACGAAAGGCAGAGCCCGGCGTGATCGCACCGCTCAGCATCCCGAGTCCCGACCCGGCGTGGCGCACGCTGGAGATCCCCGTCTTCGGACTGACGCTCAACATCCAGATGTACGCGCTGTGCATCCTCGCGGGCATCATCCTCGCCACGATCATCACCTCGCGCCGCCTCACCAAGCGCGGCGCCGAGCCGGGGATCGTGCTCGACGTGGTGCTCTGGGCGGTGCCGCTCGGCATCATCGGCGCGCGGCTCTACCACGTGTTCACGCACCCCGACGACTACTTCGCCGGTCAGGAGTGGTGGAAGGTCTTCGCGATCTGGGAGGGCGGCAACGCCATCTACGGGTCGCTGATCGGCGGCGCGGTCGGCGTCATCATCGCCTGCCGCCTCACCGGGCTCCGCTTCTGGTCCTTCGCCGACGCGCTGGCCCCGGGCCTGCTCGTCGCGCAGGCCGTCGGCCGCCTCGGCAACTGGTTCAACCACGAGCTCTTCGGCTGGCCGACCGACCTGCCCTGGGGCCTCGAGATCGGCAGCGACAACCCGGCCTTCCCGGCCGGCCTGCCCGAGGGCACGCTCTTCCACCCGACGTTCCTCTACGAGATCGTGTGGAACCTCCTCGGCGTCGTCGTCCTGCTGGGCCTCGAGCGCACGTTCCGCCTCCGTTGGGGCAAGATGTTCGGCGCCTACCTCATCTGGTACGGCGCGGGCCGCGCCGTCTTCGAGACGATCCGCGTCGACCCGAGCGAGATGTTCCTCGGCATCCGTTCCAACGTCTGGGCATCGTTCGCGGCGATCATCATCGGCATCGTCATCATCGTCGTCCAGAGCCGCCGGCACACCGGGATCGAGCCGAGCGTGTACCGTCCCGGGCGTGAATGGGTGCCGGCCGATGCTGAGGTAGACTCTGACGACACCGAGTCCGACACCGACTCTCTCGACGATGGCGTCGAGGGCGAGAACGCACACGGCGAGCCGGCTGCCACAAGCTCGAGCCGCTCGGCCTCCGAATAGGGGCCACGCCGATACCGCGTTCCCCATCGCTGCGCCGCACCTCGCGCCGCGTATCCTCCATCGTGGGCCGACGACGTCCCCGTTGCCACCGAGATACCGAGGACGGTCCAACGTGTCGCTTCCCCCTCCCCACTCCAGGTTCGGTCTGACCCCGCCCGCACAGGGCATGTACGACCCTGCCGCCGAGAAGGACGCCTGCGGGCTCGCGATGGTCGCGACCCTGCGCGGCACCGCAGGGCATGACATCATCACCGCGGCGCTCGACGCGCTGCGCAACCTCGAGCACCGGGGCGCGGTCGGCTCCGACGCGGGCACGGGCGACGGGGCGGGCATCATCACGCAGGTGCCCGACGCGTTCCTGCGCGAGGTCGTGGACTTCCCGCTCCCCGAGGCGGGCGCCTACGCGGTCGGCAACGCGTTCCTGCCCGTCGACCCGACGGCTCGCAGCCAGGTCAAGCAGCAGTTGCGTCGGATCGCGGCGTCCGAGGGCCTCGAGGTCCTCGGATGGCGCGAGGTCCCCGTCCGGCCCGACGAGCTCGGCACGCTCGCGCGGGCCGCGATGCCGGTCGTCCAGCAGATCTACGTTCGCAGTTCCGCGACGACCTCGGAGGGCGCCCACGTCACGGGCATCGCCCTCGACCGCCTGACGTTCCGGTTGCGCAAGCGCGCCGAGCGCGAGCTCGAGCTGTACTTCGCGTCGCTCTCGTGCCGCACGCTCGTCTACAAGGGCATGGTCACGACGCTGCAGCTCGAGCCCTTCTACCCCGACCTCTCCGACGAGCGGTTCGCCTCGAAGCTCGCGCTCGTCCACTCGCGGTACTCGACGAACACGTTCCCGTCGTGGCCGCTCGCGCAGCCGTTCCGGATGATCGCGCACAACGGCGAGATCAACACCATCCAGGGCAACCGCAACTGGATGCGCGCGCGTCAGTCGCAGCTCGAGTCCGAGGTCCTGGGCGACCTCGGCCCGGTCATGCCGATCGTCACGCCCGGGGCGAGCGACTCGGCATCGTTCGACGAGGTCGTGGAACTGCTCACCCTCGCTGGCCGGAGCCTTCCGCACGCCGTCATGATGATGGTGCCCGAGGCGTGGGAGAAGCAGGCCGAGATCGACCCGGCGCGACGGGCGTTCTACGACTACCACTCGATGCTCATGGAGCCGTGGGACGGCCCGGCGGCGATCGTGTTCACCGACGGCACGCTCGTCGGCGCGACGCTCGACCGGAACGGGCTTCGTCCCGGCCGCTACCTCGTGACCGACGACGGGCTCGTCGTCCTCGCGAGCGAGATCGGCGTCATCGACCTCCCGCAGCGCCGCGTCGTGCGCAAGGGCCGCCTGCAGCCCGGTCGGATGTTCCTCGTCGACACGGAGGCCGGCCGCCTCATCGAGGACGACGAGATCAAGGCCGAGCTCGCGGCATCCGCCCCCTGGCAGGACTGGCTCGACGAGGGCCGCATCCGCCTGGCGGACCTGCCGGAGCGCGAGCACATCGTGCACCCGCCGGCCTCCGTCAACCGCCGGCAGCGCACGTTCGGGTACACGGAGGAGGAGGTCAAGGTCCTCCTCGCGCCGATGGCGAAGGTCGGCCAGGAGCCGATCGGCGCCATGGGCTCCGACACCCCGATCGCCGTGCTCTCGCAGCGGCCGCGCCTGCTCTTCGACTACTTCACCCAGCAGTTCGCCCAGGTGACGAACCCGCCGCTCGACTCCATCCGGGAGCAGGTCGTCACCTCGCTGTCGACCTCGCTCGGGCCGGAGCGGAACCTGCTGACCGCGGGGCCCGAGCACGCCCGGCAGGTGTCCCTCGACTTCCCGGTCATCGACAACGACCAGCTCGCGAAGATCGTGCACATGACCGCGCCGTCCGGCGCCCGTGCCGCGCGGACGCTCCGAGGGCTCTATCGCGTCGACGAGGGCGACGCCGGCCTCCGGGAGCGGATCGAGGAGCTCTGCCGCGAGGTCGACGAGGCGATCGAGGAGGGCGCGTCGTTCATCGTCCTGAGCGACCGCGACACGACCAAGGACCTCGCGCCGATCCCGTCGCTGCTCATGCTCTCGGCGGTGCACCACCACCTCATCCGCTCCGAGACGCGCATGAAGGTCGGCCTGGTCGTCGAGGCCGGCGACGTCCGCGAGGTGCACCACGTGGCGCTCCTCGTCGGCTACGGCGCATCGGCCGTGAACCCGTACCTCGCGATGGAGACGTGCGAGGAGCTCGTCCGCTCGGGCGTGCTCACGGGCATCACCCCCGAGCAGGCGGTGCGCAACGTCATCACCGCCCTCGGCAAGGGCGTGCTCAAGATCATGTCCAAGATGGGCATCTCGACCATCGCGTCGTACGCCGGTGCCCAGGCCTTCGAGGCCGTCGGGCTCTCGCAGGAGTTCATCGACGAGTACTTCACGGGCACGACCTCGAAGCTCGGCGGCGTCGGCATCGACGTGATCGCCGACGAGAACCGGTCGCGTCACGCCGTGGCCTACCCGGCGGATGTCGCGGTGCGGGCGCACGAACGGCTGCAGACCGGCGGCGAGTACCAGTGGCGTCGCGACGGCTCGCCGCACCTCTTCAACCCCGAGACGGTCTTCCGCCTCCAGCACTCGACGCGCAACCGCCGCTACGACGTGTTCCGGGAGTACACCGACCTGGTCGACACGCAGGCGGAGCAGCTCATGACGCTCCGCGGCATGTTCGCCCTGCGGACCGGGGTGCGCCCTGCCGTGCCGATCGACGAGGTCGAGCCGGTCGAGTCGATCGTCAAGCGCTTCTCGACGGGCGCGATGAGCTACGGCTCGATCTCGAAGGAGGCGCACGAGACCCTCGCGATCGCCATGAACCGGCTCGGCGCGAGGTCGAACACCGGAGAGGGCGGCGAGGACCTCGACCGCCTGCTCGACCCGGAGCGCCGCAGCGCGGTCAAGCAGGTCGCCTCGGGCCGGTTCGGCGTGACGAGCATGTACCTCACGCATGCCGACGACATCCAGATCAAGCTCGCCCAGGGCGCCAAGCCCGGCGAGGGCGGGCAGCTGCCGCCGACGAAGGTCTACCCGTGGGTCGCGCGCACGCGGCACGCGACGGCGGGCGTGGGCCTCATCTCGCCGCCGCCGCACCACGACATCTACTCGATCGAGGACCTCAAGCAGCTGATCTTCGACCTCAAGCGCGCGAACCCGGGCGCACGGGTGCACGTCAAGCTCGTGAGCCAGTCGGGCATCGGGGCGGTCGCCGCAGGTACGGCGAAGGCCCTCGCCGACGTCATCCTGGTCTCCGGCCACGACGGCGGCACCGGCGCGAGCCCGCTGAACTCGCTGAAGCACGCGGGAACGCCGTGGGAGCTCGGCCTGGCGGAGACGCAGCAGACGCTCATGCTGAACGGCATGCGGGACCGGGTGGTCGTCCAGGTCGACGGGCAGCTCAAGACGGGCCGCGACGTCGTGATCGGCGCGCTGCTCGGGGCCGAGGAGTTCGGCTTCGCGACCGCCCCGCTCGTCGTCGAGGGCTGCGTGATGATGCGCGTCTGCCACCTCGACACGTGCCCGGTCGGCGTCGCGACCCAGAACCCGGAGCTGCGCAAGCGCTTCACGGGCAAGCCCGAGTTCGTCGTGAACTTCTTCGAGTTCATCGCGCAGGAGGTCCGCGAGTACCTCGCCGAGCTCGGCTACCGTTCGCTCGACGAGGTCATCGGACGCCGCGAGCTCCTCGACGTCGAGCGTGCCGTGCACCACTGGAAGGCCTCCGGCCTCGACCTCACGCCCGTGCTCGTCGGGCCCGATTTCTCCGACTCCGAGCCGCGTCGCAACGGTCGTCGACAGGACCACGAGCTCGACGAGCACTTCGACAACGAGCTGATCCGCCGGAGCTCGCTCGTCTTGGAGCAGGGCGGCCGGGTCGAGATCGAGCTGCCGGTCCGGAACACCGAGCGAGCCGTGGGCACGATGCTCGGGCACGAGGTCACCGTCCGCCACGGCGCCCAGGGCCTGCCCGAGGGCTCGATCGACGTGACGCTGACCGGCAGCGCCGGCCAGTCGCTCGGCGCGTTCCTCCCGAGCGGCATCCGACTGCGTCTCGAGGGCGACTCCAACGACTACGTCGGCAAGGGCCTCTCGGGCGGGCAGATCATCGTGCGCCCGGCGCGCGAGGCGGGATTCGTCGCGGAGCGCAACGTGATCGCGGGCAACGTGATCGGGTACGGCGCGACGCAGGGGAGCATGTTCATCCGCGGCATCGTGGGGGAGCGGTTCCTCGTCCGCAACTCGGGGGCGACCGCCGTCGCCGAGGGCGTCGGCGACCACGCGCTGGAGTACATGACGGGCGGACTCGCCCTGATCCTCGGCCCGACCGGTCGGAACCTCGGCGCGGGCATGTCGGGTGGCACGGCCTACGTGCTCGACCTCGCCGAGGTCAAGGTCAACCGCGAGTCGCTCTCGAGCGGCGAGCTGGAGCTCCACGAGCTCGGCAGCGCCGACCACGAGATCGTCCGCGACCTGCTCGAGCAGCACCTCGAGCACACGGACTCGGCGGTCGCCGCGACCCTCCTCGCCGAGGGGGACGCCGCGTTCGACCGCTTCACGAAGGTGCTTCCGCGCGACTACGCCGCGGTGCTCCGGACACGACAGAGCGCCGTCGACGAGGGTCTCGACCCCGACGGCGACGTCGTGTGGAGCCGCATCCTGGAGGTGACCGGTGGCTGAGCGCGAGACGCCCTGCCGCACGGTCCCGAACGACTGCATGGAGGTGACGGGTGGCTGACCCGAAGGGCTTTCTGAAGGTCACCGAGCGGGAGCTTCCCAAGCGTCGCCCCGTCCCGGTGCGCATCATGGACTGGAAAGAGGTCTACGAGCAGGGCGACTCCGCCCAGCTCCGACGTCAGGCCGGCCGCTGCATGGACTGCGGCATCCCGTTCTGCCACCAGGGGTGCCCGCTCGGCAACCTGATCCCCGAGTGGAACGACCTCATGTGGCGCGGCGAGGGCCGCGCCGCGATCGAGCGACTGCACGCGACGAACAACTTCCCGGAGTTCACCGGACGACTCTGCCCGGCACCCTGCGAGTCGGCGTGCGTCCTGGCCATCAACCAGCCGGCCGTCACGATCAAGCAGGTCGAGGTCTCGATCATCGACCAGGCGTTCGGCAGCGGTTGGGTGCAGCCGCAGCCGCCCGGACGACTCACCGGCAAGACCGTCGCGGTCGTCGGCTCGGGCCCCGCCGGCCTCGCGGCCGCGCAGCAGCTCACGCGCGCCGGCCACACGGTCGCGGTGTACGAGCGGGACGACCGCATCGGCGGCCTGCTGCGCTACGGCATCCCCGACTTCAAGATGGAGAAGAAGCACCTCGAGCAGCGGCTCGCGCAGATGACGGCGGAGGGCACCCGCTTCCGCGCCGGCGTCGAGATCGGCGTCGACCTCTCGTGGGACGAACTGCGCCGGCGCTACGACGCCGTCGTGGTCGCGACGGGCGCACTCGTGCCCCGCGACCTGCCGATCCCCGGTCGCGACCTGCCGGGCGTGCACTTCGCCATGGAGTTCCTCACGCAGTCCAACCGCGTGGTCGCGGGCGACGACGTGTTCGACCAGATCAGCGCGGAGGGCAAGCACGTCGTCGTCCTCGGTGGCGGCGACACGGGCGCGGACTGCATCGGCACCGCCCACCGCCAGGGTGCGCTCTCCGTCACGAACCTCGCGATCGGCAAGCAGCCGAGCACGACCCGGACGGCGGACCAGCCGTGGCCGATGCACCCGAACGTGTTCGAGGTGCAGAGCGCCCACGAGGAGGGCGGCCAGCGGCAGTACCTCGCCTCCACGGTGGAGTTCCTCGCGAACGACGTCGGCGAGGTCCGCGCGATCCGCGTCGCCGAGACCGAGTACCTCGACGGTCGCCGCGTGCCGAAGGCGGGCACCGAGCGGGAGATCCCGGCCGACCTCGTCCTGCTCGCCCTCGGCTTCACCGGCCCGGAGACCGAGGCGGCGACCGACCAGCTCGGCCTCCGGCCGACGGAGCGCGGGAACTTCGCGCGCGGCGACGACTACGCGACCGAGGAGCCCGGCGTGTTCGTCGCGGGCGACGCGGGCCGCGGGCAGTCGCTCATCGTCTGGGCCATCGCCGAGGGGCGGGCTGCGGCGGCATCCGTCGACCGGTACCTTGAAGGTGAGACGCAGCTGCCGAGCCCCATCCCGGCGACGGCGCGAGCCTTCGCCGTGTGACCGGCGCAGACGGCGCCCTCAGACCCCGATCCAGCGCTTCGGCGCGCAACCCCTGGAGCACACAGCACATGAGAAGAGCGAAGATCGTCGCCACCCTCGGGCCGGCGACATCGAGCTATGAGCAGATCCGCGCGATCATCGATGCGGGCATCGACGTCGCGCGGATGAACCTCAGCCACGGCAGCTACGACGTCCACGAGGGCGTCTACCAGAACGTGCGGAAGGCGGCGAACGACTCGGGTCGGTCGGTCGCGGTGCTCGTCGACCTCCAGGGGCCGAAGATCCGGCTCGGCAAGTTCGCCGACGGGCCGCACGAGCTCGCCGAGGGCGACATCTTCAAGATCACGACCGAGGAGATCCTCGGGACGAAGGAGATCGTCGGCACCACCTTCAAGGGCCTGCCGCACGACGTCGAGGCGGGGGACCACCTCCTCATCGACGACGGCAAGGTCCGCGTCCAGGTGCTCGAAACCGACGGCACCGTCGTCACGACCAAGGTCGTCGTGGCCGGACCGGTCTCGAACAACAAGGGCATCAACCTCCCGGGCGTCGCGGTGAACGTGCCGGCACTCTCCGAGAAGGACGAGGCCGACCTGCGCTGGGCGCTCAAGCTCGGTGCCGACCTCATCGCGCTCTCCTTCGTGCGCAATGCGGCCGACATCGACCGCGTGCACCAGATCATGTCGGAGGAGGGCCGGCGCCTTCCCGTGATCGCGAAGATCGAGAAGCCCCAGGCCGTCGACGCGCTCGAGGGCATCATCGAGGCGTTCGACGCCATCATGGTCGCTCGCGGCGACCTCGGCGTCGAGCTGCCCCTCGAGGCGGTCCCGATCGTGCAGAAGCGCGCCGTCGAGATCGCGCGCCGGCTGGCCAAGCCGGTGATCGTGGCGACGCAGATGCTCGAGTCGATGACGCACTCGCCGGTGCCGACGCGCGCCGAGACCTCGGATGTCGCGAACGCCATCCTCGACGGCGCGGATGCGGTCATGCTGTCCGGCGAGACGAGCGTCGGCGAGTACCCGGTGCAGACCGTGACGACCATGTCGCGGATCGTCGAGTCGACCGAGAAGCACGGACTCGACCGCATCCCCCCGCTCGGCACCAAGCCCCGCACGCAGTCGGGCGCGATCACGCTGGCGGCGGTCGAGGTCGCCGACTTCGTCGAGGCGAAGTACCTCTGCGTGTTCACCGAGACCGGCGAGTCGGTTCGGCGGATGGCGCGCATCCGCTCCGTGATCCCCATCCTGGCGTTCACGCCCGACCCCGCGATCCGTCGCCGCATGGCGCTCTACTGGGGCGTCGAGTCGTACGTCGTCGATCGCGTCACCCACACCGACCAGATGGTCGGCCAGGTCGACGAGGTGCTCGAGAAGACGGGCAAGGCCTCGGTGGGCGAGAAGGTCGTCATCATCTCGGGCTCCCCTCCCGGCATCCCCGGCACGACCAACGACGTGCGCGTGCACATCGTCGGCGAGGTGCTCTGACCCGACGGTCCGTCCGAACGGCCCGGTCGCTCGATGCGGCCGGGCCGTTCGGCGTGCTCGGACGGCCCCGACCGGGGCATCCGACCGAATGGTGCCGGTGGTGGGGGTCGAACCCACACGCCCTCACGGGCAAAGCATTTTGAGTGCTCCGCGTCTGCCATTCCGCCACACCGGCCTCAGGGCCCCGGCCAGAATACCGTAGGCTTTTCAGCGTGACAGACACCGAAGACACCCAGCCGGCTCCGCGTCGCGTCGTCGTCGCGGAGGACGAGTCGCTCATCCGCCTCGACATCGTCGAGATCCTGCGCGACAACGGCTACGAGGTGGTCGGCGAGGCCGGCGACGGCGAGACCGCGGTCCAGCTCGCGACCGAACTGCGACCCGACCTGGTCATCATGGACGTGAAGATGCCCCAGCTCGACGGCATCTCGGCTGCGGAGCGACTCTCGAAGGGCCACATCGCCCCGGTCGTCCTGCTGACCGCGTTCAGCCAGAAGGAACTCGTCGAGCGTGCGAGCGAGGCGGGCGCGCTGGCGTACGTCGTCAAGCCGTTCACCCCCAACGACCTCCTTCCCGCGATCGAGATCGCGCTCGCCCGCCACGCCCAGATCATCGCGCTCGAGGCCGAGGTCGGCGACCTCGTCGAGCGCTTCGAGACCCGCAAGCTCGTCGACCGTGCGAAGGGCCTGCTGAACGAGAAGATGGGGCTCACCGAGCCCGAGGCATTCCGCTGGATCCAGAAGGCGTCGATGGACCGGCGCCTCACCATGAAGGACGTCTCGCAGGCGATCATCGAGCAGCTCGCGCCGAAGAAGTAGGCCGTGGGCCCTCCGGCCCTAGGCCGGCGCGCCCGCTCGCGGGCAGGATGTGTGCGCACCGGGGCGACGCGGCCCGGGTGCCGAGCGAACCGGAGCGCACCATGCTGCACGATGTCACGTCCACCCTGGTCAGCCGATTCGAGGACGTGCGCCTCGGCGACGCGGCATCCGTCGGCGGCAAGGGGGCGAACCTCGGCGAGATGACCGCGGCGGGCCTGCCCGTCCCGCCGGGCTTCGTGGTGACGGCCGAGGCCTACCTCGAGGCGATCGAGCACGCCGGGATCCGCGCCCGGCTGGTCGACGGCTTCCGTGCCGCGGCTGCGGCGGTCGACGATCCGGCCGCCCTGCCGCGCGCGGCGGCGGAGCTCCGCGACGCCGTGGGGACCGTGACGTTCCCCGAGCGCGTGCGCGATGCCGTCCTGGGCGAGTACCGGCGCCTCGGCTCGGGCCCCGTGGCAGTCCGCTCGTCGGCGACCGCCGAGGACTCGGCGGGAACCTCGTTCGCGGGAATGCACGAGACGTACAACAACGTCGTCGGCGAGGACGCGCTCCTCGAGCGCATCCGCGACTGCTGGGCCTCGCTGTACGGCGACCGGGTCATCGCGTACCGCGCGAGCCAGCGGATGGACGACGAACCCGTGCTCGCGGTCGTGGTGCAGACGCAGGTGGCCTCCGACCGATCGGGCGTGATGTTCACGGTCGACCCGTCGACCGGCGCCCTCGACCGACTCGTGATCGAGGCGGCGCTGGGCCTCGGCGAGGTCGTCGTCTCGGGCCTCGTCGAACCCGACACGTACATCGTGGCGAAGGACGGGCTGCGCCTGTCGTCCGTTCGCGTCGGACGCCAGGCGCTCCGCCTCGTCCCCGGACCCGGGGGGAGCGTGGAGCGCGAGGACCTGTCCGCCGCCGACGCCGATGCCCGGGTGCTGAGCGACGCGGAGGTGATCGAGGTCGCCGAGCTCGGCCTGCGGGTCGAGGCGCACTACGGCGAGCCGCAGGACACCGAGTGGGCGTACTCCGGCGGCCGGTTGTGGATGCTGCAGTCGCGGCCGGTGACGACCCTCGGCGGGCCCTCGGCCGCGTCGGCGGACGACGCGTCGCCTGCCGACGGACCGGCCGTCGGGTCCGTGCTGCTGCGCGGCCTCGGCGCCGCGCCGGGCCGGGTCGCGGGTCGCGTGCGGATCCTGGGGACCCCGGCCGAGGGCGGGAAGCTGCAGGCGGGCGAGGTCCTCGTCGCGCCGATGACCAACCCCGACTGGGTTCCGACCATGCGGCGTGCCGCCGCGGTGGTGACCGACGGCGGCGGCATGACGTGCCATGCGGCGATCGTCGCGCGCGAGCTCGGCGTGCCCGCGGTCGTCGGCGCACGCACCGCGACGACGGTCCTCCGCGACGGCGAGCTCGTCACCGTCGACGGTGCCAAGGGCGAGGTGGTCGAGGGGGCGGACGCCTCGACCCGGCCGAGCGCCGTGTCGCCGGCGACGGCCGCGCCGGTCGCGGCGCCCGGGGGATCGGTGGCGCCCGTCCCGCTGGCCACGAAGCTCTACGTCAACCTCGCGATCGCCGAGCGCGCCGAGGAGGTCGCCGCGCTCGACGTCGACGGCGTCGGCCTGCTGCGTGCGGAGTTCATGATCACCGACGCCCTCGGCGGCCTGCATCCGCGCGAGATGCTCGCACGTGGCGAGCGCGACGAGTTCGTGCGCCGGATGACCGAGTCGCTGCTCGCGGTCACGCGCGCGTTCGGGCGGCGCCCCGTGGTCTATCGCACGATCGACTTCCGCACGAACGAGTTCCGCGGACTCGAGGGCGGCGACCGGTTCGAGCCGCAGGAGAACAATCCGATGATCGGGTACCGCGGCGCGTACCGGTACGTCAGGGAGCCGGAGCTGTTCTCGCTCGAGATGGAGCTCCTCGCCCGGGTCCGCGAGGAGACGCCGAACCTCCACGTCATGCTGCCGTTCGTCCGGACGCGCTGGGAGCTGGAGGCCTGCCTCGAGCTGATCGATGCGAGCCCCCTCGGCCGCCAGCGGGGCCTCAAGCGCTGGGTGATGGCCGAGGTGCCGTCGATCGCGTACCGCATCCCCGAGTACGCGGCACTGGGGATCGACGGCGTCTCGATCGGCTCGAACGACCTCACGCAGCTGATGCTGGGCGTCGACCGCGACTCGGAGATCTGCGCCGAGCTGTTCGACGAGTCCGACGCGGCGGTGCTGGACGCGATCGAGCGGATCATCGGCGCGTGCCGCAGGTCGGGGATCACGTCGTCCCTGTGCGGCCAGGCTCCGTCGAACGATCCGGCGTTCGCCGAGCACCTCGTGCGGTTCGGCATCGACTCGATCTCGGTCAACCCGGATGCCGCGGACCGCACTCGACGGGTGGTGGCGGCCGCGGAGCGGCGCATCCTCCTCGACGCCGCGCGGGGTGCACCGGCGGGCTGACCGGGGCCGGGCGCGGGCCCGGTCGTGTCGGTGCCCGCTTGTAGTCTTGTCGGGTGCCCGACCCCACCCCCGTGAAGCCCACCCTGCTCGTCGTCGATGGCCATTCGCTGGCCTACCGCGCGTTCTACGCCCTCCCGGTCGACAGCTTCAGCACCCGCGACGGGCAGCACACGAACGCCATCCACGGCTTCCTGTCGATGCTGCTCATGCTGCTGCGGAACGAGAAGCCGACCCACCTGGCGGTCGCCTTCGACACGTCGCGGCAGTCGTTCCGCACGCGCGAGTACACCGAGTACAAGGCGAACCGCAGCGAGACGCCGCAGGAGTTCAAGGGCCAGATCGGCCTCCTCAAGGAGGCGCTGCGCGCCATGCGGATCGCGGTGCTCGAGAAGGAGGACTACGAGGCCGACGACATCCTCGCCACCCTCGCCACGCGCGGCGCGGCCGAGGGATTCGACGTGCTCGTCGTCTCGGGCGACCGCGACACGATCCAGCTCGTCGACGATGACGTGACCCTCCTGTACCCGAACGTGCAGGGGGTGTCGCAGCTGAAGCGCTACGACGCCGAGGCGGTCGTCGAGCGATACGGCGTGCGGCCCGAGCAGTACCCCGAGGTCGCGGCGCTCGTCGGCGAGACCAGTGACAACCTGCCCGGCATCACGAAGGTCGGCGAGAAGACCGCGGTCAAGTGGCTGGGCCTCTACGGCAGCCTCGACGGCATCCTCGAGCACATCGACGAGATCAAGGGCGTGGTCGGCGACAACCTGCGACGCGAGCGCGAGAACGCGATCCGCAACCGACGCCTCAACCGCCTCGTGCGCGACCTCGAGCTCGACGTCGAGATCCCCGACCTCGCGGCCAGGCCGATGGACGAGGCGGCCGTGCGCGAGCTGTTCGACCGGCTCGAGTTCAAGACGCTGCTCGATCGCGTCACCAAGATGGCGGCCGAGTCGAACGGGCTGACGGCCGACGGCACCGCCGCCCTGTCCGCCGAGGCGGAGCCCGCGGCGGTGGCGCCGGTACCGCAGGCGCTGCGCGGCGACGAACTGGCCGACTGGCTCGCGCGGTCGACCGCGGCCGAGCCGGCGGGCCTCGGGCTCAGCCTCGAGGTCCTCGACGGCCGGGTGATCGGCGCGGGCATCGCGAGCACGACCGAGAGCGTGCGGCTCGACTGGGCGGCGGGCGAGCCCGACCTCGCCCCGTTCGAGGCGTGGCTGGCCGGTGCGGACCCGAAGGTGATGACCGACGCCAAGCCGCAGCTCAAGGCCCTGCGCCGCTCGGGCCTCGCGTTCGACGGCCTCGTCGTCGACACGCTGATCGCCGGGTGGCTCGTGCGTCCGAGCCTGGCGGAGAAGGACCTCGTCGACCTCGTCACCCGGTACCTCGGCGAGACCGTTCCGATGGCCGACCCGTCGCAGCTGGTGCCCGACGCCGACAGCACGGCCGGCGCGCCGGAGTTCGCGTGGTACTCGCTGCGCGTCGCGCCGCACGTCCTGGCGGCGCTCTCCGAGGGGTCGCGTCGCGTCCTCGCCGACATCGAGATCCCGATCGTCGGCGTCCTCGCCGAGATGGAGCTCCGCGGGGTCACGGTCGAGCACGCGAAGCTCGCGGAGCTGTCGAGCCAGCTCGGGGACCGGGCCGCGGCGCTCGCGCAGTCGGCGTACGACGTGATCGGCCGCGAGGTGAACCTCGGTTCGCCGAAGCAGCTCCAGGAGGTGCTGTTCGACCAGCTCGGCATGCCGAAGACCCGGGCCACCAAGACCGGCTACTCGACCGATGCGGGGGCGCTCGCCGACCTCCAGGAGACGAACCCGCACCCGTTCCTCGGGCTCCTGCTCGAACACCGCGACGCGACGAAGCTCCGGCAGATCGTCGAGACGCTCGACAAGTCGATCCAGTCCGACGGCCGCGTCCACACCAGCTACGTGCAGGTGGGCACCACGACCGGCCGCATCTCGTCGACCGATCCCAACCTCCAGAACATCCCCGTCCGCACCGAGGAGGGCCGGCGCATCCGCGCCGCGTTCACGCACGGTCCGGAGTACGTCGAGCTGCTCACGGCCGACTACTCGCAGATCGAGATGCGGATCATGGCGCACCTCTCGCAGGACCCGGGCCTGATCGAGGCCTTCCACTCCGGGGAGGACCTGCACCGCTTCGTGGGTGCGCGGATCTTCGACGTCGACCCGGCCGACGTCACGCCGGTCATGCGGACCAAGGTCAAGGCCATGTCGTACGGCCTCGCGTACGGCCTCAGCGCCTTCGGCCTCTCGAAGCAGCTGCGCATCGACCGCGCCGAGGCGACGCAGCTCATGAAGGACTACTTCGAGCGGTTCGGCGCGGTCCGCGACTACCTCCGCGGCGTCGTCGCGCAGGCCAAGCTCGACGGCTACACCGAGACGATCTTCGGTCGACGCCGTCCGTTCCCCGACCTCAACAGTCCCAACCGGGTGCTTCGCGAGAACGCCGAGCGTGCGGCGCTCAACGCCCCGATCCAGGGCTCGGCCGCAGACATCATGAAGTTCGCGATGATCGGCGTCGAGGGCGAGCTGCGTGCCCGCGACCTGCGCTCGCGCATGCTCATGCAGGTGCACGACGAGCTCATCTTCGAGGTGGCGGAGGGCGAGGGCGACGAGCTCGAGGCGCTCGTGCACGACCGGATGTCGCATGCGGCCGACCTGCTCGTGCCGCTCGACGTGCAGGTCGGCCGGGGTCGTGACTGGGAGGACGCGGCGCACTGAACGCCCGGGGCTCGACGACCGCGAGTGCCCGGACGCGAGGCCGGCTCACGGCTTCGCGGCCGCAGCGTCCGCTCGTCTAGGCTCGCCGTCATGGTCACCGCAGTCCGCACTCCCACCCCCATCGATCGCATCGCGGAGGAGTGGGTCGACACGCTCGTCGAGCTGAACCCCACGGTCGGCACGTACATCGGCCGTACCGACGAGGACCACCGGCTCCCCGACTTCTCGCCTGGCGGTCACGACGCGCGCATCGAGGCCGTGCGGACGGCACGAGCCGCGCTGGAGTCGGCGGCGATCGCCGACGACGTCGACCGGATCACGGTCGCCGACCTCGGCGCCGAACTCGGGCTCGAGCTCGAGGCGGACGCCGCCGGCCTGCACCTGCGCGACCTCAACGTCATCGCGAGCCCGGCCCAGGAGATCCGCGAGGTCTTCGACCTCATGCCTCGGACGGCGGAGGCGGACTGGGTGCGGATCGCGACGAGGTTGTCGGCGGTCCCCGACGCGATCGAGGGGTACGTCGAGACCCTGCGCCTCGGAATCGAGCGCGGAGTCGTCCCCGCCGTCCGCCAGGTGCGCGAGGTCGCGGTGCAGGCACGCCGGCACGCACGGCCCGACGGGTTCTTCGCCATGCTCGTCGGCGGGGCCGGCGAGGCCGCGGGGGAGCCGTTGCGGCGCGACCTCGACGCCGGAGCCGCGGCCGCGGCATCCGCCTACGGTCGCCTCGCGGAATTCCTGGAGGGTGAACTCGCCCCGAGGGCGGGCTCGGAGGACGCCGTCGGCCGGGAGGTCTACTCGCTCCGGTCGCGCCACTTCCTCGGTGCGGTCGTCGACCTCGACGAGACGTACGAGTGGGGCATCGAGGAGCTCGCGCGCATGGTCGCGGAGCAGGAGGCCGTCGCGGACGAGATCCTGCCGGGGGCGAGCGTCGAGGAGGCCGTCGCGCACCTCGAAGCGGATCCGGCGCGCAAGCTGGTCGGCACCGAGGCGCTGCGGCGGTGGATGCAGGAGACGAGCGACCGCGCCGTCGCGGAGCTCGGGGCCACCCAGTTCGACATCCCCGAGGAGATCCGCGCACTCGAGTGCCGCATCGCGCCCACGCAGGAGGGCGGCATCTACTACACGGGTCCGAGCGACGACTTCACGCGTCCCGGACGGATGTGGTGGTCGGTCCCGGAGGGCGTCACGGAGTTCGACACCTGGCGAGAGAAGACCACGGTCTACCACGAGGGCGTCCCGGGCCACCACCTCCAGATCGGCCAGGCGGTCGTGAACCGCGGCTCGCTGAACACCTGGCGGCGACAGCTCGCGGGCACGTCGGGGCACGCAGAGGGGTGGGCGCTCTACGCGGAGCGGCTCATGCAGGACCTCGGATACCTCGACGATCCGGCCGACCGGCTCGGAATGCTCGACGGGCAGCGCATGCGCGCCGCGCGCGTCGTGCTCGACATCGGCGTGCACCTCGGCAAGCAGCGTCCCGACGGCGAAGGGGCCTGGACGGGGGAGTACGCATTCGACTTCATGGGGCGGAACGTCAACATGCCTCCGGAGTTCGTGCGCTTCGAAGTGCACCGCTACCTGGGCTGGCCCGGGCAGGCGCCGTCGTACAAGGTCGGGCAGCGGATCTGGGAGCGGCTGCGCGATGACGTGCGCCGGCGAGAGGGCGCGGCCTTCGACATCCGCGCGTTCCACCGGCGGGCGCTCTCGCTCGGCGGCGTCGGCCTCGACACGTTGAGGGCGGCGCTGGCGGCCTGAACGCGCGCGCGTCGGACTGCGCGCCGCGCCCGGGTGCGGCGTCCGCCGCCCGTCCGAAGGTCGTGGAGCGGCGGTCCACGACACGCCCGGGTTGCCGCATGCCTCCGCGCACGGCTAGGATGGACTGTCACTCGTGTGACAATCCTGTCCGCCTGCCCGTCGCGGACCACCAAAGACAACGCTCTTTCCGCGTCGGGCCCGATATTGTCCATTCGGAGCATCCACTACATGACAACCGCAACGACCAAGGCGCCCAAGCAGGTCGCGATCAACGACATCGGATCTGCTGACGATTTCCTCGCCGCGGTCGAGAAGACGCTCAAGTTCTTCAACGACGGCGACCTCATCGAGGGCACCGTCGTGAAGATCGACCGCGACGAGGTCCTCCTCGACGTCGGCTACAAGACGGAGGGTGTCATCCCCTCCCGCGAACTTTCCATCAAGCACGACGTCGACCCCAGCGAGGTCGTCGAGGTCGGCGACTCCGTCGAGGCCCTCGTTCTCCAGAAGGAGGACAAGGAAGGCCGTCTGATCCTGTCGAAGAAGCGCGCGCAGTACGAGCGCGCGTGGGGCGACGTGGAGAAGATCAAGGAGAACGACGGCGTCGTCACCGGCTCGGTCATCGAGGTCGTCAAGGGCGGCCTCATCGTCGACATCGGCCTCCGCGGCTTCCTCCCGGCCTCGCTCATCGAGCTGCGCCGCGTCCGCGACCTCACGCCGTACCTCGGCCAGGAGATCGAGGCGAAGATCCTCGAGCTCGACAAGAACCGCAACAACGTGGTCCTGTCGCGTCGCGCCCTCCTCGAGCAGACCCAGTCCGAGTCGCGCTCGACCTTCCTGCAGAACCTCCACCCGGGCCAGATCCGCAAGGGTGTCATCTCGTCGATCGTCAACTTCGGTGCGTTCGTCGACCTCGGTGGCGTCGACGGTCTCGTCCACGTCTCGGAGCTCTCGTGGAAGCACATCGAGCACGCGTCCGAGGTCGTCGAGGTCGGCCAGGAGGTCACCGTCGAGGTGCTCTCCGTCGAGCTCGACCGCGAGCGCGTCTCGCTGTCGCTGAAGGCGACCCAGGAGGACCCGTGGCAGGTCTTCGCGCGCACGCACGCGATCGGCCAGGTCACCCCGGGCAAGGTCACGAAGCTCGTCCCGTTCGGCGCGTTCGTCCGCGTCGCGGACGGCATCGAGGGCCTCGTGCACATCTCGGAGCTGTCGGGCCGTCACGTCGAGCTCGCCGAGCAGGTCGTGTCGGTCGGCGAAGAGGTCTTCGTCAAGGTCATCGACATCGACCTCGAGCGTCGCCGCATCTCGCTGTCGCTCAAGCAGGCGAACGAGGGCGTCGACCCCGAGGGCACCGAGTTCGACCCGGCGCTCTACGGCATGCTCACCGAGTACGACGAGCAGGGCAACTACAAGTACCCCGAGGGCTTCGACCCGGAGACCAACGAGTGGCGCGAGGGCTTCGAGGCCCAGCGCGAGAAGTGGGAGCAGGAGTACGCTGCCGCCCAGGCTCGCTGGGAGGCGCACAAGAAGCAGGTCGCGGCCTCGCTCACGGCGCAGGCTTCGGACGACTCGTTCTCGGCGGGCGCCTCGTCGTTCTCGAGCGAGACCGCCGGTGCGGGCACCCTCGCCGACGACGCCTCGCTGGCGGCGCTGCGCGAGAAGCTCTCGAGCAACTAGTCGCATCGCACAGCCTCGCGCTGTTCGAACGGCATACGGAAGGCCGGTCCCCTCGGGGGCCGGCCTTCCGGCGTTCCGACCTGTTCCGCCTCCCGTGTCCGGGAGGTCCCGTGTCCGGGAGGAGCACCGTCACCAATAGAGTGGGCGTGTGTATCTGATCGGCCTCACCGGCGGCATCGCGTCGGGCAAGTCCACTGTTGCGCGCCGGCTCGTCGAGCACGGCGCCATCCACCTCGACGCGGACCAGCTCGCCCGACGCGTGGTCGAGCCGGGAACGACGTGTCTTCAGGCGATCGTCGACGAGTTCGGCGAGGACGTGCTCCGTTCGGACGGCACCCTCGATCGTCAGCGGCTCGGCGAGATCGTGTTCGGCGATGACGAGGCGCGCACGCGGCTGAACGCGATCGTGCACCCGGCGGTGCGAGAGCTGTCCGGGAGACTCATCGCCAAGGCCGAGCAGGAGGACCCCGACGCGGTGATCGTGTACGACGTCCCACTCCTCGTCGAGGCCCAGGTCGACCATCCGTTCGACCTCGTGGTCGTCACGAGCGCGCCGAAGCGCGCACAGGTCAAGCGCCTCGTGGAGGAGCGCGGCCTCGATCCGATCCAGGCGGAGGCCCGCGTCGACGCGCAGGTCGGTGATGCCGAACGACGTGCCGTGGCGGATGTCGTCATCGACACCGGGGGCACGATCGCGCACACCATGAGCCAGGCCGATGCCCTGTGGGTGGACATCGAGCGAACACGGCACGCGAACCACGGCTGAGCCGGTCGGCGCGGGGGTCGGGCCTTCTCGGGCCGCGGTGTCGGTTGCCGAACCTAGACTGGAATCCATGCAGTCCACCCGTTCCGTGCGCCCGTTCGAGGTCGTCAGCGACTACGCCCCGAGCGGAGACCAGCCGAAGGCGATCGCCGACCTGGCGGCCCGGATCAACGCCGGCGAGACCGACGTGGTGCTGCTCGGCGCGACCGGCACCGGCAAGTCCGCGACGACGGCGTGGTTGATCGAACAGGTGCAGCGGCCGACGCTCGTGCTCGCCCACAACAAGACCCTCGCGGCCCAGCTCGCCAACGAGTTCCGCGAGCTCATGCCGAACAACGCGGTCGAGTACTTCGTCTCGTACTACGACTACTACCAGCCCGAGGCGTACGTGCCGCAGACGGACACGTTCATCGAGAAGGACTCCTCGATCAACGCCGAGGTCGAGCGGCTCCGGCACTCGACGACGAACTCGCTGCTCAGTCGCCGCGACGTGGTCGTGGTGTCGACCGTCTCGTGCATCTACGGCCTCGGCACGCCCGAGGAGTACCTCAGCGCGATGATGCCGCTGCAGGTCGGCCAGCGCGTCGACCGCGACTGGCTCATCCGGAAGTTCGTGTCGATGCAGTACCAGCGCAACGACGTCGACTTCTCACGGGGCACCTTCCGCGTGCGCGGCGACACGATCGAGATCATCCCGGTCTACGAGGAGCACGCGATCCGGATCGAGATGTTCGGCGACGAGGTCGAGGCGCTGCACAGCCTGCATCCGCTCACGGGAACCGTCGTGGCGAAGCTCGACGCGGTGCCCGTGTTCCCGGCCTCGCACTACGTGGCGAGCGTCGACGTCATGCAGCGGGCCATCGGGACGATCCGCGACGAGCTCGACGAACGACTCCAGGAGCTCGAACGCGAGGGCAAGCTGCTCGAGGCGCAGCGACTGCGCATGCGGACGACGTTCGACCTCGAGATGATGGAGCAGATCGGCTTCTGCTCGGGCATCGAGAACTACTCGCGGCACATCGACGGGCGGGCGCCGGGCGAGGCGCCGCACTGCCTCCTCGACTACTTCCCCGACGACCTCCTGGTCGTGATCGACGAGTCGCACGTGACCGTGCCGCAGATCGGCGCGATGTACGAGGGCGACGCCTCGCGCAAGCGCACGCTGGTCGAGCACGGGTTCCGCCTGCCGAGCGCACTCGACAACCGGCCGTTGAAGTGGGACGAGTTCAAGGACCGCGTCGGGCAGACCGTGTACCTGTCGGCGACGCCCGGCCGGTACGAGATGGGCATCGCCGACGGCGTGGTCGAGCAGATCATCCGTCCGACCGGTCTCGTCGACCCCGAGATCGTCGTGAAGCCCACGAAGGGGCAGATCGACGACCTGCTCGAGGAGATCCGGGCGCGCGCCGAGCGCGACGAGCGCGTGCTCGTCACGACGCTCACCAAGCGCATGGCGGAGGAGCTCACCGACTTCCTCACCGAGGCGGGCGTCCGCGTGCGCTACCTCCACTCCGACGTCGACACGCTCCGCCGCGTCGAGCTGCTGACCGAGCTGCGGGCGGGCGTCTACGACGTGCTCGTGGGCATCAACCTCCTCCGCGAGGGACTCGACCTGCCCGAGGTCTCGCTCGTCGCGATCCTCGACGCCGACAAGGAGGGGTTCCTGCGCTCCTCGACCTCGCTCATCCAGACGATCGGGCGCGCGGCACGCAACGTCTCGGGCCAGGTCCACATGTACGCCGACGTGATGACCGACTCGATGCAGCTCGCGATCGAGGAGACCAATCGGCGTCGCGACAAGCAGCTCGAGTACAACCGCGTCAACGCGATCGACCCGACGCCGCTCCGCAAGCGGATCGCCGACATCACCGAGGTGCTCGCGCGGGAGGAGGCCGACACGGCCGCGCTCCTCGCCGGTCGCGACGGGCGGAAGACCTCGCCGGTGCCGATCAAGCGCGATGGCATCGCCGCTGCGGGGGCGAACGACCTCGAGGAGCTCATCCGCGACCTCAACGACCAGATGCTCGAGGCCGCCGGCGAGCTGAAGTTCGAGCTCGCCGCACGACTGCGCGACGAGGTCTCCGAGCTGAAGCGGGAACTCCGCCAGATGGAGAAGGCGGGGCACCTCGGCTGACCTGCCGCGCCGGGGCCGGAGCGCCGAGTCGACCCGTCGATCGAACGTGTGTTCGCTCTCAGCAGGTGCACGCGCGGCGTCGGTGTCGGAGGCCGTTCGTAGACTCGTAGGGTGCCAGTTTCACGTCTCGATGCCCATTCGCGCCTGAGTGTCCGCGGGGCACGCGTCCACAACCTGCGCGACGTCGATGTCGAGATCCCACGGGATGCGATGGTCGTGTTCACCGGTCTCTCGGGCTCGGGCAAGTCGTCGCTCGCATTCGACACGATCTTCGCCGAGGGCCAGCGTCGATACGTCGAGTCGCTCTCCGCGTACGCGCGGCAGTTCCTCGGCCAGGTCGATCGGCCCGACGTCGACTTCATCGAGGGCCTGAGCCCGGCGGTCTCGATCGACCAGAAGTCGACGAACCGCAATCCGCGATCGACGGTCGGCACGATCACCGAGATCTACGACTACATGCGACTGCTCTGGGCGCGCATCGGCGTGCCGCACTGCCCGGTCTGCGGCGAGCGGATCCAGCGCCAGACCGTGCAGCAGATCGCGGATCGACTGATGGAGCTCGAGACCGGCACTCGGTTCCAGGTGCTGAGCCCCGTCGTCTCGCAGAAGAAGGGCGAGTTCGTCGACCTCTTCCGCGAGCTCTCCGGGCAGGGGTACTCCCGCGCGGTCGTCGACGGCGAGCTGATCCGCCTCGACGAGGCTCCGAAGCTGAAGAAGCAGGTCAAGCACGACATCTCCGTCGTGATCGATCGGCTCGTGGCATCCGATGACCTCCTGGGTCGACTCACCGATTCGCTCGAGACGGCCCTGCGGCTGACCGACGGCGTGGTCCAGGTGAACTACGTCGACCGCGAGGGCGATGCCGCGTGGCAGACGTTCTCCGAGAAGCTCAGCTGCCCCAACCAGCACCCGATCGCGCTCACCGAGATCGAGCCGCGGACCTTCTCGTTCAACGCGCCCTTCGGTGCGTGCCCCGAGTGCTCCGGGCTCGGCACGCGCATGTCGGTCGACGAGGAGCTCCTTCTCGGCGACCCGACGCTCAGCATCGCCGAGGGCGTGATCCTGCCGTGGACCTCGCAGGGCAAGAGCCTCTACAACTACTACGAGAAGCTCCTCGACGGACTGGCTCGCGACCTCGGCTTCTCGCTCGACACGCCGTGGGAGGACCTCGACGCAGACGCCCGCCACGCGGTCCTGCGCGGCGACAACTTCGAGGTGCGAGTGCGCTGGCGCAACCGGTACGGGCGCGAGATGAGCTACACCTCGGGCTTCGAGGGGGTCGTGCCCTACATCGAACGCCAGTACCTCCAGGCCGAGACCGACGTGCAGCGCGCGCGCTGGGCCGAGTACCTCCGCGAGATCCCCTGCCCGGTGTGCCGCGGCGACCGGCTGAAGCCCGAGGTGCTCGCGGTCCTCGTCCACGACGCCTCGATCGCCGACGTGTGCCGACTCAGCCTGCACGACGCGCGCGCGTTCATGGACCGCCTCGAGCTGACCGACCGCGAGCAGGCGATCGCGGCGCAGGTGCTCCGCGAGATCAAGCTCCGACTCGACTTCCTCATCCGCGTCGGGCTCAGCTACCTCGACCTCGCCCGGGCCGCGGGCACCCTCTCCGGCGGCGAGGCGCAGCGCATCCGGCTCGCGACCCAGATCGGGTCGGGTCTCACGGGCGTGCTGTACGTGCTCGACGAGCCGAGCATCGGCCTGCACCAGCGAGACAACCGCAGGCTGATCGACACCCTCGTCGCCCTCCGCGACCTCGGCAACACGCTGATCGTCGTCGAGCATGACGAGGACACGATCCGCACGGCCGACTGGATCGTCGACATCGGACCCGGGGCGGGCGTGCACGGCGGCACGGTCGTGCACAGCGGCAGCTATGCCGACCTGATGAAGAACACCGAGTCGCTCACCGGCGACTACCTCGCCGGGCGCAAGGAGATCCCGATCCCGCCGACGCGTCGTCCGGTCGATCCCTCGCGGGTGATCCGGGTCGAGGGAGCACAGGCGAACAATCTCCGCGGCGTCGACGTCGAGTTCCCGCTCGGGACCTTCACGGCGGTCACGGGCGTGAGCGGGTCGGGCAAGTCGTCGCTCGTGAACGACATCCTGTACCGGGTGCTCGCCAATCGACTGAACGGGGCGCGCAAGGTCCCCGGCAAGCATCGTCGGGTCAGCGGCCTCGAGCACCTCGACAAGGTGGTCCACGTCGACCAGGCCCCGATCGGCCGCACCCCGCGATCGAACCCGGCGACCTACACGGGCGTCTTCGACCGCATCCGCACGCTGTTCTCCGAGACCGCCGAGGCCAAGGCCCGCGGCTACCTGCCGGGCCGGTTCAGCTTCAACGTCAAGGGCGGCCGCTGCGAGGCGTGCTCGGGTGACGGCACGATCAAGATCGAGATGAACTTCCTCCCCGACGTGTACGTCGCGTGCGAGGTCTGCGGCGGCAAGCGCTACAACCGCGAGACGCTGCAGGTGCACTACAAGGGCCGGAACATCGCCGAGGTGCTCGAGATGCCGATCAGCGAGGCGGCCGAGTTCTTCGAGCCGATCTCGGCGATCCACCGCTACCTCAAGACGCTCGTCGACGTCGGCCTGGGCTACGTGCAGCTCGGTCAGAGCGCGACGACGCTCTCCGGCGGCGAGGCGCAGCGGGTGAAGCTCGCCACGGAGCTCCAGCGCCGGTCGAACGGGCGCAGCGTGTACGTGCTCGACGAGCCCACGACCGGCCTGCACTTCGAAGACGTGCGGAAGCTCCTGAAGGTGCTCGGCAAGCTCGTCGAGAAGGGCAACACCGTCATCGTCATCGAGCACAGCCTCGACGTCATCAAGTCCGCCGACTGGATCATCGACCTCGGGCCGGAGGGCGGGTCGGGCGGTGGCCAGGTCGTCGCGACGGGCACGCCGGAGCAGGTCGCCGAGGTCCACGAGAGCCACACGGGGTACTTCCTGCGCGAGATCTTCGAGGCCGCCGCCGGCCCGGCGGTCGCCGCCAGCTGAACATGGCCGACACCGTCCCGTACCGTCCGCGGCCGGGGGAGATCCCGACCCGTCCGGGCGTCTACCGGTTCCGCGACGCCGACCGACGCGTGCTCTACGTCGGCAAGGCCATGAACCTCCGCGCCCGGCTGTCGAACTACTTCGCCCCGCTGCACACCCTCCACGAGCGCACCCGCCGCATGGTCACGACCGCGGCGTCGGTCGAGTGGACCGTGGTCGGCAACGACATCGAGGCGCTCCAGCTCGAGTACACGTGGATCAAGGAGTTCGATCCGCCGTTCAACGTCAAGTACCGCGACGACAAGTCGTACCCGTACCTCGCGGTGACGCTCGCCGACGAGGCGCCGCGCGCGATCGTCACCCGGCGCCGCGGTATCCCCGGTGCCAGGTACTTCGGCCCGTACCCGAAGGTGTGGGCGGTCAACGAGACGCTGGACCTGCTCCTGAAGCTCTTCCCGATCCGCACCTGCAAGGACTCCGACTACAAGAGGGCGATCCAGACCGGCAAGCCCTGCTTCGCCGGCCAGATCGGGCGGTGCTTCGGCCCGTGCTCGGGTCGGGTCACGATCGCGGAGCATCGGGCGAACGTCGACCGGTTCGTGGCGTTCATGCAGAACCAGGACCGCCGCATCATCACCGACCTCACGCAGCAGATGCGGGCCGCCGCGGCGGTGCAGGACTACGAGACCGCGGCGCGACGGCGCGACGAGTTGCAGGCGGCGGAGTCGTTCTTCGAGAAGAGCGCGGTCGTCCTGCGCGAACACGTGGACGTCGACGTGTTCGGCATCGACCACGACGAGCTGGCGGCGGCTGTGCACCTCTTCATGGTCCGCGGCGGCCGGATCCGGGGCGTGCGTTCCTGGACGGTCGACACCGAGCTCGACATGAGCCTCGGCGATCTCGTCGACTCGGTGGTGCAGAACGCGTACGGCGATGACATCCGTCCGCCGGCAGAGGTCGTCGTCCCGGCGCTGCCCGACGACGCCGAGGCGCTCGAGGGCTGGCTCGCGGCGCTCGGCAGCCGGAAGGTGCGTCTGCGTGCCGCCCGCCGGGGCGACAAGGCGGCGCTCCTCGACACGGCGACCCAGAACGCACGCCAGACGCTCATGCTGTACAAGACGCGGCGGAGCGCCGACTTCACGGCGCGCTCCCGTGCGCTCGAGGACATCCAGGAAGCGCTCGGCATGGCCGATGCGCCGCTTCGCATCGAGTGCTTCGACGTCTCGCACCTGAGCGGCACGAACGTCGTCGCGTCGATGGTCGTCTTCGAGGACGGACTGCCGCGCAAGGACGAGTACCGTCGCTTCACGATCCCGAGCACCACCGACGACACCGACTCGATCCAGCAGGTGCTCACGCGTCGTCTCGCGTACCTCGCATCACCCGATGACGCGAACGGGGCGGATGCCGCGGCCGACGCCCCGGTCGGCGGCGACGGCGCGGAGGCGCTCGACCCGCCCGTCGACGACGGCGAGGCCGTGGTTTCGCCGCGTCGCGCCAAGTTCGCGTACCGGCCGAACCTGCTCGTCGTCGACGGAGGGCAGCCGCAGGTCGCCGCGGCCGAGCGGGCCCTCCGCGAGTCCGGGGTCGGCGGCGTCTACCTCTGCGGCATCGCCAAGCGCCTCGAGGAGATCTGGACCCCGGATTCCGACTACCCGGTGATCCTTCCCCGCAACAGCGACGCACTCTTCCTCTTCCAGCGCATCCGCGACGAGGCGCATCGCTTCGCGATCACCCACCAGCGGCAGCGCCGCAAGCGCGACATCACGACGGTCCTCTCCGAGGTTCCCGGGCTCGGCCCCGCCCGTGTCAAGGCGCTGCTCAAGCACTTCGGCTCGGTCGCGCGTCTCCGCGGGGCCGACGAGGCGGCGATCGCCGAGGTCCCGGGCATCGGCCCGAGCCTCGCATCGGCGATCCGCTCGCACCTGGAGGGATCGCACCGCTCCGCCGCCGACTAGGCTGGACCACCGGGGGAACGCAGGAAGGGAGCGCCGAGCGAGATGACCGACGGCGATCGCCAGGAGATGCTCATCGTCACGGGGATGTCGGGAGCAGGACGCTCCACCGTCGCCGACGCACTCGAGGATCTCGGCTGGTACGTCGTCGACAACCTCCCGCCCCAGATGCTCCGCCCCCTCGTCGAGCTCGCCCAGCGAGCGGGAGCATCGCTTCCGCGGATCGCCGCGGTCGTCGACATCCGGGGAGGCACGTTCTTCTCGGAGCTGCAGGAGATGGTCGAGTCGCTCCGCGACAAGGTGGACGTCCGCGTCGTCTTCCTCGACGCGAACGACGCGGTCCTCGTACGCCGGTTCGAGTCGGTGCGCCGACCGCACCCGCTGCAGGGCGACGGAACGCTGCTCGACGGGATCGCCGCCGAACGCACACGGCTCGCGGAGGTGCGCGAATCGAGCGACATCATCGTCGACAGCTCCGACCTCAACATCCACCAGCTCGCGACCCTCGTCACCGAGACCTTCGCCGAGGAGAACCGCCCGGGCCTGCGCGTGATCGTCCAGAGCTTCGGGTTCAAGTACGGCCTGCCGCCGGACGCGGACCTCGTCGCCGACGCGCGATTCCTTCCGAATCCGTTCTGGGAGCCGGAGCTGCGCGCCCACACGGGCGAGGACCCCGAGGTCGCCGAGTTCGTGCTCGGCCAGCCCGGAGCGCGTGAGTTCCTCGACGCGTACGTCGCGGCGCTCCGCCCGGTCCTCGAGGGCTACCAACGCGAGAACAAGCGCCACGCGACCATCGCGCTCGGCTGCACCGGCGGGAAGCACCGCTCCGTGGCCCTGGTGCGCGAGCTCGCGGCGCGACTGAGATCGATCCCCGGGCTCGCGGTGAGCGTGAAGCACCGCGATCTCGGACGGGAATGAACCGGCGCCGACGGCGCCGACGCAGCACAGAGAGGACGACCACGTGGCCCTGACCGCTGAGGTGAAAGAGGAGCTGGCGAAGGTCGAGGTCGCCCGGACCTCGGTTCGAGCCGCGGAGCTGGCATCCGTGCTCCGATTCGCCGGGGGACTCCACATCATCTCGAGCCGGATCGCCATCGAGGCCGAGCTCGACGCGCCGTCGATCGCGCGCAGGGTGACCCGCGACCTCGGCGAGCTCTACGGCGTCCGGCCCGACGTCTCGGTGATCTCCGCATCCGGCCTGCGCCGGACGAACCAGTACCTCGTGCGCGTGCTCGACGGCGGCGAGACGCTCGCGCGTCAGACCGGGCTCCTCGACGCGCGCCGCCGCCCCGTGCGCGGACTCCCCAACAAGCTGACGACCGGTTCGCGCGACGAGGTGGCGGCCGTGTGGCGCGGCGCGTTCCTGGCCCGGGGGAGCCTCACCGACCCCGGCCGGTCTGCAGCGCTCGAGGTGACCTGCCCCGGCGGAGAGACGGCGATGGCGCTCGTGGGGGCGGCCGGGCGGCTCGGCGTCTCCGCGAAGGCCCGTGAGGTGCGCGGCGTGCACCGGGTCGTGATCCGCGACGGCGAGGCGATCAGCGCGATGCTCGCACTGATGGGCGCCGAGGAGACGGTCCGGAACTGGGAGGAGCTCCGCCAGCGACGGGAGGTCCGGGCGACGGCGAACCGGCTCGTGAACTTCGACGACGCGAACCTCCGGCGTTCCGCCCAGGCGGCCGTCGCGGCCTGCGCCCGGGTCGAGCGGGCCATGGAGATCCTCGGCGACGAGATCCCCGACCACCTGAAGTACGCCGGCGACCTGCGCCTGGCGCACCGCGACGCGAGCCTCGACGAGCTCGGCCACCACGCCGACCCGCCGCTGACGAAGGACGCGGTCGCGGGGCGCATCCGTCGACTGCTCGCGATGGCCGACAAGCGCGCGGTCGAACTCGGCGTGCCGGGCACCGAGGCGAACCTCCCGCCCGACCTCGACGACGTCTGAACGGCGCCCGATCGGCGCCCGAACGCCGTCAACCCCCGTCATCCGGCCCGACCACGGGCATAGGATCGAGAACGCCGCGGTCCCCGGGCAGACGTCCGGTTCACCCGGCTGCTGACAAGGAGAAGCAATGGCTGACTACACCCTCCCTGAGCTCGCCTACGATTACGCGGCGCTCGAGCCGTCGATCAGCGGCACGATCATGGAGTTGCACCACTCGAAGCACCACCAGGCCTACGTGACCGGTGCGAACACGGCGCTCGCCCAGCTCGCCGAGGCGCGCGACTCCGGCAACCTGGCCAACGTGAACAAGCTCGAGAAGGACCTCGCGTTCAACCTCGGCGGCCACGTCAACCACTCGATCTTCTGGACCAACATGTCGCCCGACGGCGGCGACAAGCCGACCGGTGAGCTCGCCGCGGCGATCGACGACCACTTCGGCTCGTTCGACAAGTTCCAGGCGCACTTCACGGCGACCGCGCTCGGCGTGCAGGGCTCGGGCTGGGCCGTGCTCGCCTGGGACTCGATCGGGCAGCGCCTGATCATCGTCCAGTTCTTCGACCAGCAGGCGAACTTCCCGGCGGGCGTCGTCCCGCTGCTGATGCTGGACGTGTGGGAGCACGCGTACTACCTCGACTACCGGAACGCGCGCGCCGACTACGTGAAGGCGTTCTGGAACATCGTGAGCTGGGAGAACGTCCAGCAGCGCTTGCAGGCCGCCACTGAGAAGACCTCAGGCCTGCTGCTACTGTCATAGCGGATGGTGTCCCCGGGCGCCGTCCGGGGACACCGCCGTCCGGTCAGATCCATCTCGAAGGCGCGATCGCGCCCGTACCTACAGGGGAGATTCCTGTGTCCGTAAAGATCGGCATCAACGGCTTCGGCCGCATCGGCCGCAACTACTTCCGCGCCGCGCTCGCGCAGGGCGCGGACCTCGAGATCGTCGCGGTGAACGACCTCACCGACAACAAGACCCTCGCGCACCTGCTGAAGTACGACTCGATCACCGGGCGCCTCGACGTCTCGGTCGAGTACGACGACGACAACCTCATCGTCGACGGCAAGGCGATCAGGGCGTTCGCGGAGCGCGACCCCGCGAACCTGCCCTGGGGCGACCTCGGCGTCGACATCGTCATCGAGTCGACCGGCTTCTTCACCAAGGCCGCAGATGCGCGCAAGCACCTCGACGCCGGCGCGAAGAAGGTCCTCATCTCGGCGCCCGCGACCGACGAGGACGCCACGTTCGTGATGGGCGTGAACGAGGACTCGTACGACCCCGACACGCACCACATCATCTCGAACGCGTCGTGCACCACGAACTGCCTCGCACCGCTCGCGAAGGTCTTCAACGACGAGTTCGGCATCGAGCGCGGCCTGATGACGACCGTCCACGCGTACACGGCCGACCAGAACCTGCAGGACGGCCCGCACAAGGACCTCCGCCGCGCACGCGCCGCCGCCGTCAACATCGTCCCGACCTCGACCGGTGCGGCCAAGGCCATCGGCCTCGTGCTGCCCGAGCTCGTCGGCAAGCTCGACGGCTTCGCGCTGCGGGTTCCCGTGCCCACCGGCTCGATCACGGACCTCACCGTGACGTCGTCGCGCCCGGTCACGGTCGACGAGGTCAAGGCCGCCTACAAGAAGGCAGCCGAGGGCCCGATGAAGGGCATCCTCAAGTACACCGAGGACCCGATCGTGTCGAGCGACATCGTCACCGACCCGCATTCGTCGATCTTCGATTCCGGCCTGCTGCGGGTCCTGGGCGACCAGGTGAAGCTCTCGTCGTGGTACGACAACGAGTGGGGCTACTCGAACCGGTTGGTCGACCTGACCGAGTACGTCGCAGAGCGACTCTGAATCGAGCTGACGTGACCCTCAGGACCATCGATTCCCTGGGTCCGCTCGCCGGCACGCGTGTCGTCGTCCGCTGCGATCTCAACGTCCCCCTGAAGGACGGAGTCATCACGGACGACGGCCGCGTGCGCGCGTCGGTCCCCACGCTCGCCGCGCTCGTCGAACAGGGCGCCAAGGTGATCGTGATCTCCCACCTGGGCCGCCCCGAGGGCGCGCCCGACCCGAAGTACAGCCTCGAGCCGGTGGCGGTCCGCCTCGGCGAGGTGCTCGATGCCCCGGTCGCGTTCGCGACCGACACGGTCGGCGAGGATGCGGCGGCGAAGGTGGCCGCCCTCGGCGACGGCGAGGTGCTCGTGCTCGAGAACCTCCGGTTCAACCCGGGCGAGACGAGCAAGAACGAGGCCGAGCGCACCGCGTTCGCGGGTCGGCTCGCCGAGTTCGCCGATGCCGTCGTCTCCGACGGCTTCGGCGTCGTCCACCGCAAGCAGGCGAGCGTGTACGAGCTCGAGCAGCTCCGCCCGAGCGCGGCGGGCAGGCTCATCGCCGCCGAGCTCGACGTGCTCGACCGCCTCACCGAGAACCCGGAGCGGCCCTACGTGGTCGTGCTCGGCGGTTCGAAGGTCTCCGACAAGCTCGGCGTCATCGAGCACCTCCTTCCGCGGGTCGACGCGCTCCTCATCGGCGGCGGCATGCTGTTCACCTTCCTCGCGGCCCAGGGCCACAAGGTGGGTTCGAGCCTCCTCGAGGCCGATCAGATCGACACCGTGAAGGGGTACCTGGCCGCAGCGGCGGAGCGCGGCGTCGACATCGTCCTGCCGACCGACGTCGTCGTCGCCGCGTCGTTCTCCGCCGATGCCGACCACGAGGTCGCCGCGGCCGACGCCATCGAGGAGACGCCGTTCGGCGCTTCCGGCCTCGGCCTCGACATCGGGCCGGAGACGGCCGCCGCGTTCGCCGAGCGCATCCGCGGTGCGAAGACGGTGTTCTGGAACGGCCCGATGGGCGTGTTCGAGCTCGCTCCCTTCGCCGAGGGCACGCGCACCGTGGCATCCGCCCTCACCGGCATCGACGGGCTCAGCGTCGTCGGCGGCGGCGATTCGGCGGCCGCGGTCCGCCAGCTCGGGTTCGACGAGTCCGCGTTCGGGCACATCTCGACGGGCGGCGGCGCGAGCCTGGAATTCCTCGAAGGCAAGAAGCTCCCCGGACTGGAGGTCCTCGGATGGCAGTGACCCGCACCCCGTTCATCGCGGGCAACTGGAAGATGAACCTCGATCACCTGCAGGCGATCGCGTTCGTGCAGAAGCTCGCGTGGAACCTCTCAGACGCCAAGCACGACTTCGCCGACGCCGAGGTCGCGGTCTTCCCGCCCTTCACCGACCTGCGGTCGGTGCAGACCCTCGTCTCGGCCGACGACCTGCCCGTGAAGTACGGCGCGCAGGACCTCTCGGCCAAGGACTCGGGCGCCTACACCGGCGAGGTCTCGGGCGCCTTCCTGGCGAAGCTCGACTGCGCGTACGTCATCATCGGCCACTCGGAGCGCCGCACCATGCACGCGGAGACCGACGACGTCGTGAACGCGAAGGTCGTCGCCGCGCACCGTCACGCGCTCGTGCCGGTGCTGTGCGTCGGCGAGACCGCCGAAGACCTCGAGCAGCACGGTGCGAGCGCCGTGCCCGTGGCGCAGCTCCGCGGTGCACTGGAGGGCGTCGACGTGTCGAAGGGCCTCGTCGTCGCCTACGAGCCCGTCTGGGCGATCGGGTCGGGCCAGGCGGCCACGCCCGAGCAGGCGCAGCAGGTCGCCGCGGCCCTCCGCGGCGTGCTCGCCGAGATCGCCGGTGCCGAGCTCGCGGCGTCGACGCGCATCCTGTACGGCGGCTCCGTGAAGGCGGCCAACATCGCGGCCTTCATGCGGGAGCCCGACGTCGACGGCGCGCTCGTCGGAGGTGCCAGCCTCGACCTCGACGAGTTCTCGAGCATCGTCCGCTTCAAGAAGCACGTCGGGGCCTGAGCCGAACGCCCCAGACTCCGCCGCAGCGCCGTCCGGCCGCGCCAGTGCGCGTTCGCAGGACGGCGCTGCGGCTATACTCGACAGGCGGCATCGACATACCCGGTCATGCCCGGAAAGGTTTCACCGTGGAGATTCTCCAGGTCGTCCTGCAGGTGCTGCTCGGCCTCACGAGCATCCTGCTCACGCTCCTGATCCTGCTGCACAAGGGCCGCGGCGGCGGACTGTCCGACATGTTCGGCGGCGGCGTCACCTCGAACCTCGGTGCGTCCGGGGTCGCGGAGCGCAACCTCAACCGCATCACGATCATCCTCGGACTGGTCTGGGTGGCGTGCATCGTGGTGCTCGGCCTCATCACCAAGTTCGACGCCGGAATCTGACGGAGGAGACGTGGTTTCTGGAAACAGCGCGATCCGCGGTTCGCGGGTCGGTTCGGGTCCGATGGGCGAGCAGGACCGTGGATTCCACGCCGAGCGCATCGCCGTGAGCTACTGGGACGCCCAGGGCAACGAGACCGTGCGGCACTTCGCGGCCAACGTGCCCGAGGAGGAGATCCCGGACGTCATCGACAGCCCCTCGACCGGCCTTCCCGCCGGCCGCGACAAGGACAACCCTCCCGCCGTGGCGAAGCTCGAGCCGTACAAGACGCACCTCGCGTACGTGAAGGAGCGTCGCAGCGAAGAGGAGGCGGCCGCCCTCCTCGAGGAGGCGCTGCAGCAGCTGCGCGCCCGTCGCGGCACCGCAGCAAACGACTGAATACCCGGACGCCGGATACGACGAAGGGCCGCCCTGTCGGGCGGCCCTTCGTCGTGTGGAGCCGGCGGAACGGTCGTCGTGCCGACTCAGTAGTCGCGCGCGATGAGCGCGTCGGGGACCTCGGCCGCGGCATCCCGATCGACGAAGAAGACGGTGCGTCGACGGCCCTTGATGCCTGCGACGGGCACCTCGTCGCGGCTCGCGCCGGCGAGCGCGAGGCCGAGGGCAGACGCCTTGTCGGCGCCGGCGAGCACCAGCCAGACGCGCTGAGCGGCGTTGATGACCGGGCGCGTGAGGCTCAGGCGCTCGGGCGGCGGCTTCGGCGAGTCGCGGACGGCGATCACCGGTCGGTCCACGACCTGGATTCCCGACCGGTGCGGGAACAGCGAGGCGATGTGGCCGTCGGGTCCGACGCCGAGGAACACGATGTCGAACACCGGATGCGGGTAGCCCTCGGCCCCGTATTCGGCGAGCTCCGACGTGTAGGCGTCGGCCGCCTCGTCGAGCGAGAGCCCGGAATCCGACGCCGGGAACGGGTGGATGTGCCCGGCGGGCAGCTGCAGCGCGTCGAGGAGCGCGACGCGCGACTGCCGGTCGTTGCGCTCGTCGTCGCCCGCGGGAACCCAGCGCTCGTCGCCCCACCAGAAGTGGACGCGCTGCCAGTCGACGGACTTGTGCGCAGGCGAGGCACGGACCGCCTCGAGCACGGACCCGCCCATCGAACCTCCGGTGAGCACCACGTGGACCGTCTCCTGCGCATCGAGCAGGTCGAGGACCTTGGTGATGAAGCGAGCGGCGACCGCCCCGGCGAGGGTGTCCTTGTCGGGGTGGACGAGTACGCGCCGCTCGTTCGTCATGCGGTGGCTCCTTCGCTCGCAGGGGTCCTGTGGTCGGGGAGCAGGCCGAGTCCCCGGGTGATCACCTCACCGTACAGTTCGTCGGGATCGAGGCGGCGCAGTTCGTCGGCGAGGCAGTCACGCAGGCTGCGGCGCGGGAGTGCGACGTCGTGCACGGGTTGGCCGGGCTGACGCAGCGTGGCGACGCCGGGCAGGTCCCTGACGAGCTCGATCGTGCCGGTCGCCCGGCCGAGCGAGACGCCTCGGATGCCGTGGGAACCGTGCTCGAGCCCGGTCAGCGCGCAGTTCGTCGATGCTCCGAGCTGCATGGACAGCCACGCGGCGAGGAGCGTCGTCGACGGGGAGTCGATCGACCCGGTCACCTGCACCGTGGTGACCGACTCGTACGGTGGCTGGTCGAGCACGGCGGCGAGCTGCGCCCGCCACAGCGTGAGCCTCGTCCACGCGAAGTCGGCGTCGCCGGGCCGGTAGCTCGCAGCCAGCGCGTCGAGGGCGGCCTGCGGGTCGGGTTGCATGGATGCGTCGGTGATGCGTCGCTGGGCGATCCTGCCGAGGGGCGAGTCGCCGGGGACCTCGGGCGCCCTGCCGGGCCACCAGGTGACCACCGGGGCGTCCGGCAGGAGGAGCCCCATCACGAGACCCTGCTCGTCCTGGGCGGCGTCTCCGCTCGCCCTGAGGATGACGACCTCGCTCGCCCCCGCGTCGCCGCCCACGCGGATCTCCGCGTCCAGTCGGCTGACGGCGGGGTCGCCCTGGTCCGCGGTCGAGACCACGATGACGCGCATCGGATGCTCCCGGGATGCGTCGTTCGCCGCCTCGATCGCCTCCTCCTCGGCGCCGTGCGTGGTCGCGATGACGAGGGTGAGGACGCGGCCCAAGGCGACGACGCCGCCCTCCTCGCGGATCTTCACGAGCGTCTTCGAGATCTGGCTCGTGGTGGTGTCGGGCAGTTCGAAGATCATGGGCGCCTCCAGGTGCGTCCGTCGCGGGCGAGGAGCTCGTCGGCCGAGGCCGGGCCCCACGAACCGGGCTTGTACTGCTCGGGCCGACCCTGGGTGGCCCAGAACTCCTCGATCGGGTCGAGGATCTTCCAGGAGAGTTCGACCTCCTCCTGCCTGGGGAAGAGGGGCGGGTCGCCGAGGAGCACGTCGAGGATGAGTCGTTCGTACGCCTCGGGACTGGCTTCCGTGAACGCGTGCCCGTAGCCGAAGTCCATCGTCACGTCGCGGACCTGCATGCCCGCGCCGGGCACCTTGGAGCCGAACCGGATGGTCACGCCCTCGTCCGGCTGCACGCGGATCACCAGCGCGTTCTGGCCGAGCTGCGACGTCTGGCTGTCGGCGAACACCTGCTGGGGCGCGCGCTTGAAGACGACCGCGATCTCGGTGACCCGGCGACCGAGGCGCTTGCCCGCTCGGAGGTAGAACGGGACGCCGGCCCACCGACGCGTGCCGATGAGCAGCTTCATCGCCGCATAGGTCTCGGTGGTCGACTCGGGATTCATCCCGTCCTCGTCGAGGAAGCCGGTGACCTTCTCGCCGCCCTGCCATCCGCCCGAGTACTGTCCGCGCGCGGTCGCCGTGGCGAGATCCGACGGCAGTCGCACCGCGCGGAGGATCTTCTCCTTCTCCGCGCGGAGGTCGGCTGCGTCGAACGAGATGGGCTCCTCCATCGCGGTGAGCGCGAGCAGCTGGAGCAGGTGGTTCTGGATGACGTCCCGCGCCGCACCGATGCCGTCGTAGTAGCCGGCACGGCCGCCGACGCCGATGTCCTCGGCCATCGTGATCTGCACGTGGTCGACGAAGTTGGCGTTCCAGATGGGCTCGTAGAGCTGGTTGGCGAACCGCAGCGCGAGGATGTTCTGGACCGTCTCCTTGCCGAGGTAGTGGTCGATCCGGAAGACCGAGTCGGGTGGGAAGACCGACGCGACGACGTCGTTCAGTTCGATCGCGGTCTTCAGGTCGGACCCGAACGGCTTCTCGATGACGACTCGCCGCCACTGGTC
Source organism: Agromyces binzhouensis (assembly GCF_042672355.1). Classification (NCBI taxonomy): domain Bacteria; kingdom Bacillati; phylum Actinomycetota; class Actinomycetes; order Micrococcales; family Microbacteriaceae; genus Agromyces; species Agromyces binzhouensis. The sequence continues at coordinate 43,400 of NZ_JBHXVJ010000006.1, read as the reverse complement.
GCCCTTCTGCTCCGTCAGGCCGGAGCGCTTGAGCTGCTCGGTCACCTGCGGGAAGGACTTCGGGGGGATCGACAGGTAGAACGCGTGGTTGCCCATGGTGCCCCGCTCGCGGTCCAGGTCCTCGACGGTGCGTCGGAGGCGCGCGAACGCCTCGTCGTCGTCGAAGGTGCCCTGGACGAAGCGGATGCCGCGGGAGAGCTGTTTCCAGACGTCCTCGCGGAACTCGGTGCGGGCGTACTTCTTCACCGAGTCGTGCACGACCTCGGCGAAGTCCTGGTCCTCCCAGTCGCGCCGCGCGAAGCCGACGAGCGCGAAGCCCGGGGGCAGCAGCCCCCGGTTCGCGAGGTCGTAGACCGCGGGCATGAGCTTCTTGCGGGAGAGGTCGCCGGTGACGCCGAAGATGATGAGGCTCGACGGACCGGCGATCCGGTTCAGGCGGTAGTCCTTGGGCGACCGCAACGGATTGTGCGTCGCCGTGATCTCGACCGGATGCATGGGTGCTCCTGGATCAGTCGATGGCCGCGCGCAGCGACCGCAGGTCGGCGCTCGGATCGGACAGGGTCAGTGTGAGGACCGGCCGGCCGTGCTCGGCGAGGACGGAGGCGTCGCCGGAGGCCTGGGCGGCGATGAGGTCGCCGAACGTGAACGGCCGACCGGGGATCGGGAGGTCGTCGGTGGGGCGCTGCACGAGCTGCAGGAACGCCCCGTGCGCGGGTCCGCCCTTGTGGTACTGGCCGGTGGAGTGCAGGAACCTCGGCCCCCAGCCGAACGTGACCGGGCGGCCGCTGCGCTCGGCGAGCAGGTCGCGGAGCTCGCCGAACTCGGGGTGCGCCACGCGGTCGACGTAGGCCTGGACGGCGAGGTACCCATCGGCCGGGATCTCCTCGAGGAGCACCTCGACCGCGGAGACCAGGTCGCTGGCCGCACCGATCACGTCGGGCGTGCCGCGGACCTCGATGGTCCCGCTGACGAACGCGGCCGGATCGGGCTCGGGCCGCGCCTCCAGGAGGCCGCGCGCGGCGACCTTCGCCGACTCCACGTCGGGCTGGTCGAACGGGTTGATGCCGAGGAGCCGCCCGGCGACCGCCGTCGCGTACTCCCAGGCGAGCAGCTGCGCGCCGAGCGTGCCCGAGACGCGGATGTCCCCGTCGGAGTCCTCCACGAAGCGCTCGGTGCCCGCGTCGTCGACGAGGCGCACGACCTGCAGGTCGGACGGACGCGACTCGAGTTCCGGGGCATCCGGGCCCAGGACGACGGGCAGGATGCCCGTGCCCTCCTTGCCCGTCGACTCGGCGATGAGCTGCTCGGCCCAGTCGGCGAAGCCGACGATGTGGGTTCCGTCCGCCACGATCGCGAGCTTGTCCCTGCGCGGTTCGGCGCCGGCGATCGCGGCGCCGAGGACGAGACCGGGGTTCTCCTCTGAGTCGATCGCGAGGGCGAGCTCTATCGCCTCCGCCTCGGCGAGCAGCTCCCCGAGGTCCGCGCCGGCTAGGCCCGTCGGCACGAGGCCGAACGCGGTGAGCGCCGAGTAGCGTCCGCCGACCGTCGGGTCCGCTGTGAACACCCGGTAGCCCGCCGCCCGAGCGGACTCCTCGAGCGGCGAACCCGGGTCCGTCACCACGACGATGCGCGTCGCGGGGTCGATGCCGGCGTCGAGGAAGGCCTGCTCATAGGCCCGGCGCTGCGAATCGGTCTCGACGGTGGAGCCGGACTTCGACGCGACGACGAGCACCGTCCGCTGGAGCCGGTCGGCGATCGCCGAACGCACCTGGCCGGGTTCGGTCGAATCGAGGACCGTGAGGTCTGCGCCGTCCGTGCGCGCGATGACCTCGGGAGCCAGGGATGAGCCTCCCATGCCGGCGAGCACCACGTGGTCGATCCCGCGCGCGCGGAGCTCGTCGCGGAGCGCGGCGATCTCGGGCAGGAGCGGCCGGGACACCGCGATCGCCTCGGTCCAGCCGAGCCGCTTCGCGGCCTCCTCCTCGGCAGCGGGCCCCCACAGGCTCGAGTCGAGCGAGGTGATGCCCGTCGCCACCCGATCGGCCACGAGCTGCGGCACGATGCGGCGCACCGCGTCGGCCGCCGGGCCGCTCACGGAGATCCGGACATTCACCGAGCCGCCTCCAGGGCGGTCCGCACGGTGTCGAGGAGCTCGTTCCAGGAGACGATGAACTTGTCGACGCCCTCGCGCTCGAGGACCTCCGTGACGTCGTCGTAGTCGACGCCCACGCCGGCGAGGGCGTCGAGCACGCGCCCCGCCTCCGCGAAGGCGCCGGTGACCGTGTCGCCCTCGATGACGCCGTGGTCGAAGGTCGCCTCGAGGGTCTTCTCGGGCATGGTGTTCACGACACCGTGGGCGACGAGCTCGGTCACGTAGAGCGTGTCCGGCAGTGCGGGGTCCTTGACACCCGTGGAGGCCCACAGTGGGCGCTGCCGGTTGGCGCCGGCGTCGAGGAGCGCGACCGCGCGCGGCACGGCGAACTGCTGGAGGTAGAGCTCGTACGCGAGCCGGGCGTTGGCCACGCCGGCCCGGCCCTTGAGCGCGATCGCCTCGGGCGAGCCGATCTCCTCGAGGCGCTTGTCGATCTCGGTGTCGACGCGGGAGACGAAGAACGAGGCGACGGAGTGGATCGTCGACAGGTCGATGCCGGCCGCCTTCGCCTGCTCGAGGCCGGTCAGGTAGGCGTCGATGACCTCGCGATACCGGTCGAGGCTGAAGATCAGCGTCACGTTGACGCTGATGCCCGCGCCGATCGCCGCGGTGATCGCGGGCAGGCCCGCCTTGGTGGCGGGGATCTTGATCATGACGTTGGGACGATCGACCTTGTCCCAGAGGCGGTGCGCCTCGGAGATGGTCGCGTCGGTCTCGTTCGCGAGGTCGGGGGAGACCTCGATCGAGACACGGCCGTCGTAGCCGTCGGTGCGGTCGTAGATCGGACGGAAGTGGTCGGCGGCGTCGCGCACGTCGTCGGTGGTGATCTCGAAGACGGCGCGGTCGACGTCGGCACCGTCGGCCGCGAGCGCGGCGACCTGGTCGCGGTAGGCGTCGCCCTTGGCGAGGGCCCCGGCGAAGATCGTCGGGTTCGTGGTGACGCCGACGACGTCACGCTCGGCGATGAGCCGCTCGAGGCCGCCCGAGGTGATCCGCTCGCGCGAGAGGTCGTCGAGCCAGATGCTGACGCCGGCCTGCGAGAGGGCGGCGGTGGGGGTGGTGCTCATGATGATGTCTCCTTCGTGCTCGGTCAGCTCGACGCGAGCGATTCCTTCGCGGCGGCAACGACGTGCTCAGGCGTGATGCCGAACTCGCGGAACAGGGTCTTGTAGTCGGCGGAGGCGCCGAAGTGCTCGATGGACACGGCGCGGCCGCGCGTGCCGAGGTAGCGGTACCAGCTGAGGGCGAGCCCCGCCTCGACGCTGACTCGCGCGGTCACGGACGACGGCAGCACCGACTCGCGGTACTCGGCGGGCTGCTCCTCGAACCACTCGAGGCTCGGCGCGGACACCACCCGGGCGGACACGCCGTCGGCGGCGAGCTGGTCTCGGGCGGCGAGCGCGACCTGGACCTCGGAGCCGGTGGCGATGAGGATCACGTCGGGCGTGCCCGATGCCGCTTCGGCGAGGACGTACGCGCCCTTCGCCACGTTCGAGGCCGCAGCGAGCGTGTCGCCGGATGCCTCGCCCTCGCCGCGCTCGAACACGGGCACGTTCTGACGGGTCAGCGCGATGCCCGCGGGGCCGCCGCGACGCTTGAGGACCTCGAGCCATGCCCAGGCGGTCTCGTTCGCATCGGCCGGCCGGACGACGGAGAGGTGCGGGATCGCGCGCAGCGCGCTCAGCTGCTCGATCGGCTGGTGCGTCGGGCCGTCCTCGCCGAGGGCGACGGAATCGTGCGTCCAGACGAAGATCGACGGGATCTGCATGAGCGCGGCGAGACGGACGGCCGGGCGCATGTAGTCGCTGAAGATGAGGAACGTGCCGCCGAAGGCGCGCGTCGGTCCGTGCAGGACGATGCCGTTCAGGATGGCGCCCATGGCGTGCTCGCGGATGCCGAAGTGGAGCACGCGGCCGTAGCGGTTGCCGGGGAACTCGTGCGTCGAGTGCTCGGCCGGGATAAACGACGGTGCGCCGTTGATCGTGGTCAGGTTCGACTCCGCGAGGTCGGCGGATCCGCCCCAGAGCTCGGGGAGGTGGGCGGCGAGCGCGTTGATCGCCTTGCCCGATGCGGCACGCGTCGAGACGTCCTTGCCGGGCTCGAACACCGGGAGGGCCGCCTCGAGCCCGTCGGGCAGCTCGCCGGCCTCGAGTCGGTCGAGCAGCGCCTTGCGCTCCGGGTTCGAGGAGGCCCACGCGTCGAACGACGCCTGCCAGGCCTGCTTGGATTCGGCGGCGCGGTCGCGGGCGTTGCCGCGAGTGCGCTCGAGGACGTCGTCGGCCACGACGAAGTTCTGCGCGGGGTCGAAGCCGAGCACCTCCTTCGTCGCGGCGAGCTCCTCTGCGCCGAGCGCCGAGCCGTGGATTTTGCCGGTGTTCTGCTTCTTGGGCGCAGGCCATCCGATGATCGTCTTCAGCACGATGATCGACGGCCGGGCGGTCTCCGCCCTGGCGGCCTCGATGGCGTCGTTCAGCTCTGCGACGTCCTCGACGTAGTCGCCGGACTTCTTCCAGTCGACCGTCTGCACGTGCCAGCCGTAGGCCTCGTACCGCTTCGCGACGTCCTCCGTGAACGCGATGTCGGTGTCGTCCTCGATCGAGATCTGGTTCGAGTCGTAGATGACGACGAGGTTGCCGAGCTGCTGGTGGCCCGCGAGCGACGAGGCCTCGCTCGTCACGCCCTCCTCGAGGTCGCCGTCGGAGGCGATCACGTACACGTGGTGGTCGAAGGGGCTCTCGCCGGCAGGCGCCTCCGGGTCGAACAGGCCGCGCTCGTACCGCGAGGCGTACGCGAAGCCGACTGCCGATGCCAGGCCCTGCCCGAGCGGACCGGTCGTGATCTCGACGCCGGCCGTGTGGCCGTACTCGGGGTGGCCGGGGGTCTTCGAGCCCCAGGTGCGGAGCGCCTCGAGGTCCGACAGCTCGAGGCCGTCGCCGGCGAGGTAGAGCTGGACGTACTGCGTCAGCGAGCTGTGGCCCGCCGAGAGGATGAAGCGGTCCCGCCCGAGCCAGTCGTGGTCGGCCGGGTCACGGCGCATCACCTTCTGGAAGAGCAGGTACGCGACGGGCGCGAGGCTCATCGCCGTGCCGGGGTGGCCGTTGCCGACCTTCTCCACGGCGTCGGCGGCGAGCACGCGCGCCGTGTCGACCGCGCGATCGTCGATGGGGTCCCAGTGCAGAGTTGCCACGGGTTGGGGTTCCTTCCGGTCGTGACGGAGTCGGGGAGCCTCTCCATTCGGCTCCCGGACCCGCCGGGAAACGCGACGGCGCGGTGGAGCCCGGGACCGATCCGGTCATGCGTCAGGTGGAGTTGCACGTCGAATCCGCGCCACCGGGCGCGCTGGGTTCAGTATATGGAGTCACCCTCACTCTATGACGGGGCTTGACGCGTCCGTCCGGCGACGATCGGATGGCCTAGAATCGAACGGGTTGCGCGCCCTGACTCGTCGGCGCGCGCCGGAAGAGGAATCAATGCAGGCCGCGCCGACCATCCGTGACGCTCGACGGACGACGAACGTGCGACGCAAGGTCGCTGCATACGTCGCACTCACCAAGCCTCGCGTGATCGAGCTCCTGCTCGTGGTGACCGCGCCGACCATGATCCTCGCCTCGAACGGCCTGCCCGACGTCTGGCTCCTGCTCGCGACGCTCATAGGCGGTGCGATGAGCGCCGGCTCCGCGGGCGCATTCAACTGCTACATCGACCGCGACATCGATCGCGTCATGAAGCGCACCAAGGGTCGCCCGCTCGTCACCGGCGAGCTCACCGACCGCGAGGCGCTGGTCTTCGCGTACGCGCTGGGCGCGGCATCCATCGCCTGGCTCTGGGTCTTCGCCAACTGGCTCGCCGCACTGCTCTCGCTCGCCGCGATCCTGCTCTACGTCGTCTTCTACAGCCTGATCCTGAAGCGGCGCACGGCGCAGAACATCGTCTGGGGCGGCGTGGCCGGCTGCATGCCCGTGCTGATCGGCTGGGCTGCGGTGACCGAGAGCCTCACCTGGGCGCCGTTCATCCTCTTCCTCATCATCTTCCTCTGGACCCCGCCGCACTACTGGCCGCTGTCGATGAAGTACAAGGACGACTACCAGGCTGCCGGCGTCCCGATGCTCGCCGTCGTGCGCGGCCGCGCGCAGGTGGGCCTGCAGGTCATCCTCTACGCGTACGCGACGGTCGCGGCCTCGCTCCTGCTCATCCCCGTCGCGGGCATGGGCCTGCTCTACTCGAGCGTCGCACTCGTGTCCGGCATCTGGTTCGTCGCCGAGTGCCACCGTCTCTACAGCCTCGCGATCCGCGGCCGGGAGGTCTCGCCGATGCGGGTCTTCCACGGCTCGATCGTCTACCTCTCGCTGCTGTTCCTCGCGGTGGGCGTCGACCCGCTGCTGCCGTTCTAGGAGCGGCACCGGACGGCAGGCGGAAGGCCTGCGCTGCGGGTCAGCGCGGGCTGAGGACCTCGGCCCGGTTGCCGGCGGGATCCCGTGTGTGCAACGGGGATGCGGTGGACGCACTGCGCCCGGAGGCTCCACCCCGTGGCCTTCGGACGCGTGCGGTCCGTGTCGTCAGTGCTGTTCCGGGATCCAGGACGGGGCGGGGACACCGGCGCCGGTGAGGTCGTCGCACCGCACGAACTGGGTGCCGATGCGTCGGAGCGCGCACCCCAGGTCGTCGGCGACCCGGACCGAGACCGCGGTCGGCGTCGGTTCGGGAGCCGGCTCCGGGCGTGCGACCGCGGGTCCGGCGGCGAGGGCGGAGAGCAGCGCGGCCGCCGAGGCGACGAGCGCCGAGGTGAGGGCGGTGGTGGTGGTGCGCATGATCGTGTTCCTTCCGGGACGGGGCCGACGGTGCGTCGACACCCACGACGATGCGGCTCGCAGCCCGGGGCCGGATCGGATCCCGGCCCTGAGATGGGTGACCAAAGACCTGATTCTCGAGAGCGCCGATGTCAGACTGGTCGGGTGGTCGTGCCAGCCGCGACCGCCGGGCCGCAATTGGTCGGCCGCGAGCGGGAGCTCGACATCGTGGATCGCCTCCTCGACCGGGCATGGGGCGAGGAGGCGCAGACCCTCGTCGTGTCCGGCGACGCCGGCGTCGGCAAGACCGCACTCGTCGCCACGGCGTGCGCGCTTCGGAGCGAAGTCGCTGAGACCCTCGTCGGGGCGTGCCTGCCGCTCACGTCGATGTCCATCCCGTTCCTCCCGATCCGGTCGGCGCTCCGCGCGAACACCCGGCTCACGCCGCCGCCCCTCGTGGCCGCCGACGGCGCGGGCCGCGACTTCGCAGTGCGCTTCGATGCGTGGCTCGACGAACAGTGCGCGCGGCGTCCGCTCGCACTTGTCGTCGACGACGTCCAGTGGGCGGATCGCAGCACGCTCGACACGCTCATGTACGCCATCGCGGGTCCGGCGTCGCGTCGCCTCGCGATCGTCGTCACGCTGCGCGCCGGCGAGGTCGGGCTCGGTCATCCGCTGAAGCGCTGGCTGGCCGACGTCCGTCGTCTTCCGCGAACCGTCCAACTCGAGCTCGGCCCGCTCGATCGTGCGGGGACGGCCGGGCAGGTTCAGGCCGTGCTGCGCACATCACCGCACCAATCGCTGATCGACGACGTCCACGCGCGCAGCCGGGGCAACCCGTACTTCACCCGCCTGCTCGTCACCGGGCTCGCGCCCGACGCGCGTGCCGTGCCCGCCTCGTTCCCGGCGGACCTCAGTTCCGCGGTGCTGCAGTCCTGGTACCGGCTCTCGAAGCCGACCAGGGAAGTGGCGACGGTGCTCGCGGTCGGCGGGCGGGCGATGCGCGCCGACGACCTGGCCGCGGTCGTCGGCGCAGCGGATGTCGCCGCGACCCGTTCGCTGCTGCTCGAAGCGGTCGATGCCGGAACGCTCGACCTGATCGACGATGGCGGCTTCTGGTTCCATCATCCGCTCAACGCGGAGGTGCTCGAGGCCGCACTCGGCGCCGACGAGCGGCGCGAGTGGCATCGACGCTTCGCCGACGCGATCGAGGCCGGCGGCGCTGCCGAGGCCTCGGTGTCGTCCGCGGTCGCCGTCGCCGACCACCGACACCGTGCCGGGCAGCAGCGGGCTGCACTCGACTGGGCCCTGCGTGCCGCGAGCGCAGCTCGCGAGTCCGAGGGGACTGCCGAGGAGCTGCGCCTACTCCGCCGGGCCGTCGACCTCCGTGCCCGGTTGCCGGGTCGCGATCCGACGATGGAGGAGCTGCTGCAGCGGCTCCGCCGCGCCGCGGAGGATGCCGGCGCCACCGCGGAGGAGCTCGATGCGGTCGAGATGCTCCTCGACCGGATCGATGAGGATGGCGATCCGCTGCAGGCTGCTGCGCTGCGCGTGCGTCGAACCCACCTTCAGTTCATGCGGGGGCTCGCCTTCGCCGACGTGGCGGAGCTGGAGCATGCCGTTCGACTCGCGTCGGCCGACACCGCCAGCCCCGAGTATGCGCTGGCCCTGGCCGAGCTCGCGCAGGCAGAACGGTGGCGCGGGTTGCCGGCCGCGGAAGACCACGCTGCAGCCGCCCTGGCGCATGCGCGCGCCTCCGGCGATCCGAGGGCGCTCTCGTTCGCCCTGAGCGTGAGGTCCATGACTGCGACCTTCGCGGGCGACATCGAGGAGGCCGCAGGCTTCGGCCGCGACGCGCTCGCGCCTGCGTTGGAAGCGCGGGACTGGTTCGCGTACGTGCACGCGTCGATGTGGGCGGCCAACGCGATCGAGACGTGGGCGAGCGCGGCGTACGCCGTACGGATCGGAGCGAACCGGCGCGAGCTCGAGGCGAACGGCGGCCCCCATGCCTACCTCGCCTGGCTCTCGGCCGCTGAGGCCAATTCGCGCCTCGCGAGCGGTGCATGGAGAGAGGCCGACGAGCGGCTCCGTGTCGCGCTCGGGTCCGATCCGGGCCCACTGGGCGACATCGAGGCGCGCCTGGCCGCGGCTCGACTGGCCCTGCTCCAGGGACAGCAGCGTGAGGCCGAGGCCCACATGCGGCGCGTCGGCGAGCTCGTCGTCGACGGGTCGGCGTTTCTGCCCTTCGAGTACGACGCGGTGCGCGCGGAGGTCCGCCTCGCGGCAGGGGACGCCCCCGGTGCATACGATGCCGCGCTCACGGGGGCCGTCGACCGGGGCACGGCGCCGACGATGGCCGAGTGGCTCATGCCGTTCGCCGCCCGCGCCCTCGCCGACCAGGCGCAGTCCGCGCGCGATGCCGGCGAAGCCGTCCAAGACGTGCTCGAGCGGCTCGACGCGCTCGTCGAGCGGTTCCCGCACGTCATCGAGGACGTCGGGACGACGACGGAGCTCATGCGACTGCAGGTCGCCGCGCTCGACGGCCTGTACGCTGCCGAGTGCGCCCGGGCGCGTGCCGCGCCCGATGCCGCCGGTGCGTGGTCGCTCGCGGTGTCGCAATGCGCGTCCGCCCGTCTCCCCTGGGAGGAGGCGTACGCCCGCTGGCGCGCATCCGAGGCGCTCCTCGGGCGAGGGGGCGACCGGCCTGCCGGGGTCCAAATGCTGCGATCGGGGCTGGCGCTCGCGCAACGGCTCCGGGCACGGCCGGTCGAGGAGGAACTTCTCGACATCGCACGCCGGGCCCGGGTGCCCGTCGACGAGCCGGATCCGGTGACGCCGGACCGCGCATCAGGCGTACCAGGGCTCACCGAACGCGAGCGCGAGGTCCTTGCGCTCATCGCGGTCGGCCGGACCTACTCCGACATCGCGCGCTCACTGGTCATCAGCGAGAAGACGGTGAGCACGCACGTCTCGCACCTGCTTGCCAAGACCGGGGCAGCGAACCGAGTCGAACTCGCCCGACTGGTCCACCGCCTCGGCGCCGACGAGGGCGCGGGCGACGTCGGCGGTACCGCTGCGAGGTGACTCGACGGCTCAGCGAGCGGATGCCGCCACGGGTGCGTCGTCGGCGGAGGCATCCGTCGCCACCGGGCGCTTCAGCTTCAGCACCACGACGGTCATCGTCGCGGCCATGAGCGCCGCGAGGACCATGTGGACGCCGACGGCGAGCGGCGGGAGGCCGTTCCGCGCCTGGTAGAGGCCCACGGCGATCTGGACGAGTTCGATCGCGAGCAGCGCCACCATCCATCGGGCGACCTGGAGCCGCAGGCGCCACGCGGCGGTCGCGAGGACGACCGTCAGGGCGAAGAGGGCGTAGCCGGGCCACGCGTGCACGTGCTCGAGGAGCTCGGCGTTGAAGCCGGTGCGTCCGGCGTCGGCGTCGCCGGAGTGCGGACCGGAGGCCGTGGTGAGGACGCCGAAGACGATCGAGATCGCGAGCACCGCGGTCGTCGCGTGCGTCAGGGTGGCGAACCAGCGCGGCGCGGCGGGTTCGCGGGCGCCGGGCGTCGCGTCGAGGCGGACCAGGTAGGCGGCCGTCACGCAGACGAGCACGAGCGAGGCGACGTAGTGGAATCCGACGATGAAGGGGTTGAGGCCGGTCCACACGGTGACGCCGCCCACGACGGCCTGCGCGATGATGCCGAGCAGCACGATCACCGCGAGCCGCCAGAGGTCGCGGCGCTCGCGCCGCAGGCGCCAGATCGAGAGCAGCACGAGCAACGCGACGATGCCGACGACGCCGGTCATGAGTCGGTTGCCGAATTCGATCACGCCGTGGATGCCCATCTCGGGCGTCGTGACGAGGGAGTCGGCCGTGCACATCGGCCAGGTCGGGCAGCCCAGCCCGGACCCGGTGAGGCGGACCGCACCGCCCGTGGCGATGATGATCGTCTGGGCGAGGAACGACAGCCACGCGGCGACGCGCACGCGGCGGTCGATGCGGTCGGGCAGCCAGGCGATGACGCGGTTCACGGCTCGACGAGTTCCTGATCCGGGTCGGAGTGTGAGGGTTCTGGGAGTCGGGACTCCGGGACCTTCGACCCTATAGACTTGGTTGGTTGACGCGGTTCCGCGCGCGAGTGCGGCGCGGCGCATCACCATTGTAGGTTCGCGACGAAGCCACCCGCACATCACCCCACGACCGAACCGGCACCTCGACCGGAAGGCCGGGGGTGGGCCGGACTGATAGCCGGTGCGCGGGAGGAGAAGAGGGAGAGCATGACGGACGTACTCATCGACCGCCCCGAGTTGGAGGGGCTCGGCACGTACGAGTTCGGCTGGTCCGACTCCGATGTCGCCGGCGCATCCGCTCGCCGCGGCCTGGCGCCCGAAGTGGTGGCCGACATCTCGCGCCTGAAGGACGAACCCGAGTGGATGCTCCAGCGTCGCATGCGCGGGCTGCAGCTGTTCGACCGCAAGCCGATGCCGTCCTGGGGCGCCGACCTGTCGGACATCGACTTCGACAACATCAAGTACTTCGTCAGGTCCACCGAGAAGCAGGCCCAGACCTGGGAGGACCTGCCCGAGGACATCCGCAACACCTACGAGCGCCTCGGCATCCCCGAGGCCGAGCGCCAGCGCCTCGTCGCGGGCGTCGCCGCCCAGTACGAGTCGGAGGTCGTCTACCACCAGATCCGCGAGGACCTGGAGGAGCAGGGCGTCATCTTCCTCGACACCGACACGGCGCTGCGCGAGCACCCGGAGATCTTCCAGGAGTACTTCGGCACCGTCATCCCGGCGGGCGACAACAAGTTCGCTGCGCTGAACACCGCGGTCTGGTCCGGCGGGTCGTTCGTCTACGTCCCGAAGGGCGTGCACGTCGAGATCCCGCTGCAGGCCTACTTCCGGATCAACACCGAGAACATGGGCCAGTTCGAGCGGACCCTGATCATCGCCGACGAGGACAGCTACGTCCACTACATCGAGGGCTGCACCGCCCCGATCTACAAGTCCGACTCGCTGCACTCGGCGGTCGTCGAGATCATCGTGAAGAAGAACGCCCGCGTGCGGTACACGACGATCCAGAACTGGTCGAACAACGTCTACAACCTCGTGACCAAGCGCGCCGTCGCGCACGAGGGCGCCACCATGGAGTGGGTCGACGGAAACATCGGCTCGAAGGTCACGATGAAGTACCCGTCGATCTTCCTCATGGGCGAGCACGCCAAGGGCGAGACCCTCTCGGTCGCGTTCGCGGGCCCGGGCCAGCACCAGGACGCCGGCGCGAAGATGATCCACATGGCGCCGTACACGCAGTCGTCGATCGTCTCCAAGTCGATCGCGCGCGGCGGAGGGCGCGCGGGCTACCGCGGCGAGGTGCGGGTGGATGCCAACGCGCACCACTCGGCGAACACCGTGCGCTGCGACGCCCTGCTCGTCGACACCATCTCCCGTTCCGACACCTACCCGGCGATCGACATCCGCGTCGACGACGTGCAGCTCGGCCACGAGGCCACGGTCTCGAAGGTCAGCGAGGAGCAGCTCTTCTACCTCATGTCGCGCGGCCTCCCCGAGGACGAGGCGATGGCCATGATCGTGCGCGGCTTCATCGAGCCGATCGCGCGCGAGCTGCCCATGGAGTACGCGATGGAACTCAACAAGCTCATCGAGATGGGCATGGAAGGATCGGTCGGCTAACAGATGAGCACCGCGATGCAGAGCACCGCCATGCCCACCGCAGAGCAGCACGGTTTCCGCGCCCACTCCGACGGTCCGGTCGTGCCGGTCCAGACCCGGTCGGAGCGCTTCCGCTCCACCGAGGTCGCCGACTTCGCCCCCGTCACGGGGCGCGAGCACGAGTGGAAGTACTCGCCGGTGGCGACCTTCGCCGACCTGATCTCCGGCGACCTCGACGGCTCGCGCCTCGAGGTGTCGTCGACGGATGCCGCAGGCGTCGCCCTCTCCTGGATCGCCCGCGACGACGCCCGCATCGGGCGCGCGGGCATCCCCGAGGAGCGGGCGTCGGCCAACGCCTGGTCGAGCTTCGACGAGGCGCTCCTCGTCGAGGTCTCGGGCGAGGAGGCGAAGACCGTCACCGTCACCCGCTCCGACCTCGGCACGAGCCCGCGCGCCGCTCACACCGTGATCGAGGCAGCGCCGTTCAGCCGCGGGCTGGTCGTGCTGCGCGGCATCGGCGACGGACGGCTCACCGAGAACGTCGAGATCGTCGTCGGCGAGGGGGCGAACCTCGAGGTCGTCTCGCTCCAGGAGTGGAGCGACGAGTCGGTCCACCTCGCGAGCCACTTCGCGCGCATCGGCCGTGATGCCAGGCTCAAGCACATCGTCGTCTCGCTCGGCGGCAAGGTCGTGCGCGTGAACCCGTCGACGCACCTCGCCGAGCAGGGTTCCGACGTCGAGGCGCTCGGGCTCTACTTCTCCGACGCCGGCCAGCACCTCGAGCAGCAGGTGTTCGTGCACCACGATGCACCGCACACCCGTTCGCGCGTGACGTACAAGGGCGCGCTGCAGGGCGAGGGCGCGCGCAGCGTCTGGATCGGCGACGTGCTCATCGGCAATGCCGCGACCGGCACCGACAGCTACGAGCAGAACCGCAACCTCGTCCTGACGGACGGCACGCGCGCGGACTCGGTCCCGAACCTCGAGATCGAAACCGGCGACATCGAGGGCGCCGGCCACGCGTCGGCGACCGGCCGGTTCGACGACGAGCAGCTGTTCTACCTGCAGGCGCGAGGAATCCCCGAGGAGGAGGCGCGCCGTCTCGTGGTCCGCGGGTTCCTCATCGAGGTCGTCCAGCAGATCGGCGACGCCGAACTCGAGGAGCGTCTCATCCGGGCGCTCGAAGCGGAACTCCAGGGGAGCTGACGTGGCATCCACTCGCGTGTGCGGGGTCGACGACCTCGCCGTCAATGAGGCGCAGAAGTTCGTGGTCGACGGCGTGCCCATCGCGGTCGTCAAGGACTCGGCCGGCGCCATCTTCGCCATCGGCGACACCTGCACTCACGGCGACATCTCGCTCTCCGAGGGGTTCGTCGAGGACGACACGCTCGAGTGCTGGGCCCACGGCTCGAAGTTCTCCCTCCTCACGGGCAAGCCGCTCACGCTGCCGGCGTACGAGCCCGTCCCCGTCTACCAGGTCGAGATCACCGACGGGGGCGTGTTCATCGACCCCACGGTGAAGCTCGCCGTCTGACCCACCTGCCTCCCGGCCCTCGCGGCCGGACACGAACCGAAAGAGACACCGAATCACCATGTCCGTGCTCGAGATCAAGAACCTGCACGTCAACGTCGAGACCGACCAGGGCACCCGCGAGATCCTCCGCGGCGTCGACCTGACCATCCGCGAGGGCGAGATCCACGCGATCATGGGGCCGAACGGCTCCGGCAAGTCGACGCTCGCCTACACGATCGCCGGCCACCCCAAGTACACCGTCGTCCAGGGCGAGATCCTGCTCGACGGCGAGAACGTGCTCGAGATGTCCGTCGACGAGCGCGCCCGCGCCGGAATGTTCCTGGCGATGCAGTACCCGGTCGAGATCCCGGGCGTCACGGTCACGAACTTCCTCCGCACCGCGAAGACCGCGATCGACGGCGAGGCGCCGTCGATCCGCACGTGGCTGAAGGACGTCCGCGGCGCGATGTCGAACCTCAAGATGGACTCGGCCTTCGCCGAGCGCAACGTCAACGAGGGGTTCTCGGGCGGCGAGAAGAAGCGCAACGAGATCCTCCAGCTCGAGCTGCTGAAGCCGAAGTTCGCGGTGCTCGACGAGACCGACTCGGGCCTCGACGTCGACGCGCTCAAGGTCGTCTCCGAGGGCGTGAACCGCGCTCACGCGAACACCGGCCTGGGCATCCTGCTCATCACGCACTACACGCGCATCCTCCGCTACATCACGCCCGACTTCGTGCACGTGTTCGTCGCCGGCCGGATCGCCGAGCAGGGCGGTCCCGAGCTCGCCGACCGGCTCGAGGAGGAGGGCTACGACCGCTACCACGTCGCCGAGTCGGCGACGCAGTAATCGGGCGTAGGCTGGACGCATGGTCACCTCACTCGCACCCGAGCGCTACGACCAGATCAGCGAGGCGCTGAAGGACGTCGTCGACCCCGAGCTCGGCGTCAACATCGTCGATCTGGGCCTCATCTACGACCTGAACTGGGACGACGAGAACGACGCACTCGTCGTCAACATGACCCTGACGAGCGCCGGCTGCCCGCTCACCGACGTCATCGAGGAGCAGACCGCCGAGGCGCTCGACGGCACCGTCGAGCGGTTCCGCATCAACTGGGTGTGGATGCCGCCGTGGGGGCCCGAGCGGATCACGGACGACGGACGCGACATGATGCGTGCGCTCGGCTTCGCGATCTGAACCGAACCTCGTCGAGGGAGGTCCCGGAAGGGGCCTCCCTCGCGGCTTCCCCGGCGTGTCCGGCCCCGTCGGGGAATAGGCTCGGGGCATGCAGGGAACGGCCGCGTCCGCCCGCGACGCGTACACGCACGGTCACCACGAGAGCGTCCTCCGAGTGCACGAGTGGCGCACGGTCGAGAACTCCGCGGCGTACCTCGCGCCGCATCTCCGGGAGGGGATGCGGGTCCTCGACATCGGGAGCGGCCCGGGCACGATCACGCTCGACCTCGCCCGCCGGGTCCGACCCGGACGAGCCGTCGGCGTCGACGCATCCGCCGAGGTCGTCGCACGCGCGCAGGGACTCGCCGAGAGCGAGGGGGTTCCCAACGCGGAGTTCCGCACCGGGGACGCCTACCACCTCGACTTCCCGGACGGCGTGTTCGACGTCGTCCACGCGCACCAGGTGATGCAGCACCTGGCACGTCCCGTCGATGCCCTGCGCGAGTTCCGCCGCGTGCTGCGGCCGGGCGGCTTCCTGGCCGCACGCGACGTGGACTACGGAGGCGTGATCTGGAGCCCGGAGTCGCCCGAGCTCGCGCGCTGGCGCGAGCTGAACGAGCTCATCTGCGCCTGGAACGGCGGCGACGGCAACGCCGGGCGCCACCTCACCCGCTGGGCGCGCGCGGCAGGGTTCGCCGAGGTCGAGTCGAGCGGCTCCGTGTGGGTGTTCTCGTCGGACCGCGACCGTGAGTGGTGGGGCGGCAATTGGGCGCAGCGCGCGCTGCACTCGACTTTCGCGGCGCACGCGATCGAGTCCGGGCACGCGTCCCGCGCCGAACTCGAGGCGATCTCCTCGGCCTGGAGCCGCTGGGCTGCGGATCCCGACGGGTGGTTCCTCATGCCGCACGGCGAGGTCCTCGCGCGCGCGTAGGGCCGGGCCGGAACCCGACCGCCTACTACCAGTCGTCGCCGTCGTCGACGGCGCCGCCACCGCTCGGGTGCTCGAGCGTCACGACCGTGCCGTCGTCGAGCTCGGCGATCGGCCGGCCCTCCAGCCACGTCAGCGTCCAATGCCGGCCGGCGCCGTCGGGGGTGCCGGACTCGGCCGCCGCGATGCCGGGGCGGAGCTCCATCGGCACGGATCGCGGCGGCTCGTCGCCGAAGGCCCAACGTGTGCCCAACTGCATCAGATCTCCATCTCGAACACGATCCCGGGGGAGCGGCGGGCGATCTCGTCGGAGAGGCGCAGCCCGTCGACGTCACCGGGGTCGCTGGTCCAGGTGATGCGCGTCGCATGCATCTCGCCCGCCAGCGCGCGGACCCGTTCGAGGAGCCGTCCGGCGACGCCGTTCCGGCGGTGCGCCTCGACGACGTAGAGGTCGTCCACGACGATGCCGATGCTCGCGTCGAGGGTGCGGGGCTCGGGGTGCGCATGCACGAGACCGACGAGGGTGCCCTCGTCGTCGACGGCCACCGTCGCGCGAAGCGCGTTCCGCGGGTCCTGGATCCAGCTCCAGACGATGAGCGCCTTGGTGTCGTCGAGCCTGCGTCCGCGGTTCGCGCAGTACGCGTCGAAGAGGGGCAGCCAGGCGAAGAAGTCGTTGTCCGCGACGTCCCGCACGGTCACGCTCATGCGCTCGCCTCCTCCCTCGGGACCTCGAGCACGACGTCGCGCACCTCGAGCACCTCGGCCTCCTCGAAGCGGAGGTCGGCGATGCGACCGACGGCGCGCAGGTCGCTCGCGGCCGAGGAGAGGAGCGAGGTCGCGGCGGCGGGTGCGGCGATCACGGCGCTCGCGACCGGAGTCTTCTGCGAGGCCTTCGCGTCGGTCTTCGCGCGACGGATGCCGGTGAGGGCGAGGCTCGCGAGCTCGAGCAGCTCGACCCCCGCCTCGCCGCGCGCGGCGAGTTCGTCGACGGCCGGCCAGTCGGCCACGTGCACCGATCCGGGGTTCGACCAGCTCCAGGCCTCCTCCGCGGCATACGGGATGACCGGCGCGAACAGGCGCAGCAGCACGCTGAGCGCGGTCTTGAGCGCAGCGACCGCCGAGGCCTGCTCGGGGCTCGCCTCGCCGTACGCGCGCTCCTTCACGAGCTCGAGGTAGTCGTCGCAGAACGTCCAGAAGAAGGTCTCGGAGACCTCGAGGGCGCGCGCGTGGTCGTAGGACTCGAGCGCGCGCGTCGCCTGGTCGACGACCGTCGCGAGCCCGGCCAGCATGCTGCGATCGACGGGCACGGTCACCGCGGCATCCGCTGCGCCCTCGAAGCCGAGGATGAACTTCGCGGCGTTCAGCACCTTGATGGCGAGGCGCCGGCCGATCTTCACCTGCGTCGGGTTCTGCGGGTCGAATGCCGCGTCGGTGCCGAGTCGGGAGGACGCCGCCCAGTAGCGCACCGCGTCGGGGCCGTGCTGGTCGAGCAGGCCGGCGGGCGTGACGACGTTGCCCTTCGACTTCGACATCTTCTTCCGGTCGGGGTCGACGATGAAGCCCGAGATGGCGGCGTTCGACCAGGGTGCGACGCCGTGCTCGAGTTCGGCGCGCAGCGCCGTCGAGAAGAGCCACGTGCGGATGATGTCCTGGCCCTGCGGGCGCAGCGAGTACGGGAAGACGAGGTCGAACAGCTCGGGGTCGCGCTCCCAGCCGCCCGCGAGCTGCGGCGTCAGCGAGGAGGTCGCCCAGGTGTCCATGACGTCGTGCTCGCCGATGAAGCCGCCCGCCTGTCCGCGCTGCGACTCGTCGTATCCGGGCGCCGCCGTCGACGACGGGTCGACGGGCAGCATCTCGCGCGTGGCGACGATGGGCTCGTCGAACACCGGGTTCCCCGCGGCGTCGACGGGGTACCACACGGGGATCGGCACGCCGAAGAAGCGCTGCCGGGAGATCAGCCAGTCGCCGGAGAGCCCGCCGACCCAGTTCTCGTAGCGCACTCGCATGAAGTCGGGGTGCCAGTCGATCCCGCGACCGCGCTCCAGCAGGCGGTCCTTGAGCGCCTCGTCGCGCGCGCCGTTCACCACGTACCACTGGCGGGTCGAGACGATTTCGAGCGGGCGGTCGCCCTTCTCGAAGAACTTCACCGGGTGGGTGATCGCCTTCGGGTCGGCGAGGAGGTCGCCGCTCTCGCGGAGCAGCTCCACGACGGCCTGCTTGGCGGAGAACGCGGTCTTGCCCGCGAGCTTCGCGTACGCCTCGCGCCCGGCCTCCGTGGAGATCGCCTCGGGCGCCTCGGCGATGATGCGGCCGTCGAAGCCGATGATCGCGCGGTTCGGAAGGTCGAGCTCGCGCCACCAGACGACGTCGGTCACGTCGCCGAAGGTGCAGATCATCGCGATGCCGGTGCCCTTGTCCTTCTGCGCGAGGTGGTGCGCCACGACGGGCACCTCGACGCCGAAGACGGGGGTGGTCACGGTCGTGCCGAAGAGCGGCTGGTAGCGCTCGTCGTCGGGGTGCGCCACGAGCGCCACGCACGCGGGGATGAGCTCGGGCCGGCTGGTCTCGATCTCGACGTGACCGCCGTCGGGCTTCGCGAACGCCACGCGGTGGTAGTGGCCGGGCTGCTCGCGGTCCTCGAGCTCGGCCTGCGCGACGGCGGTGCGGAACGTGACGTCCCACAGGGTCGGGGCGAGGGCCTGGTAGGCCTCGCCGCGCTCGACGTTGCGGACGAAGGCGAGCTGCGACGTGAACAACGCCTCGTCGGCGATGGTCCGGTAGGTCTGCGTCCAGTCGACCGAGAGGCCGAGCTGGCGCCAGAGGGCCTCGAACTGCTGCTCGTCCTCGACGGTCAGTCGCTCGCACAGCTCGATGAAGTTGCGGCGGCTGATCGGCTTCTGGTCGGCGGCCTTGACGCTCTTGCCCTCGCCGCCCTCGAACGGCGGCGTGAAGTCGGCCTCGTACGGCAGGGTCGGGTCGCAGCGCACGCCGTAGTAGTTCTGCACGCGGCGCTCGGTGGGCAGGCCGTTGTCGTCCCAGCCCATCGGGTAGAACACGTGCTTGCCGCGCATGCGCTGGAATCGCGCCATGACGTCGGTGTGGGTGTAGGAGAAGACGTGGCCGATGTGCAGCGAGCCGGAGGCGGTGGGCGGCGGCGTGTCGATCGAGTAGATGGCCTCGCGGGTCGCGCCCTCGCGTTCGAACCGGTAGGTCCCCTCGGTCTCCCAGACGCCGCCCCACTTGGATTCGAGGCCCTCGAGTGCGGGCTTGTCGGGGATGCGCGCGGTGTCGGTCATGATGCTCCGGTTCGGTATGTGCGGCACCGAGTCCACTGGGGTGCCTGAATATGCGACAGTCCAGCCTACCGGAGTCGTGGGAATCCGCCGTGACCTGCGGGGACGCGGTCGGCGTGCCGTGCCGTCGGAGCCGGCGGGGCGGATGCCGCGGGCGCGCGCCGCGGCATCCGCCCCCGGTTCCTCGGCCTCAGACGCTCGCGGGCGCCACCTCGCGGCCGTCCTCGGAGATCGGCGCGTGCCGCACGCGCGCCGCCGCCCACGCGGAGACCAGCGTGATCGCGGAGAGCAGCGCGAGGACGACGCCGGGGTGCCACCAGACGTATCCGGTCGACTCGCCGAGCAGCGTCGTCACGAGCGGGATGAACCCGCTGACCGCCGCCGCGACCGCGTAGGCGACCGAGAGCGCCGAGTACCTGTAGTGGTCGGCGAACAGGTCGTTCATGAGCCCGCCGAGCGCGGCCCACGACATCGTCGGCAGGATGCCGCCGACGATCATCGTGCCGACGAGCACCGGGAAGCTCGAGAACTGCAGCAGCCAGTACATCGGGAACGTGATGAGCAGCGTGCCGAGGGCGCCGTACGCGACGACCTTCGCCGAGCCGACTCGCGTCGCCCAGCGGCCGAACAGCGGGATCGTGATCAGCTGCAGCAGCCCGCCGATCGTGGTCGCCACGAGCAGGTCCTGGAAGCTGAAGCCGAGCGCCGTCACGCCGTAGTTGATCGTGTACGTGTTCATCAGCGAGTACGAGCCGATGCCGAGCAGTGCCGCGCCGAACGCGATGAGGAGGGCGGTCGGCTGCGCGCGGAACATCGTGGCGAACGGCACGCGGTCGCGTCGCTGCTCCGAGACGACGGCCTTGAACACGGGCGTCTCATCGATGGTCAGGCGGAGGTAGAGCGAGACGGCGAGGAGCGGGATCGCGAGGAGGAACGGGATGCGCCAGCCCCACGCCGCGAGTTCCTCGGCCGGAAGGGCGAGCGTCATCACGATGAACACGACCGCGGAGAGGATCGAGCCGACGGGCGAGCCCAGCTGCGGCACCGCCGCGTAGAAGGCCCGCTTGACGGGGCTGGAGTGCTCGGTCGCGAGGAGGATCGAACCGCCCCACTCGCCGCCGAGCGAGAGGCCCTGCGCCACGCGCAGCAGGACGAGCAGCACGGCGCCGAGCCATCCGGCCTGCGCGTACGTCGGGAGCAGGCCGATGAGGCCGGTCGCGACGCCCATGATGCCGATGGTCCAGAGCAGGGTCGCGCGTCGGCCGAGGCGGTCGCCCATGTGGCCGAAGATCGCGGCGCCGAGCGGGCGGACGACGAACGCGACGCCGATCGTGGCGAACGCGGCGAGCGTGCCGCCGAACTGCCCGAGCGGGTCGAAGAACAGCGGGCCGATGAAGTAGGCGCTGAAGTAGGCGAACACGTAGAAGTCGAAGGACTCGAGCGACGTGCCGATCATGGACGCCCAGGCGACGCGCCGGACGGGCGACGACGAGGCGGGAAGGGAAGCAGGGGATGGGGCTTCGGTGGTCACGGGGAGCCATCCTGACAGCGAGCGGATGCCTCGACAAGCCGAATGCGATAGATGTGCTATCGCGGCTATCGCAACTGCTACCATCGGTCGGTGCGCATCACGCTCGACGCCGCCGCCCCGGGGCCGATCTTCGAACGGCTCGCCGCCGCCCTCCGCGCCGCGATCGTCGACGGTCGGATCGGGTTCGGCGAGCGACTGCCGCCCGCCCGCGGGCTCGCCGAACAGCTCGGCGTGAACGTCAACACCGCACTCCGCGCGTACCGGCTGCTCCGGGAGGAGGGCTTCATCGACCTGCATCCCGGCCGGGGCGCGACGGTCGCGAAGCGGCTGGGCCACCACACCGCGCTGGCCGGCGCCATCCACGACCTCGTCGACGAGGCCCGGCTGAACGGCGTGGACCGGGAGGCGCTGCTCGCCCTCGTCCGCGAGGCCTGGCGCTGAGCCGTCCTGGAGCGGCTCGGTGCCGGGGCGCGACGCGGGGGCGCGCGCGGTACCATTGACGGCAACGACATCGATCCGGCCATCACCGGGGAGTCTTCGGAAGAACGCGGAACGGGCGCCTCGGCATCCGTCTCGTCACTAGAACCGAACGGGTCCAGCCCGTCACAGCTGACGAACGAGAGGTCCCGCATCGCCGGGGCAAGCGGGGTGGTACCGCGGTTGGGCTCGACGAGCCGGCCGTCCTCGTGAACCGGCGAGATCCAGCAGGAGCGAGCGTTGTACCCCAAGGGCCACGACCCCGAGCAGCAGTCCGTCACGCCGTCGCCGTCCTTCCCGGCGATCGAGCAGGAGATGCTCGCGCACTGGAAGGCCGACGGCACGTTCCAGGCCTCGATCGACCAGCGCGAGGGCGCCGAGGAGTGGGTCTTCTACGACGGCCCTCCGTTCGCCAACGGCCTGCCGCACTACGGCCACCTGCTGACCGGCTACGCGAAGGACGTCTTCCCGCGCTTCCAGACCATGCGCGGCAAGCAGGTGCACCGCCGCTTCGGCTGGGACACCCACGGCCTGCCCGCCGAACTCGAGGCGGAGCGCCAGCTCGGCATCACCGACAAGGTGCAGATCGAGGAGATGGGCATCGCCGCGTTCAACCGCGCCGCGCGAGAGGCCGTGCTCCGGTACACCGAGGAGTGGCAGGACTACGTCACCCGCCAGGCGCGCTGGGTCGACTTCGAGAACGACTACAAGACGCTCGACGTGACCTTCATGGAGTCCGTGCTCTGGGCGTTCAAGACGCTGCACGAGAAGGGCCTCGCCTACGAGGGCCACCGCGTGCTGCCGTACTGCTGGCGCGACCAGACGCCGCTGTCGAACCACGAGCTGCGCATGGACGACGACGTCTACAAGCCGCGCCAGGACCAGACCGTCACGGTCACGTTCCCGCTCACCGGCCCGAAGGCCGAGGCGCTCGGCCTCACCGCGGTGCGGGCGCTCGCCTGGACGACCACGCCCTGGACCCTGCCCACGAACTTCGCGCTCGCCGTCGGGCCCGAGATCACCTACGCCGTCGTGCCGGCCGGCCCGAACGGCACGCCCGACGCCACCGTGCTCCGCGAGCACGCCCCGGGCGGCCCCGACGACACCGAGGTCCTGGGCGCCGAGTACATGCTCGCGCTCGACCTCGTCGGCAACTACGCGAAGGACCTCGGCTACGACTCCGCCGACGAGGCGCGCGCGGCCGTGTCGCGCACCGTGGTCGGCGCCGAGCTCGAGGACGTCACCTACGACCGGCTGTTCGACTACTACGCCGACGTCGAGCGGTTCGGCCTCGAGCGCGCCTGGCGCGTGCTCCTGGCCGACTACGTCACGACCGAGGACGGCACGGGCATCGTCCACCAGGCTCCCGCCTACGGCGAGGAGGACCAGAAGGTCTGCGAGGCGCACGGCATCCCCGTCGTGATCTCGGTCGACGACTCGGGCCGGTTCCTCCCCGAGGTGACGGATGTCGCCGGCCTGCTCTGGTCGGACGCGAACAAGCCGCTCACGCAGCTGCTGAAGGCCGAAGGGCGCCTGCTCCGCCAGGCGAGCTACGAGCACTCGTACCCGCACTGCTGGCGCTGCCGGAACCCGCTCATCTACAAGGCGGTCTCCAGCTGGTTCGTCCGCGTCCCCGAGTTCCGCGACCGCATGAGCGAGCTCAACGAGGACATCACCTGGGTCCCCGAGAACGTCAAGTACGGCCAGTTCGGCAAGTGGGTGGGCAACGCCCGCGACTGGTCGATCAGCCGCAACCGCTACTTCGGCTCGCCGATCCCGGTGTGGAAGAGCGACGACCCCGAGTACCCGCGCGTCGACGTGTACGGCTCGCTCGAGGAGCTCGAGCGCGACTTCGGCCGCGTGCCGACCAACCCCGAGGGCGAGCCCGACCTCCACCGCCCGTACATCGACGAGCTCACCCGGCCGAACCCCGACGACCCGACCGGGAAGTCGACGATGCGCCGGATCAGCGACGTGTTCGACGTGTGGTTCGACTCGGGCTCGATGCCCTTCGCGCAGGTGCACTACCCGTTCGAGAACGAGGACTGGTTCGACACCCACAACCCGGCCGACTTCATCGTCGAGTACATCGGGCAGACGCGCGGCTGGTTCTACGTCATGCACGTGCTCGCGACCGCGCTCTTCGACCGCCCGGCGTTCAAGAACGTCGTGAGCCACGGCATCGTGCTCGGCAGCGACGGGCAGAAGATGTCGAAGTCGCTGCGCAACTACCCCGACGTCTCCGAGGTGTTCGAGCGCGACGGATCCGACGCGATGCGCTGGTTCCTCATGTCGAGCCCCGTGCTGCGCGGCGGCAACCTCGTGGTCACCGAGGAGGGCATCCGCGAGGGCGTGCGCCAGCTCATGCTGCCGCTCTGGAGCACGTGGTACTTCTTCTCCCTGTACGCCAACACGGCGAGGGAGGGCGGCTACGAGGCCTCGCGCTCGACCGCGTCGACCGACGTGCTCGACCGGTACCTGCTGGCCAAGCTGCGCGACCTCGTCGAGGCCGTCACGGCCGACTACGAGGACTTCGACACGACGCTCGCCTCGCAGAAGCTCCGCGACTTCGGCGACGTGCTCACGAACTGGTACGTGCGCCGATCGCGCGAACGGTTCTGGCAGGGCGTGGGTGCCGACGGCTCGGGCGCCGAGGCGTTCGACACGCTCTACACGGTGCTCGAGACGCTCACGCGCCTCGCGGCACCGATGCTGCCGCTCGTGACCGAGAAGGTGTGGCGCGGACTCACCGGCGGTCGCAGCGTGCACCTGGCCGACTGGCCGGTCGCCGACGAGTTCCCGGCCGACGGCGACCTCGTCGCCGCGATGGACGCCGTGCGCGAGGTCACCGGTGCGGTGCTCGCGCTCCGCAAGCAGGCCGGTCGTCGCGTGCGCCTGCCGCTCGCGTCGCTCACGGTCGTGACGACGGATGCCGCGAGCCTCGCGCCGTTCGAGTCGATCCTGCGCGACGAGCTCAACGTCAAGCGCGTCGACCTCGTCGAGCTCGACGACTCGAGCGCCGCGGCGTACGGCGTGACCAAGCGCCTCACGGTGAATGCCCGCGCGGCGGGCCCGCGACTCGGCAAGCAGGTGCAGCAGGCCATCCAGGCGGCCCGCGGTGGCGACTGGTCGGTCGACGGCGACGTGGTCGTGGCCGGCGGCATCGCGCTCGAGCCGGGCGAGTACGAGCTCGTGCTCGAGGCGAGCGGCGGTGCCGACGGCGGCAACGCGCTCGGCCTCCTCGCCGACGGCGGCTTCGCGATCCTCGACGTGCGCACGACCCCCGAGCTCGAGGCCGAGGGGCTCGCGCGCGACATCGTGCGGGCCGTGCAGGAGTCGCGGAAGGCCGCGGGGCTCGAGGTCGGCGACCGCATCCGCCTCGACCTCACGCTCGACGCCGCCGGTGCGGCGGCCGCCGAAGCGCACCGCGACCTCATCGGCCGCGAGACGCTCGCACCCGAGGTGCTCGTCACGGTCGGCGAGGTCGACGGCGACGGAGCGCACAAGGTCGGCGACGGGTCGAGGCTGCTCGTCTCGGTCGCGAAGCTCGCGGAGGCCGTCCGATGACCGACGCGATCCCCGCGTCCACGCCCGAGGAGCGCGACGCGGCCGACGCCGTGTACGCCGACCTGCTGGCGCGCGTCGGCGAGTCGGCGCCGCAGCCTCGGCTGGAGGCGACCCGGCGCGCGGTCGAGCTCCTCGGCGATCCGCACCGCGCCGCACCCGTCATCCACCTGACCGGCACGAACGGCAAGACGTCGACGAGCCGGATGATCGAGTCGATCCTCCGCGCGCAGGGGCTCCGGACCGGCCTGCTCACGAGCCCGCACCTCGTGCGGTTCACCGAACGGATCCGGATCGACGGCGAGCCGATCGCCGACGAGGCCGTCGCCCGGATCTGGGAGGAGATCGCCCCCGTCGTCGCGATCGTCGACGCCGAGCTCGCCGCGCGCGGCGAGGAGGCGCTCACGTTCTTCGAGGCGCTCACCGCCCTCGCCTTCGCGGCGTTCGCCGACGCGCCCGTCGACGTCGTCGTGCTCGAGGTCGGCATGGGCGGTGAGTGGGACTCCACGAACGTCGCCGACGGCCAGGTCGCCGTGATCACGCCCATCGCGATCGACCACGAGCAGCGGCTCGGCCGGACCATCGCCGAGATCGCCCGGACCAAGGCCGGCATCATCAAGCCGGGCGCCGAGGTCGTCACCGCGTTCCAGGACCCTGCCGCGCTCACCGTGCTGAGCGAGGTCGCCGAGCGGAACGACGCGAGCCTCGCGGTCGAGGGCGGAGCGTTCGCCGTGCTCGACTCGCGCGTGGCCGTGGGCGGGCAGCTCGTGTCGGTCCGGGGGCTCGCGGGGGAGTACCGCGAGCTCGCCCTTCCCCTGCACGGTCGTCACCAGGCCGAGAACGCCGCCGTCGCGATCGCCGCCGTCGAGGCGTTCCTCGGACGCGCCGTCCGCCTGGCCGACGACGTGCTCGAGGCCGGCCTCGGCGCCGTGACCTCGCCGGGCCGACTGCAGCTCGTCTCGACCGACCCGACGATCCTCGTGGACGCCGCCCACAACCCGCACGGCGCCGCGGCGCTCGTGGCGGCGCTCGGCGAGGTGTTCGACTTCGACGAGCTCGTGATCGTGCTCGGCGTCCTCGGCGACAAGGACGCCGCGGGCATCGTGCGCGCCCTCGAACCGACCGGCGCGCACTTCATCGTGACCCGCTCCGAGTCCGATCGCGCCGTTCCCGCCGACGAGCTCGCGGCCCTCGTCGCGGGTGTCGTCGGCCCGGAGCGGGTCGACGTCGCCGAGCGGCTCGAGGACGCGCTCGACGAGGCCCGCGACTGGGCGGGCCGCGGCGAGAAGCGCGGCGTGGTGGTCACCGGATCGATCACGCTCGTGGGCGACGTGCTCGCGATCGCGGACGACCGCGGCTGGAGCGATCGATGACCGCCGAGGCGCCGGATCCGATCGACGACGCCACTGGAGCCGGCGCGCCGCTCCGTCCGGTCCGCCGCGCTCGCTCCGTGAGGGAGAGCCTCGCGTCGATCGTGCTCACGTTCGAGATCGTCGTCGTCTTCCTCGCGGCCCTCGTGATCTGGGGCCTCTCCCGCGAGGACGGCGGCGCGTTCGGCCTGCCGACCTGGGCGCCGCTCGCCGCGGGCGGCGTGGTCATCCTCGGCCTGGTCGTCACCATCCCCCTGCTCCGGTACGAGTGGGCGTACGTGCTGGGCTGGGCCCTGCAGGTGCTGCTCCTCGCCTCGGGGCTCCTCAACCCGGCGATGTTCGTCGTCGGCGCGCTGTTCGGCGGCATGTGGGCGTACTGCATGATCGTCGGCGCGCGCATCGATCGTGCCCGCGAGGCTGCCGCCGCCGCGGACGCCGAACCTGGAAAGGAACCCGAATGACCACCGCCATCGAAGAGACCCTCGTCCTCGTCAAGCCGGACGGCGTCGCCCGCAACCTCACCGGCGAGATCCTGCGCCGCATCGAGGCGAAGGGCTACTCGCTCGTCGACATCCGCATGGTGCAGGCCGACCGCGACCTGCTCGCCCGGCACTACGCCGAGCACGAGGGCAAGCCGTTCTACGAGCCGCTCATGGAGTTCATGGAGTCGGGTCCCGTCGTCGCGATTCGCGTCGCCGGCAACCGCGTGATCGAGGGGTTCCGCGTGCTCGCGGGGGCGACCGACCCGACGACCGCGCTGCCCGGGACGATCCGCGGCGACTTCGGCCGCGACTGGGGCCTGAAGGTCCAGCAGAACCTCGTCCACGGTTCCGACTCGGTCGAGTCCGCCGAGCGCGAACTGTCGCTCTGGTTCGCCTGACCCACGTGCGGCACGGGGCCGCGGCATCCGATCAGCGGATGCCGCGGCCCCGCCGTCGTCCGGGCGCCGACGCGCCGCGGCGGCACCGCGAGCGGGTCAGAAGAGGTTCTGCAGGTCGATGACGACCCGCGGGATCGCGTTCATCTGCGCCTGCGCCAGGACGATCACGATCGCGTAGCACGCGGCGGTGATGACGACGACCCACCCCAGGGCGGAGGACCCGAACCGCCTGAGCCCGGGCGAATCGCCGAACACGCCGTCGCGGAGGTTTCGCAGGGTGACGACGAGGAACGTCGGGATCGTCACGGCCCAGGTGAGCATGCACCAGGGGCACAGCACGTCGAGCACGTAGATGCTCTGGTAGATCAGCCAGCCGACGAAGACGACGGCGCCGGTGACGCCGACGTTCAGCCCGATCCAGAACCATCGCGCGAACCGCGCGCCCGCGAGCAGCGCCATCGCGATCGTGATGACGACCGGCCAGGCCATGAGGCCGATGAACGGATTGGGGAAGCCGAAGAGGCTGCCCTGCCACGACGCGAGGTTCGTGCTGCACCCGACGAGCACGCCCACGTTGCAGTTCGGGATGTGGCTCGGATCGGCGAGCGTGAGCACCTTCTCGAGCGACAGCTCGAACGCCGCGAGCAGTCCCAGAGCCCCCGCGATGAGGAGGAAGACGGCCACGCCGATCGGCCGGGATGCGCGGGGGGAGTCGGGCATGCCCACGATTCTGGCACGCCGATTCGACGGTCCGCTGGGTGAGCGTGCGATAATCGTTGCAGTCGCCCGGGCCGCGCCCGGTGCGACGCCAACGAGGGCTTCGAGGATGCACCGCATCCCATCCGCGGAGGAACCGCGAGATTTGGCGTCACCGGCACCCGCCGGGCGCAGCAGTGAAGGATTGGCGGTATGGCGCGAACGGCGCTGAACCGCTCTGAGGAGTACGGGAACGATGGCGCGGCCGTCGGCCCCGGTGTAGGAGTGCACCAGAGATGGTGGAAGACAACGCAACACCGCCGATCGAACCCGGGGGCGATGAGCCTCGTCGTCTCGGCGGGATCTTCGGGGCGCGTCGCCCGGGCCGTCGGGCGCAGGTCGTGCCGCGGTCCGCGGCCGAGGCCTCGACGAACGTCGACGACGCCGCCGGGAACGCCCCGGTCGACGAGACCGCAGTGTCCGCGACCGAGGAGACCACGCCGGCCGAGCAGCCGGCGGTCGATCAGGCTGCCGCTGACCAGCCCGCCGCTGACCAGCCCGGAGCCGAGCAGGCCGCGGAGCCGTCGCCCGATGCGGGCGCGCCGGCGGCCGAGCCCGAGCCCGACGACGCGTCGGCCGAGACCGGCGGCGCCGCAGCCGAGGCCGAGGCGGATGCCTCGGTCGACGGCACCGCCGCCGAGGCATCCGAGTCCGGCGAATCGACTTCGGCCGAGTCGCCGATCCCGCCGGTGCTCTCGACCACGTCGCTCATCTTCCATGCCCCGCCCGTGTACACCCCGCCGGCCGGGTCCGGACCCGAGCGCGACGACGATCGCGCCGCCGGGCGCGAGGCTGCAGACCGCGAGGCCTCGAGCGTGCGCCGCCGCTCGCGTCGGCGCAGCGGCGACGAGTCGCGCGGGAACGAGGACGATCCCGCGAACACGGTCGTCAAGGTCCGCAAGCCGCGCGAGCCCGAGCTCATCACCGAGCCCCAGAAGGTGAAGGGCTCCACGCGCCTCGAGGCGAAGAAGCAGCGTCGCCGCGACGGTCGCGACGCCGGTCGCCGTCGTGCGGTGATCACCGAGGCCGAGTTCCTCGCGCGCCGCGAGTCGGTCGACCGCCGGATGGTCGTCCGCCAGAAGGGCGGTCGCATCCAGATCGGCGTGCTGGAGGACGACGTGCTCGTCGAGCACTACGTCGCCCGCAACCAGGACGCGTCGCTGATCGGCAACGTCTACCTCGGGCGCGTCCAGAACGTGCTGCCCTCGATGGAGGCCGCCTTCGTCGACATCGGCCGCGGTCGCAACGCCGTGCTCTACTCGGGCGAGGTCGACTGGGACGCCGCCGCCGAGAACGGCGAGAAGAACCAGCCGCGCCGCATCGAGCTCGCACTGAAGCCGGGCGACCGCGTCCTCGTGCAGGTCACGAAGGACCCGGTCGGCCACAAGGGCGCCCGACTGACGAGCCAGATCTCGCTGCCCGGCCGTTACCTCGTGTACGTGCCGAACGGCTCGATGAACGGGATCAGCCGCAAGCTGCCCGACACCGAGCGAGCACGGCTGAAGAAGATCCTGAAGGAGGTGCTCCCCGAGAACCAGGGCGTCATCGTCCGCACGGCCGCCGAGGGCGCCACCGAGGAGCAGCTCACGCGCGACGTGAACCGCCTGATCTCGCAGTGGCAGGACATCTCGCAGACCGTCGAGAAGGCCCAGGCCCCGGCCCTGCTGCACTCCGAGCCCGACCTGCTCATCAAGATCGTCCGCGACGTCTTCAACGAGGACTTCCAGAAGATGATCATCGCGGGCGACGAGGCGCGTCGGACCATCGAGAAGTACCTCGGCCAGGTCGCACCCGACCTGCTCGAGCGCGTCGAGGCGTACGAGGGCGAGCGCGACGCGTTCGACGAGTTCCGCATCTCCGAGCAGATCGAGAAGGCGCTCGACCGCAAGGTCTGGCTGCCGTCGGGCGGTTCGCTCATCATCGACCGCACCGAGGCGATGACCGTCGTCGACGTCAACACGGGCAAGTTCGTCGGCTCCGGCGGCAACCTCGAGGAGACGGTGACCAAGAACAACCTCGAGGCGGCCGAGGAGATCGTCCGCCAGCTGCGGCTCCGCGACATCGGCGGCATCATCGTGGTCGACTTCATCGACATGGTCCTCGAGTCCAATCGCGACCTCGTGCTGCGCCGGCTCGTCGAGTGCCTCTCCCGCGACCGCACGAAGCACCAGGTCGCCGAGGTCACCTCGCTCGGCCTCGTGCAGATGACCCGCAAGAAGCTCGGCCTGGGGCTCCTCGAGACCTTCAGCGAGCCCTGCGAGGTCTGCGCCGGTCGGGGCATCATCGTGCACCACGAGCCGGTGGCGAAGCACCGCGCGCCCCAGCAGCAGGTCGAGCGCCGTCGCAACCGCGGCGGCGGCAACGGCGGCGGCCAGCCGCAGCAGCCGGCGACCGACAAGGCGCACCAGGGCACCCACGCGATCACGGAGGACGTCAAGAACGCCCTCGCGCAGATCGCGGCGTCCACCGTCGCGCACCAGGAGCAGCGTCCCGCCGCGGCGGCGACCGCAGCCGACGGGGCGGCGGCCGCCGATGCGACGCAGGCTCCCGTGGCCGGAGGC
Source organism: Agromyces binzhouensis (assembly GCF_042672355.1). Lineage (NCBI taxonomy): Bacteria > Bacillati > Actinomycetota > Actinomycetes > Micrococcales > Microbacteriaceae > Agromyces > Agromyces binzhouensis. The sequence continues at coordinate 12,737 of NZ_JBHXVJ010000006.1, read as the reverse complement.
GAGGCGACGGATGCCGCGCAGGCCGGCACCGAGCCGGCGCCGCGCAGCGAGCGCCGCCGCGGTCGACGCCGCGCGTCGCGCGGATCGGGTTCGCAGCAGCAGGGCGGCGATCGCTCGCCGTCCGGCGAGCGTGAATCGCGCGAGGAGCGCCCGGCCGATGTCTCGTCCGAGCGCCCCGCCGAGGAGTCACCGGTCGCCGCCGACGACGCGGCCTCGCGTCAGGCGGCGCTCATCGACCTGCCCGAGGCGCCCGCCCGTCGCGAGCGGCCGACGCGCGCGGTCGAGGCCGAGACGCTCCTCGACTCCGTGCTCGATTCGCTCCCCGCGCCGAAGGCAGCGGGGGAGGGACGCACGCGCTCGCGCAGTCGCCGCGTGTCCACCCCCGCACTGAGCCCGGCGGGCGCCCCGCCGGTCATCACGCGGCCCGACGGCTCGGAGGCGGACTCAGCCTCCGAGTGAGGCGCGCCGCTCGCGCGGCGTGACCCGCAGGCCGCTCGCCGCGAGACGACGAACGAGGTCGCGCGCCGGGACGGGCTCCGCCCCGGCCGCGACGAGCTCGTCATAGCGTTCGACGGGCACGTCGTAGTGGTCGAGGTCGAAGCCCCGACGGGGGATGCCCGTCCGGTCGGCGAACGCGACGAGTTCCTCGATCGACGTGTCGCTCACCAGGTGGGACCACACGGTGCCGTGCTTGGGCCAGAGCGGCGGGTCGATCAGCACGGCCATGGGCCGAGTGTACGCCGCGGCCGCGGCATCCGCTCGGGGTCCTGCGACACGCGGTCGACGCCCGTTTGACCGCCTTGCGGGCATCCGGTAAACTCGACCGTTGGTGCCACCGCTTATCCCGGCCGGCACGCACAGTTTTCTGGCAGTGACGACCCTCCTTCCCGCTGGGGTCTCCCGCGCAGTGACATCCCATCAAGTAGACGGAGTCGCAAGGCTCCCCGGAGATAGGTACGAGAAGTGGTTTACGCAGTAGTGCGCGCCGGTGGTCGGCAGGAGAAGGTCGAGGTCGGCACCATCGTGACGATGGACCGGATCAAGGCCGACAAGGACGGCAACGTGCAGCTCACGCCCGTCCTCCTCGTCGACGGCGACAAGATCACCTCCGACGCGAAGTCGCTCGCCAAGGTCACGGTCACGGCCGAGGTCCTGAACGACCTGCGCGGTCCGAAGATCGTGATCCAGAAGTTCAAGAACAAGACCGGCTACAAGAAGCGCCAGGGCCACCGTCAGGAGCTCACGCGCGTCAAGATCACCGGCATCAAGTAACGGCCAGAGGAGACAGGGACAATGGCACACAAGAAGGGTGCGAGCTCCACTCGCAACGGTCGTGACTCGAACGCCAAGCGCCTCGGCGTGAAGCGCTTCGGTGGCCAGGTCGTCTCGGCGGGCGAGATCCTCGTCCGCCAGCGCGGCACCCACTTCCACCCCGGTGCGGGCGTGGGTCGCGGCGGCGACGACACGCTGTTCGCCCTCGAGGCGGGCGCGGTCGAGTTCGGCAACAAGGGCGGCCGCAAGGTCGTGAACATCGTCTCGGTCGACGCGTAAGCAGCGACCGGTTTTCGTGAGGGCGGGCTTCGGCTCGCCCTCACGTGTTTCCCGAGAAGGAGTAGTGATGCGGCGATGGTGAGCTTCGTCGACCAGGTGCGCCTGTTCCTGCGCGCCGGCCACGGCGGCAACGGCTGCGTGTCGGTGCGCCGTGAGAAGTTCAAGCCGCTCGCCGGCCCCGACGGCGGGAACGGCGGCGACGGCGGCGACATCGTCCTCGTGGCCGACCCGCAGGTCACGACCCTGCTCGCCTACCACGGCCGCCCGCACCGCTCGTCCGAGAACGGCCAGCCCGGCGCGGGCGACAACCGCTCGGGCGCCGCGGGCGAGATCCTGGAGCTGCCCGTGCCCGTCGGCACGGTCGTCAAGGACGACGCCGGCACCGAACTCGTCGACCTGACCGAGGCCGGCATGCGGTTCGTCGTCGCGCCCGGCGGCCAGGGTGGACTCGGCAACGCGGCGCTCGCCTCCCCGAAGCGGAAGGCCCCCGGCTTCGCACTGCTCGGCACGCCCGGCCACGAGGGCGAGGTCACCCTCGAGCTGAAGACCATCGCGGATGTCGCGCTCGTCGGCTTCCCGTCGGCCGGCAAGTCGAGCCTCATCGCCGCGCTGTCCGCGGCGCGGCCCAAGATCGCCGACTACCCGTTCACCACGCTGCACCCGAACCTCGGCGTCGTGCAGGCCGGCGACCACAGGTTCACCGTCGCCGACGTCCCCGGGCTCATCGAGGGCGCGAGCGAGGGCAAGGGCCTCGGGCTCGAGTTCCTCCGCCACGTCGAGCGCTGCTCGGCGCTGCTCCACGTGCTCGACTGCGCCACGCTCGAGCCGGGCCGCGACCCCATCACCGACCTCGAGGTGATCCTCCGCGAACTCGAGGCGTACGAGGTTCCCGAAGGGCAGGTGCCGCTCCTCGAACGTCCGCAGCTCGTCGCGCTCAACAAGATCGACGTCCCCGAGGCCCGCGAACTCGCGGACTTCGTCCGCCCGGAGCTCGAGTCGCGCGGCTACCGCGTGTTCGAGATCTCGACGGTGAGCCACGAGGGCCTCCGCCAGCTCGGCTTCGCGCTCGGCGAGGAGGTCGACCGTGCCCGAGCCCAGGCGGCGCAGGAGCCCGAGGCGCCCCGCATCGTGCTCCGGCCCAGGGCGGTCCGCGAGCCCGAGTTCGTGGTCAAGCCCGAGGGCGGCAGCTACGGCACGATCTATCGCGTGCTCGGCACCAAGCCCGAGCGCTGGGTCGCGCAGACCGACTTCCAGAACGACGAGGCCGTCGGCTACCTCGCCGACCGGCTCGCCCGCCTCGGCGTCGAGGACGAACTCGTCCGCGCCGGCGCGGTGGCCGGCTCGACCGTGGTCATCGGACCGGGTGCCGGCGTCGTCTTCGACTGGGAGCCGACGCTCACCTCGACGGCCGAGCTGATGTCGTCCCCCCGCGGCACAGACGACCGACTCGACGAGCGCCGCCGCGCCACTCGCGCGGAACGACGCAGCGGCTACCACGAGCGCATGGACGCGAAGGCCGAGGCCCGCGCCGAACTCGAGCGTGAGCGCGAGGCCGGCATCTGGGCCGGCGACCAGGACGCCGCGGGCACCGACGACGAGGGGCGGGGATGACCGGTCTGACCCGCGACGGGATCGCCTCCGCACGGCGCATCGTCGTGAAGGTCGGATCCTCCTCGATCTCCGGGGAGAACGTCGGCCAGATCGCCCCGCTCGTCGACGCCCTCGCGGGCGCGCACGCGCGGGGCGCCGAGGTCGTGCTCGTCTCCTCGGGTGCGATCGCGACCGGGATGCCGTACCTGGCGCTGGACGCTCGACCCGATGACCTCGCGACCCAGCAGGCCGCGGCATCCGTCGGCCAGAACATCCTCATCTACCGGTACCAGGAGTCGCTGCGGCGCTACCGGATCGTCGCCGGCCAGGTCCTGCTGACCGCGGGCGACCTCGAGAACTCGACCCACCGGCTGAACGCCCAGCGCGCCATGGAACGTCTGCTCGGCCTGCGGATCCTGCCCATCGTGAACGAGAACGACACGGTCGCGACTCACGAGATCCGGTTCGGCGACAACGACCGGCTCGCCGCGATGGTCGCCGAGCTCACGGGTGCCGACCTGCTCGTCCTGCTCTCCGACGTCGACGCGCTCTACACGCGGCCGCCGCACCTGCCGGGTGCCGAGCGCATCGCGCACGTGCCCTTCGGCGACGAGCTCGCGGGCATCGAGATCGGCTCGATCGGCCGCGCCGGCGTCGGGACCGGCGGTGCGGAGACCAAGGTCTCGGCCGCACGGATCGCCGCGGCATCCGGCACCGGCGTGCTCGTGACGGCGACCTCGCTCGTCGACGAGGCGCTCGCCGGCGAACCCGTCGGGACCTGGTTCGAGCCCGCAGCAGGCTGACGTCACACGCGGCATCCGGCCCTCGGCGCGGAACTAGGCTGGACGCATGACCGACGTCCGCACCGCCCCCGCAGACCTCGCCGAGGTGCTCGACGCGCGCCTCGCCGCCGCCGAGGAGGCGTCGCGGCGCCTCGCCCGCGCGACCACCGCCGAGAAGGATGCCGCGCTCGCGGCGATCGCAGAGCGGCTCCGAGCGCGGGTCGACGACATCGTCGCGGCGAACCGCGAGGACCTCGAACGGGGCCGCGAGTCGGGCCTCGGCACCGGCCTGCTGGACCGCCTCACGCTCGACGAGGCGCGCATCGGCGCCATCGCCGACGCCGTGCTCGACGTCGTCGGGCTCGGCGACCCGGTGGGCGAGACCGTGAGCGGCCGCACGCTCCCGAACGGGGTGCGCATCGAGCAGGTGCGCGTGCCGCTCGGCGTCGTCGGGGCCATCTACGAGGCCCGGCCGAACGTCACCGTCGACATCGCGGCGCTCGCGCTGAAGAGCGGCAACGCGGTCGCCCTCCGCGGCGGCTCCGCCGCCGAGCGCACCAACGCCGTGCTCGTCGACGTGCTCCGCGAGGCGATCGCGGGCACCGGTCTCCCGGGCGACGTCGTGCAGACCGTCGACGACTACGGCCGCGAGGGAGCCCGTCACCTCATGCGTGCGCGCGACCACGTCGACGTCCTCATCCCGCGGGGGAGCGCAGCGCTGATCCGTGCCGTCGTCGACGAGGCGACCGTGCCGGTCATCGAGACCGGAGCGGGCGTCGTCCACATGTTCCTCGACGCGAGTGCGCGCGAGGACTGGGCCGTCGACCTCGTGCACAACGCCAAGGTGCAGCGGCCCAGCGTCTGCAACGCGCTCGAGACGCTGCTCGTGCACGCCGACGCCGCCGACCGGCTCCTGCCGCCAGTGCTCGCCCGGCTCGAGGCATCCGGGGTCACGGTGCACGGCGACGATCGCGTTCGCGCCCTGCACCCCGATGCGCTGCCGACCACCGACGAGGACTGGGCCACGGAGCACATGAGCCTCGACCTCAACGTCGGCGTGGTGGACTCGCTCGACGACGCGCTCGCGCACATCCGGCGGTACTCGACGAAGCACACCGAGTCGATCGTCACGAACGACCTGGGCAACGCCGAGCGCTTCCTCGACGAGGTGGATGCCGCGGCGGTCATGGTGAACGCGTCGACGCGCTTCACCGACGGCGCGGAGTTCGGCTTCGGCGCCGAGGTCGGGATCTCGACGCAGAAGCTGCACGCCCGCGGCCCGATGGGCCTGCCCGAGCTCACGAGCACGAAGTGGATCGTGCGGGGCTCCGGTCACGTGCGCGCCTGAGCCGCGGCCCGCCCGCGCGCACCGATAGACTGTCCGCAGCGTCACCCACCCGAAACACCTGGAGGAACGGCCGATGAGCCTGGCGACCGCACTGCAGACCATCACGGTCCTGACCGAGACCGAGTTCGCGAGGGAGCTCCCGTTCGACCCGATCTGGTACGGAGTGATCGTCTTCGGGATCTTCGCGGCGCTCGGCGTCGTCGTCTACTCGTACCGCGACGTGGCGAACCGCCACCGCTCCAAGGCCGAGGCGTACGCCGCCCGCCACGCGGGAAGCGAGCACGGCGGTCACTGACCCCGTCGATCCGGCCATGAGCTCGGCAGCGCGGCGCCCGCGCCTCGGCGTGATGGGCGGAACCTTCGACCCCATCCACCACGGGCACCTCGTGGCGGCGAGCGAGGTCGCCCAGGAGCTCGGCCTCGACGAGGTGGTGTTCGTGCCGACCGGGCGGCCGTACTACAAGGAGGTCGTGACGCCGGCCGAGCACCGCTACCTCATGACGGTGATCGCCACCGCGTCCAATCCGCGGTTCACGGTCAGCCGGGTCGACATCGATCGCGAGAAGCCGACGTACACGATCGACACGCTGCGCGACATCCGTCGGGAGCGACCGGATTCCGACCTGTTCTTCATCTCCGGCGCCGATGCGATCGCCCAGATCCTGTCGTGGAAGGACGTGGCGGAGCTCTGGAGCCTCGCGCATTTCGTCGCTGTGAGTCGACCGGGACATGTACTGTCCGTTTCGGGTCTGCCGGAGCAGGACGTAAGCTTGCTGGAAGTCCCGGCGTTGGCGATCTCGTCGACCGATTGCCGGGATCGAGTGCACCGGGGATCACCGGTGTGGTACCTGGTGCCTGATGGGGTCGTCCAGTACATCTCCAAGCACCACCTCTACCGGAGTGTCGAATGACGTCGTCGCAGGAACCGCCGCTCACGCGCCGCGAGATGCGTGAGCGCGAGCGCCTGCTGGAACAGCAGCGCGCCGCGTCGTCGTCGGCGCCTGACGCCGCCGCACCTGCGCCCGCGCAGCCGTCGCCGCCGCGTCCCCAGCAGTATCCGCAGCAGCAGGCTCAGCCCGCGTACCCGCAGGGGCAGGACCCGCGCGCGGCGCAACCCGCCCGGCCGGCGCCAGGCGTGCCGTCCGGCACGCCTCCGGAGCGCCGGGCCGACCCCCGTCAGGCGGATCCGCGCCAGGCCCCGCCGGCGCAGCGGCCGCCGCAGGGCTGGAACGACCCGCGCAGGCAGCAGGGACCGCCTGCGCCGGGCGCGCCGACGCAGGCGCCGCAGCGCGCTGCGCAACCACCGCGGTCCGCCACGACGTCGGGCCCGATGCCCGTTCCCGTGGACGACCGGCCGTATCCCGGTCCGAGGCAGGCCACGCCCGGCGCGGCTCCGCCGCGGCCCCCGCAGGGGCCGCCGCGAAGCGCGCCCGCACCGCAGACCACGCCCGAGCGCACGCTCACGCGTCGTGAGCTCCGCGCGATGCTCGAATCGCACTCGGGCGACGGCTTCGACGACGACCTCGAGCCCGAGGCCGCGCCGCCGCATCCGATGCCCGCGGGCGTCGGTCAGCGCCAACCGAACGCGCCGGTCGCCGGGCTCCCGCACGACGAGGGGCAGCCGCCGCGGCACCCGCACCAGTCCGCGCCGACGCGGGCGGCAGCACCGCACACGACGGTCGACGCCGGCCTGGACGAGCCCGTCGTGGCACCGAAGCCGGTCGGGCACTGGACCTCGCAGCTGAACCTTCCCGACGACCACTCGGAGCCGTACGACCAGCTCCTGTCGCGGGGCGGCTCGCCGCGCGGCGTCCCGACGACGACGAACGCGCTCATCCTGCCGTCGCTGCCCGACCAGGGTCCGCTCGGTCAGCAGCTCGCCCCGAGCGGCGAGATCATCGTGACGGGATCGATCGACCTGCCGCGAAGCTACGGCGCGACCGGGGTGCACCCGAGCCAGGTCGACTCCAGCGACGTCGATCGCCTGTTCGACTCGGTCGAGGACGTCGCCGGCCCCGGCGTCGCGCCGGTCTCCGCGACACGGGCGATCAGCACGCAGCAGCCGAGCAAGGCGATGATGGCGCCTCCGAGCAAGGAGGGCATGAACGTGCCCCTCGTGCTCGCGGTCACCGCGGGCGTGCTCGCACTCGGAGTGGTGGCGACGCTCGTCGTCGGCGCGATGGCAGGGCTCTTCTGATCGAGGACATGATGGGGGCGGGCCGCACGCCGGCCTCCGGGAAGTCGAGGACATGACCGCAACCGACCACGCACACCGCCTGCTCGCCATCGCCGCGCGCGCGGCGGACGCGAAGGGCGGTGAGGATCTCGTCGCGCTCGACGTGTCCGAGCCGTTGCCGTTCGCGGACGTCTTCCTGCTCGTCACCGGCACCGCCGAGCGCAATGTCGTCGCGATCGCCGATGCGGTCGTCGAAGCGCTCCGCGAGGAGGGCCAGGACCTCTCGCGCCGCGAGGGACGCGATGGGGGGCGTTGGGCCCTGCTCGACTTCGGCGACCTCGTCGTTCACGTCTTCCACCGCGAGGAGCGCATGTACTACGGGCTGGAGCGTCTCTGGCGCGACTGCCCGGCCATTCCGGTGGGACCGCTGCTCGAGCGCGACGGGTCGTCGACCGGCCCAGGGACGTCGTCGCAGGGCTGAGCCCGGCTCGATTTCGCATCCTCCCGAGGGCTGGTGTAATCTGAATCCGTTGCCCCGAAGGGGGCGGCACACCGACCGAGTCGGTGCAGAACGGGTCTGTGGCGCAGCTGGTAGCGCACCTGCATGGCATGCAGGGGGTCAGGGGTTCGAGTCCCCTCAGATCCACCAAGAACCCCTGATGAATCGCGAGATTCTCAGGGGTTTTCTCGTTGCTGAGGGGCTGCTGAAGGGCGCTCCCGGTCACTGGACGTCATCACGAACTGCGCGTCGGGGTGGTGAGCGACCTCACTCGGCTGGGAGGAAGAAGTTCACTGCCTTTCTGTCGGTGAGGCCGAACTCCGCCACTTGAGTGAATTCGCCGAGGCCCAGGTCGTGCAATTCCGGAGGAAGGGTTCGAGGGTCGAGCGCGACGGCGTATGAAGCTTCCTTGCTTGGGACATTGATGCTCCAACTGCCGTCCGCGTCGGTGCACGTGACGACAGCGAAGCCGGAACCATTGGAGACGCTGACCGCCGCGCCGGCGATCCGCTCATCGTCGCCAATGCGGACGTTACCGCCGAACTGGTAGATGCCGTCGCCTGCCGTCCCCGACGGCGTGCACTCCGCCCGTTCTGGCGCCGCCTCGATCGGCGTCTGCGTCAGCTGGTCGGTGGCCAGGGCGCTCGCACACGAAGTCAGCGTCAACGAGAATGCGGCCACGATCGTGGCTCCGACGAGGGGGCGGTTTCGGGTCATCATCTTCTCCTGGGCGTCACGGCAGAGCACGAAACTATCGGCTCCCGACTGCCGGGCTGCACCCCCAGAACGGAGGGTCTTCCCCGGCGTGCGGCCCCGGTGCTCCGCACATTTCCCCAGAAGCTCGACCACCCGTTGTCGCGATAGGAACCGACATGAGCTCCCACACGGACCAGGTGGGCGGCGATCGCCGCCGCCGCGCTCGGCCTCATCCTTGCCGCGACCACCGCGGTCGCCCCCGCCACCGCTGCGAAGCCTGTGAAGGGCGGAACCACCACCCCGACACAGACCGTCCAGTACGACTGCGGATCCTTCCACGACCGCACCGGGCCCTGCAGATAGGAGAGGAGCTCACCACTGTGCAGTCGATCGACCGGGAGAACGCGATGTGGGAGGCAGAACAGGCGGCCTGCGCGGCACCTGCCTGAGCTTGGCGCCGCGGAGCTCAGTCTCGGCGGAAGGTAATGAACAAGCCACCGGTCGTGGTCCCGCTAGTCCCCGGAGAGACGTGGATGGGTTCCCACCGGTCCTCGGCCATCGTGTTCATCGCCTTGGTGGCCTCGGGCACATCCTGCGCAGGTAGCTCGTACACGTGATCGCGCACCCAGATCACCTTGTATTCGGCCACCGCGTCTCCCTCCGGCGCATACGAGTCCAGTGCGCATCCTACGGCTGCGCCTCCTTCACGACTGCGAGCTCGTCCCAGCGCGTCGTCCCGCGGTGACAGCCGTTCACCGTCTGCCTCGATCGACCGCGGCCCACGCCCTGATCAGTTATCCGCCCAGCTCGGCGACCCGGCACCCGGCTCCGCCCAGCTCGGCTGCCATGGCTCGGCGTTCTCCAGCTGCGCGTTCAACTCGGCCTCGTACTCGCGGCCAGACTCAAGAATCTCCGCTTCGGTGACGAAGTCATCCCACCCGCGGAGGCTCGGCCGGTGCGCGGATAGCCCGTTCTGGCAGATGACGTCGTTGTGCCAGTTCCCATCGAACGTCGGGTCGTACGTGCATGTCCACCTGCTCGGGGCGGCGTCCTCGATCGCTGCCTGGATATCCTCGTCCGACGGCACGTACTCCTCGTACTGGCCTCGCTCCTCGAACTCCGGGACGTACTCATCGCCGCCCCCGCCGAACCGCGGGCTCGAGTACCCGGAACAGCCGGACAGGAGCAGCAACGCAGCGGCCGCAAGTGCGAGCGCTTTGCCGTCGCCAGATGCTTTCGCCATCGATCAGCTCACGTATCCCTGCACGAATGCTCCATAGCCCTTCGACGCGGATCCACACGTGTCATCGGTGTGGGTTTCGACGCGGAGCTCGTCGACGCCCGATACGTCCAGTTGTTGCCGGGTCAGGGGGTCACCGGTTGTTGTTTGTCCGGTCAGAAGCTGAACGCCGTCGCCGAGCAGGGTGTAGGTGGCGGTGAGCCCAGCTGGAGTGTGCGCTTGCAGCGCGAACCCGAAGTCGAAGCTCTGGTACTGCCCGCCGAGCTGGTAGGTGGTGTCGCTGGTGCGGCGCCCGCACCCGATCCACTGGTTCGCGCTGAACGGGTAGGAGCCTTCGACACCCGGAAGTGTGGCGATGTCCTGCTCGCCACTGGCGGACTCGGATGCGTTGCTCGGGATCCCGAACAGCCATATCGCTCCCTCTGGTGGCTCGCGGAGCGCGTCTTCCGGTACGAGGTACACCGTGAACGACTCAACGTTCTGGCCGCTGGCTTCACGCCAGAGACCCTCGATCTGCGTGGCGAGCAGCCCGGGACCGGTAGAGATGATGCCCAGCAGATCCCCGCCGACCCCGCCGACCCCTACCGCCACGCAGTCGACGATGGCGGAGAACTGCTCTGCGCTGCCTTCGATGGTCGACTCAAGCGCACCCGTGGCGCATTCGAACCAGTCGACCGTTTCCATCCACTCGTCAGGAAGCACCATGCCGAGCCCGAATGCGATCGCTGCGACCTGGGTGAGACCGGGTTCGATCTTCATCTCGAAGTAGCTCTGGTCGAACTCCTCGAACGCGGCGTTCATCGAACCTCCAGCCAAGAGGACCGCTTCGCCTTCCAAGGAGCCAGACTCAAGCAGACGGGTCGCCAGCACTGCGGTGGCGAGGCCGGACGCGTCGAGCGCCGTCATCCGGCCCCACTGAGGCCGAGGGTGGGCGAGCAGCTCGAACACCAGTCCGCTGTTCGATGTCAGGTCGACAGCGACCTCGCCGTTGCCGTCGACACCGGCGCACACCCATGCCGAATCGGGCCAAGGGTCAGCGAGGACGTACATGCCGGACACCGGATCGGGTTCGTCGACGCAGCCCGGCTTGGTGGTCCTCACCGAGTTGGCGGTGTCAATCCACGCTCCGAACTGCTGACCGAAGGACGAATCGTCGACATGGGTCACCGCGTACCAGGAGAGGTGGTCGGCGACAATGGTCGCGGTGCTGGCCTGAGCGTCGAACACTGACTCCACGAACTCGACGCCACGCCCCGCTTCATCCGATTCCCGGATCACGAAGGTCCTGTCCGGGTCTGCCCCCTCCGGTACCGGGAGCGTGATCGACAGGGGCGATGACGGCTGCAGTCCGTCGCCGAGTTCGACGTTCACGCCGCTGCCGAGTGCGGCCGCGAAGCTGAACTCGTCAGGGATCGGCGCGTCAACCAGTTCGGCGGACACCTCGGTGCCCTCGGGTGCGGCGCCTGCCGGCCCGGTCACGGTGGTGCCCCCTTCGAGTTCGAGCGTGAAGCCGTCCTTACCGACCACGGTGCTCGCTTCGGCTCCGGGCGGAGGCTCAGGAGCACATCCGGGGAGCAGGGTGACGGTGAGCGCGACGATCACGCCGAACGCAGGAAAGGAGGCGGGCCGAGGGAGTCGGGTCGTCACCGCTGAACTGTATCGACCCGCGTGTCGGACGCGCGAGAACCTCAGCACCCCCAGGATCGGGGACAAACCGCCCGATTCGGCGTGCACGTCCGCGCATGAACCCAGCCGCCCGCCCCGCTCTTCCTTATACTTGCTGGCATCCACAACCAAACACGTGCGCGCCAGCTAAGGTGCCTCCCGTCAGGGGGTCAGGGGTTCGAGTCCCCTCAGATCCAGCGAAGAAGCCCCCGAGCGAATCGCTCGGGGGTTTCGTCGTTCACTGGTTCGCTCGTGGCGGGGGACGCCCCGCGGCCGTCGCGCGCGATCGCGGACCGGTCAGGCGGCGTGCGTGGCGTGCGAGCGACGCGCGCGGATGATCGACTCGGGCGCGGCCGTGAGCCGCCCCTGCCGCCCCTCTTCGGTCAGGTACTGCACGCGGATGCCGCGCCCGACCCGCGCGACCCTGGTGATCTCGTACGAGCCGCCGGTCGCGCTGACGAGGACGTCGCCCACGGCGAGCTCCCTGGCCTGCATCAGTTCGACGATTCCCATGTCGAGAGGTTCTCACCACCCACCGACATTCCCGCGTCCGATGATCCGGCGCGCTTGCTTGACCGCCCCAGCGCCCCGGCCCACAATTGGGGGACATGCCAACACTGGGGGATTGCGCGATATGAGCGACACGACCACCCGCCCCGTCGACCACACGGGCGGCGACGGCGCCTACGGCGACACCGTCGTCTTCCAGACCGAACCCGAGAGTGCGGAGGCGCCGACCGACTCGACGGCCAAGCGCGGTTCGTGGAGCCGCGACCTCCGTTTCATGCTCGTCGTGCTCGTCGCGATCGCGGCGCTGTTCCTGGCGTTCGCACTGGTCGTCGCCTTCAGTCCCGACGCCTCCGGCATCGCGGCGCTGGCGGTCGTCGCGGCTCCGATCGCGACCATGGTCGCGGCCTACTACGGGATCTCGCTCGCCCTGCGCCAGGTGGCGGAGGCACGGCGTTCCGCCGATGCCGCCGACGCCCGGGCCCGCGCGGCCGAGACGAGCGCCCGCGAGTCCGACGCCTGGGCGGCGCAGATGGAGTCCGGACTGCGCGTCGCGGTCGCGAAGCTCGAGGCGGCCCGCATCGAGACCCGCGACGTCCAGCGCGCCGCCGGCACTCCCGACGACTTCTTCTAGACCGGCTGGAGCCCGGAAACGGCGAAGGCGCATCCGCCAGGATGCGCCC